>DASPIU010000037.1:0-78682 GCA_035629025.1 Stenotrophomonas sp.
ACTCGGAAGTGAAACGCAGCTGCGCCGATGGTAGTGTGGCTCAAGCCATGCGAGAGTAGGTCATCGCCAGGGGCTTTACCCCGCAAACCCCCAGCCCACGGCTGGGGGTTTGTCTTTGCGCGCAAGGAAAATACAAACGCGTCATCTGGAACTACACTGCCGCCATGCCCGAGTTACCCGAAGTCGAAACCACGCTGCGTGGACTGGAGCCGCATCTGCTCAAGCGCACCATCCATGGAGTGATCCTGCGCCGCCCGGATCTGCGCTGGCCGATTCCGCCGCAGATCGAACAGGAACTCCCCGGTGCCAGGATCAAGGCCCTGCGCCGGCGTGCCAAATACCTGCTGCTGGAAACCGAGCGCAACGGCACCGCGATCCTGCATCTGGGCATGTCGGGGAGCCTGCGGGTCCTGCCGGGCGACACGCCATTGCGAGTCCACGACCATGTGGATATCAGTCTCGACAACGGTCGGCTGTTGCGCTTCAACGATCCGCGCCGCTTTGGTGCCTTGTTGTGGCAGGCCCCCGGTGACACGCATCCGCTGCTGGCCGAACTGGGCCCCGAACCGCTGTCGGACGGCTTCGATGGCGACTATCTGTTCGCACGAAGCCGCGGCCGCAAGGCACCGGTGAAGACCTTCCTGATGGATCAACGCATCGTCGTTGGCGTCGGCAACATCTACGCTGCGGAAAGCCTGCACCGTGCGGGCATCAACCCGTTACGCGAGGCCGGCAAGGTCTCGCGGGAGCGTTACGCGAGGCTGGCCGAAGCGGCCAAGAACATTCTCGCCCACGCCATCCAGCGCGGCGGCACCACCCTGCGGGACTTCATCAGTCCGGATGGCGCGCCGGGTTACTTCGAGCAGGAATTGCTGGTCTATGGCCGCGAAGGCGAAGCCTGTCGCCGCTGCGGCACGACGCTCCGGCATGCCTCGATCGGGCAACGCGCCAGCGTCTGGTGCCCGCGCTGCCAGCGTTGAGACAGGGCTGGATCAATCCGCCGAGCGGTCAGCTCATGCAGTATCGCGATGGAGCAAACCCAGGAATTGCTCGGCGGGTTTGCTGAGCGGCCTGCCGCGCAGAGTCACGCTGCCATAGGTCTCCAGTTTCCGCCGTAGCCGGTAAGGCAGTACCCGCAGCACGCGGCCCTCACCATTGCGTTGCGCCACGGTCTTGGGTACCACCGCTATGAGTGGCGCTCGTCTGATCAGGCTGACGGTGGTGAGGATCGATCCGGTCTCCACCAGACCAGATGGGATCATCGCGCCATGGTCATGGAATTCGTGGTCGATCACGTCGCGCATCGGGCTGCCGACGGGCTGCAACACCCATTGATAGGCAAGCAGTTCGTCGAATGCGACCAGGCGCCTGCGCGCCAGCGGATGCTGCGGGCCGACCACCAGCGCCAGTTCCTCATTGTCGATGACGCGGAACGAATAGTCGCTGGCCGGTAGCGATACCAGGCGACCGATAACCACTTCAAGCATTCCCGCCTCCAGGCGCGGCAGCAGCCGGTCACTGGTGTCCACCGAAATGTCGATGTCCAGCAGTGGCAGGGTTGCCTTGAGGTCGATCAGCGCCTCGGTGAGCGGCCCGGGCGAAGCGGCCATGATGCTGCCAATCGAGAGCCGGCCCTTGCCACAGTGTTTGAGCGCGCTGAGTTCGCGATTCATCGCCTCCATGTTGCCGCGGATGCTGCGGAAGTAGGCGGTAACGCGTTCGCCTGCGGTATTGAGCCTGATGCCACGGCCGACGCGATCAAAGAGCGTTTGCCCAAGCGCGCTTTCGAGCTCGTGCAGCATCTTGGTGGCCGCAGGCTGGGTAATGCTCAGCTCGGAGGCAGCACCGCGCAAGGTCTCCTTCTCCGCGACCGCGAGGATCAATGCCACCTGCTTCATGCGCAAGCGATTGAGCAGTTGCGATGTACCCGCGTGGCGATCGAAGCAACTCAAGTGGCGATCTCCTGTGGTTATCAGCCGATCAAACATATTCAATTTACGGCGGACAAGTTGGGATTCTAGGATCGAACGCATCAAGACGCAGATGCGAAAAGCGCGCAGGAGACCGGCATGACACGACTTGCAATGCCCCGCAGCGGCAACGCAACCACGCGTGACAGAACATGACGGAATTGGACGCCACGCAGCAGCCGCATCGTGGTTGCACCCCAGTGCACGATGCCAGCCCTCTGCCGGTTGTCGCACTCACGCTGGGTGATCCCGCTGGTATTGGCGCGGAACTGATCGCCCGGCTTCTCGCAAGGCCCGAGGCAAGCACCCAGGCGAACATCGTGCTGGTCGGTGATCAATGGCTATGGGAGCAAGGCCAGCACATCGCGGGTGTCCGCGTCGCCACTAGCGAGGTCACGTCGTTCTCGCAGGTGCGCGAGCGCGACGACACCTCGCGTGCCGCCTTCCTCGCCGTGGACAGTGTGCAGGTTGATGCCGTGCACACCGGCCAGGCGGAAGCCGCCGGCGGGCGCTCCGTACTGCAGGTGCTGGACCTGTGCATGGACGCGATACTGGCCGGCGAGGTGGATGCCATCTGCTTCGCGCCGCTCAACAAGCATGCGATGAAGCTCGGCGGCATGCAGCATGAAGACGAGCTGCACCATTTCGCGCAGTACCTGGGCGTCAACGGCTACTTTTGCGAGTTCAATACGCTAGGTGAGGTCTGGACCTCACGCATTTCCTCGCATGTGCCACTGAAGGATGCGCCGGGCCTGCTGAGCAAGGAGCGGATCGAACAGGCTTCGGAACTGATCTACCGCTCGCTGCTGGCCAGCGGCGTGCGGACGCCCAAGGTGGCGATCGCCGCGCTCAATCCGCATGCCGGCGACGGCGGCGTCTGTGGCCGCGAGGAGCTGGACATCATCGTGCCGGCCGTGCGTGCGCTGCAGACACGCGACTGGCCGACCGACGCGCCTTTCCACGGCCCGTTTCCGGCCGACACGATCTTCCTCAAGGCCATGGCCGGCGAGTACCAGGCCATTGTCACCATGTACCACGACCAGGGCCAGATCGCGATCAAGCTGCTCGGCTTCTCGCGCGGTGTCACCGTGCAGGGTGGCCTCCCGATTCCCATCACCACGCCGGCGCATGGCACGGCCTACGACATCGCGGGGCAGGGCAAGGCCAATGCCGAGGCGACCTGGCAAGCCTTCCTGATCGCCTGCCGCATGGGCCGCGCGCATCGCGCCGCGGCGTTGGCCCGCGCATGAAGCCACGTCAGCCAGGGCAGCCATCGCCATGAAGATCAAATCCATTCGCGCGCGGGTGTTTCAGTGGAAGGGCAGGACCGTGCCGCCGCAGGGCAACTTCTGTTCCAACGCCATGGACCTGCTCTACGCGCCGGCCGAGAGCATGAGCACCTTCCGCTTCCACGCCTGGACCGTGGTGGAGATGGAAACCGATGACGGCATCGTCGGCCTGGGCAACGTGGCGCTGGCGCCGAAAATCGCCAAGGCAATCATCGACGAACACCTGGCGCCACTGGTCATCGGCCACGACCCCTGGGACTACGAATACCTGTGGCAACGCATGTACCGCGCGACCCATGCCTGGGGCCGCAAGGGCGTGACGATGGCCGCGATCTCCGCGGTCGATCTGGCGATCTGGGACATCCTCGGCAAGTCGGTGCAACAGCCGGTGTTCAAGCTGCTCGGTGGCCGGACCAAGGAACGCATCCCCTGCTACTACTCCAAGCTTTACCGCACCGCCCTGGATGACATGCAGTCCGAAGCGCAGCAGTACCTGGACCAGGGCTTCACCATGTTCAAGGCGCGCTTCGGCCACGGGCCGGCGCACGGCACCGCCGGGGTCACCGAGAACCTGAAGGCGGTGGAGGCGATCCGCGAAGTGATCGGCTACGAAAACGACCTGATGCTCGAGTGCTACATGGGCTGGAACCTGGAGTACGCCAAGCGCATCCTGCCCAAACTCGAACGCTTCCAGCCGCGCTGGCTGGAAGAGCCGGTAATCGCTGACGACATCGACGGCTACGCCGAGCTGAACCAGCTCACCAGCATTCCGATTTCCGGCGGCGAGCACGAATTCTCGCTGTACGGCTTCAAGCAGCTGCTCGACAGGAAGGCCGTCAGCGTCGTGCAGTACGACACCAACCGCGTCGGTGGCATCACCGTGGCGCACAAGGTCAACGCGCTGTGCGAAGCCTACTCGGTCCCGGTCGTCCCGCATGCCGGGCAGATGCACAACTACCACCTGACCATGAGCACCCTGGCCTCGCCGATGAGCGAGTACTTCCCGATGTTCGACGTGGAGGTGGGCAACGAGTTGTTCTACTACATCTTCGAGGGCGAGCCCGTTGCCGAGGACGGATTTGTCCAGCTGCGCGATGACGTTCCGGGGCTCGGCCTGTCCATCAGGCACGAGTACCTCGACCAGTTCGACATCATCGAGTAGCCCGCGCATGAGCCGCCTGTCCCGGCCGCGCTATCGCGGCATCTTCCCCGTCGCGCCCACCACCTTCACCGAGGCCGGTGCGCTGGACCTGGCAAGCCAGCGGCGCTGCCTGGATTTCATCATCGACTCGGGCGCCGACGGCATCTGCATCCTCGGCAACTTCTCCGAGCAGTTCCTGCTCTCCGACGAGGAACGTGAACTGCTCACGCGCACCGCCCTGGAGCATATCGCCGGGCGCGTGCCGGTCATCGTCACCACCACCCATGCCAGTACCGCGGCGTGCGTGGCCCGCAGCCGCCGGGCACAGGACATGGGCGCGGCCATGGTGATGGTGATGCCGCCTTATCACGGCGCGACTTTCCGCGTGCCCGAGGCGCAGATCTTCGAGTTCCACGCGCGGCTTTCCGATGCGCTGCGCATCCCGATCATGGTTCAGGACGCACCGGCCAGTGGCACGCTGCTGACGGCCGCGTTCCTCGCCAGGATGGCCAGGGAGATCGAACAGGTCAGCTACTTCAAGATCGAGACGGCCGGGGCGGCGAGCAAGCTGCGTGCGCTGATCCAGCTCGGAGGCGAGGCCGTCGAGGGACCCTGGGACGGTGAGGAGGCGATCACCCTGCTCGCCGATCTCGACGCGGGTGCCACCGGCGCGATGACCGGTGGCGCCTTTGCCGATGGCATCGGTCCGATCATCGCAGCGCACCGCGCCGGTGATCTAGACCGCGCCTTCGCCCAATACCAGCGCTGGTTGCCGCTGATCAATGTCGAGAACCGCCAGGCCGGCTTCCTCGCCGCCAAGGCGCTGATGAAGGAAGGCGGTGTCATTGCTTGCGACGCACCGCGCCACCCCTGGCCGGCGCTGCATCCGGAAGTACGCAAGGGCCTGCTGGCGACCGCCAGACGGCTCGACCCCCTGGTCCTGCGCTGGGGCCATTAGAGAACCCGACATGCAAAGACACGACAACTTCATCGGCGGTGAGTGGCCGCAGGCCGCGAACTATGTTGCCAACGTCAATCCTTCCAACCTTGCCGATGTCATCGCCGAGTACGCGCAGGGCGACGAAGGCGACGTCGATGCCGCGGTGGCCGCGGCCCGCACCGCGTTTCCAGGCTGGGCCAGCAGCGGCATCCAGGCCCGCGCAGACGCGCTCGACAGGATAGGCAGCGAAATTCTCGCGCGCCGCGAGGAACTCGGGCTGCTGCTGGCACGCGAAGAAGGCAAGACCTGGCCCGAAGGCATCGGCGAGTCCACCCGTGCCGGGCAGATCTTCAAGTTCTTTGCCGGGCAATGCCTGCGTCCGTCCGGTGAGACCTTGCCATCGGTACGGCCGGGAATCGACGTGGAGATCAGCCGCGAGCCGGTCGGCGTCATCGGCCTGATCACGCCGTGGAACTTCCCCATTGCCATTCCAGCCTGGAAAGTCGCGCCGGCACTGGCTTTCGGCAATTGCGTCGTGCTCAAACCCGCCGAACTGGTGCCGGGCTGCGCCTGGGCATTGGCCGAGATCATCAGCCGCTGCGGCCTGCCCGCCGGCGTGTTCAACCTGGTGATGGGCCGTGGCAGCGTCGTCGGCAGCGCACTGGTGAGGCATCCGCGCATCGATGCGATCAGCTTCACCGGCTCGGCCGCGATCGGCCGCGACATCGCCAGCCAGTGCGGTGCCGCGCACAAGAAGGTACAGCTGGAGATGGGCGGCAAGAACCCGCAGGTGATCCTCGACGATGCGAATCTCGCCCAGGCCGTGGAGCTGAGCGTGCAGAGCGCGTTCTATTCGACCGGCCAGCGCTGCACGGCGTCGAGCCGATTGATCGTCACCGAGGGCATCTACCCCAAGTTCCTTGCGGCGATGAAGGCGCGCATGGCCGAGCTGCTCATCGGCGATGCGCTGGTGCCGGGCTCCGATATCGGTCCGGTCGCCAGCCAGCCGCAGCTGGACAGGAACCTGGAGTACGTCGAGATCGGCACGCGCGAAGGCGCCATCCTGGCCATGGGCGGGCACCGCCTGAAGCGCGATACCGAGGGCTACTACATGGCGCCCGCGCTGCTGGTGGATACCCACAACGACATGCGCATCAACCGCGAGGAAATCTTTGGCCCGGTCGCCAGTGTGATCCGGGTCAACGACTACGAGGAAGCGCTGGCGACAGCGAACGATACCGAGTTCGGCCTGTCCGCTGGTATCGCCACGACCAGCCTGAAGCATGCAACGCATTTCCGGCGCCATAGCCAGGCCGGCATGGTGATGGTGAACCTGCCCACCGCGGGCGTGGATTACCACGTGCCCTTCGGCGGCCGCAAACGCTCCAGCTACGGACCGCGGGAGCAGGGTCAGTACGCCGAGGAATTCTTCACCACGGTCAAGACCACGTACACGCTGGCCTGAGCATCGAACGTGATCTCCATGGCGCAACCCGTGCTCGAATGGCTGTTGCTTCCGATCAGTGGCGCGCCGGATCATCGCATTGCCAGCTGGGCCGCCTGGCATGGCCGGCTGATGGTGCTGGCGTGGGCCATCTTGTTGCCGATAGGGGTGATGGCGGCGCGCTTCTTCAAGGTGCTGCCGGGCCAGGATTGGCCACGCCGGCTGGATCACAAGGCCTGGTGGCATGCCCACCGCCTGTTGCAGGCCCTGGGCGTGGTCACGATGAGTGTGGGCATTGCACTGGCCTGGGGCCACGCCGCGGGCGCGTCCGCATGGGCACGCTGGCACGGCTGGCTGGGTTGGACGCTGCTGGCCTGCGGCTGGTTGCAGGTCGTCGGCGGCCTGTTGCGCGGCAGCAAGGGCGGGCCCACCGATGTGCGCCTGCGTGGCGACCACTACGACATGAGCCGGCGGCGCCGCTACTTCGAGTGGCTGCACAAGCTGGTCGGCTACACGGCGCTGCTGCTGGCGGTCGGCAACATTGCGCTGGGCCTGGCGGTGGCCGATGCGCCGCGCTGGATGTGGCTGTGCATTGGCGCATGGTGGGCGGCGTGGAGCGTCGCCTTCTGCAGCCTGCAACGCGCGGGCCGTTGCATCGATACCTATCAGGCGATCTGGGGCCCGGGGCTGGAACACCCGGGCAACCACGTCCCGGTGATCGGCCGCGGCGTGCAGCGCTATAGCGCAGAGGAATGGGCCCAGCGCCACGCACGGCGGCGACAGCCGCCCGGTGTCGCGCCGCTGCGCCCTGGATCATCCACGCACAGGACACGATAGCGAGGCAAGCGATGAACGAGGCAAGCCACACGCAACCCGCAGCCGGCCTGGAACTGCAAGCGGTCGTCAAACGCTTCGGCACGCATACGGTGGTCGAACACCTGGATCTGCGCGTGGAGCCAGGCGAGTTCGTCGTGCTGCTGGGGGAGTCTGGCTGCGGCAAGTCCACCACGCTGCGCATGATCGCGGGCCTGGAGCCGGTCACCGAAGGCAGCATCCGCATCAGCGGCCGCAACGTGACCCAGCTGCAACCGATGGCCCGCGATATCGCGATGGTGTTCCAGAACTACGCGCTGTATCCGCACATGAACGTGGCGCAGAACATGGGTTTCGCCCTGGAACTGGCCGGCGTGGCGAAGGCGGAAATCCGCCGCCGCGTCGGCGATGCCGCCGCCATCCTCGATATCTGCGGGCTGCTGCAGCGCAAGCCGCGCGAGCTGTCCGGTGGTCAGCGCCAACGCGTGGCCATCGGCCGCGCCATCGTGCGCGAACCGGCGGTTTTCCTGTTCGACGAGCCGCTGTCCAACCTCGATGCCCGGCTGCGTGGACACATGCGCGCCGAACTGGCCCTGCTGCACGAACGCCTGAGCAAGACCACGGTCTACGTGACCCACGACCAGGTGGAGGCGATGACGCTCGCCTCGCGCATCGTGATCTTCGACAAGGGGCCGCATCCAGCAGATCGGCACCCCGGCCGAGGTCTTCAGCCACCCGGCCAACCTGTTCGTCGCTTCTTTCATCGGCACGCCCGGCATGAATCTGCTGCAGGCCACCTTGCACGCGGACGGCTGCCTGGTGGGCGAGGGATTCCGCTTGCAGCTGTCGCCGCCGGTCACCACCGGCAGCACCGAGGTGGTGCTCGGGATTCGTCCACAGGGCTTGCGGCTCGCGCCGCGCAGTGCGGACCTGGCGATGCAGGTCACCGTGGTCGAGTACCTGGGCACGGAAAGCGTGCTGGTCGGCCATCTGCACGGCCAGCCCGATACCCGCTTGGCCGCGGTGGTGCCCGGGCACCGCACCGACCTGCTGCACCAGCGCGTCGATCTCGATATCGCACCGGCGCAGATCCATCTGTTCGACAGATCAAGCGGCGCACGACTGGCGAGCTGAGTTTGCGGCCGCTTCGGATTCCAGACTAACGCGGAGAAACCATGCAACGTCGACGATTCCTCCAGGCCAGCGCGCTTTCGGTCTTTGGCGCGGCGCTGCCGCTGGCCAGCAGCCATGCGCAGAACCGCTATGCCCGCTACAAGGGCCAGACGCTGGTGATCAGCGTTCCCGCGCATCCACACTACGACGCCATGCGCAGCCTGCTGCCGGCCTTTACCCGCGAGACCGGCATCAAGGTCGAGGTCGACAAGCTGCAGATCCTGCGCATGAAGGACAAGCAGCTGCTGGAGATGTCCAAGCGCCAGGGCGATTACGACCTGGTCAGCTACGTGGTGATGTGGAAAAGCGAGTACGTGAAAAAGGGCGCCATCCGCGAGCTGGCGCCGTTCCTCGCCAATCCCGGCCTGGCTGACCCCGCTTTCGATCTGCGCGACATCGTGCCGGTCTATCTGGAGAACATCGGCATGGTCGGCGGCCCCAAGGGCTATCTCGCCGGGCCCGGTGCGCGGCTGTACGGGCTGCCCTATGGCGCCGAGACCTCGCTGCTGGCGTACCGCCGCGACATCTTCGCCAAGCATGGCCTGTCGCCGCCGCAGGACTACGCCCAATTGCAGAGCCTGCTGCAGACGCTGAAAGCCAAGGCGGGTATCGGCGCGCTGACTTCACGCGGCCAGGCCGGTCATCAATGCGTGCATGCATGGCTGCTGCATCTCAACCCGATGGGCGGCAGCATCTTCGACGCGCAGTGGAAGCCGCGCTTCAATGACGCGATCGGGGTCAGGGCGCTCAGTTTCCTCAAGCAGGTCGCCGACACCGGGCCGGCCGGTGTGCCTGGCTACGGCCAGGGCGAAATGATCACGGCTTTCCTGCAAGGCCAGGCGGCGATGTACCTGGATTCGAGCCTGATCTTCGGCGCGGTGCGCAACCCCAGCGGCTCGAAGATCGCGGGCAAGGTGGCTTATGCGCTGCATCCAAAGGGTGTGCGCCGCTCATCGCAGTCCGGCGGCCTGGGCCTGGCCATTCCGCGCAACGCCCGCAATGCCGATGCCGCCTTCCTGCTGATCCAATGGCTGACGAGCAAGCAGCAGGACATCGCCGTTGCCATGGCCGGTGGCGTGCCCTCGCGGCTGAGCACGCTGGCGCATCCGGACCTGGTGCGGCAGTACCCCGAATACGCGACGCTGCGCGAACAGCTGCAGTATTCGAACCCTGACTGGCGCCCGATCATTCCCGAATGGGATGAGATCAACGTGCAGGCCCTGGGCATTGCCGTGTCCGAGGCGCTGACCGGCAAGAAGTCGCCGCAGCAGGCGCTGGATGATGTGGTCCCCAAGGTCAGCGACATCATGCGCCGCGGCGGCTACTTCAAGCAATGAAGACCTCGCCCTGGACCGTGCTGCTCTATGTCGGGCCGGCCGCCGCGGTGATGCTGGTGGCCTGCCTCTATCCCGTGCTCACCGCGTTGCAGCTGGGCTTCTACGACTGGAGCATCGGCATGCCGTGGGCCGATGCCGAGTGGGTCGGCATGGAGACCTTCGCCCGCACGCTGCAGGATGCGGCGGTGTGGCGCTCGCTGTGGACCACGCTGCTGTTTGCCTTTGTCTGCGTGTCGGCGGAGATGATCATGGGCATTGCCCTGGCTCTGGCCCTGGAGGCGCAGACCGGGCGGGCGCTGCGTGGCATCGCCGTGTTCCGCACGCTGTTCATCCTGCCGATGATGATCGCGCCAATCGCCGTGGGCCTGACCTGGCGCTATCTGTTCGACGCACAGTTCGGCCTGCTCAATGCCCTGCTTGGCGTGTTCGGCGTCGAGCCGCTGGCCTGGCTGGCCGACGAGGGTCCGGCCTTCGCGGCGATCGTCATCGCCGACATCTGGCAGTGGACGCCCTTCGTCTTCATCATGCTCACCGCCGCGCTTGCCAACGTGGATGGCGCGGTGCTGGAGGCGGCGCGAATGGACGGTGCCAACTGGCGCCAGCTTGCCTTCCGCATCAAGTTGCCGATGGTGATGCACGTGATCGTGCTGACCCTGGTGATGCGCCTGATCGACGCATTCCGGGTGCTGGAAGTGATCTACATCCTGACTTTCGGCGGCCCTGGTGACTCGACCGAAATCCTCTCGCTGTACATCTACAAGACCGCCTTCGTCAGCCAGCGGCTCGGCTCGGCGGCAGCGGTCTCGGTCCTGCTGCTGGCCGTGGTGGGGCTGCTGACCTGGGGCGCCCTGCGCCTGTCCAATCCACTGAGGGAGGGGCCGCGCACATGACCTCGACTGCTTCGGCCAGTTCCGCGCAGGCCCCGCGCAGTCGGGTGCCGTGGCGCCTGTTGCACTACGCGGTCCTGCTGCTGCTGGCGGCCGCCTGCGTCACGCCCATCGTGGTGATGTTCGCCACTTCACTGAAGGTGCAGAACCAGATCTTCTCCAGCGGCCTGCAATTCCTGTTTACCCCGACACTGGAAAACTATCGCGAAGTCCTCGACGGCAACGGCTTCGACCGCTACCTGGTGAACAGCCTGGTGGTCGGGGTCGCCTCCACGCTGATCACCCTGTTGCTGGGCTGCATGGCCGCCTATGGCCTGGCCCGGCTGCGCTTCCGCGGCCGCCGGCTGCTGGCCTACACCACGTTGCTGCTGCGCACCGTGCCGCTGGCCGTGCTGGCCGTGCCCGTCTTCATGATCTGGGACCAGGCCGGCCTGATCAATTCGCTGGCGGGGCTGGTGTTGCTCTACGTCGCGGTGAACCTGCCTTTCACGATCTGGCTGCTGTATGGCTTCGTCGAACAGGTGCCGGTGGAACTGGAAGAGGCCGCGGCCATCGATGGCTGCAGTCGCGCCAAGGTGTTCTGGAAAGTGGTGCTGCCGCTGCTCAAGCCTGGTCTGGCGGCGGCGGCGATCTTCACCTTCCGCATCGCCTGGAACGAGTTCATCCTCGCCCTGGTCCTGACCGACCGCGCCACGCGCACCTTGCCGGTCGCCGCTTCGCTGTTCATTACCGACATGGGTGTGGAATGGGGAAAGATCATGGCGTTGGGCAGCCTGATCGCGATCCCGCCGCTGCTTTTCACCTTCATAGCGGCACGGCAGATCATCACCGGCCTTACCGCGGGCGCGGTCAAGGGATGAACACGCTCGACACCCGCATCGAGGTATTCGACGAGCGCCTGCGTCCGGTGGTGCACGGCGCGCGGCTGCAACGGCTGTGCAGTGGCGCCATCTGGAGCGAAGGCCCGGTCTGGCTGCACGAGGACGACTCGGTGTTGTGGAGCGATATCCCCAACAACCGCATCCTGCGCTGGTCGGCGACCGATGGCATGCGGGTATGGCGCGAGCCGGCGGACTTCTGCAACGGCCATGTCCGTGATCTCAACGGCGACCTGCTGCATTGTTCGCATGGCCTGCGCGCGATCGTGCGCACGCCGCTGTCGCACGAAGGCCTGCGCGCCGACACGGCCGACCAGATCGTCATCGACCGGCATCTGAGCAAGCGCCTGAACTCACCGAATGATCTGGTGGTCAAGCGCGATGGCACGATCTGGTTCACCGACCCGCCCTACGGCATCCTCAGCGATCGCGAAGGCCACAAGGCCGAGGCCGAGCAGGCGGCCAACTTCGTGTTCCGCTTCGACCCGCGCAGCGGACAACTGGACGCAATGACCGCCGCGGTCCAGGAGCCGAACGGGCTGGCCTTCTCCCCCGACGAATCCCTGCTCTACGTGAGCGACACCTCCGCGGCCACGCGCGGCGACGGACAGGGGCGCCACCACCTCATGGTGTTCGATGTGATCGGCAGTGACCTGGCCAACGGACGCGTGTTCGCCGAAGTGACACCCGGCCTGCCCGATGGCTTCCGCGTGGATGTGCAGGGCTGGATCTATACCAGCAGCCTGGACAGCGTGCAGGTCTACCACCCCGACGGCAGCCTGCTCGGCCGCATCGAGGTGCCGGAGAAGGTCGGCAACCTCTGTTTTGGCGGTGCGCGGCGCGATCAGCTGTTTATCGCGGCCAGCACCTCGCTGTACCGCTTCACGCTCCATACCCAGGGAATCCTGCTGCCATGAACGCCGAAGTCCTGCTGCTGACGGAAAAATGCAGCCATTGCCTGAGCTACTACGACCTGGACAGCGGTACGCGCCTGCACAGCATCGCGTTGCCGGAGTTTCCGCACGAGTTCGTCGTCGATGCGCAGGCGCGTTACGCCTATGTCGGGCATTACGGCGTTGAGACCTCCGGGCACCTGGGCGCGGGCGGCACCTGTGTGCTGCAGATCGACATCGCGCAGCGGCGCCTGCTGCGCAGCATCGACATTGCACCGTTCAACCGCCTGCATGGCGTGCAGATGGATGCGCAGGGGCGGCTGTACGTGCTCAGCGAGGAACGCGCGCAATTGCTGGTGTTCGATCAGCCAGCAACGGACACCGCACCCAGCCGCGCGGTATCGACAGGCGGCATCAAGAGCCACCTGTTCGCGCTGACGCGCGACGGCTCTACCGCCTATGCGATGAACCTGCTCTCGCATACGGTCACCAGGATCCGGCCACATGACGCGACGTTCGCCCCGGTGGCCTGTATCCCCGGGCGCAAGCCCGAAGGCTTCGCGCTTTCGGCCGACGAGAAGACGCTGTATGTCACCAACCGCCTGAGCAATACGCTCGCGGCCATCGACACGGAGACGATGCAGGTGCGCTACCAGGCGCCTTCGCGCGATGACCCGACCCGGCTCTATCTCTATCGCGACGGGCGGCTGGTGGTTACCAACTATGGCGAACAGCATCTCCGTGGTCGACCCGGCCACGCTGCAGGAGTTGGCCCATATTCCCATGCAGGCACGCGCGATTGCGCTCAGCTACCACCCGACCCGGCCGCTGGCCTTCGTCAGCCAGGACAACGACAGGCTCGGCTACTTCAACATGGACACGCTGGCCTTCGAGCGCTTCATCACGACCCAGCGCGAACCGGATGTCTCGCGCGTGGTGACGCTGCCCTGAGCCGCAGCCCCATCCACCCAGTTGAATACGCGCCCGGCATAGCCTTCACGTCGGCGGCCGCCCCGGCGGCTATAGTCCGCGCCATCTGCGGTGTAAGGACTGCACCATGGGCGAGACGACGGACATCACCTTGTGGCTGGACTCGGCCCGTGCGGGCGACCGCGCCGCGCTCGATCGCGTCCTGTCCACCCTGTACCGCGAGCTCCACGCCATGGCCAGGCGCCAGCTGGCCGGCCAGCAGAACCACACGCTGGACGCGACCTCCCTGGTCCACGAGTCCTATCTGAAACTGCTCGGGGCTACTGGCAAGGCGCGGTTTGACGACCGCGCGCACTTCTTCGCCTATGCGGCCTTCGCGATGCGCAGCGTAGTGGTGGACTATGCCCGCAACCGGTTGGCGCGCAAGCGCGGCGGCGACCTCAAGCGCGTGGCGGAGATCCCGGAGGACAGCGACAGCGGCGTGCGCCTGGACGAGAACCTGCTGGCCCTCGACGTGGCCCTGGATCGCCTGCATGGCCTGGACGAACGCCTGGCCAAGGTCGTCGAGCTGCGCTATTTCGCCGGGCTGTCCGAAGCGGAGATCGCCGAACTGATGCAGCGTTCCGAACGCAGCATCCGTCGCGACTGGCAGAAGGCGCGCATGCTGCTGCTCGCCTCGATGCAGGAAAACTGAGCCACGCCATGGACGCCAACCGCTGGGCCTTGCTGTCCCCCTTGCTCGACGAACTGCTCGAACTGGACGAAGCGCTGCGCGCGCGCCGCCTGCAGCAACTGCAGGAAGGCGAACCGGCGCTGGCGTCGGAGCTGCGCGGTCTGCTGGCGATGGAGCAGTGCAGCGAAGCCTTCATGGCGCAGCCGCTGCTGGGCTCACGCGACCAGCAGGCCGTGGCGGGCGACCGCGTGGGCACTTATCGGCTCATACGGGCCCTGGGCGAAGGCGGGGCCGGGCAGGTCTGGCTCGCCCATGACGAACGCGGTGGCGACGGCCGCCGCGTTGCCTTGAAGCTGATGCGCGCGGACCTTGCCGATCCACACCTGCGCGCGCGCTTCCTGCGCGAGTGCAGGATGCTGGGCGCGCTGTCGCATCCGCGGATTCCGCGCCTGCTTGACGCGGGCGAGACCAGGGACGGGCAGCTCTACCTGGCGCTGGAGTATGTCTGCGGTCAAGCCATCACCGACTACTGCCAGCACCATGACTACTCGCCGCAGCGCTGCACCGCGTTGTTCCTGCATGTGTGCGCGGCGCTGGAGTACGTGCATGCGCAAGGCATCGTCCACCGCGACCTGAAGCCCTCGAACATCCTGGTGGACGGCAGCGGCTGCGCGCGCCTGCTCGACTTCGGCATTGCCTGCCATCTCGACGAACCCCCCGTGGCCACGACCGCCGACGCGCCCCGGACCTTCACCCTGCACTACGCGGCCCCCGAGCAGATCCGCGGCGAAGCGGTCAGCCCGGCGACGGATGTGTATTCCCTCGGTGTAGTGCTCTACGAACTGTTGACCGGGCAAAAACCCTATCGCCTGCGCAGGCAGAGCGATGCCGAATGGGAGCGCGCGGTGCTTCGCGCCGAGGTCGCAGCGCCTTCGCTCATCGTGCAGCGCTGCGAAGGCGTGCAGGCCGCGTTGCGCGAGCGCCGCAGCGCCTGCCTGCGCGGCGGACTGGATACCATCGTGCTCAAGGCGCTGCAGAAGTCGCCGCGCGACCGCTATCGGTCAGTCACGGCGCTGGCCGCCGACCTGCGCTGCTGGCAACGCGACCAGCCCGCCGCCGCGCCGCCGGACCGGCGTCCACCGCCCTGGCTGCGTTGGCTGCGCGATACGCAACGCCTGGTGGCTGGCCTCTAGCAACGGCTTTGCGCGTACGTGCGCCCGGGTGACAATGCGGCGCGCCCCACGGAGTTGCTGCATGCCACCGTCGTCCATTCGCCATTGCCTCCTGCTGGCCTTGTTCGCTTGCACGATCCTGCCCGCCACGGCGGCGACGCCATCCACGGCTGAGCCCGCCGAGCCCACGCAGTTGGTGCTCGACAACGGCAGCGTCCGTCTCGAGGCGACGACGGCCTTTGGTGGCCGCATCCTGTCCTGGCACCTGCACGGCGAACCCAATGTGTTGAAGGTCGGACAGGACGCGGTGCGCGCGCAGCCGCGACCGGATTGGTCGGCCACCGCCGGTGACATTCCCTATCTGGGCCACGACGTGTGGGTCGGCCCGCAGAGCGAATGGTGGATACACCAGGACGCCAACCTCGCGCGCCGCCAGTCGCGGGCCAACTGGCCGCCGGATCCCTATCTGTCGTTGGCGCCCACGCGGCTGCTGTCGCATGACGCCAGGCAGTTCAGCCTCGAAGGCGTCGACAGTCCGGTCAGCGGTGTGCGCCTGCGCAAGCAGGTGCGCCTGGCCAGTGACGCGGACAATACGGTCCTGCTGGATGCCGAGGCCCGCAACATCCGCGACACCGACATCGCTTGGGACCTGTGGTTCAACACCCGCGTGGCAGCCTCCACACGCGTCTTCGTGCCGGTGGCGGCCGCGTCGGATATCGAGCTGGCAGCTTCCACCGATGCCGGCACCATCTCGCCACGCCACGACTTCGCCGATGGCCTGTTCGTTCTCACCGCCCGTCAGGCGGACAGCGCCGACATCCAGCGCGGCAAGTACCGCCTGCAGCCAGCGGCCGGATGGATGGCCGGCTTCGCGGGCCACCAGTTGTTCGTGATCCGCTTCGATCACCAGCCGCGCGAACGCATCCATCGCGAACAAGGGCAGGTCGAGCTATACCTGGACGCACCCTCGCGCACGCCGGCGGCCGGCTTGCTGGAAATGGAAGTGCACGCGCCGTACCACACGCTGGCCCCAGGGCAAGGCATGCTGGCCGCCGAGCGCTGGACGCTGCTGCGCTATGACGGCCCGGACGAGGCCGCCGCGCAGCGTGATTTCCTGTGCCGCCAGGCCACGCGGCTGGCCCTGCAACACGCCTGCGCGCACTGAGAGCGCGCATTCATCGGCCAGCCATCGGCGCGTGGGCCGGCTGGCTATGATGTGCCTCTTTCCCCATACCCGACGGCCCATGGAACGACGCCAATTCCTCAAGAACGCCGCCGCCGCCCTTGCCAGCCTCGGCCTGCCCGCGATTCCGGCTTGGGCGCTGGCCGCCAACGCGGTCGGGCTGCGCCGCCTGGGGCAGCCGCAGCCCTTCGATTTCGCCTGGCTCAAGGGTCAGGCCCGTGCCCTGGCCAATGCGCCCTACCAGACCCACAAGCGGGTGCTGCCGGCGCCGGTGGAAAGCCTGACCTGGGACCAGTACCAGTCCATCAGCTACCGCCAGGACCACGCGCTGTGGGCCGACCAGCCCGGGCGCTTCCAGGCCAAGTTCTTCCACCTGGGCCTGTACTTCCATTCGCCGGTGCGCATGTTCGAGGTGGTCGGTGGCAAGGCGCAGGAACTGGCCTACGACGCGGCCGCCTTCGACTACGGCAAGAGCGGGTTGCAGGGCAAGGGGCTGCCGGCCAATCTCGGCTTCGCCGGCTTCCGCCTCAACACCCGGCAGGACACCAACCGCGATTTCGCGGCCTTCCTCGGCGCCAGCTATTTCCGCGCCGTCGGCAAGGAAGGCCAGTACGGGCAGTCCGCGCGCGGCCTGGCGATCGACACCGGCACCGGCAAGCCGGAGGAATTTCCCGACTTCATTGCCTACTACCTGGAAAAGCCGGCCGCCGATTCGGACACCGTCGTGGTCTACGGCCTGCTCGATTCGCCGAGCGTGGCTGGCGCCTATCGCTTCGCCATCACCAACGGCGAGGTCCTGCTGATGGAGATCGACAGCGCGCTGTATCCGCGCAAGGCAATCGAACGGCTGGGCATTGCCCCCTGCACCAGCATGTACCAGACCGGCGAGAACGACCGGCGCATGGCCTGGGACTGGCGCCCGGAAATCCACGACACCGACGGCCTGTCGATGTGGACGGGGAGCGGTGAATGGATCTGGCGCCCGCTGGCCAATCCGCCGCAGCTGCGCTTCAACATGTTCGTCGACCAGAACCCGCGCGGCTTCGGCCTGCTGCAGCGCGACCGCAACTTCGACCACTACCAGGACGACGGCGTCTTCTATGAGAAGCGTCCCTGCCTGTGGGTGGAACCCAAGGGCGACTGGGGCAAGGGCTCGGTGCAGCTGGTCGAAATTCCGACCGTGGACGAGACCTTCGACAATATCGTCGCGTTCTGGAATCCCGAGGCCAAGCCGCAGCCGGGGCAGGAACTGCTGATCGGCTATCGCCTGTACTGGGGCGCGCATCCGCCGGCGTCTTCGCCGCTGGCGCTGTGCGTGGCCACGCGCACTGGCCTGGGCGGCGTCATCGGGCAGAAGCGCACGCATTTCTCCTGGCGCTTCGCCGTGGATTTCGCCGGTGGCGAACTTGCTGCCTTGGCCAAGGCCAACAACCTGCAGGTCGAGGCGGTGCTGCAGGTCTCGCGCGGCAAGACCGAAACCGTGTCGGCACGGCCGCTGCACGAGATTTCCGGTTACCGCGCGATGTTCGACGTGGTTCCGCCGGACGACACCACCCAGCAGATCGACATCCGCCTGTACCTGCGCCTGCAGGGCCGGCCGCTGACCGAAACCTGGCTGTACCAGTGGAATCCGCCGCCGCCGGCCGAGCGCAAGCTCTATTGATCGCGCAGCGTCGCGCCGATGCCGGCGCGACGCTTGTTCAAGGCTGGTCCGTGGCCGGCACCGTCGCCGGGGGCTGGCTGCCCAGGTCCTGCACCGTGCCGATATCCACGCGGCCCGGCGTGCGCCCGTCCCAGACGTAGTCCTGCATCCGCCAATAGGCGTCCGGCTCCCAGAACTCCTTGGCGTAGTACACCTGCGGGTCGATCGGGTTGCCGCGCGGGGTGTTGATCGATACCAACTGGCCTTCCGAATATCCGAGCAGCCCGCCGGTACCGCGCAGTGCTTCGCGCCGCATCACCTTGGCCTGGCGCGGCTTGGCCACCGCATCGCCATACTCGCCCAGCATTTTCTGGTCCAAGGCGGCCGCGCGCTTGCGCTCGTCGGGCGTGAGCTGGTT
Organism: Stenotrophomonas sp.; assembly: GCA_035629025.1. Classification (GTDB taxonomy): domain Bacteria; phylum Pseudomonadota; class Gammaproteobacteria; order Xanthomonadales; family Xanthomonadaceae; genus Stenotrophomonas_A. Next base: position 18,784 of record DASPIU010000037.1, read on the forward strand.
CCAGTAGTCCATCTTGCGGGCCTGGAAGGCGTCGTAGTTGCGTTCGGCCGCCAAGGCCATCCACAAGAAGCCCATCACCCGGTCGGAGGCGCCACCCTGACCCTCCCAGTACATCTCGCCCAGGCGTGCCTGCGAAGGCTTGTCCGCGTAGCGCGCGGCCAGCTGGTAATGCTTGCGCGCGTCGGCGAAGTCAGCGCGGCGATCAGCCGCGATGCCGGCCTTGCGATAGAAAAGATCCAGGTGCGCTTCGAAAAAGCCGTCGGTCAGTACCTGGCCGGGGAAGTCCTGGAACTCGTGCTCGGTGTCCGCGGCGCAGACGGTGCCAGCGCAGGCGGCGAGCGCCAGCCCCAACACGCAAAGTCGGATGGCCTGTCGCATTTCTCTCTCCTTGAGAACTGCCCCGATTCTGCATATCACCGGCCGTCAGGCAACCCAACCAAAGACCTGGGTGCGCATTCACCCGCGGCCATTACCAGGGCAGAGATTCCTGCAGCGGCTCGATGCGGCCTTCTCCGCGCATGATGCGCTTGAACTCGGCGCGGCTCACCGACACGTAGCGCTCGTTGCCACCGATCTCCACCTGCGGGCCGTCCTGCACGGCGTGGCCCTGTTCGTCCACGCGCACGGTCATCGTCGCCTTGCTGCCGGTGTGGCAGATGGTCTTGATCTCCTGCATCTCGTCGGCCCAGGCCAGCAGGTACTGGCTGCCCTCGAACAGTTCGCCGCGGAAATCCGTGCGCAGGCCGTAGCACAGCACCGGAGTGCGCAACTGGTCGACCACTTCGCTGAGTTGCCACACCTGCGCGCGGGTCAGGAATTGCGCCTCGTCCACCAGCACGCAATCCAGCTTGCCGCGCTCGCCGATGTCCGTCTCCACCAGCCGCAGCAGGTCAGCATCGCGGTCGAAGGGATGGCCCTCGGCGCGCAGGCCGATGCGCGAGGCCACCACGCCGCTGCCAGCGCGGTGATCCAGCTTCGGGGTGAGGATCAGCGTGCGCATGCCGCGCTCGCGATAGTTGTGCGCTGATTGCAGCAAGGTCGTCGTCTTGCCCGCATTCATCGCCGAATAATAGAAGTAGAGCTTGGCCATCGGCTGATTCTACCGAGGCCTCCAGCGCAGGGCGATGCGCGGCTCGGTTATTCCGAGCCGGCGGGAGATAGACCAGCTCCGGCACCCTGTCAAGCATCCGTCCCAAACTCCGGCCAGCTACAATGCACGGCCCACGGAAGCCTGCATGCACGGTCTCAATCCTCCCCAGCGCGCCGCGGTCCTGCACTGCGAAGGTCCCCTGTTGGTGCTGGCTGGCGCCGGCAGCGGCAAGACGCGCGTGATCGTGGAAAAGATCGCGCACCTGAGCGCCACTGGCCGCTACCCGGCCAAGCGCATTGCCGCGATCACCTTCACCAACAAGTCGGCCAAGGAAATGCGCGAGCGTGTAGGCAAGCGCATCCGTGGCGACGCGGCCGAAGGTCTGACCATCTGCACCTTCCACGCATTGGGGCTGAAGTTCCTGCAGATCGAACACGAAGCGGCCGGGCTCAAGCGCGGCTTTTCGATCTTCGATTCGGACGATGCCGCCGCCCAGGTCAAGGACCTGCTGCATGGCGCCAAGCCCGATGCGATCGAGGACGCGCGCAACCTGATCTCGCGCGCGAAGAACAGTGGCCTGTCACCGCAACAGGCGATGGCGGCCGCACGCAGCACGCGCGAGAAGGAAGCCGCCGCGCTGTATGAGCGCTACCAGGCACGCCTGACCACGTTCAACGCGGTGGATTTCGATGACCTGATCCGCCTGCCGGTGCAGATCCTGGAAGAGAACCCGCAGATCGTGCAGGCCTGGCGCGAGCGCATCGGCTACCTGCTGGTTGACGAATGCCAGGACACCAACGACGCGCAGTACCGGCTGCTGAAGATGCTGGCCGGCGAGCGCGGCAATTTCACCTGCGTGGGCGATGACGACCAGAGCATCTACGCCTGGCGTGGCGCCAATCCGGACAACCTGCTGCAGATGGGCAAGGATTACCCGGCCCTGCAGATCATCAAGCTGGAGCAGAACTACCGCTGTTCCAACCGCGTGCTGCGCGCGGCCAATGCGCTGATCGCACACAACCCGCACGAACACCTCAAGACGCTGTGGAGCGACCAGGCCGACGGCGAGCGCATCCGTGTGTGGGAATGCCGCGACAGCGAGCACGAGGCGGAAAAAGTCGCGGCGGAAATCTCCTTCCTCGCCACCGCCAAGCAGGTGCCGTGGAGTGACTTCTGCATCCTGTTCCGTGGCAACTTCCAGTCGCGTCCGCTGGAAAAGGCCATGCAGCTGCTGCGCGTGCCTTACCACCTGACCGGCGGCACCGCCTTCCTCGAACGCCAGGAAGTGAAGGACCTGCTTGCCTGGCTGCGGCTGATCGTCAACCCAGATGATGACGCGGCCTTCCTGCGCGCGGTGCAGTCGCCCAAGCGCGAGGTCGGTGCCGGTTCGCTGGCCAAGCTTGCCGAACTGGCCGCTGCCAAGCACGTGCCGATGTCGCGCGCCGCCGAATCCATGGGCGCGTTGCAGCACCTGCCGCCGCGCGCGGCCAATGGCCTGAGCGCCTTCACCGACATCCTGCGCGACCTGCGCCAGCAGTCGGCGGTGCTGCCGGCCGCCGACCTGGTGCGCCGGCTCGCCGAGAAGTCCGGCCTGCTGACCGACCTGCGCAACCAGAGCAAGGACGAGGCTGGCTTCCAGCGCCGCAAGGCCAACCTGGAAGAGCTGGCCGAGTGGTTCGAGGGCGGGCCGCGCGGCGCCAGCGCCGGCGACCTGGCCGCGCAGCTTGCGCTGCTGTCGCGCAACGACAAGGACGACGGCGGCAACCAGGTGCGGATGATGACGCTGCATGCGTCCAAGGGCCTGGAGTTCCGCTATGTCTTCATCGTCGGCTGCGAGGACGGCGTGCTGCCGCACGAGGTCAGCCTGGACGAAGGCAACCTGCAGGAGGAACGGCGCCTGCTGTACGTCGGCATCACCCGCGCCAAGGAACAGCTGTGGATGAGCTACAGCAAGGTCACGCGCAAGTTCGGTGAGCAGGTCCGGCTCAAGCCCAGTCGCTTCTTCGACGAGATTCCCAGCGCCGAGATCCAGCGCGATGGCGCCGATCCGGTTGCCGATGCCGAGCGCAAGAAGGAGCGCGCCAGCGCCGGCCTGGCGGCGATCCAGGCGCTGTTCGACTGAGGCTTGCCAGCGCCCGGGCGCGCGGGCAGGCTGTGGCCTCACCCTGGGGAGACAGCACATGGCGGTAGCCATCCACAGCGAGCGCCTGCAACTGCGCGAACTGACGCCGCAACGCGACGCGGCCAACATGCTGGCCTTGTTGAATGATCCGGGTTTCATTGCCGGCATCGGTGATCGCAACGTGCGCAGCGAAGCCGAGGCCCGCGACTACCTCGTCAGCTGGCACGGTGCGCAGTACGCCACGCAGGGCTTTGGCCATTACGCGATCGAATTGCGCGACAGCGGCCAGTTCATCGGCACGGCTGGACTGATCCAGCGCGCGGACCTGGACCTGCCGGACATCGGCTATGCACTGCTGTCCACCCAGCATGGCCGCGGCTATGCCGAAGAGGCCGCGCGCGCGGTGATGGCTTACGCGCGTGACACCCTGGGCCTGCGCGCGCTGTGCGCGATCGTCTCGCCCGGCAACGCGGCCTCGGTGCGCCTGCTGGAAAAACTCGGCCTGCGTCGCGAAGGCGAGTACCGCATCGCCGCCGAACGCGAACCGCTGGCCTATTACACCGTCACCCTCTGAGCGCTGCTTCAGGCGCCAGCGCTGTTGTCACCCAGCGCGGCGCGCAGGTGCGACAACTGCGCCTGCAGCTCGGCCACCTGGGCCTCCAGCGTGGCCACGCGCGCTTCCAGTTCCGGTGCTGCGGCCTCAGCCATGACGGCCTGGCCTTCCGCGGTGCCGGTGCGCGCTGGCGCCGAGGTATCGACCGGCCCGCACAGCCCGTGCGCATGGCGTTCCTCGCGCTGCCCGCTGGCGCGCGGCAGCTGCGCAGCCAGGCCGCGCTGGCCCAGCCGTTCCAGCGCGTGGCGCACCTCTTCGGCATCGTTGAAGCGCAGCCAGCGCTCGCTGCGCGCAAACAGCTCATGCACGGTCTGCGGCCCGCGCAGGCACAGCAGGGCGAGCAGGACGACCTGCTGCCGGGTCAGGCCCAGCGCGGATTCCAGGCGGTGTTCGTAGCGCTCGGCGCGCGAGGAGAACTGCTGGCGGACCAGGCCCAGGCCTTCCAGCTGGCGCAGCGCGCGGTGCACCTCGCCCATTTCCAGCGCCATCACCGGCTCGCGCGCGGTCTTCTGGTTGGCGGCTACCTGCGCGGCATTCACCGTCAGCGGGTAGGCGTCCGGCGTGGTGGCTTCCTTTTCGACCAGGCAGCCGAGTACGCGGGCCTGGATGGGATCGAGGACCGGAACCGGGGCGGGATCGGCGTTCATGGCGGCTCGGCGGCAAGGCAGGGGCGGGCAGGATAGCCGGGTGGGCATCGCACCTGAAACCCGCAGGTCATCGCCAAGCCGGTAAAATTGCCGCACTTTCCCTGGTGGTAGCCCATGCGTCGCAGCACTTCCCTGTCCCTGACCCTTCTCGCCAGCAGCCTGCTGGCCCTGAGCGCCTGCAAGGTCCAGGCGCCGGAAGGGGCATCCGCCGCCAAGCCCGCGCTGGCACCTTCGGCCGAACCCAAGGCCAGCGCACAGAAGCCGGCCCACGCCGACGCCGTGGCCGCCGACGACAACCTCAACGCCGTGCTGTGGATGCAGCGTTCGGAGGAATATCGCGCGCTGTCCGAGCAGACCTACCGCGCCGCCGCCGACCGTCTCGACGCAGCGCTCAAGCAACCCAACTGGGACGCGCTGGTGCCGGAAGAGCGCGGCAACGCGGCCAAGGGGCTCAAGCCCGCCGTCGTGCTCGATGTGGACGAGACCGTGCTCGACAACTCGCCCTATCAGGCGCGCCTGATCCGCGACAACCAGGAATACGACGAAGTCACCTGGGCGCAGTGGGTCGCCGAGAAGAAGGCCAAGCCGGTGCCGGGCGTGGTGGACTTCGCCAAGGCGGCCACCGCCAAGGGCATCACCCTGCTGTATGTCTCCAACCGCGCCGAGCACCTGCAGGAAGCCACACTGGCGAACCTGCGCGCGGTGGGCCTGCCGGTGGCCGACGACAGCGTGTTCCTGGGCCTGGGTACCTTCGTCAAGGATTGCGAGCAGAACGGCAGCGAGAAGAACTGCCGGCGCCGCCTGGCCGGTCAGAAGTACCGGGTGCTGATGCAGTTTGGCGACCAGCTCGGCGACTTCGTGCAGGTGATCGCCAATACGCCGCAGGGTCGGGGCGAGTTGTTGCAGCAGTACCACGACTGGTTTGGCGAGCGCTGGTGGATGCTGCCCAACCCGAGCTATGGCGGCTGGGAGCCGGCGCAGTTCAACAATGATTACACGCAGCCGCGCGCAGCGCGCCGCCAGGCCAAGCGTGACGCGCTGGACGTGGCGCCATGAGCCGCCCGCCGCTGCCGCTGGGCTCGCGCGAGCGCCTGATCTTCGCGCTGGACGTGCCGGGTCGCCGCGAGGCGCTGGAATGGGTCGAGCGCCTCGGTGATTCGGTGTCTTTCTACAAGATCGGCATGGAGCTGCTGGCCTCGGGCGAGTACTTCCAGGTACTGGACGAGCTGGCGCGGCGCGACAAGCGCATCTTCGTGGACCTGAAGTTCTTCGACATTCCGGCCACCATCGCCGGCGTGATTGGCCGGCTCTCGCAGTGGCCGGTGAGCTATTGCACGCTGCACGGCTGGCACGCGCCGATGCTGCAGGCAGCGGCACAGGCCAACCGTGGTGACATGCGCCTGCTTGCGGTCACGGTGTTGACCTCGATGGGCCGCGACGACCTGCGTGCGATGGGCATCGACCGCGACCCGGCCGAGGTGGTGGTCGAGCGCGCGCTGGCCGCGCAGGCAGCGGGCATGGACGGGGTGATTGCCTCGGGCCAGGAAGCGGGCCCGATCCGCCGCGCCACCGGCGCCGGCTTTTCCATCGTCTGCCCGGGCATCCGCCCCGGCGGTCCGGTGGGTGACGACCAGCAGCGCACGGTCGGCGTGGCCGAAGCGTTCCGCGATGGCGCCGATGCCATCGTCGTCGGCCGCCCGATCCGCAACGCCAGCGACCCGGTGGCCGCCGCCGAAGCGATCCAGACCGAGATTGCCGCGCTGTCGTTCTGAGCGCGGTGCGTCTGGCCTGCATGGCGCATCGGCTCAGAATTTCAGCCCCACCTCCAGTTTCACTTGCCGCGGCGTGCCGGTGATGCCACCGGCACGGTTGTACCAGGCGTGGCGCTGGCCTTGCCAGTTGCCCATGTTCAAGTCGACCAGGTTGTCGAAGCTGAGCAGGTTGATGATGTCCATGCGCGCGTACATCGACGTGTTGCCGTGGAGCTTGAACGCCTTCGTCGCCTGCACGTCGATCGAGCGGTAGCCGAAGATCGGCCCGCCGAGCAGGAACCGGCCGTTGCCGTTGGGCGTGATGCCCACCTGCCTGCATGAGGGCTGGTTGCTGCCGCCTGCTGGCAATGTCTCCGGGCAATAGCTGGTGGTGGCGGTGATCGGTGTGGCCAGGGTCAGTTTGGCGCCGAAGGTGATGCCCCACGGCCCGTCGTAGTTTCCGGTCACCACCAACCGATGCCGCGCGGCGGCGTTGGAGCGGATGAACGGGTACTGCTGGATTGTCGGCATGTCGAACGAGTAGTGCTCGTTGATGTCACGATTCTGCCGCGCATGGGTGAGCGTGTAAGCGACCGACATGCCCCAGCCGCTCTCGCGCGTGTACGGCTTCTGCGCGGAGACCAGCAACTGGGTGCTGCGCGTCCTGATGCCGTTGTTGCCCAGGATCAGGCTGCCGAAACCTGGCAGACCACAGCCCCAGGCCGCTCCGTAGCGATCCTTCGACGTGCTGTTGCACAGCTGTGGGCGATCAAAGAAGTTGCCGTTCGGATACCGGTTGCCCAGCGTGTACGCGAAGCCGCCATAGCTGAGGACCCGCGTCAGCGTGACGTCCGTGCTCCAGTCGCCAATCCTGTTGCGCATGCCGAGGCTGAACTGGTCGGAGTACGGCGCCTTGAGCTTGTTGTTGAGCATGTCCACTTCGGCACCGGAATTGCTCGTGGGACCGACCAGCGCCTGCAGCTTGACGAGGCCGTTGAGCAGGTCCGGATTCCACGGGTAGCACGGCGCGGCACCGCGATAGCAGCCGCCCGTGGCAGGGTCCGCAAAGTTCACCGTGATTTGCGGCAGCGCGGCCTTGGTGCGTTCAAGCTGCAGGTAATCGAACAGATCGCGATCATAGGAACGTCCCGCGCCACCGTGGATCACGTGCTGCTCGTCCGCATTGAGGTCGTAGGAGAACCCCAGGCGCGGTTGCCGGGCGCCCTTGAAGGCACTGCGATTGCTGCCGGTGCCGATGTAATCGCCAATGTTCACCCCGCCCAGCGCCAGCGACTGCTGGTACGTCTGTCCGGGCGGCCCATTCGGATCCTGCCGGCCCAGCGCCGCGATGACGTTGGGCGGGGTGACAAAGCCCAGGTATGAGGGATTCTTCTCCTGGTCCCAGCGCACACCCAGATTCAATTGCAGGTGATCGTTGACCTGCCAGTCGTCCTGCAGGTAGATGCCCAGCTGCTGCGCGGCAGAGCGCACGCTCGGGGTGAGGCCACCAATGCCGACAACGGGTTTGGTGAAGAACGCCCGGTACGGCGTGGCGGCGGGAAACACCGGGTTCTCCAGCGTGTAGGAGAACTGCGGGTTCACATCGCTGGCATCGGCGGCATACAGGTCGATGCGCTTGTAGCGCACACCCATCTTGATCGTATGCTCGCCCTGCCACTGCAGGCCGCTAAGCGTGAGGTTGTCCTCGATGGACCAGCCCTTCTGTCCCTTGCGCTGCGCCGACAGCGGTGAGCCGCCACCGATCTGCAACACGTCCGGATCGTTGATGCCGTCCGGCGTGGTGTAGAGCAGGCCATTGCCGAGCGTCAGCGGCGTCGGGTTGTTGAACGAATCCTCGCGGGTGGCCAGCACTTCGTTGAACCAGATGTCGCCGCTGTGCGCCCAGCGCAAGGCCCAGCGCGTGTCGTAGTTGTCGGTGAACGAGCTGTGCGAGCGTGCATTGACCCCGCCGAACCCATACTGCTTCTCCTGACGGTCCTGCAGGGATAACTCGATGCGGTCGCGATCAGTCGGCTCGACGTCGATCTTCGCGAACACCAGATTCTGCTGGAACGGTTGCGATGCCGGCCCGAGCTCGGCGGCGGCTTGCGCAGGCAGGCTGTCGACCGCCTTGAGCGCCACGCCAGTCGGCCCGACGGTGGCGGGCAGGGTAAAGCGCTTGGCTTCGTAGGCGAGGAAGAAATGCGCGCGGTCGCGCACGATCGGGCCGCCCAGCGAAAAGCCGTATTCCTTTTCCGCCGACACCACCTTGTCACGACCTGGCTGCCGCTCCGCCGGCGTGCGCGCCCGCAGGCGCTCATTGGTGTAGCGGTAGAACGCTTCGCCATGGAACTCGTTGGTGCCGGACTTGGTCACCGAGGTGACCGCCGCGCTGGAGATCTGCCCGTACTCGGCCTTGTAGTTGGAGGTAATGACCTTGTACTCGCCAATGGCCAGCTGCGAAAACGGATTGCCGGCACTGAAGAACTGGCCGGCGACGCCGCCACTGCGCACATAGCTCTTTTGTCCGACGCCATCGATGTAGACGTTGATGCTGCTGCCGTTCTGCGCACCGCCACGCAGCGACGTGCGTCCGTCGCCATCGCGGGTGAACACCATGCCGGGCACGGCATCGGCGAACTCGAGAAAGTTGCGCGACACCTGCGGCGTGGTCTGGATCTGCCGCAGCGACACGGTCTGGCCGACTTCCGGCGAACGCACCTCCTCGAGCAGGGCCGGGGCGTTGACGGTGATGCGATCGAGCGTGGTCGCGCCGGCGCCAGGGTCCGGCGCCTCAGCCTCGTCCAGATCGACATTGAGCGTGGCCGCCACGCTCAGTACCACCGTGCGGCTGCGGCCGGCCGCCTCTACCCGGTAGGTGCCCGGTGGCAGACCGACCAGCGAGAAGCTGCCTTGCGGACCGAGGTGAGTGCGCCGTATCGCCCCGGTGGCCAGGTCCGTGGCGACCACTTCGGTACCGGCGGATGCGCTCAGTTGCCCGCGCACAGTGGCGTTGGCGGTCTGGGCATGCGCGGGCGCTACCGGCCAGGCGGCTATCAGGGCGCAGGCCAGCAGGCTGCGGACGAGGGGACGGTGTAGCGGCGGCTTCATCATGGGCCCTCCCAGGCACGTGTAAGCGTTTCCAGGAAGGGATAACCAGCGACGCCGCGCGGCTCAATGCGGCGACGGCAACATCGCGCGTCTCGTGCGACAAATCATATGCGGCCCGCAGCACGTGTGACCGACGTTTTGCAAAGAAAACAATCAGTTAAGCCATCAAGCTCAGGCATTGCATAAGAGATGGCGAGCGCGTACGATGCCGCCATCCGGCCTCGGCCGGAGATGTGCCACAACACTGTCCATCGGCTCACGCCGATTTTGAGGAGGCTGCGATCTCGCGATCCGGCCTCCTTTTTTATTCGCGGCCGCCAACGCAAAGGCCCGCGGATGGACTCCGCGGGCCTTTGCTCACTCTCTCCGGGGTGCGGGCGGCGAACCGCCCAAAGCCCGGCGTCGGTCAGAACCGCACGCCCACCTCGACCTTGACCTGACGCGGCGTACCGATGATGTCGCCGGTGTCGTTGAAGTAGGCCAGCTTCCTGCCATCGGCCTGCGTCACGTAGGTGATGTTGGTGAAGTTGTCGAAGTTGAACAGATTGATGATGTCCAACCGCGCATACATCGACACGTCACCGGCCACCTTGAAGTCCTTGGTCGCCTGCACGTCCACCGAGCGGTAGCCGAAGATCTTGCCACCGACCAGGAAGCGGCCGTTGCCCTGCGGGTTGAAGCCGGTCGGAATGCACGCCGGCTCGTTCGAGCCCGCCATCGGCTGCGGCCCGCAGATGAAGTCGTTGCTCGGAATCGGCGTGGACAGCGTCAGCTTGCCGCCGAAGGTGATGCCCCAGAAGCCGTCGTAGTTGCCGGTGACCACCAGGCGGTGGCGCGCGGCAGCGTTGGACTTGATGAAGGGGTAGTCATCCAGCGTCGCCGCATCGAAGGCGTAGTGCTCGTTGATGTCGCGCGTCTGGCGGGCATTGGTCCAGGTATAGGCGATCGACGCGCCCCAGCCGCTTTCCTTGGTGTACGGCTTCTGCGCCGACAGCAGGATCTGCGTGGTGCGCGTCTTGATGCCGTTGTTGCCCACGATCAGGCCACCGAAGCCCGGCACGCCGCAGCCCCACGCCTGGCTGTAGCCCGGGTTAGGGTTGCCCGGGTCGCACAGCTGCGGGTTGTCGAAGAAGTTGCCGTTCGGGTAGCGGTTGCCCAGGGTGAAGCCGAAGCCGTCATAGCTGAGGATGCGGGTGACGGTGGCATCGGTCAGCCAGTCGCCGATCTGGTTGCTCATGCCCAGGCTGAACTGGTCGGAGTACGGCGCCTTGAGCTTGTTGTTGAGCATGTCCACTTCGGTGCCGGCGTTGCTGCCCGCGCCAACCAGCGCCTGCAGGTTCGACAGGCCGTTGAGCAGGTTCGGATCCCAGTCGAAGCACGCGGTGGTCGAGCCGTTGTAGCAGGCACCGGTGGCCGGGTCGCGGAAGTTCACCGTCACCTGCGGCAGGGCCGACTTGGTCACCTCCAGCTGCAGGTAGTCGAACAGGTCGCGGTCGTACGAACGGCCCGCGCCGCCGTGGATCACGTGCATCTCATCGGCGTTGATGTCGTACGAGAAGCCCAGGCGCGGCTGCCAGGCACCGTCGAATGCCTTGCGGTTGTTGCCGGTGGAAATGTAGTCGTTGACGTCCAGGCCGCCCATGCGCAGCGAATCGGCGTAGGTCTGCCCGGCCGGACCATTCGGGTCCTGGCTGTTCAGCGCGTCGATCACGTTCTGCGGGGTGACGAAGTTGAGGTACGAGGGGTTCTTCTCGTAGTCCCAGCGCACGCCCAGGTTCAACATCAGGTGCTCGTTGACCTGCCAGTCGTCCTGGATGTACAGGCCGTACTGCTTGGCATTGGAGGTCACGCTCGGCGACAGCCCGCCGATGCCGGTGACCGGGCGGGTGAAGAACGCCTTGTACGGGATCGTCGAGGTGAATGCCGGGTTGTCCAGCGAGTAGTAGAACTGCGGGTTGATGTCGAGCGCATCGGCCGCGTACAGGTCGATGTCCTTGTAGCGCGCGCCCATCTTGATGGTGTGCTCGCCGTGCCAGTCGATCGCGTTGAGGGTGAAGTTGTCCTCGATCGACCAGCCCTTCTGGCCCTTGGTCTGCGCCGACAGCGGCGAGCCGCCTTCGATCTGGATGATGTTGGCGTCGTTGGGGCCGTTGGGCACCGTGTAGATGTAGCCGTTGCCCAGGGTGATCGGCACCGGGTTGTTGAACGACTCTTCGTGCGTGGCCAGCACTTCGTTGTAGAACCAGTCACCGCTGTGGTTCCAGCGCAGTGCCCAGCGCTCGTCGGTGTTCTCGCTCATGAAGCCGTGCGAGCGCGCATTGCTGCCGCTGAAGCTTTCCTGGGTCTCGTCGCGGTCCTGGTAGGACAGCTCGAAGCGGTCGCGGTCGGTCGGTTCGAAGTCGATCTTGGCGAAGTACAGGTCTTCCTCGAAGTTCTGGCTGCCGGCACCCAGCTGCGATGCCGCGTTGCCGGGTAGCAGGGCCACGCCGCGGTCGGCGCCATCGTCAGGCACGGTGGTGGTCGGCAGGTCGAAGCGCTTGGCCTCGTAGGTCATGAAGAAGTGCAGCTTGTCCTGCACGATCGGACCGCCCAGGGCAAAGCCGTATTCCTTCTCGGCCGACACCGCCTTCTCCTGGCCGGGCTGGCGCTCGGCCGGAGTCATCGCGCGCATGTCCTCGTCGGTGTAGCGGTAGAACGCCTCACCATGGAATTCGTTGGTGCCGGACTTGGTTGCCGCGGTCACCGCCGAGCTCGCCACCTGGCCGTACTCGGCCTTGTAGTTGGAGGTGATGACCTTGTACTCGCCGATCGCCAGCTGCGGGAACGGGTTGCCGGCGCTGCCGAACTGGCCGGCCACGCCGCCTTCCTTGACGTAGCTCTTCTGGCCCACGCCGTCGATGTAGACGTTGGTGGCGCTGGTGTTCTGCGCGCCGCCGCGCAGCGAGGTGTTGCCCTTGGCATCGCGGGTGAACACCATGCCAGGCACCGCGTCGGCGAATTCGAGGAAGTTGCGCGACACCTGCGGCGTGGTCTGGATCTGCCGCAGCGAGACGGTCTTGCCCACCTCGGAGGTGCGCACTTCCTGCAGCAGGGTCGGTGCGGTCACGGTGACCGCATCGAGCGTGGTCGCCGCGCCGCCGCTGCTGGCGGCTGCTTCACCGGCGGCGATGTTCAAGGTCGCGGTCGAGGCCACGGTGACGGTGACCGTCTCGGTGCGGCCGGCCGCTTCGACGCGATAGGTGCCCGGCTGCAGGCCGACCACGGTGTAGGAGCCATCGGCGCCGGTGGTGGCGCGGCGCACCGCGCCGGTGTTGACGTTGGTGGCGACGACTTCGGTGCCGGCGGCCGGGCCGGACTGGGAGGACACTTGGCCGCGCAGGTTGGCGTTGGCCGACTGTGCGAAGGCGCCAGGGGCCGCGGAGAAGAGGCTGGCGGCCAGGGCGCAGCACAGCAGGCTGCGGGCGGGCAGATTGGTTTTGGTTCGGATGGCTTTCACGAAAGACCCCTCCCGGGCCGGTACGGATGGTTGATGTGTTGTCATGGGGTAGACGGATACAACGTCCGGTGTGAACGTCTTGCGGTTATGTGTAGAGGTTAGAAAATTCTTGTAATGCCGCCGGTCGCTGCGGCCGCACTTGCGCCGCACTCGCTGGCGATGCGAGGACCACGTGGGACGGTCCGCCGGAGGATGTCCGGCGGGCGGGGAACAGCGACGGGGATGGCGGGCGGCGAAGCGGAAGCACAATCCTCCCGTAAAGGCATGGGTTTGCCTTGCGATGTCCTGTCCTGGCCGGCTCCCTGGCGTGAGTGGTTCTTGCAGCGTCCCTGACAGGTCGCTGCGGGCTTCGGGGCGCAAGCTAGCAGGAACTGCAAACGTTTACATGATGCACTGCAATATGGGACGCCGGGCGCAATACTGTGCGCTTTGTCTCAGGCTGCTGGCTGGCAAGGCTGTCCGGACAGGAATTGGACAAAACGGGACACTGCCCGAGTCGCCATCGCGGCCTGGACCGCGCCCATGTCCGGCTTGCCTTGCCGCTGCAACCCGAGGCCCGGCAAGATGGGCGATCGATTGGGGAGTCGAACCAATGCCCTTGATGACCGCGTCGGCTGGATCGTGGCGCCCGCTGCCCTGGTTGCTGGCAGCATTGCTGCTGATGCCAGCCTGCAAGCGCGAACCGGCGGAACTGCCTGGCGCCACCGCCGAGCCCGCGGCCGCCGTGCGCGGGTTGGCCGAACGCCTGCGCGCCAATGACCTGGCCGGCTTCGCCAAGGCCGCCGTCACTCCCGAACAGCACGCGCAGCTGGAAACCGCCTGGCGCGAAGGCCGCAGCCGCTGGCCGTTGACCAGCCTGCCGCTGGGCGGCGAGCTGCCCGCGCTGCTGCAATACCTGTCGGCGCCCGGTGCCGAGCAGCGCCTGCAGCGCGCCTTCGACGTGCAGGTGGCGGGGCAGGGCGAGGGGCTGAAGCAGGCCGCGCATTCGCTGGGCCTGTTCGGCGTGCAATACCTGCGCAACCAGGGCGACTACACCCCAGAGCAGCGCGCCCACTACGTGCAGCTGGTCAACGCGTTGGCTGGCTGGGCGGCGACCGCGCCGCTGGCCGAGCGCCCGCATGCGCAGGCGGCCATCACCCGCCTGGTCGCGGCCGCGCGCCGCACCGGCCTGTCCGATCCGGCCGCGCTCCAGGCCGCGGGCATGGACGCGAGTCTGCGCAAGCTGGGTCCGTTCGTGCAGGAGCTGAAAGCGGTGCTCGACAGCTATGGCCTGACGCTGGATACCAGCCTGGACGAAACGCGTGTCGGGCTGGTCAGCCAGGACGGCGATCAGGCGCGGGTCCACCTGCAGTATCCGCTGGCCGCCGAACAGATCGATACCAGTGCCACCCTGGTGCGGATCGGCGGCCACTGGTACCTGCAGAGCATCCAGGACGAGGTGCGCGCGGTACTCGCCGCCGCACAGACGGCTCCGGCACCAGGACCCGCCGCACCGGCAGCAGCGAATGCGTCGCCCGCGCAGCCGCCTAAGCCATAATGGCGCCGATGCCCGAACAGAATAATTTGCCGTTTCCGGACGGCCAGCCCGATCCGGATCGCGCCCAGCCCCCGGCGCCGCCGCGCGTGCCCATGGCGCCCCCAGGCGCGCCCCGCCAGACCCGGCGCCCGTTGTGGGCGCGGTTGCTCGGGCGCATGGCCGACCCGTGGCTGAGCCTGACCATCGAGCCGGAACACCCCGGCCAGTACGACGATGGTCGCCCGGTGGTCTACGTGCTGGAAGACTATGGCCTGTCCAACGCACTGATCCTGGACAAGGCCTGTCGCGAGGCCGGCCTGCCGTCGCCGCTGGTGCCGCTGCCCGGCGACCCGCTGCAGCGCAAGCGCGCCTACCTGGCGCTGTCACGGCGCAGCAGCAGCAACTCGCTGATCCCGGAACAGCGCGGCGGCAAGACCCATTCCGATTCCCTGGCCAAGCTGCTGCAGGCGCATCGCGCGCGTCCGGACCTGGACGTGCACCTGGTGCCGGTGTCGATCTTCGTCGGCCGCGCGCCGGACAAGCAGAGCGGCTGGTTCGCCGTGCTGTTCTCGGAAAACTGGGCGCTGGTCGGCCGCTTCCGCCGCCTGCTGTCAGTGCTGCTCAACGGCCGCACCACCATCGTGCGTTTCGCCCCGCCGATCTCGCTGCGCCAGACCCTGGACGAGGGCCTGCCGCCCGAGCGCACCTTGCGCAAGCTGCAGCGCGTGCTGCGCACGCATTTCCGCCGCATCCGCGAGGCGGTGATCGGCCCGGACCTGTCCACCCGCCGCCTGCTCGTCGACCAGGTACTGGCCGCCGAGCCTGTGCGCGAAGCCATTGCCGCGCAGGCCAAGCGCGACAACAGCAAGCCGGTCGATGCCTGGCGCAAGGCCCATGCCTACGCCTGGGAGATTGCCGCCGACTACTCCAGCCCGGTCGTGCGTTCGGCCAGCTTCCTGCTCACCCACGTCTGGAACCGCATCTACGCCGGCGTGCTGGTGCATCACCTGGACAAGCTCAAGCAGGCCGCCCCCGGCTACGAAGTGGTGTACGTCCCCAGCCACCGCAGCCACATGGACTACCTGCTGCTGTCCTACCTGCTGTACGAACGCGGCATCGTGCCGCCGCACATCGTGGCCGGCATCAACCTCAACCTGCCGGTGGTCGGCACCCTGCTGCGCAAGGGCGGTGCGTTCTTCATCCGCCGCTCCATCCGCGGCAATGCGCTGTATTCGGCGGTGCTGGGCGAGTACGTGGCGCAGCTGGTCGGCGGCGGCTATTCCATCGAATACTTTGTCGAAGGCGGGCGTTCGCGCACCGGCCGCCTGTTGCAGCCCAAGGGCGGCATGATCGTGATGACGCTGCGCGCCTTCCTGCGCCAGCCGCGCAAGCCGGTGCTGTTCCAGCCGGTCTACATCGGCTACGAGAAGCTGATGGAGGGCAACAGCTACCTGGACGAGCTCAGTGGCCGGCCGAAGGAAAAGGAATCGATCTGGGCGCTGCTGTGGGGCATTCCCAAGGTGCTCAAGCAGAATTACGGCCAGGTGGTGGTGAACTTCGGCGAGCCGATTCCGCTCAACGAAGTGCTGGCCCGCGAGGCGCCGGAATGGGATGGCCGGCCGCTGTCCGAGGACGAGAAGCCGGCCTGGCTCTCGCGCACGGTCGATGCGCTGGCCGAGCAGATCCAGGTGCGCGTCAACGGCGCCGCCGACGTCAACCCGATCAACTTCCTGGCCCTGGCCCTGCTGTCCACGCCCAAGCACGCGATGGGCGAGGCCGACCTGATCGCGCAGATCGAGCTGTGCAAGAAGCTGCTGGCCGAAATGCCGTATTCGGACCGGGTCACCGTCACCCCGCACACGCCCGAGCGCATCATTGCCCACGCCGAGGAGATCAACGTCCTCACCCGCACCCCGCACCCGCTGGGCGACGTGCTGAGCGTGAGCGGCGACACCGCGGTGTTGCTGAGCTATTTCCGCAACAACGTCATCCACCTGTTCACGGCTTCGTCGTGGGTGGCCTGCTGCTTCCAGAACAACCGGCGCATGAGCCGTGCCGGTCTGGTCCGTCTGGGGCGTACCGTGTATCCGTTCCTGCAGGCCGAGCTGTTCCTGCCGTGGACCGAGGACGAGTTCGCCGGCCGCATCGAGCAGACCATCGAAGTGTTCGTCCGCGAAGGCCTGCTGATGAGCATCAACGACGACGACGGCGGCATCCTCGCCCGCAACACCGGGCAGACCGACGAGGTGTTCCGCCTGCGCGCGATCGGCCATTCCCTGCAGCAGGCGTTCGAGCGCTATTACATCGCCATCTCGGTGCTGGTGAAGAACGGCCCCGGCGTGCTCGGCGCGGCCGAACTGGAAAGCCTGTGCCAACAGGCCGCGCAGCGCCTGAGCCTGCTGTACGCGCCGGCCGCGCCGGAATTCTTCGACAAGAGCCTGTTCCGTGGCTTCATCCAGAAGATGCGCGAACTGCGCCTGGTGTGGCCGGACGAGAACAGCAAGCTGGTGTTCGACGAACGCCTGGATACCTGGGCCAAGGACGCCAAGTTCATCCTCGGCCGCGAGCTGCGCCATACCATCGAGCGGGTGAGCCCGGCGGCGGCGCGGCCCGAAGAGGTGGTCACGCAGGATTAGGCCGGCTCGTCGGGGATCAGCGCGCTTTCCAGCTTGGCGATGCAGTCCTTCAGCTGCAGCTTGCGCTTCTTCAGCCGCTTGATCGTCAGCTCGTCGGCTTCCAGGTTGGCGACGCGCTGGCTGATCTCCTCGTCGAGCTGGCGATGCTCGCGCCTGAGCACGTGCAGTCGGTCGGCAACGGTGGCGGGGTCCAGGTTCTCCATCGTCGCCGAGCTTACACCGCCGCCGTGCCGCGGGCAGCGCCATCCGGACGGCGCATGGGCGGCCGCGGCGGCGCCGCCTGACCCGGTAGAATGATGCGGATGAGCGCTGTCGTCCCCCTCCCTGATCCCTTGCCGCGCCGCGATCCGCGCGTGGCCGGCCGCGAGCAGGCCAAGCTGGCCAAGCGCCTGCGCCGCCAGGTCGGCGAAGCCATTGCCGACTACGGCATGATCGAGGCCGGCGACAAGGTCATGGTCTGCCTGTCCGGTGGCAAGGACAGCTACACCTTGCTCGACGTGCTGCTGCAGCTGCAGAAGAAGGCGCCGGTGCCCTTTGAACTGGTCGCGGTCAACCTGGACCAGAAGCAACCCGGTTTTCCCGAGCATGTGCTGCCCGACTACCTGCGCTCGCTGGGCGTGGCCTACCACGTCATCGAGCAGGACACCTATTCGGTGGTCAGCCGCGTCGTGCCCGAGGGCAAGACGATGTGCTCGCTGTGTTCGCGCCTGCGCCGCGGCGCGCTGTATGCCTATGCCGAGGCGCACGGCTTCACCAAGATCGCGCTCGGCCACCATCGCGACGACATGGTGGCCACGTTCTTCATGAACCTGTTCCACCACGCCAAGCTCTCGGGCATGCCGCCGAAACTGCGCAGCGACGACGGCAAGCACGTGGTGATCCGCCCGCTTGCCTACGTGGCCGAGCGCGACATCATCGAGTATGCGCAGGCGCGCCAGTTTCCGATCATTCCCTGCAACCTGTGCGGCAGCCAGGAAAACCTGCAGCGGCGGCAGGTCGGCCTGATGCTCAAGCAATGGGAAAAGGACAGCCCCGGGCGCATCGAGCAGATTGCCCGCGCCATGGGCCAGGTCCGTCCTTCGCATCTGGCTGACCGCCAGCTGTTCGACTTTGCCGCGCTGGGCCGGCACGGCGATGCGCCGCTGCCCGATGCCCATGCCTGGCTGGCCGGCGCCGACCCGCTGCCTGCCGACCCGCAGCCCTAGCCGCCGCGCCGGGCATTCCCGCGCCCGCGGCCCCTCTTCCGCTTTCAGTCCTGGATCTCATGTTCTTTCGCAACCTGACCCTGTTCCGCTTTCCCACCACCCTCGACTTCTCCCAGATCGACACCCTGCTGCCCGAGGCCTTGCTCAAGCCGGTCGGCCCGCTGGAGCTGACCTCGCGCGGCTTCATCTCGCCGTTCGGGCGCGATGAGCAGGAAGCGCTGTCGCATCGCATCGGCGAATTCCTGTGGCTGACCATCGGCGGCGAGGACAAGATCCTGCCCGGTTCGGTGGTCAACGACCTGCTGGCGCGCAAGGTGGCCGAGATCGAGGAGAAGGAAGGGCGCCGGCCCGGCGGCCGCGCGCGCAAGCGCCTCAAGGACGATCTGATCCACGAACTGCTGCCGCGTGCCTTCGTCAAGAGCTCGCGCACTGATGCCATGCTCGACCTGGAGAACGGCTACATCGCCGTGGATACCTCCAGTCGCAAGACGGGCGAGAACGTCATGTCGGAAATCCGCGGGCTGCTCGGCTCGTTCCCGGCGCTGCCGCTGAACGCGGAAGTGGCGCCGCGCGCCATCCTCACCGGCTGGATTGCCGGTGAGGAACTGCCTGAAGGACTCAGCCTCGGCGAAGAGTGCGAGATGAAGGACCCGATCGAGGGTGGAGCGGTGGTCAAGTGCCAGCACCAGGAGCTGCGCTGCGAGGAAATCGACAAGCACCTGGAAGCGGGCAAGCAGGTCACCAAGCTGGCGCTGACACTCGATGACCACGTGTCCTTCGTGCTCGGCGATGACCTGGTGATCCGCAAGCTCAAGTTCCTCGACGGCGCGCTGGACCAGCTCGAAAGCAGCGACCAGGACGGCGTGCGCGCCGAGCTGGACGCGCGCTTTGCCCTGATGAGCGGCGAAGTGCGGCGTTTGTTCCTGCTGCTGGAAAACGCCTTGAAGCTGAGCAAGGCCGAAGCCTGATCGAGGTGACGCATGCGCCCGCCACGGGCGTATGCTGTGGCTGCCATGGCGAAGTTCCTCCCCCGACTGATCGCCTCGTCGCCGCGCGCCGTGCAGCGCGATTGCGTGCGCCTGCGCCTGGACGACGAACAGGAAATAGAAGTGCTGCGCGTGCGCGACCCGCGCGCGCGGCGCATCAAGCTCAGCGTGGATGAGCGCGGCGCGCGCCTGACCTTGCCCGCACGCGCCAGTGGGGTGGCCGGCGAACGCTTCCTGCTCGAACACCGGCAATGGCTGCAACAGCAGCTGGCCCGCTATGCCGACGACGCGTTGTTGCCGCCGCTGCAGCGCGGTGTGGCCGGGCAGTGGCTGCCGCTGCGCGGTGAACTGCGTCCGCTGCATTGGCACGAGTCGCGCTACGCGCGGATCGATTGCGATGACGAAGGCATCCACTTCCACCTGCCGGCGCGTGCCACCGCTCCGGCCATGGCGCGCGCGCTGCGCGACTTCTACGAATCCCAGGCCCGCGCCGATGTCGGCCGCTGGCTGCCCAAGTATCTGCCCGGCCTGCCGCGCGCGCCGGCGCGCGTGCGCCTGAAGGTGATGTCATCGCAGTGGGGCTCGTTGGCCCCCGACGGCACGATGGCGCTGGACCTGGCGCTGGTGCTGGGCCGCGCATCGGCCTTCGAGTACGTGCTGGTGCACGAGCTCTGCCACCTGATCCAGGCCAACCACTCGCCGGCGTTCTGGCACGAGGTCGAGCGCCGCTTCCCTCTGTGGCGCGAGGAGCGCGACTACTTCCATCGCCAGGGCCGTTCGCTCAAGGCGCAGCTGCGGCAGCTGTTGCGCGGCTGAGGCGCAACGCTAGGCGGCGGCGGAGGTTCCCGCTGCGGTCGCATCGAGGAACGGCTGCAGCAGCGCGGCTACCGCCGCCGGCATTTCCATGTGCAGGTGGTGCGTGCCTTCCAGCAGCTGCAGTTGTCCGTTGCGCAGCAACTGCGCGCGCCGCGTGCGCAAGGGTTCCGGGAAATACGGCTGCGCCGGCGTGGCGAACACGACCAGGGTTGGGCATTCGATGGCCGCGACCAGCACATCGATCTGCGCCTCGGTCATGCGCACGGCGGTGGGCAGGGTCAGGCGCTGGTCGCTGCCCCAGCTGTAGCCGCCCGGCACCGCGCGCACGCCGCGTTCCACCAGCAGGCGCGCGCTGGCTTCGCTCAGCTGGTTGGCCATCATCCGTGCGCGCACCGGCGCTTCCAGGTTCGGGAAGACACGCAGCGCCTTGCCCGCCAGCGCGTGCGCCGCTTCCACGCTCTGGCGCAGGCGGCTGGCGGTGTTCTCCACCGTCTCGCCCAGGCCGCCGAGCGCTTCGATCACCACCAGCGCCTCGATCCGCGCCGGCACCGCGGCCGCGACCAGGCTGGCGATGCCCGCGCCCATCGAATGGCCGAGCAGGGTGAAGCGTTCCCAGCCCAGCGCATCGGCCACCGCCAGCACATTGCCGATGGCGCCGATCATCGTGTATTCGCTGCCCGCCGGCAGGGCAGCGCTGTGGCCGTGGCCGGGCAGGTCGATCATGACCAGATCCAGGCCGCGCAGCTCCGCAGCCAGGGGCAGGAAGCTGGCCGCGTTGTCGAGCCAGCCGTGCAGCGCCAGTACCCGGCGTCCACCTTCCATCCCGCAGCGCAGGCCGCGCAGTTCGCCAAACGGCAGGGTGCAGGCAAATTCGCGCACCGTGCTCATGCGTTGCGCACCAGGGCCGCCAGCGCCTGCGCATGGGCGGGCGAGGCATTGAGGCAGCGGATGTAGCGCAACTGGGTACCGCGCGCGGAAAGGGTGCGGGCAAAGCCGATCGCCACTTCTTCGAGCGTTTCCAGGCAATCGGTGGCAAAGCCCGGGCAGACCACGTCCACGCTGCGCACGCCGGCGTCGGCCAGCGCCCACAGCGCCGGTTCGGCATAGGGCTGCAGCCAGCGCTCGCGACCGAAGCGTGACTGATAGCCGAGCTGCCATTCGCCGTCGGCCAGGCCCAGCGCCGCGGCGATCGCGCGCGCGCTGGCCTCGCAGCGTTGCGGGTAGGGGTCGCCGTCGTCGGCCACGCGTTGCGGCAGGCCATGGAAGGAGAACATCAGCCGCTCACCGCGGCCGTGTGCTTCCCAGTGCGCGCGGATGGAGGCGGCGACGGCCGCCACCCAGGCCGGGTCTTCGGCGTAGTCGCGGATCAGGTCCACGCGCACGCGCGGATGGCGCCGGCACCAGTCGTCGACGCGATCCTGCACCGAGGCGGTGGTGGTGGTGGAATACTGCGGGTACAGCGGCAGCACCACGATGCGCTCGAATCCTTCGGCGGCCAGGGCTTCCAGTGCCGGCGCCAGTGCCGGCTCGCCGTAGCGCATGGCCCAGTCCACCCGCCAGTGCGGCAGCTCGCGCTGCATGCCCGCGGCCAGCGCGGCGGTATGCACCGCCAGCGGCGAGCCACCGGGCAACCAGACCTGCGCGTACTTCTCCGCCGAACGCGGCCCGCGCAGCGGCAGGATCAAACCATGCAGCAGCGGCTTCCACAGCCAGGCGGGGATGGACACCACGCGCGGGTCGCCGAGGAACTCGGCCAGATAGCGCCGCACGGCCTTGGCCGTGGGCGCGGCGGGCGTGCCGAGATTGACCGCCAGCACGGCGGTGTTGGGTGTGTCGGGCATGGTCGTTATTGTGGCAGGACGGCCGTGGCCACGCCGCCTTTTTGCTTGATGATCGCGATAGCCATGGGCTTGCGTGTGCGTTCCGACACGCGGCGCTAATGGCCGATTCACTCCGGCGCGACTAACTTCGGCCATTACCTTAATCTTCCCGCGATCACTTACTGGAGCCCGCCATGCCCCGCCTGTCGCGTCTTGCCCTGCTGCTGTCCCTGACGTTCGCCGCCGGTCATGCCATTGCCGGCCCCGAGGAAGACCAGCGTGCGCGCAACGCGGTGAGGGTGCTGGCAGAAATCCAGAAGATTCCCGAGCAGGCGATTCCCGACAAGCTGCTGGATGAGGCGCGGGCCATCGTGGTCATCCCGGATACGATCAAGGCCGGCCTGGTGATCGGCGGGCGCCGCGGCCATGGCCTGATGTCGATCAAGTCGCCCGACGGCAGCTGGTCGCCGCCGGTATTCGTCAAGCTCACCGGCGGCAGCATCGGCTTCCAGGCCGGTGTGCAGTCCTCCGACGTGGTGCTGGTGTTCCGCAACGATCGCAGCCTGGACAACATCGTCAACGGCAAGTTCACCCTGGGCGCCGATGCCGGCGTGGCCGCCGGCCCGGTGGGCCGCAATGCCGCGGCCGCCACCGATGGCCAGCTGAAGGCGGAAATCTGGTCGTGGTCGCGCGCGCGCGGCCTGTTCGCCGGCGTCGCACTGGATGGTGCGATCCTGCAGATCGATGACGAGGCCGACCTGAATGCCTACGGCAGCGGCAGCACGCCGCGGATGATCTTCGAGAACCGCGCACCGGAGCAGCCCTCCAGCGATGTCATCGCCTTCCGCGACCGTCTGGAAGAGGCCACCTACACCGCCCGCGTCAACCGCGGTGAAGGTGCGCCGGCGCCCGCGCCGCGTGCCGCTGGCCCGGCGCCGGCCGCGCCCGCTCCGGCGGTGCAGGAAGCCACCACCGCGCCGATCCAGTCCGCGCCGGCCAACGCGCAGCCGCAGCAGGGTTTCCAGCCGGTGGCCGAGGGTGAGGTACGCACCGAATCGCTCGACGGCAAGCCCTGAAAGTCACCACCCGGCGGGGCGCCCGGTGCGCTATCCTGCGGGCTCCTACCACTGCAAGCGAAGTGCGGATCATGGGCGGTTTGAGCATCACTCACTGGCTGATCGTGCTGGCAATCGTATTGCTGGTGTTCGGCACCAAGCGCCTGACCAGTGGAGCCAAGGATCTCGGCAGCGCTGTCAGGGAATTCAAGAAGGGCGTGCGTGGCGATGAAAATCCCGCGCAGCTCAACGACCAGGCGCGCAGTGCCGATGCCGCGCGCGAATCGCAGACCGAACGCGAGCGCGACGGCCGCTGACCCTGGCTGCAGGCGAGGCGTCGGCACATGTTCGACATTGGTTTCAGCGAACTGCTGCTGATTGCCATCGTGGCCCTGGTGGTGCTCGGTCCCGAGCGCCTGCCCAAGGCCGCGCGGTTTGCCGGCCTGTGGGTGCGCCGGGCGCGCGCGCAATGGGACTCGGTGAAGCAGGAACTGGAACGCGAACTGGAAGCCGAGGAGCTCAAGCGCAACCTGCACGACGTGCAGGCGTCGCTGCGCCAGGCCGAAAGCCAGTTGCGCCAGGGCCATGAGCAGGTCCAGGCGCAGGCGCAGGCGCTGCATGGCGAAGTGGCCCGCGACGTGGATATCCGCACCGGCACCGACCTGCCCGTGGCCGACCCGGCCGCGCCGGTGCAAGCGCCGATTGCCACGCATCAGGAAGGCCTGCCGCCGGAGAAGCAGTCGTGAGCACGCCTGACGAAGTGCAGCCGGAAAGCAGCCTGATCGAACATCTGGTGGAGCTGCGCGCGCGCCTGGTGCGCGGGCTGCTCGGTCTGGCCGTGGTGCTGCTGGCGCTGCTGCCGTTTACCCGTTCGATCTACAGCTGGCTGGCGCAGCCGCTGGTCTCGCAGCTGCCGGCCGGGCAGACGATGATCGCGATGAACCCGGCCGGCGCGTTCTTCGCCCCGGTCAAGCTGACCTTCTTCGTGGCCTTGTTCATCGCCGTGCCGTGGCTGCTGTATCAGGCCTGGGCGTTCGTCGCGCCGGGCCTGTACCAGCGCGAGAAGCGCCTGGCCGTGCCGCTGCTGGCTTCGGCGGTGGCCCTGTTCTACATCGGCTGCGCGTTTGCCTATTTTCTGGTGCTGCCGGCGGTCTTCCACTTCCTGACCAACTTCACCCCGGACGTCATCGCGATCACCCCGGATGCGAATTCCTACCTGGACTTCGTGCTGGTGATCTTCTTCGCCTTCGGCAGCAGCTTCGAGCTGCCGGTGGCGCTGGTGATCATGGTGTTGCTGGGCTGGGTCACGCCGGACCAGCTGCGCCAGGGCCGGGGCTATGCGATTGTCGGCATCTTCGTGGTCGCCGCGGTGCTGACACCGCCGGACGTGGTCTCGCAGCTGTTGCTGGCGATCCCGATGTGCCTGCTCTACGAGCTCGGCATCATCGCCTCGCGCGCGGTGATGCCCAAGCCGCAGCCGCAGGACTGAGCCGCGCCGGGCAACGAGGCCCGGCGAGCGCAGTGCGATAGTCGATCGATCAGGCGACGAAGACGTCGCTGCGGCCACCACCGATCGGCGGCGGCGTGGCGCCCAGCGGCGCGAACATCTGCTTCCAGGCTGCGTAGACGGCGCCGGCAAACACCGGCATCAGTACCGCCATCAGCAGCAGCTGCGCCAGCAGCATGGCCGCCGTGCCGATCAGCAGGGAAGCAATCATCGCCACCAATGCCACCGCGAAATAGATCGCCACCAGCGCGATGAAGGTGAGCACGAAGAACACCAGCAACGCCGGCAGGTTGCGCATGCCCGCGCGCAGGCTTTCGCGCAGCGCGTGCACGCCGGTGGCGTGGTCGAACATCACCTGCGGCGGCATCACGAACAACGCCAGACTCAGCGCGGCGAAGGTCACCACCACCAGCAGCAGCCACAGCAGGATGCGCCCGGCCGGCAGTTCGGCCACCAGCGCCTGCACCTGCGCCTGGTCCGGCTGCGCGCCAGACTGGTTGATCTCGTTGATCTGCGCCATCACGTGCGACAGGTGCTGCAGCCCGCCGTAACCGATCATCAGCAGCAGCAACGCGGCCAGCACCACCACCGCCAGCGCCTGCGGCAGCAGCGACACCAGCAGGTGCGGCGCGCGGCCATCGTGCAGGCCATGCAGCAGATGCGACGGACGCGCCGGCCGGCCTTCATCGACCTCGCGCACCGCCCACAGCATGCCGCCCATGAACACCGGCCCGGCAAGCAACATCAGGAACTGCACGGCCAGCCCCAGCGTCGGCACCATCATCGACAAGCCATAGGCCAGCAGCGCGATCAGACCCCAGGTCATGCCGAGCATGCCCAGTGCCAGCGGCGCGCGGCGCAGCAGGGAGAAGCCGGTCAACAACCATTCCGCCCCGGCCGAAGCCGGCAGCTTTCTAATCTCGCTCATTCCCGTTCCGCGTCAGTGCGCGCCGGCAAGCCCGGCGCGGGCTGATTATCGCCGTTTTTCCGGCGGGTTTTGCGTGCCGGTTTGGCGCACAGCATTCCGGATGCCTGCTTGCTGTCGTGGGCGTGGCTTCGGCTGTCGGGGCTGAAGCCCCTCCCACACGGACCCCGTCAGGTCTGCGAATGCCTGCTGGCTGCACTGTAGGAGCGGCTCTTGTGGCCTTGGGCCATCAGCCGCGACCGCCATCTGCCAGATCGCGACTCCGCCTGTCGGGGCTGAAGCCCCTCCTACAGTGGGACAGGCCGGCCCTGGCCGCGTTCCTACCTAGCCAGCCCCCGCGCATGGCTTACGAAGCGCCGCAGCAGACGGCGCGCCTGTGGCGCGGCGCTGACCTCGCGCGCCACGCTGCGGGCGCAGCGGCCGTGCCGCTGCAGGCAGTCCGCCCGCGCGCGGACGTAGCCGCGGATGTGGTGGGTGGCGAATTCCGGATGGAACTGCACGCCCCAGGCCCGGTCGCCCCAGCGGAACGCGTGGCACTGGTCCTGCGGCGAACGCGCCAGCACCGCCGCCCCCTCCGGGGCCCGCAACACGGTCTGCAAATGCGTGGCCTGCGCTGGGAAGCGCTGCGGCAGGCCCGCGAACAGCGGGTCCTCGAAGGCCGGCGGATGCAGTTCCAGTTCGATCGTGCCCGACTCGCGGCCGGCCGGGTTGTAATCGACCTGCCCACCCAGCGCATGCGCCAGCAACTGGTGCCCATAGCAGATGCCAAACAACGGCGTGCCCGCGTGCGCTGCCTCGCGCAGCCACTGCGCGGTGCGCTCGCTCCAGGCCGCGCGGTCGGTGACGAAGGCGGCCGAGCCCGACACGATCGTGCCGGCAAAGCCGTCGGGTGGCGGTGGCGTTTCCCCCGCCTCGACATTGACCACCACCGTCTCCGCCTCCGCCAGGCCCGCGGCCACGCGGATCCAGTGCGGAAACCGGCCGTAGCGCTTCATCGCCGGCACCGGCTGGCCGGTTTCGAGAATCAGGAACGGCGCGGACGGTTTCATTCCTTGGGCGGCAGGACGGAGAGGACTTCCTCGATTGTAGTCAGCCCCTGGGCCACTTTCTCCAACCCGGTACGGCGCAGCGTGCGCAGGCCATCGCCGCGTGCGGCGCGGCTGAAGCTGGCCAGGTCCATGTCCGAACGGATCAGGCCGCGCAGCCGCCCGGTCACCGGCAGCAGCTCATACAGGCCGACACGGCCGAGGAAGCCGGTGCGCCGGCATTCCAGGCAGCCCACCGGCGCATGCGTGTCCAGCACCTCCGGCAGCGCTTCGCCGGGCTCGCGGATCGCGGCCCAGTCGTGTTCGGACAGCGGCTGCGGGCGTTTGCAATGCGGGCACAGGGTGCGCACCAGGCGCTGCGCCAGCACGCCGTTGAGCGTGGACGCGACCAGATAGTGCGGCACCCCCAGGTCGAGCAGGCGGGTGATCGCCGACGGCGCGTCATTGGTATGCAGGGTGGACAGCACCAGATGGCCGGTCAGCGAGGCCTGCACCGCCATCTGCGCGGTTTCCAGGTCGCGGATTTCGCCAATCATGATGATGTCCGGGTCCTGGCGCAGCAGGGTGCGCACGCCGGCGGCGAAGTCCAGGTCGATGTTCTGCTGGACCTGCATCTGGTTGAACTCAGGCGAGATCATTTCGATCGGGTCTTCCACGCTGCACACATTCACGTCCGGTGTGGCCAGGCGCTTGAGCGTGGAATACAGCGTGGTGGTCTTGCCCGAACCGGTCGGGCCGGTGACCAGCACGATGCCGTGCGGGCGCTCGACGAGCGCATTCCAGCCGGCCGCTTCCTCGGCGCTGAAACCGAGCTGGTCGACGCTCTTGAACGCCGCGTCCGGGTCGAAGATGCGCATGACGCACTTCTCGCCAAAGGCCGTCGGCATGGTCGACAGGCGCATTTCCACCTCGCGCCCGCCAGGTGAGCGCGTCTTGATGCGGCCGTCCTGCGGGCGGCGGCGCTCGGCCAGGTCCATGCGCCCGAGCACCTTGATGCGGCTGACCACCGCGGTCATCACCGCCGGCGGCACCTCGAACACCTTGTGCAGGATGCCGTCGATGCGAAAGCGCATGCGCCCCATGTCGCGGCGCGGCTCCAGATGGATGTCCGAGGCGCGCTGCTCATAGGCGTACTGCAGCAGCCAGTCCACGATATGGACGATGTGCTGGTCGTCGGCGTTGACATCGCCGGTGCGGCCCAGCTCCACCAGCTGCTCGAAGCTGGGCAGGCCGACGCCGTTGTCGCCGCCGCGCGCGTCGCCGTGGGCGCCGCGCACCGAGCGGGTGACGCCGAAGAACTCCATCGTGTAGCGGTGCAGGTCCAGCGGGTTGGACAGCACGACTTCGATGCGGCGGCGGGTCAGGTGCTGCACATCGGCCAGCCAGTCCAGCGCCAGGGGCTCGCTGGTGGCGATGAGCACGCGTTCGGCGTCCACCGCCAGCGGCAGGATGCGGTGGCGGCGGGCATACGCATGCGAGACCACGCCAGTCACCGAGGCCACGTCCACGCGGGTCGGGTCGATGCGCAGGTAGCGCATGCCGACGCGGGTGGCGAGCCATTCGGTCAGCCGCTCGA
Source organism: Stenotrophomonas sp. (assembly GCA_035629025.1). GTDB lineage: Bacteria > Pseudomonadota > Gammaproteobacteria > Xanthomonadales > Xanthomonadaceae > Stenotrophomonas_A. Next base: position 46,702 of record DASPIU010000037.1, read on the forward strand.
GCCCGAGCTCGCCGGCCGGCAACTGCCCGGCCTGCAGCTTGAGGTTGGACAGCAGCACCAGCGGATGCACTTCGCTGGCATTGCGCGCGCCGCCGGCCGAGAACTGGATGCGCTCGCGGTCGTTGGGCGCGATCATGCCGTCGGCCAGCAAGGCGGCGGCCACCCGTTCGAACACCAGCCGCCCGCGCGGCAGGGTCACCGCGGCCGGGGCCATCGTCGTGTCGGCAGGCTGCCGCTGTTCCATGAGGCTGTTCCCCGCTGCGGAATGCCCCGCAGGTCGGCCGCTATACTAGCGCACCCCTTCGCACGGCCTTGCCGCATGTCCCAGCGCGTAGCGATCACTTTCCAGGGCCTGATCCAGACCCTCAACCAGTATTGGGCCGACCAGGGCTGCGTGCTGATCCAGCCGCTGGACCTGGAAGTGGGCGCCGGTACCTTCCACCCGGCCACGTTCCTGCGCGCGCTCGGCCCGGAGCGCTGGAACGCCGCCTACGTGCAGCCCTCGCGCCGCCCCACCGACGGCCGCTACGGCGAAAATCCCAACCGCCTGCAGCGCTACTACCAGTACCAGGTGGCGATGAAGCCCAACCCGGACAACCTGCAGGAGCTCTACCTGGGCTCGCTCAAGGCGCTGGGCATTGACCCGCTGGTGCATGACCTGCGCTTTGTCGAGGACAACTGGGAATCGCCGACGCTCGGCGCCTGGGGCCTGGGCTGGGAAGTCTGGCTCAACGGCATGGAAGTCACCCAGTTCACCTACTTCCAGCAGGCCGGCGGCCTGGAGTGCAAGCCGGTGCTGGGCGAAATCACCTACGGCCTGGAGCGGCTCTGCATGTATCTGCAGAACTGCGACAACGTCTACGACCTGGTCTGGACCTATGGCCCGGACGGCACGCCGGTCACCTACGGCGAGGTCTACCACCAGAACGAGGTGGAGCAGAGCGCTTACAACTTCGAGCACGCCGACGTGGCCGAGCTGTTCCACCGTTTCGACGCCTGCGAACGCGAAGCGCAGAAGCTGGTCGAAGTCGGCCTGCCGCTGCCGGCCTACGAACAGGTCACCAAGGCCAGCCACGCCTTCAACCTGCTCGACGCGCGCCGCGCCATCAGCGTGACCGAACGCCAGCGCTACATCCTGCGCGTGCGCGCGCTGGCCCAGGCGGTGGCACAGGCCTATTACGCCCAGCGCGAGAAGCTGGGCTTTCCCGGCCTCAGGCGCGAGGCGACGGGGCCGGCCGCATGATCCTCATCGGCTTGTACGACTCTTCGTACACGCGGCGGGTGGCAATCGCGATGTCGATGTACGGCGTCGAGTTCGAGCACCGCGCCTGGTCGGTGGGCCGCGATTTCGACCGCATCCGCGAGTACAACCCGCTGGGCCGTGCACCGACGCTGGTGCTCGACGACGGCGAGGTGCTGACCGAGTCGGCGATGATGCTGGACTACCTCGACGATCAGGTGGGCCCCGCGCGCGCGCTGATGCCCGCCAGCGGCCCGGCCCGGCGCGAGGCGCAGCGGCTGATCGCGCTGGCGACCGGGGCGATCGACAAGGCGGTGCTGATCGTGCTCGAACGCATCTTCCGCCCCGAGCACATGCAAAGCGAGTTGTGGTTGTCGCGTTGCCGCACCCAGGTCGAAGGCGCGCTGCGCGAACTGGAGCGGCACTGCGCCGCGCGCAGCGGGCACGCGGCACTGGTCGGCGAGCGCATGACCCACGCCGATATCGCCGTGGCCTGCTTCGTCACCCACCTGCGTGAAGCAGTGCCGTGGGACCTGTCCCCCTACCCGGCGTTGCGCGCACATGTCGATCGACATGAAGCGCTGCCGTTGTTCCGCCAGTTCTACATTCCCTTCCAGGCGCCCGCCCCGTGACCGCGATGAATGCACAGATGCAACCCCTGTTGATCGAACTGGGCACCGAGGAACTGCCGGTCAAGGCGCTGCCGGGCCTGGCCCAGGCGTTGTTCGACGGCGTGCTGGCCGGACTGGAAAAGCGCGGCATCGCCGTCGAGCGCGGCGACGCGCGCCCACTGTCCACGCCGCGGCGCCTGGCCGTGCTGCTGCCGGGTGTGGCCAGCGAACAGCCTGAGCAGCGTTCCGAAGTGCTCGGCCCGTATCTCAACGTCGGCCTCGATGCCGAAGGCCAGCCGACCAAGGCGCTGCAGGGTTTCGCGGCCAAGGCCGGGGTCGACTGGAGTGCGCTGGAGCGCACCAGCGACGCCAAGGGCGAGCGCTTCGTGCACCGCGCGGTGAAGCCGGGTGCGCGCACCGCCGAGCTGCTGCCGGACATCCTCAACGAAGCCATAGCCGCCATGCCGATCCCCAAGCCGATGCGCTGGGGCGACCACGACTACGCCTTTGCCCGTCCGGCGCACTGGCTGGTGCTGTTGTTCGGCAAGGACGTGGTGCCGGCGCAGGTGCTGGGCCTGGCCTCGGACCGCATGAGCCGCGGCCACCGCTTCATGCACGACAAGCAGGTCTGGTTGAGCACGCCGCTGGACTACATCGAGTCGCTGCGCGCGGCCAACGTCATTGTTGACCCCGAAGAGCGCCGCCAGCGCGTCGTCGCCGAGGTCAATGCCGCTGCCGCGCGTGCCGGTGGCCAGGCCCGCATCACCGACGACAATCTGGGCCAGGTGGTCAACCTGGTGGAGTGGCCGGCCGCGGTGCTGTGCAGCTTCGAGCGCCAGTTCCTGGCCGTGCCGCAGGAAGCGCTGGTCGAGACCATGGAGGTCAACCAGAAGTTCTTCCCGGTGCTGGACGATGGCGGGCGGTTGACCGAGAAGTTCATTGGCATTGCCAACATCGAATCGCGCGACGTGGCGGAAGTGGCCAAGGGCTACGAGCGGGTGATCCGCCCGCGCTTTGCCGATGCCAAGTTCTTCTTTGACGAAGACCTCAAGCAGGGCCTGGTGGCGATGGGCGAGGGCCTGAAGGGCGTGACCTACCAGGCGCGCCTGGGCAGCGTGGCCGACAAGGTGCAGCGCGTGGCCGCGCTGGCCCGTGCGATTGCGCCGCAGGTCGGTGCCGATGCGACCCTGGCTGCGCGCGCTGCCGAGCTGTCCAAGCATGACCTGCAATCGCGCATGGTCAATGAATTCCCCGAACTGCAGGGCATCGCCGGCCGCCATTACGCTGTGGCCGGCGGTGAGTCGCCCGAGGTGGCGCTGGCGATCGACGAGGCCTACCAGCCACGTTTTGCCGGTGACGACATCGCCCTGTCCGCGCTGGGCAAAGTGCTGGCCATCGCCGAGCGCCTGGACACGCTGGCCGGCGGTTTCGCCGCCGGGCTCAAGCCGACCGGCAACAAGGATCCCTTCGCCCTGCGCCGCAATGCGCTGGGCCTGGCGCGCACGGTAATCGAGAGCGGCTTCGATCTGGACCTGAAGGCGCTGCTGCGCGATGCGGCGCAGGCCGCGGCGCAGGCCCTGGCGGCGAACCCGGCGGCCAAGCCCGCGCCGGCGCCGGAGGCCAACGCCCTGGCGGCGGAAATCTTTGAGTTCATCCTTGACCGCCTGCGTGGCTACTACGCCGACAAGGGCGTGGCCGCGACCCAGTTCAACGCAGTGGCCGCCCTGTTCACCAGCGATGCCGACACGGCCGCCGGCCACGCCGCCGAGCGCGGTTCGCTGTACGACTTCGACCGCCGCATCGACGCCATCGGCACCTTCGCCATGCTGCCCGAAGCCGCGGCACTGGCTGCCGCCAACAAGCGCATCCGCAATATCCTGCGCAAGGCCGAGGGCGCGATCCCGGCGATGGTCGATCCGGCGCTGCTGCGCGAGCCGGCCGAGGAAGCGCTGGCCGAGGCGGTCGAGGCCGCCATCGGCGACACCGACGCCGCCCTGCACCGGCATGACTACGTGGCGGTGCTGGCGCGGCTGGCGCGGCTGCGCCCGCAGGTGGACGCGTTCTTTGACGGCGTCATGGTCAATGCCGAGGATGCCGCGCTGCGCGGCAACCGCCTGGCGCTGCTGCGGCGGCTGGGCGAGCGCCTCGGCAGCGTGGCGGCGATCGAACATCTGTCGGCCTGATCTTGCGGGACGTGCGGTGCTCCCACACCACCGGGAGCGGTTTCCTTAACGAGGTCTTGTGTGACGCCCGGGTTATGCTCGGCGCCATGCGTGTCCCCCACCTCGCCCTGCTCCTGTTGCTCCTGCTGTGCGTGCTGGCCGCCCCGGCCCGCGCGCGCGGCACCATCGAGAAGGTGAGCATCGAGGGCCTGGACCGCGGCGACGACGCGGCGATGATCGAGAACATCGAGGTCTCGCTGTCGCTGTACCAGACCATCGGCAAGCGCCAGGGCGAATCGCGCCTGGAGTACCTGCTCAACCAGGCGCAGGAACAGGCGCGCACGGCGCTGGAACCGTTTGGCTACTACAGCCCCACCATCACCATCGACGCGCCGCGCACGGGCGACAGCCTGCACGTGATCATCCACGTGGACAAAGGCCAGCCGGTGCGCGTGCGCCACTCCAACATCGTGCTCACCGGCTGGGCCGAGGAAGACGAATACCTGCAGCGTGACGTGGCCGCCTTCCAGCCCGCGGTCGGCGAGACCTTCAGCCACCCGCTGTACGAGGCCAGCAAGGTGCGCATCACCCGGCGCCTGGCCGAGCGCGGCTATTTCGATGCCGACTTCACCCGCCGCCGGGTGGAGGTCACCCGCGCCGAGTTCGCCGCCGACATCGACCTGGCCTGGGACAGCGGGCGTCGCTACGACATGGGCCCGGTGCGCTTCCGCTACGACTATTTCAAGCCCGGCCTGTTCGACCCGCTGGTGTACTGGGAAGAGGGCAGCTACTACCACGAAGGCAAGCTCGATCGCCTGCGCGAGTCGCTGAACCGGCTCGGCTATTTCGGCACGATTGATATCCAGCCCAAGCCGGAGGAAGCCACGGCCGATGGCCGCGTGCCGATCGACGTACGCCTGGAGCGCGCCAAGCGTACCGTCTATACCGCCGGCCTCAGCTACGGCAGCGAGAGTGGCCCGGGTGTGCGCGGCGGCCTGGAGCGCCGCTACGTCAACTCGCGCGGCCACAAGATGGACACGCAGCTGGACTTCGCGCAGAAGCGCAAGAGCCTGACCACCGCCTACCGCATCCCGGCGTTCGGGTGGCTGGATGGCTGGTACTCGCTGACCGCCGGTTACTACGACGAGCAGACCGACTACATCGACCTGCGCAACGTCAAACTCAGTGCCAGCCGCAGTGGCGAGATCAACGACCGCTGGACCGCGACCGCCTCGCTCAATGCCTTGCGCGAGCGTTGGCGCTACAGCACCAACGACCAGCCCGACCCCTTCTACCAGTACGCCACCTTCGTCTACCCGCAGCTGCAGGCCCTGTACTCGGGCGTGGACGACCGCACCTTCCCGCGTCGCGGCATCGCCGCGCGCAGCTTCGTGCGCGGTGGCGTGAAAGGCGTCGGCTCGGACACCAACTTCGCCCAGGCCTATGCGCAGGTGTTCTGGTTCCATGGCCTGAGCGGCAGCGACCGCCTGATCCTGCGTGGCGAGGCTGGCACTACCTGGACCCCCGACCTGGTGTCGATGCCGCCGAGCCTGCGTTTCTTCGCCGGTGGCGACAACAGCGTGCGCGGCTATGCCTTCCGCGAGATCGGCCCGCGCACGCCGCCGCCGGACAAGTACGCGCTGGGCGCCAAGCACGTGCTCACCGGCAGCGTCGAGTACGAGCGCTATTTCAATGGCGGCCCGTGGGGTGCGGCGGTATTCGTGGACAGCGGCAGCGCCTTCGACAACCGTCCGGACTTCCACACCGGTGTGGGCGTGGGCCTGCGCTGGAAATCGCCGATCGGCCCGGTGCGCGTGGATGTCGCCCACGGCCTGAATGATCCAGACTCGCAGTTCCAGCTCTACCTCAACATCGGAGCCAACCTGTGAGCGCGCCCGTGCCGCCGCCGCGTCCGCGTTTCTACCGCCGCCGCCGCTTCTGGGTGGGCTCCGGATTGAGCGTGCTTGGCCTGGTGCTGCTGGCGCTGCTGGCCGGGTACTGGCTGCTGCAGACCGTGGCCGGGCGCGATGTGCTGCTCGCGCAGGTGGTCGCGCGGCTGCCGGCCGGCGCCACCTTCACCTGGAAGCAGGCGGAAGGGCCGCTGGCCGGTCCGCTCACCTTGCGCGGCGTGGACTTCCGCTACCAGGATTACCACTTCAGCGCCGAGCGCGTGTACCTGGACCCGGACATCCGCCCGCTGCTCGGGCGCAAGCTGCGTCTGGACGCGCTGCAGATCAGCGGCGCCACGCTGAACCTGGCCAAGAGCGAAGAGCCTTTCGAGCTGCCGCGCTGGCCCGATTCGCTGCCGCAGATCGAAATGCCGCTGGCGATCCAGGCCGACACCATCATCGTCGACTCGCTGCGCGTCACCCAGCAGGGCGCGCCGCTGGTGAACCTGCGGCGCATCCGCGGCGGACTGGAGATTGCCAGCGGCGAGCTGCGCACGCGCCAGCTGCAGGTCGACAGCGATCGCGGCAACTTCGGCCTCAATGGCGACTACGTGCCGCGCCAGGATTACCAGACCAACTTCACCGCCACGGCCATCCTGCCGGCGCCGCGCGGGCGCACGCCGGCCAGCTTCGGCCTGGTCGCGCGCGGCGACCTGGCGAACATGGAAGTGGCCGTGGCCGGACGCGCGCCGCGCCCGCTGCGCGCCAAGCTGGTATTCACCGGCCGTGACGACCCGCGCTGGACCCTCAGCGCCGATACCGACCAGCTCGACACCTCGCTGCTGATGGGCGCCGCCGGTATCGCCGATCCGGCGCCGGCCACGCCGCTGACGCTGCAGGTCGAAGCCTCCGGCAAGGGCGGCAGCGCGGCGCTGCACGGGCGCGTGCGGCACGGCGAGCAGGAAATCGTGCTGCAGCCTTCGCGCCTGGCCTTGAAGGACCAGGTGATCACCGCCGCGCCCCTGGTGGTCGATGCCTTTGGCGGCCGCCTGCGCCTGCGCGGCAGCGCCGATTTCCGCGATGCCGACAACGCGCGTTTCCGCGTGGCCGCCTATGCCCGCGACCTGCGCTTCGTGCCGCCGGCCGACCCGGCCACGCCGCAGGCACAGCAGGTCCCGGTCGAACTGCGCGAGGCGCGCCTGGGCCTGGCGGGAACGTTGAAGAACTGGGCGGTGTTCGGCCAGGCCGATATCGCGCGTGAACAGCAGCGCGCCGAACTGCATATCGACGCGCGCGGCAACGAGCGCGGTGCCAGGCTGCACCAGGTGCGCGCCACCACCCCGGGCGGCGTGCTCGACGTGAGCGGCGAAGTCGGTTGGGAGCCGCAGCTGTCCTGGGACGTGGCCGCGGAGCTGTCGCAATTCGACCCGGGTTACTTCGCGCCGGGCTGGGACGGGCGACTGTCCGGGCGCGTTGCTTCCAAGGGCCGGCAACTGCCGCCGGCCGCAAACGGCACGCCTGGCGCGTACCAGGCCACTGCCGACATCACCGCGCTGCGCGGCCAGTTGCGCCAGCGCGCCATCGACGCGCGTGGCCGCTTCGCCATCGAGGGCGATCGCGGCGAGGGCGAACTGGCGCTGTCGGTTGGCAACAGCCGGCTCACCGCCCGCGGTCGGGTCAGCGATCGCCTCGATATCACCGCGCAGCTGCAGCCCTTGCAGCTGGACGACCTGCTGCCCGGTGCGGCCGGCAGCGTGCGTGGCAATGTGCAGATCGGCGGGCGCCGCGATGCACCGGACATCAATGCCGATGTGACCGGCAGCGGCCTGCGCTGGAACGGCTACGCCGCCGACAGCCTGGCGCTGCGCGGGCGCCTGCCGTGGCGCGGCGGCGAAGGCACGCTGACCCTGCAGGGCAGCGGCGTCACCGCCGGCATGGTGCTGGACAGCGTGCAGGTGCAGGCGCAGGGCGCGGTGGAAAACCTGCGCGTGCAAGCCGAGCTGCGCAACCCGATGGCGCAGCTCGCGCTGCAGGGTGATGTGCGGCGCAATGGCGCGCGCTGGCAGGGGCAGCTCGGCAGCCTGCGCATCACCCCGGCCAAGGGCAATGCGTGGGCGCTGCGGCAACCCGCGCAGTTCACGGTCAACGGCCCGGCGTTCACGCTCAGCACTTCCTGCCTGGCCGCGGTCGGTGCCAGCGGCGCGCTGTGCGTGGCGGCGGACTGGCCGCGCAGCGGTGTCAGCGTGAGCAGTGAGGCCTTGCCACTGGCGCTGGTGCAGCCGTGGCTGCCGCCCAATGAAGGCCGGCAGCTGCACCTGCGTGGCGAAGTCACTGTCGATGGCAGCTTCCGCCCGCGCGGCAACGCCTGGGATGGCAACTTCAAGGTCGCTTCGCTGGAGGGCGGCATCCGCCTGGGTGACAACAGCCGCGGCGAAGTGGTGCGCTACGACCATTTCAGCCTCACCGCCGATTTCGATCCGCAGAAGATCCAGGGCTATCTCGGCATCGGCTTCCAGGGCAACGGCTTCGTCGATGCGCGCTTCAACACTGGCTGGGACAGTTACGCCCCGCTCAATGGTGAGCTCTACCTCAACATGTCGCGGTTGAGCTGGTTGCAGCTGTTTGTCGCCGATCTGGTGCAGCCCAAGGGCCAGGTCGAAGGCCATGTCAGCCTGCGCGGCACGCGCGCGCAGCCGCAGCTCGGCGGCGAGGCCACGTTGAAGGACTTCACCGGCGAATATCCGTCGATGGGCCTGACCCTCACCGATGGCCAGGGCCGCTTCAGCGCCCAGCCCGATGGCTCGGCCCGCATCGTGGCGCAGGTGCGTTCGGGCGAGGGCACCTTGAATGTGGATGGCGACCTGTCCTGGTATGGCGAGCGCACGCCGCTGCTGCTCAACATCCGCGGCGAGCGCGTGCTGCTCTACAACACCGCCGAGCTGCGCGTGATCGCCAACCCGGACATGCAGTTCGGCATCGTCGACAAGACCATGCAGCTGCGCGGGCAGGTGACCGTGCCCGAAGCCGACATCGACCTGGAGCGGCTGGAACGCGGTACCTCGGCGTCCGAGGACGTGGTCGTGCTCGATCCGGTCAACCCGGAGCAGGGCCGCTCCTCGCCGCTGGACATGGACCTGACGGTGATCGTCGGCGATGCGGTGAAGATGGCCGGCTTCGGCCTGAAGGGCGCGCTGACCGGGCGCATGCAGGTGCGCGCGCGGCCCGGCCGCGAGATGACCGCCAACGGCGGGCTGGATGTCAGCGGCCGCTACAAGGCCTATGGGCAGGACCTGACCATCACCCGCGGCCAGCTGACCTGGAACAACAACATCGTCTCCGACCCGCGCATCAACATCCGCGCCGAGCGCCGCATCGGCGATGTGACCGCCGGCATCGATGTCAGCGGCCGCGCCGAGTCGCCGCGCGCCGACGTGTGGGCCAACCCGTCGATGTCGCAATCCGAAGCCCTGTCCTACCTGGTGCTGGGCCGCGGCCTGGCCAGCGCCAGCGGCAGCGAGGCGCAGCAGGTCACCGCCGCCTCGGCCGCGTTGTCGGCCGGCAGCGGACTGATCGCCTCGCAGCTCGGCGCCAGGCTCGGCCTGGACGAGGCCGGCGTGAGCCAGTCCGGCACGCTGGGCTCGGTCGTGGGGTTCGGCAAGTATCTGTCGCCGCGCTTCTACGTCGGCTATGGCGTGGCGCTGGTGAGCGGAAGTTCGGTGATCACGCTGAAGTACCTGCTCACGCGCGGCTTCGATGTGGAAGTGCAGTCCAGCACGATCGAGACCCGTGGCTCGATCAACTGGCGCAAGGAAAAGTAGAAGCGCCGCAGCGCGCACTGCATTGCCGGCAAGGCGGGCGAACGGCTAAGGTCGTCACCCTGCCTTTGCCGGAACCTGCGCCATGCCGCTTCGCACGACCCTGTCCGCTTCGCTGGCCCTCGGGCTGGCGCTGTCCGCCACCGCCCGCGCCGATGAAGGCATGTGGATGCCCACGCAGCTGCCGGCCCTGGGCAACCAGCTGCGCGAGGCCGGCTTCAAGGGTGATCCGAAGGACCTGGCCGACGTGACCCGCGCGCCGCTCAGCGCCGTGGTCAAGGTCGGCGGCGGTACCGGCTCGTTTGTGTCCGCCGATGGCCTGCTGCTGACCAACCACCATGTCGCGATGGGCGTGATCCAGTACAACAGCACGGCGGAGCACAACTTCATCGATGACGGCTTCATTGCCGCCGGCCGCGGCGACGAGCGCGCGGCCAATCCGGATTTCCGCGTGCTGGTCACCGTGGGCTTCGACAAGGTCACCGACGAAGTGCTCAAGGATGCGCGCGGCAAGCAGGGCCGCGCCTATTACGATGCGGTGGACAGCGCCAGCAAGCGCATCGTCGCCGAATGCGAGCGCGATGGCAGCGTGCGTTGCAGTGTCGCCAACATGTACTACGGCAGCGACTTCTACCGCATCCGCCAGCTGGAGCTGCGCGATGTGCGCCTGGTCTACGCGCCGCCGCGCGCCATCGGCAACTATGGCGATGAGATCGACAACTTCATGTGGCCGCGCCACAGCGGCGACTTCACCCTGCTGCGCGCCTACGTCGGCAAGGACGGCAGGCCGGCCGACTACAGCGCCGACAACGTCCCCTATCACCCGCCGGCGCATCTGCAGCTGGCCAGCACCGGGCCCAAGGCCGGCGACTTCGCCATGCTCGCCGGCTATCCGAGCATCACCTACCGCCATCGCACCGCGGCCGAGTTCGACGAGCAGGTCAACCGCGTGCTGCCGGGCCGCGTGGCGGTGCTGGATCAGTTGATCGCGGTGCTGGAAAGCGCCGGCAAGACCAATGCGCAGGCCAGAACCCGCTATGCCTCGCAGCTGCAATCGCTGAAGAACAACAGCAAGCGCGCGTCCGGCGAACTGGAAGGCTTGCGCCGCAGCGACGCGGTACGCCTGCGCGGGGAGGACGAGCGCGGCATGCTGGCTGCGACTTCCGGCCAGGACGCCCGCGACATCGCCGCCCTGCAGAGCACCCTGGATGCCGGTGCCGCGCTGGGCGAGCGTGACCTGCTGCTGGGCCTGATTTCCAGCCAGACCCAGCTGCTGCGCTCGGCGCTGCTGCTGGAACGGCTGCGGCTGGAATCGCTCAAGCCCGATGCGCAGCGCGAAAGCGGCTACCAGCAGCGTGACCAGGCGATGATCGAAGGCGTGCTCAAGCAGGTGCAGCGTCGCTACGATCCGGCGGTGGAGAAGGCGCTGCTGGGCGCGCTGTTGCAGCGCTACCAGCAACTGCCCGACGCGCAACGCGTGGCCGAGTTCGATGCTGCGTTTGGTCGCACGCCCGCGCAGCTTCAAACGGCGCTGGATCGGCTGTACGCAGGCACGCGCCTGGGCAACGAGGACGAGCGCCTGTCGCGGTTTGCCGCCGCTCGTGCTGGCCAGGTGCTGGCGGATGATCTCCTGGTTGCGCTGGCGCGCGCGCTGGTCCCGGCGCAGCTGCGCCTGGAAGACGCGCGCAAGGCCCGGGAAGGCGAGCAGCTGCGCCTGCGCCCGGCCTACATGCGCGCGCTGGTCGCCTGGCGCGAACAGCAGGGCCGCGCCGTTTATCCCGATGCCAACAGCACCCTGCGCATCAGCTATGGCCGCGTCGAACCACTGGCTCCGCGCGATGCGGTCAGCTTTGCACCTGTGACCACCGTGGCCGGCATCGTCGAGAAGAACACCGGGCAAGTGCCGTTCGATGCGCCCAAGCCTTTGTTGGAGGCGATTGCAAAGGGTGATTTCGCGGGGACCGAGGACCCTGCGTTGAAGACCCAGACGGTGAACTTCCTGACCAACCTGGACACCACGGGTGGCAATTCCGGCTCGCCGGTGCTCAATGCCCGTGGCGAGCTGATCGGTCTGAACTTCGACAGCAACTGGGAGGCGGTGAGCGCCAGCTGGTGGTACGACCCGCGCTTCAAGCGGGCCATCCACGTGGACATGCGCTACCTGCGCTGGTTGCTGGCCAAGGTGTACCCGGCGCCGGCGTTGCTGGAGGAGATGGGCGTGCCGGCGAAGCGTTGAGGCCGGATTGTGGGAAGGGCTTCAGCCCCCGACGAACGAAGACGTCATCTGTCGGATCGCGGTCGCGGCTGAAGCCGCTCCTACAGGGGGCGGTGCAATCAGCTGGAAGCTGAGGCGTCCAGCCCCGCCACCGCCCGCGCCACCACTTCCTCCAGCGGCGCATCCACATCCACCGCCACCACGTCCGGCTCGTCGGTGGGCGGCTGCAAGGCCTCGAACTGGCTGTCCAGCAGTGCGGGTGACATGAAATGCCCGGCGCGTGTGCCCAGGCGCGCGGCGATCACCTCGGCCGCGGCATGCAGGAACACGAAGCGCATTGGCACGCCACTGCCGCGCAGGCGCTGGCGGTGTGCGCGGCGCAGGCCGGAGAAGGCCAGCACCACACACTGCCCGCGCGCGTGGAAGCTGCGCAGGGCTTCGGCCAGGGCCTCGACCCAGGGCTCGCGCTGCGCATCGGTCAACGGCACGCCGCTGGCCATCTGCGCCTTGGCCTGCTCGCTGTGGAAGTCGTCGGCATCCAGCAGCAGGCAACCGTAGTGTCGCGCCAGGGCCGCGGCCACGGTGCTCTTGCCACTGCCGGACACGCCCATCACCACGATGGCGGGGGCAGGAGGGGGTAGGACGGGGTCAGGCGTCATTGCGATTCGTCATGGAGGCAGATCGATTCTTCATGCATCGGCCACCCAGGCACGCCGATGGTGTAGCGTCGGCATCCTCGCACGCCTTGTCTCGTTCCGCATCCGGGCCCGCCCATGCCGCCAGTGCACGACACCGCTACCGACCCACAAACTCCGCCGCTGCGCGAAAAAGCAGGCTATGCCTTTGGCGACTTCGGCCTGAACCTCTACTGGGCCAGCATTTCCGCCTTTCTGCTGATCTTCTATACCGACGTGATGATGCTGCCGGCCGCCGCGGTCGGCACGCTCATCCTCGTCACCAAGATCGGCGACGCGGTGGCCGATCCGCTGATGGGCATGCTCGCCGACCGCACGCGCACGCGCTGGGGACATTTCCGCCCATGGCTGCTGTGGGGCGCGCTGCCGATGGCCGCCACCGGCGTGCTCGCCTTCACCGTGCCGCCGCTGGCCGCGGACATGCGCCTGCTCTGGGCCTATGTCACCTTCTCGCTGATGATGCTGGCCTATACGGTGGTCAGCATCCCGTACTCGGCGCTGTCGGGGGTAATCACCGCCAATGGACAGCAGCGCACGGTGCTGGTCAGCCTGCGCTTCATCGCCGCCTTTGCCGGCACCACCTTCGTCAACTACGCCACGCTGGATCTGGTGGCGGCGTTTGGTCAGGGCGATGCGGCCACCGGCTGGCAGCGCACGCTGATGCTGTACGGCGTCATCGCGATGGCGTTGTTCGCCTGCGTGTTCCTGTTCGTGCGCGAACGGGTCACGCCCTCGCCCGCGCAGCGCACGCCCTGGCGCCAGGACGTGGCCGACCTGCTGCACAACCGCCCGTGGAAGGTGCTGTTCGTGCTGGCGCTGGTGATCATGGTGACCATCGTGATGCGCGGCGGCGCAGGCGTTTACTACTTCAAGTACTACCTGGGCCGGCCCGATCTCACTGGCTGGTTCCTGGGCAGCTATTCGGTGGCGCTGGCCCTGGGCGCGGCGGCCACCCCGCTGCTGACGCGCTGGTTCGACCGGCGCCGCCTGCTGATGGGGCTGATGGTCCTGGTCGGCGTGCTGAGCGGCTCGATGTACCTGGTGCCCGCCGATGGCGTGGTGGCTGCGTTCGTGCTCAACATCCTGGTCGGCTTCGCGCTCGGGCCGAAGTCGCCGCTGGCCTTTGCCATGTACGCCGACACCGCTGACTACACCGAGTGGCGCACCGGCCGCCGCGCCACTGCGCTGACCTTTGCCGCTGCCACCTTCTCGCAGAAGCTGGGCGGAGCGATCGCCTCGGCCGCCATCGCCTGGGTGCTGGCCGGCATGGGCTATGTCGCCAACCAGGCGCAAAGCCAGGCCTCGCAGCACGGCATCGTGCTGTTGATGACCGTGATCCCCGGCATCGTCGCGTTGCTCGCGGCGTGGACGATGCGCTTCTATCCCCTCGACGACGCGCGCCTGGCCGAGATCCAGCAGGCCCTGGCCGCGCGCCGTGCCGCCGCCGATTCCACACCATGACCCTGCCGCCCTTCGCCGACGCCACAAACACCACCGACGACACCCGCGACCTGCTCGGCCCCAGCGCCGACGGCCAGCGCTACATTCTGCGCAGCCCCACGGCGATGCCCAATGCCGGTGCATTCCTGTGGAACCGCCGGATGATGATCCAGCTCACCTGCCGCGGCTATGCCACCGCGCAGTTCATGCAGCCGGAGCCGGCCAAGTACGCGCACGCACCGAACCTGGAAGCGCGCACCTTCATGCAGCCGGAGCAGCCGTACTACGCCCATCATCCCGGCCGCTTCTTCTATCTGAAGGACGAGGACAGCGGCATGCTGTACTCGGCGCCCTACGAACCGGTGCGGGCCAGGCCGGCGCGCTTCGAGTTCTCCGCCGGCAAGCACGATATCGCCTGGGAAGTGGAATTCGACGGCATCGTGCTGGAGCTGCGCGCGCAGCTGCCGGAGGAAACGCCACTGGAACTGTGGTCGTGCCGGGTACGCAACGTGTCCGGTCGGCCGCGGCGGCTGTCGCTGTATCCGTACTTCCCGGTCGGCTACATGTCGTGGATGAACCAGTCGGCCGACTACCGCGCCGACCTCGGCGGAATCGTCTGCCGCAGCGTCGCGCCGTACCAGAAGGTCGCCGACTACTGGCGCCAGCGCGACTTCAAGGATTGCACCTTCCTGCTGCACGAGCAGCCGGTGGCGGGCTGGGAAGCGCGGCAGTCCGCATTCGAGGGCGAGGGCGGGCTGCATGCGCCGTCAGCGCTGGCCGGCGAACGCCTGGGCAACAGCGACGCGCGTTATGAAACGCCGACCGCGGTGCTGCAGCAGCGGCTCGCGCTGGACGATGGCGCGCAGGCGGACCTGCGCTACCTGTTCGGCCCGGCCCGTGACGATGCGGAGATCGCCGCGCTGCGCGAGCGTTATCTATCCGCGGCCGGGTTTTCCGAGGCCGCGCAAGCGCACGCCGCGCATCTGGCGGCCGGGCAGGGCTGCATCGAAGTGGAAACGCCCGATGCCGCCTTCGACAATCTGGTCAACCACTGGCTGCCGCGACAGGTGTTCTACCACGGCGATGTCAACCGCCTCACCACCGATCCGCAGACGCGCAACCTGTTGCAGGACCACCTCGGCATGGCCTATCTGGCGCCGGCGGTGGCGCGTGCCGCCTTCCTGCATGCGCTCTCGCAGCAGGAGCCCAGCGGCGCGATGCCCGACGGCATCCTGCTCGACGAGCAGGCCGAGCTGAAATACATCAACCAGGTGCCGCATACCGACCACTGCGTGTGGCTGCCGATCTTCCTGGACGCCTATCTCGGCGAGACCGGCGATGCCGGCCTGCTCGATGAAATCGTCGAAGACCGCGCCGGCCGCCGCCTCGACGTGGCCGCGCGCCTGGATGCGGCGATGGACTGGCTGCTGCAGGCGCGCGATGCGCGCGGCCTGAGCTATATCGCGCAGGGCGACTGGTGCGACCCGATGAACATGGTCGGCTATCGCGGCCAGGGCGTGTCCGGCTGGCTGACCCTGGCTACTGCCTATGCGTTGAAGTTGTGGTCGGGCCAGTGCGAACGCCATGGCCGCGCCGAGGCCGCGCAGCGCTATGCCGCCGCCGCCACGGCGGTGAATGCGGATGCCAACCGCGAACTGTGGGATGGCGACTGGTACGCGCGCGGCATCACCGATGACGGCGTGCGCTTTGGTATCGCCGCCGACGAGGAGGGCCGCATCTACCTCAACCCGCAGAGCTGGGCGATGCTGTCGGGCGCCGCCGACGCCGCGCGCCAGGCGCGCCTGCTCGACGCGGTGGCCGCGCAGCTGTACACGCCGTACGGCCCGGTGATGCTGGCCCCGCCCTATACCGGCATGCGCGAGGACGTGGGCCGGCTGACCCAGAAGCATCCGGGTTCGGCCGAGAACGGCGCGGTCTACAACCACGCCGCGGCCTTCCACCTGCACAGCCTGTATGCGGTGGGCGAGGCTGACCGTGCCTGGTCGGTGCTGCGGGCGATGATCCCCGGCCCATCGCGCGCCGACCTGCTGCAGCGCGGCCAGCTGCCGGTGTATGTGCCCAATTACTATCGCGGCGCCTGGCGCGAGATCCCCCGCACCGCGGGACGTTCGAGCCAGCTGTTCAATACGGGCACCGTGGCCTGGGTGTATCGCGACGTGGTCGAGCAGCTGTTCGGTTTGCGCGGCGAGGGCGATGTATTGCGCGTGCAGCCGCAGCTGCCCTCGCACTGGTCCCAGGCGCGGGTGCGGCGCGTGTTTCGCGGCGCGCAGTTCGACGTGGCTTACCGGCGCGTGGCTGGGCTGGCGGCAATATCCGTGGAGGTCGACGGCGTGGCCTGCCCGCAGGGCAGCATCGGCGCGATCGAGACCGGGCGGCGCTATGCGGTGGAGGTGTTGTTGCCTGGGTAAGCCTCCTGTAGGAGCGGCTTCAGCCGCGACCGCTGTCCGCCGCGGGCGGTCGCGGCTGAAGCCGCTCCTACAGAGGGCGGGTTACAAGGGCTGGAATAGGTGTGGCGGAGCAGGCCACGGGTACACTGCCGGTAAGCTGTCGCCGGAGGGGCGCGTTGATTTCGAGCTGGATCCTGCTGTCGGTGTCGGTCGGCTATGCCGCGCTGCTGTTCGCGGTGGCATGGTGGGGCGACCGCCGGCCGCTGTATCCGGACCGGCCGTGGCTGCGCCCGGCCGTCTACAGCCTGGCGCTGGCGGTGTACTGCTCGTCGTGGACGTTCTACGGCGCGGTCGGCACTGCCGTGCGCAACGGCATCGGCTACCTGCCGATCTACCTCGGCCCGTTGCTGCTGCTGATCTTCGGCTGGCGCATCATCGAGCGCCTGGCGTTGATCGCGCGCTCGGAGAACACGGTCTCCATCGCCGACTTCATCTCCTCGCGCTACGGCCGCTCGCGCCGCCTGGCCGCGCTGGTGGCGGTCATTGCCCTGGTCGGCATCGTTCCGTACCTGGCCCTGCAGTACAAGGCGGTGGCGATGAGCCTGCAGGTGCTCACCGGCCAGTCCGCCGGCGGCCACTCCTTCATCGGCGACCCGGCGCTCTACGTCGCCCTGCTGATGGCGCTGTTTGCCGCGCTGTTCGGCACCCGCCAGGCCGATGCCACCGAACACCACCACGGCATGATGCTGGCCATTGCGCTGGAGTCGGTGATCAAGCTGGTGGCGATGCTCGCCGTGGGCCTGTTCGCCTGGGCGTGGCTGGGCGACCACCAGCTGCGCATCACCGACTCGGCGCGCATGCTGTTCGAGCACACGCCGCCGGTCGGTTTTGTTTCGCAGACCATCCTCAGTTTCCTGGCCATCGTCTGCCTGCCGCGGCAATTCCATGTGGCCGTGGTGGAATGCGGCGACGTGGGCGACATCCGCCGCGCGCGCTGGCTGTTTGGCGCCTACCTGGTGCTGATCTCGGCGATGGTGGTGCCGATTGCCTCGGCCGGCGTGGCGCTGTTCGGCGGCGGTGGCCAGCTTGCCGACGACAGCATGGTGCTGGCGCTGCCGCTGGCCGAGGGCAACACGGTGCTGGCGCTGGTCGCGTATATCGGCGGCTTCTCCGCCGCCACCGGCATGGTCATCGTGGCCTCGATCGCGCTGGCCACGATGGTCAGCAACGACCTGGTGATGCCGGTGCTGCTGCGGCGCTCGCGCGGCCATGCGGTGGCCGCGGCCGACCGCGTGCTGTGGATCCGGCGCGTCGCGATCCTGCTGCTGGCGCTGGTGGCCTATGGCTACTACCGCAGCAGCAGCAACGACAGCACGCTGGCCTCGTATGGCCTGATGGCCTTTGCCGCGGTCGCCCAGTTCGCGCCCGGCGTGCTCGGCGGCCTGTACTGGCGCGGCGCCAGCCGCAAGGGCGTGGAAGCCGGCATGCTGCTCGGCTTCGCCACCTGGATCTACACCTTGCTGCTGCCGGCGATGACGATGGCCGGCGGCCTCGACAACGCCTGGCTGCTGCATGGCCCGTTCGGCATCTCCTGGCTGCGGCCGCAGCAGCTGTTTGGCATGAGCGGGTGGGATCCGCTGGCCCACGGGACGTTCTGGTCGCTGCTGGCCAATGTCGGCGCGCTGATGGTGGTGTCCGCGCGCTGGCGCCCGGGCGTGGACGAACGCCTGCGCGCCGCGCCGTTCCTGGACCCGTACTCGCAGCGTCCCGCGGTGGCCGGTGCCTGGCCGGGGCATGTCCATGTGCTCGACCTGTTGACCCTGGCCGGTCGCGTGGTCGGCGAACGCCATGCCCAGCGTGCGTTTGCCGAGCAGGCCACGGCGCTGGGCCGCGAACTGCAGCCCAATGCCGTGGCCGATCGCGCCTGGGTGCAGTTCACCGAGCGCCTGCTGGCCGCCTCGATTGGCGCCGCTTCCGCGCGCCTGGTGCTGACCAGTCTGCTGCGCGGTTCGGGCATGGAGCTGGGCGAAGTGGTCGCCGTGCTCGATGAGGCCGGCCAGGAACTGCGCTTCAACCGCGAGATCCTTTCCACCACGCTGGAGAACATCAGCGCCGCGGTCAGCGTGGTCGACCCGGAGATGCGCCTGACCGCATGGAACCGCCGCTACCAGCAGCTGTTCGGCTACCCGGATGGCATGTTGTACGTCGGCCGTCCGGTCGCCGACCTGATCCGCTACAACGCCGAGCGCGGCGAGCTCGGCGAGGGCGACATCGAAGACCAGATCGAACGCCGCATCCGCCACATGCGCGCCGGTTCGCCGCACGTGTTCGAGCGCACCCGCAGCGACGGCAAGGTGGTGGAAATGCGCGGGCAGGCGCTGCCCGGCGGCGGCTATGTGACCAGCTACAACGACATCACCGACTACAAGCACGCCGAAAAGGCGCTGCTGGAAGCCAACGAGACCCTGGAACAGCGCGTGGCCGAGCGTTCGCAGGAAGCCGAGCTGGCGCAGCAGTCCAAGACCCGCTTCCTGGCCGCGATCAGCCACGACGTGCTGCAGCCGCTCAACGCCGCGCGTCTGTTTGCCTCGGCCCTGCGCGACAGCGCGCACAGCGGCGGCCACAACAGCGAAGAGCAGCGCCATCTGGCCGAGCGCGTGGATGCCTCGCTGCGCGCGGCCGAGGAACTGCTCGACGGCCTGCTCGACGTGTCGCGCCTGGACGCCGGTGGCCTGCGCCCCACCATCGAGGACTTCGATGCCGGCGTGCTGCTGGGCGAACTGGCCGCGCAGTACGCGCCGGTCGCCGCCAGCCGCGGCCTGCGCCTGCACGTGCATGCGCGGCCGGTATGGGTGCGCAGCGACCGCCGCCTGCTGCGCCGGGTGATGCAGAACTTCATCGCCAATGCCCTGCGCTACACGCGGCAGGGACGCATCGTGCTGGGCGTGCGCCCGCGTGGCGAGCAGGTGGAACTGCAGGTATGGGATACCGGCCCGGGCATCCCCGGTCACCACATGCAGCAGATCTTCAACGAATTCCACCGCTACCAGCAGCCTTTTGACTGGGGCGAGCAGGGGCTGGGCCTGGGGCTTTCCATCTGCCAGCGCATCTCGCGGCTGCTGGAGCACGAGCTCAACGCGCGCAGCGAAGTAGGCAGGGGCAGCATGTTCTCGATCCTGCTGCCGCGCGTTGCGCCAGGGAAAGCCCCGCGCACGCCGGCCTCGTCGGCGCGCGCGGCCGCCCGCGACGATTCATTGGCCGGGCTGCGCGTGCTGTGCGTGGACAACGACCAGGAAATCCTCGACGGCATGCGTGCGCTGCTCGGCCGCTGGCAGGTGCAGGTGATCACCGCCGCCACCGTGGACGAGGCGCTGCAGAAGGTGTCGCAGCAGCCAGACGTGATGCTGGTCGACTACCACCTGCACGACCGCCTCGATGGCCTGGATACGCTTGACGCGCTGCAGGCCGCTGCCGCCACGCCGCTGCCCGGCGCGCTGCTGACCGCCGACGGTCGCGACGAGCTCAAGCAACTCACCCGCGCGCGCGGCTACCGTCTGTTGACCAAGCCGGTGAAGCCGGCATCGCTGCGCGCCTTTCTCAGCGCCCTGCACGAACAGGCGCGCAGCGAGACGCAGCCCTGACGTCGGCTGCGCGGGGTCAGGCCAGCACGCCCAGGTGTTCGCACAGCAGCGTGGTGCCGACCAGGACCAGGATCACGCCGCCGACGATCTCGGCACGCTTGCCGGCCAGGCTGCCCAGCGCGCGGCCGAGCATGATGCCCAGCGTGACCATGGTCAGCGTGCACAGGCCGATCACCGCCGCGACCAGGCCGATATGCACTTCCACGAAGGACAGGCCGATGCCGACCGCCATCGCGTCGATGCTGGTGGCCAGCCCGGTGGTGGCCAGCGACCAGAAGCGGCCGTGATGTTGCGCGGGTTGTTCCGGCTGCTCCGGGCGCAGGCCGGCGATGATCATGTGCAGGCCCAGCGCGCTGAGCAGGCCGAACGCGATCCAGTGGTCGAAGGCTTCCACGTAGGAAGAGGCGGCACGGCCGATCAGCCAGCCGATGACCGGGGTGATGGCTTCGACCACGCCGAAGATGATGCCGGCGCGCAGTGCGTCGGCCAGGCGCGGCGTGCGCATGGCCGCGCCCTTGCCGATGGCCGCGGCAAAGGCGTCGGTGGACATGGCCAGGCCGATGAGCAGGATGGAGAAGAAAGGCATGGATCACGACAGGCCGGGCAGGGCGACAACGGCGTGCGCACACGCCCAACCTTCGTTGCGCGCGCAGGCCGTTGGTCTCGCCAACCATCAATGGCTGCCGGCGCCACGGCGCAATGGCCGAGTGTGTTGACGCGGGCGCTTCCAACGCGGAAGCAGGCTACTCCCCAAGGGGACGCGCAGTTTACAGGGCCAAAGCGCGTTTTTGAGCGGATCGGGCAAACGCGCAGGCTGCGCTGATTTTCATAGCTATGGCTATGTGGGGGAGCCTTTGTTGTAGGAGGGGCTTCAGCCCCGACGAACGGAGTCGCGATCTGGCAGATGGCGGTCGCGGCTGAAGCCGCTCCTACAAGGGGCAATGCCGCGCGCGTGGCTGCTCAATCCTCTTCCGGCGGCAGCACGATGCCATCGGCATCGATGGCCAGCTTGCCCGCCATCAGCACCGCCTGGGTGCGGTTGGTGACGCCGAGCTTGCGCAGGATCGCGGTGACATGCGCCTTGATCGTCGCTTCGGACACGCCCAGGTCGTAGGCGATCTGCTTGTTCAACAGGCCCGCGCCAAGCATCTGCAGCACCCGGAACTGCTGCGGGGTCAGCTCACGCAGGCGCTGGCCAACCTCGCGCTCCTCGCGGTCAGTCGGCGGCAGGCTCTGCGCCTCGGCGGGAATCCAGCGCTCGCCATCGAGCACGGTCGAAAGCGCCTGGCCGATCGTGTCCGAATCGGCGGACTTGGGAATGAAGCCGAACGCACCGTGGTCGATCGCGCGGCGCATGATGGTCGGCTCCTCGCGCGCGGACACCACCACGACCGGCAACTGCGGATGCAGCGCGCGCAGATGCACCAGCGCGCTGAAACCCTGCGCGCCGGGCATGTTGAGATCCATCAGCAACAGGTCGGCATCGGCGTGGGCGTCGGCCAATGCGTACAAGGCATCGACGTTCTCGGCCTCGAACAGTTGCACGCCGGGCATCACGCGCTGCACGGCGGCGCGCAGCGCTTCACGGAACAACGGGTGATCGTCGGCGATGAGCAGGGTAGGCATGGGGGGTTGCCGTGGCCTGGCGCGCTCAGCGCGTCAGGCGCTCGTTCACCAGCGAATCGACCACCGACGGATCGGCGAGGGTCGAGGTGTCGCCGAGCTGGTCCGGTGCGTTCTCGGCGATCTTGCGCAGGATGCGGCGCATGATCTTGCCCGAGCGCGTCTTCGGCAGACCCGGCGCCCACTGCAGGTGGTCGGGCGAGGCGATCGGGCCGATCTCCTTGCGCACCCAGGCCACCAGTTCCTTGTGCAGTGCCTCGCTGGGCTGCTCGCCGGCAATCAGCGTGACGTAGGCATAGATGCCCTGACCCTTGAGATCGTGCGGGAAGCCGACCACCGCTGCTTCGGCCACCTTGGGATGCGATACCAGCGCGCTCTCGACCTCGGCGGTGCCGATGCGGTGGCCGGAGACGTTGATGACATCGTCCACGCGGCCGGTGATCCAGTAATAGCCATCCTCATCGCGGCGGCAACCATCACCGGTGAAGTAGGTGCCCGGATAGGTGCGGAAATAGGTGTCGATGAAACGCTGATGGTCGCCGTACACCGTGCGCATCTGGCCCGGCCACGAATCAAGCAGTACCAGGTTGCCCTCGGCCGCGCCTTCCAGCTTCTCGCCGTCGGCATTGACCAGCGCCGGGCGCACGCCGAAGAACGGCAGCGTCGCCGAGCCGGGCTTCTGGTCGATGGCGCCGGGCAGGGGCGAAATCAGGATGCCGCCGGTCTCGGTCTGCCACCAGGTATCCACCACCGGGCAACGCGCATCGCCGACCACGTCGTGATACCAGCGCCAGGCTTCGGGATTGATCGGCTCGCCGACACTGCCCAGCAGGCGCAGCGACTTGCGCGAGGTCCGCTTCACCGGCTCCTCGCCTTCGCGCATCAGCGCGCGGATGGCGGTGGGCGCGGTGTAGAAGATCGTCACCTGGTGCTTGTCGATCACTTCCCAGAAGCGCAACACGTTGGGGTAATTGGGCACGCCCTCGAACATCACCGCGGTGGCGCCGTTGGCCAGCGGCCCGTAGACGATGTAGCTGTGCCCGGTGACCCAGCCCACGTCGGCGGTGCACCAGTAGATGTCGTCCTCGCGCAGGTCGAACACGGTTTCGTGCGTGTAGCTGGCAAACAGCAGGTAGCCGGCGGTGGTGTGCAGCGCGCCCTTGGGCTTGCCGGTCGAACCGGAGGTGTAGAGGATGAACAGCGGGTCCTCGGCGTTCATGCGCTCGGGCTCGCACTCGCTGGGCTGGCTGTCCACCACGTCATGGAACCAGCGGTCGCGCGGGGCCTGCATGTCCACCGCGCCGCCGGTGTGGCGGACCACCAGCACGGTCTCAACGGTTTGCGTGCCGGGAATCTTCAGCGCCGCGTCGACGTTGGCCTTCAGCGGAATCTTCTTGCCGCCGCGCAGGCCCTCGTCGGAAGTGATGATGAGCTTGCTGCCGCAGTCGATGACCCGGTCGGCAATGGAGTTGGCGGCAAAGCCGCCGAACACGACCGAGTGGATCGCGCCGATGCGCGCGCAGGCCAGCATCGCCACCGCCGCGTCCGGGATCATCGGCAGGTAGATGGTGACACGATCGCCCTTCTTGACCCCGAGGCTGCGCAGCGCATTGCCGAGCTTGCACACGCGCTCATGGAGCTCGCGGTAGGTCACGCCGTAGGAGGGGGTATCCGGGTTGTCGGGTTCAAACAGCAGGGCAACCTTGTCGCCGCGCGTTGCCAGCTGGCGGTCCAGGCAGTTGACGCTGGCGTTGAGTTCGCCGTCCTCGAACCAGCGGATGTGGAAGTCCTGCAGGTCGTAGCTGACGTCCTTGATGCGCGTCGGCTTGCGATACCAGCTCAGCCGCTCGGCGGCCTTGCCCCAGAACTGCTCGGGCTGCTCGACCGACTCGCGGTAGAGCTTTTCATACTGGTCCTTGCGTACGCGCGCACCGGCGGCGAAGGTCGGATCTACGGGATAAACGTCGGCCATGGCATCCCTCACTTGCACTGAGCTCTTGGATTTGGAAACGGCACCGGGCGATAGCCGAGCCGCAGACGATCAGTGTGCCGCATCCCCTTGGCGATGAGCCATGCCCCCACCCGCACCGGGCTTAGACCATGGTCTTAATGCGCCGGCGCCGGGGCCGCGCTACGACCAAAGGCGAATAGGCGCGGCCCCGGGCCTGCCGCACGCTCGGGCCAGGCCGTGTCCTGTGTGGATGCGGTCCACCATTATTCGGGAGGGAGTAATGAACATCCGCAAAGCATCGCTGGTTCGCCGGCCGTTGGCGGCTGCGCTGTTCGTGGCCCTGCTCGCCCCTGGGGCGGCCTGGGCGCAGACGGCACGCGAAAAAGCACTTGAAGCACGCGTGGCACAGCTGGAGCAGCAAGTGCAGTTGCTGCTGCAGTCGCAACAGCAACAGCAGGGCCAGCTGACCCAGGCCCAGACCCAGATCAGCGAAGTGCAGACGGCGCAGGCCGCGGCCGCCAATCCGCCGCCACCCAAGCCGGGGGCGCCGGCGCCGATCCAGAAGACCGCCATTTCCGCTGGCGCCGGCCCCAATACGCGCTTTACCTACGGCGGCTTCATCAAGCTTGATGCCTCGGTCACCAGCACCAACGATGGCGACATTCCCGATGGCACCGTCGGGCGGCTGTTCTACGTGCCCAAGACCATCCCGGTCGGCGGCGGCCGCACCCGCGAAGGCGGCGCGGACACCGACATGGGCGCGCAGTTCTCGCGCTTCTGGTTCGCGACCGACACCGACCTGGACAGCGGCAACAAGCTCAAGAGCTACCTGGAGTTCGACCTGTTCGGCGGCGGCAGCACCGCCTTCACCGGCAACGAGCTGGCGACCAACACCTACAGCCTGACCCTGCGCCAGGCCTATGTGCAGTGGAACAACTGGCTGGCCGGCCAGGCCTGGACCAACTTCCAGGACACCGCGGCATTGCCCGACACGGTCGACTTCCTCGGCCCCACCGAAGGCACGGTATTCGTGCGCCAGGCCCAGGTTCGCTATACCAAGGGCCCCTGGTCGTTCTCGGTGGAAAACCCGGAAACGGCCATCACCCCGTTCAACGGCAACATGGCGCAGATCCAGAGCGACGACGGCGCCGTGCCGGACTTCACCGTGCGCTACAACCCGAAGGGCGAGTGGGGCCACTTCTCCGTCGCCGGCCTGGTGCGCCAGCTCAAGTACCAGAACGGCCCGGCCAACGTGAACTCCGACAAGGTCGGCTGGGGTTTGAGCCTGTCCGGCAAGTGGAACGTGGGCAAGGATGACGACATCCGCTACATGGTCACCGGCGGCGAAGGCATCGGCCGCTACATCGGCCTGGCCCTCAACAACGACGCAGCGCTCGACGCCACAGGCGAGCTGGACAACATCGGCGTGATCGCCGGCTTCGTCGGCTGGCGCCATGCGTTCTCGTCGAAGCTGCGCGGCAACGTGTTCTATTCGCGCGCCGAGTATGACAACCCGACCGACCTGACCGGCCTGGGCATCACCAAGTCGGCGCAGTCCGCGCACGTCAACCTCATCTATTCGCCGCTGCCGAAGCTGGACCTGGGCGCCGAGTACATCTGGGGCCAGCGTGAAATCGAAAGTGGCGACCGCGGCGAGCTGAACCGCCTGCAGACCCACGTCAAATACACCTTCTGAGGAAAGCCGGAATGTCCAGCACACCCATCAACACCAGCCACAAGGCCGTGCTTACCGGCGGGCACAAGAAAGTCATCTTTGCCTCCAGCCTCGGCACCGTCTTTGAGTGGTACGACTTCTATCTGTACGGCTCACTGGCGGCGATCATCGCCAAGCAGTTCTTCAGCGGCGTCAATGAAACCACCGGCTTCATCTTCGCGCTGCTGGCCTTTGCCGCGGGCTTTGCGGTGCGTCCGTTCGGCGCGGCGTTCTTTGGCAGCCTGGGCGATCGCATCGGCCGCAAGTACACGTTCCTGGTCACGATCCTGATCATGGGCATGTCCACCTTCGTGGTTGGCATCCTGCCCAACTACGAAAGCATCGGCCTGGCCGCGCCGGTGATCCTGATCATCCTGCGCCTGTTGCAGGGCCTGGCCCTGGGTGGCGAATACGGTGGCGCGGCCACCTACGTGGCCGAACATGCGCCGGACGGCAAGCGCGGCCTGTACACCAGCTTCATCCAGACCACCGCCACGCTTGGCCTGTTCCTGTCGCTGCTGGTGATCCTGGGCACCCGTCTGGGCCTGGGTACCGAGGCGTTCGAGGCCTGGGGCTGGCGCATTCCGTTCCTGGTGTCGATCGTGCTGCTCGGCGTGTCGGTGTGGATTCGCATGCAGCTGAGCGAGTCGCCGTTGTTCCAGCAGATGAAGTCCGAGGGCAAGGGTTCCAAGACCCCGTTCCGCGACAGCCTCAAGGGCGGCAACCTCAAGCTGATGCTGCTGGTACTGCTCGGCGCCACCGCCGGTCAGGCCGTGGTCTGGTACGGCGGCCAGTTCTACTCGCTGTTCTTCCTGACCCAGGCATTGAAGGTCGACGGCACCACCGCCAACCTGCTGATCGCTGGTGCGCTGGCGCTGGCCACGCCGTTCTTCGTGTTCTTTGGCTGGCTGTCGGACAAGATCGGCCGCAAGAAGATCATCCTCGCTGGCTGCCTGCTGGCCGCGGTGACCTACTTCCCGATCTTCAAGGGCCTGACCCACTTCGCCAACCCGGGCATCGAGGAAGCACGTGCCAAGTCGCCGGCCCTGGTCATCGCTGATCCGGCCACCTGCAGCTTCCAGTTCGATCCGGCCGGCGTGCGCAAGTTCACCAGCTCCTGCGACGTGGCCACCGCCGCGCTGACCAAGGCTGGCGTGCCGTACGAAGTGCAGCCGGCCGCGCCGGGCTCGCTGGCGCAGATCAACGTGGGGGGTACCTCGCTGACTTCCTACGAGGCCACCGGCCTGGGCAAGGATGAAGCCAAGGCCAAGGGCGCCGAGTTCGGCAAGGAACTGAAGGGCGCCCTGACCACTGCCGGCTACCCGGAAAAGGCCGACCCGGCGCGCATCAATATCCCGATGACCCTGCTGCTGCTGTGGATCCTGGTGATCTACGTGACCATGGTCTACGGCCCGATCGCCGCCTACCTGGTCGAGCTGTTCCCGACCCGCATCCGCTACACCTCGATGTCGCTGCCGTACCACATCGGCAACGGCTGGTTCGGCGGCTTCCTGCCGGCGATCTCCTTCGGCCTGGTGGCGGGCAGCGGCAACATGTACATGGGCCTGTGGTATCCGATCGCGGTGGCCGTGTTGACGCTGATCATCGGCACCTTGTTCCTGCGCGAAACCAAGGACGTGAACATCAGCGCATAACGATCTCCCCCCCGGGCCGGCGTGCGCGCCGGCCCTGTTTCTGGCGCCGGCCCTGGCCGGCGCCTTTTTTTTGCCGGCGTGGGCGACGCAGCAGCGCGGGCGGCCTCACCGGTCGCGATATATTCGCCCGATGACTTCTTCCCACACTGCGGCCACGCTCTCCGCCACCTTGGCCGGCCTGCGCCTGGCCTGGCAGCGGCAACGGCCTGGCTTGCCGCAGCGCCGCGCGGATCTGCAGCGGCTGCGTGCCGCGTTCAAGCAACAGCTGCCGGCGATGGCGCAGGCGATTGCCGCCGACTTCGGCCATCGCTCGCACCACGAGTCGCTGCTGGCCGACGGCATGGCCGTGCTCGGCGAGATCGACCACCTGCTGCGGCACCTGCGCCGCTGGAGCCGGCCGCGCCGCGTGGGCGCGGGCTGGCGCCTGTGGCCCGCGCGGGCCGAAGTGCGGCCGGTGCCGTTGGGCGTGGTCGGGGTGATTGCGCCCTGGAACTACCCGGTCAATCTCGCCCTGGTGCCGCTGGCCACGGCGATCGCGGCCGGCAACCACGTGTTACTGAAGCCCTCCGAGCACGCGCCACACAGCGCGGCGTTCCTGCGCCGGCTCATTGCCGAGGCCTTCCCGGCCGATCGCGTGGCCGTGGTGGAAGGCGACGCCGAAGTGGCTGCCGCCTTCGCGGCGCTGCCACTGGACCACCTGGTGTTCACCGGCTCCACCGCGGTAGGCCGCAAGGTGATGGCGGCGGCGGCGGCAAACCTGACCCCACTGACCCTGGAGCTGGGCGGCAAGTCACCGGCTCTGGTCTGCCCCGGCTATCCGCTGCAGCGCGCGGCAGCGCGGGTGGTGACCGGCAAATGGTTCAACGCGGGGCAGACCTGCATCGCACCGGACTATCTGCTCGCACCGCAGGGCGACGTAGCGACGCTGGTCGAAGCACTGCGCGCGCAGGTGCGGGAGCGCTATGGCGACTTCAGCGGCGAGCTGACCGACTACACCCGCATCGTCAACGCCGGCCAGTACGCACGCCTGCGCGGTTGGCTGGACGAAGCACGCGCGCGCGGCGCGCAGGTGATCGAGCTGGCTACTGTGGATCGGGCACGTGCGGACGCCGAGCGCCTGATTCCACCCACCCTGGTTCTGGACCCACCCGAAGACCTGGCGCTGATGCGTGAGGAAATCTTCGGACCGGTCCTGCCGGTGCTGGGCTACCGCATGCTGGAAGACGCCATTGCCGCGATCACCGCGCGCGAGCGGCCGCTGGCGCTGTATCCGTTCGCATTGGAGCGCGCGCAGGTCGAGCGCATCCTGGCTGGCACGGTGGCCGGTGGCGTCACCGTCAATGACACCTTGCTGCACTTCGCCGCCAATGGCCTGCCGTTTGGCGGCGTGGGTGCCAGCGGCATGGGTGCATATCACGGCCGGGCGGGCTTCGACGCGCTGAGCAAGCAGCTGCCGATCCTGTGGCAGCGGCAGCGTTCGGCCACCGACCTGCTCAAGCCGCCGTATGCGCGCATTGACCGGCTGGTGCGCTGGCTGTTGCGTTGAAGTGTGTCGGGGCGGCCGTTCGGGTGGCAATCAATCGCCTGCGGGCGGTTCCCACAACTCGATCTGCAAGCCTTCCGGGTCCTGGATGCGGGCGAAGCGCCCGGTCTCCGGGCTGTCCCATTCGGCGCGGGTCTCGGCGGTGATGCCACTGTCACCCAACTTCGCCAGCAGCCCGTCGAGATCGCGCACGCGCAGGTTGAGCATCCACTGGCGTTCGGCGGGGAAGTAGTCGGTATCGGCCTGGAACGGCATGAACACCGTGGGGCCGGACTGTTGCTGCCAGTACCAGTCGCTGTCGCCCGGACCTATGCCGAGGTGTTCGCGATACCAGGCCTGCAAGGCTTTCGGATCACGCGCCCGGAAGAACAGGCCGCCTACGCCGGTGACATGCATGGCCGTGCATCCGTCTGAAGGTGGCAGGGAGGATAGCGCTGCTGTGGTTGGGTACCAATAGCGTGCGTATCGGGTTGCGCAGCTTCAATCCTTCAGGCCCAGCGCGCGCAGCCACGCGTCCAACTGACCGAAGGCATCCTGCTGCCACTGTTCCGGCGTTCGGCCTTCCAGCACCCTGGTTTCCTGCACGAACAGGCGAACACTGGTGGGGCCATAGCTCCCCACGCTCTCGAACTTTTCCGCGATGAAACGATAGCCAGCTTTGCCGCTCCTGTGTTCCAGTACTGGCCGGCATGCTTCGGCCAGCTCCCTGATACCACCTGGATAGTTTCGGACGCAGTAGTAGATGTCGTAGGCATCTTTCTGCTTGTGCCGATGCGCGATGGCATGCCCTTTCATCGCCAGCAATGCCGGGATGGAACACACCGCGATCTCGACGCGATTCGTTCCGCCGGCAGGCATCGATCCGGACACCGCCACCATTTCGTAAAAGTGGGTTGCCAGGTCTGCGCCATCTGCTCGCTGTACCGCGAAGTCCTCGACCAGGGGCGGCGTGTTCTTCACGATTTCCGCATCGCGTGGCATCAGGAAATCGACGATCACATCAATGGGTGTACCACCATCGTTGGCGGGAATCTGCCGCACCAGCTGAAATCGACGTAGCGCCTTGCGCTGCTCGTAACCGTGCCCCATCAGTTCATGGATGAGGGTTGCGTATTCGCCATCACCCAACGCCTCGGCGTCCAGGCCCAGATCCAGGTCAAGCGTGCCGACATGGGGCATGTCCCCATTGTCGAGCAACAGCCAGGGCACTGCGCCACCGATTATCGCGAACTTCCCCTTGAAGCTGCCGAGAATCTGGCCGATCTCGACCAGTACGGTTCTTACGGCCGTGGTCGTGCGGTCATCGTAATCGGCAGCGGATTGCGGTTCCTGGGGAATCAGTCTTTCTGCCACGCCAGCATTTCCTTTCGCAGATGGTTCGCCGCTTCCATGCCGCGCTCGCCGGAGATGACCAGATCCAGATAGGTCTGTACCGGACTGGTGCAGGCCACGCCGGGCGCAGGTTCGATTGAGTCGCGGAACAGGCCCTCATTATCGGGCAAGGTCACCACCACATTCTGGCCTTTCGAGGCAGTAGTGAGATCCATCGCCGCCTGGAGCCGCTCCAGGCCCCGGGTATCCGCATATATGTAATACGTGCCCGTGCGCGCATACGGTGCCAGCCACTGCGCCGCGGAGTAGGAAGCCAGCATCGCTTGCCCATCTTCGCTGCCGACGTGCAGGACTGGGCGTACTGCCGCCTCCAGCGCAGCGCCATGCAGCGTCGTGTAGAAGTTCATCTGTCTCCCGGCAGGGGCCCGGTACGCGTTCGCCCACTCATCGAGCAAGGCATCGGGGCTGGAGAGATAAATTCCGTCGTCGTTGGCAAGCGCCCATTCGCGATCAAGCAGCCGTTTGCGCACATTGCTGACGTGGCCGACGCTGACGCCAGCGGCGGCGGCCAGCTCGGTTACGCGCCAGGCGCGATCCGGATCGCGAAGCAGAATGCGAAGCACCTGCGCGGATTTTGGCGTGAACAACGATCCGAGTTCGCGCCGTTCCCTTGCTGGCCTGCCCGGGATCTGGCGGTCGATGTAGATGCCGTCGAACGACAGATGGGCGTTGCCGATGAAGTCGAGGAAGCCGGCGCCCGCCTGGCGACACAGGTTTTGCGCCTGAGGTGACAGGTACGGGGCGATGACCATCGGCAGCTTGGTCTGGTCGTCCCGGCCCGTATGGCTGCGCAACTGCAAAAGAGCGGCGCGGACATAGCGTGGCTGGCCGCTGGATTTCACTTCGCAAACCAGCGTCCGCAGTTGGCCCGCTGCTTCGATACGGACCAGAACATCCGCCGTCTCGGCCGCACTCGTATTTTGAGGCTCGATGCCAAGCACCGTGATTGCGGGAACGGCCCGCAGGAGCGCTCCGAGTGCTTCGACGGCGTGCGATTCAGTGTCTTTCACTCGCTCGGCCTATTTCAGCATTTGTTGAAAATAGCACTTTGGGTGAACGGGTCAAGTGAGTTCACTCCAACGGCGCGTTTCAGCGAGTGCTGAAAACGGGCTATAGTCTGAAATCTACCGCCGCCGCCGTGCGGGCATCTGCCGAGCGTCACGACTTCCGAGGTTTGGATCCTTGGAAAGGCAATACATTCAAAAGGTTGCAAGAATGAAAATCGCCTCCTGGAACGTCAATTCCCTCAACGTCAGGCTGCCGCACCTGCAGCAGTGGCTGGGCAGCGCTGCTCCGGACATCGTCGGCATCCAGGAAACCAAGCTGGAAGACCACAAGTTCCCTGATGGCGAACTGGCCGGCCTCGGCTACCGCAGTGTGTTTGCTGGCCAGAAGACCTACAACGGCGTGGCGATCCTGTCGCGGGAACCGGCGCAGGACGTGCAGATCGGCGTGCCGGGTCTGGAGGACGAGCAGAAGCGCGTGATCGCCGCCACCATCGGTGATGTGCGCATCGTCAATCTGTATGTGGTCAACGGCCAGGACGTAGGCACCGACAAGTACGCCTACAAGCTGCGCTGGCTCGAAGCCGTGCACCACTGGCTCGCCGCCGAGTTGCAGCGCCACCCGAAGATGGTGGTGATGGGTGACTTCAACATCGCGCCCGACGAGCGCGACGTGCACGATCCGATGGTGTGGAGCGAGAACCACATCCTCACTTCCACCGCCGAGCGCGCTGGCCTGCGCAAGCTCGAAGCGCTGGGGCTGCACGACGCGTTCCGCCTGCACAATGACGAAGCCGGCGTGTTCAGCTGGTGGGATTACCGAATGGCCGCGTTCCGCCGCAACCTGGGCTTGCGCATCGACCTGACCCTGGTATCCGACGCCTTGCGCGCGCAGGCCGTGGCCGCGGGCATCGACCGCGAACCGCGAACCTGGGACCGCCCCAGCGACCACGCGCCAGCGTGGGTGGAACTGGCCCGCTGAA
>DASPIU010000038.1:0-25587 GCA_035629025.1 Stenotrophomonas sp.
GCACCGCCTGCGGACAGCAGCAGGTTCTCGCGCCGCAGCTGCCAGCGAATCTGCGCGCTGCGTGCACCGAGCGCGCGACACACGCCCACCTGGCGCTGGCGCGCCTGCAACAGCAGGTCGGCGAGGCTGGCCAGGCCAACGGTGGTCGCGGTCAGCCACAGGCCCAGGCCAAGCAGCAGGCCCACACCCAGCCAGCGTTGCTGGCGGAAATAGTCCCCGCGCAAGTCCTGCACGCTGCGCGCATCCACCAGCCAACGCTGCGGCGACACGGCGCGCACCGCCGCAGCAATCATCTGCGGCGCGGGTCCCGGCGCCTCGTGCAGGCGCAGCACGTAGGTGCGCGCGTCTGCGTCCGGCCACGGCACGGGCAGGATCATGCTGTCGCGGCTCTCTGGCGTGGCGCCCTGCAGCGCGGCATACACGCCGACCACCCGCAACGGTTGCTTGCCCATGAACACGGTCTGCCCGACTGCCTTGCCGTCGCGAAACAGCCGCGCCGCCGTGGATTCACCCAGTTGCACGTAGCGGACGTCATCAAATCCGCGTGCCTGTTCTTGCGCAGCGAAGTCGCGCCCCTGCAGCAGCGCCAGGCCCAGGCGTGGGCGCAGGTCGGTCTCACCGAGGTATACCGCGCTGCGCAGCGTGCCGCCGGCCATGCCGGGACCTATGCCGATGCTGGTCTGCCATGAGTCGGCACCGAACGGCAGCTGGTTGATGCGCATCGCCGTGACCACGCCGGGCAAACGCGACAGCGCCTGCTGTTCGTCGGCCTGGGCGCCGGCTGCGAGCGGCCCGGCCAGGACCACCCGCAGCATCCGTGCTTCGTCCAGTCCGCTAGGCCGCGCGATGCGTTCGGCGATCGCGCTGGCCTTGCCCAAGGCCAGGACCAGCACGATGGTGGTGAGCGCGGCCTGCAGCACGATCAAGCCTGCTGCAAGCCGGTGCCGTTGCAGCGCTGCCAGGAACGGATCGGCACCCAGCATCGCCGCGTCCGCCTCAGGCGCTGCGCGTCGCCACTGCCGGCGGCACCGCTGCCGCGCGCCGTGCCGGGCCGAGCACGGCCAGCTGGCCCAGCAGCCACAATGCCAGCGCGCCGCACGGCAGATACATCAGCGGCAGCCGCGGCAGTTCATAGCGCTGCATCAGCCACAGGTTGGCCGAGTACGCCAGGGTCATGCCAATGACAATGCCGATGGTCGCCAGCAGGAAGTTCTCGGTCTGGAAGTAGCGCAGGATCTGCCCGCGCGTGGAGCCGAGCGCGCGGCGGATGCCGATCTGCTTGGTCCGCTGTTGCACCCAGAAGCTGGCCAGGCCCACGATGCCCAGCGCGGTCACCACCAGCAGGGCGATGCACACCGCCACCAGCAGCCAGGCCATCGAACGGTCCTGGCGATAATAGGCTTCGCGCAGTTCCTCGACGGTTTCCTGCTTGAGGATGATGCGGTTGGGGCTGTTGCGCTCCAGCGCGGCCACGGCTGCCTTCAGTACATCGGCGCGGCGGCCAGGCTCGGTGCGCAGCAGGTAATTGCCGCCCAGCGAATAGGACACCTTCATCGGCAGCAGCATCGAATACTCATAGGCCTCCGGCCCGCCGCGGACGTTCTCGCTCGGACGTGCCAGATGATCGACGATGCCGATGACCTTGATCGGCGCATCGCCCCAGCTGTAGAAGGTCTTGCCCAAGGCCGACTCGCCCGGGAACAGCTTCTGCGCCATGGCGCGGGTGATGATCGCGCTGGGAATCTTGGCCTGCTCGTCATCGTACTTCACGAACTCGTCCGGGTTGAAGCGGCGGCCCTCGACCAGGTTCAGACCCAGGGTGTCGAGCAATTGCTCATCTCCCAGGTAGGTGGTGGCATTGAGCGTGGACAGCTTCTGCTCCTGGCTCAGCTTGACGCCGCTGTTCCACGACGAATTGCCGAACGCAATCTGGTTGGTGGCACTGGCCGCCTTGACGCCGGGCAGCGAGCGCAGCAAGCCCAGGTCCGATTCGGTCAATGCCTGCGGGTTGTCGTCGCGGCCGATGCCGGTCAGCTGCACGCGCACGACTTCGTCTTCGGCCAGGCCGCTGGGGCGGTCCATGCGTTCGAGGCGGTTGCCGATGAGGAACAGCGCATTGCAGATGATCGCGCAGCTGAGCGCGATCTCGACCACGATCAGCGCCGCGGCGGTCTTGTGCCGGCGCAGGGTGGAGAGGATGGGGCGGATTTCCATGGCGGTCTTCCCGTGAAGGTCCACTGGTCCGGCCGTCGGAGAGAGAGCCCCGAGGCCGGCCGGATCAGTGGAAAGCGGTTATTGGGACTTGAGCTGCAGCGCCGGCGCGACCTGGCAGGCGCGCCAGGCCGGCAGCAGGCCGGCAAGCAGGCTGGCAATGATCGCCAGGGCAAAAGTGGTAGCCAGCATCAGCGGGTTGAGATGCGCGAGCTCGGCATAGCTGGCCGGCTGCTGGCGCACCGCCCACAGCCCGAGCAGGGCCAGGCCGAGGCCAAGCACTCCGCCGGCCAGACCAATGGTGCCGGCTTCCACCAGTGCCTGGGCGAAGATCGAGCGGCGCGATGCCCCCAGGGCGCGGCGCACGCCGATCTCGCCACTGCGGCGCATGAACTTGGCCAGCAGCAAACCAATCGTGTTGACCAGGCACACCAGCAGGAAGCCGAACGCCAGCCAGGTCTGCAGGCGCACGTCGTTGGGCACCACGCGCTTGAAGTCCAGCCATTCCATCACGCTGCGCAGGCGCACGTTGGTCGGGCGCTCGAAGCGGCCGGCCGCGCGCTGCTGGTCGGAGTAGTTGGACAGGTACTGGCGGAAATCCTCGACCTTGGCCGGCGAATCCAGCTGCACCCAGTACTGCATCCAGGTGCAGGGGGCATTCAAGCCGGTCTCGTCATTGTTGGAATCGCCCCAGCAATCCATCGAGCCGTTGCGGCCGAACTTCAGCTCCACCGCGGTCGAGAACGGCATGAACACCGGCTCGACCTCGCCGTAGCGGTCGCTGTTGAGGTCGTAGAAGCGCGGTGTGGGGCGCCAGTACTTGAGCACGCCGATGACGCGGAAATCGTTCTGCTCGATGCGCACGTTGCGGCCGACGCTGTTCTGCCCGTCGAAGAGCTTGTCGTTGAGCTCCTTGGACAGCACCACGACGCGGGCATGGCCGGCGTCCTCGGTGGCGGTCCAGGCGTTGCCGTACTCGAACGGCGTGCCGAACATGGCAAAGAAATCCGCCGAGGTGTAGCGCGCATCGGAGGTGAACGGGCGCAGGCCCGACTTGTCCGGCTCGATCGACACGCCGCCGCCGGTCATCAGCGCCTGGCGGTCGGCCTTCTTCTCGCGCAGCAGGGTTTCGGCATCGAAGCGGGTGACCTGCTCGGCCGGGTCTTCGCCGGCGATGTAGCCATCCATCGAGGCCGGGTCGAGCTGCACATAGAACAGGTGTTCACTGCGACCCGGCAGCGGGTCGCCGGAGAGGATGTAGAACACGGTCAGCGTGGTCATGCTGGTGCCGATGCCGAGCGCGATGGCCACGACCATCAGCGCGGTAAGCACCTTGTTGCGGCGGAAGCTGCGCAGGGCGAGGTTGAAGTAGTAGCCGAACATGGCGTGGGCCTCACTCGTTGGCGGCGATCGGGGCGGGCACGGCGTGCGCGCGGACCAGGGCCGGTTCGCGGGCCAGGTCGGTAGCCTGACCATCGACGATGTGCACGTTGCGCTGGGCGCGGGCGGCCAGTTCCGGGTCGTGGGTGACCATGACAATGGTCGTGCCCTGGGCGTTGATCTCTTCCATCAGCTCCATCACGCCGCGGGCCATCTGCGAGTCGAGGTTGCCGGTCGGTTCGTCGGCCAGCAGCAGGCGCGGGCTGCCGGCCAGTGCACGTGCGATCGCCGCGCGCTGCTGCTGGCCGCCTGACAGTTCGGCCGGGTAGTGCTTCATGCGCGAACCCAGGCCGACCTTGCCCAGCGCGTCCTCGATGCGCTGCCGGCGCTCGGCCGCGGGCATGCCGCGGTAGCGCAGCGGCACGTCGACGTTGTCGAACAGGTTGAGGTCCGGGATCAGGTTGAAGCCCTGGAAGATGAAGCCGATCTTGCGGTTGCGCAGGCGCGAGCGCGCGTCATCGGACAGGTGGCTGACGTCTTCGCCATCGAGCAGGTACTGGCCGCTGGTGAAGGTCTCCAGCAGGCCGGCGATGTTGAGGAAGGTGGTCTTGCCCGAGCCGGACGGGCCGGTCACGGCGACGAACTCGCCCTCGCGCACGTGCAGGTCGAGCGAGCGCAGCGCATGGGTTTCCACCTGTTCGGTGCGGAAGACCTTGGAGACCGACTGCATCTGGAGCATGGAGCGTTCCTTCTGGTTAGAGAAATCTGGGTGGCGGGGCGGGTCAATGCAGGGTGACGCGTTCGGCCTCGCCGAACTGGTCGCTGCCGGAGACGACGACGCGGTCGCCCGGCTGCAGGCCGGAAAGCACCTCGATCTCGCCCAGGCTGCTGGTACCCAGCTGCACGGGGCGGCGCACGGCGGCATTGCCGTCCATGACGTAGGCGTAGCGGCCGCCGGACTGCTCGACGAACGGGCCGCGCTCGACCTTGAGCACGTTGCGGCGCGTGTCCATCACCACCCGCGCGCTCATGCGCTGGCTCTGGCGCAGGCCCGGCGGCTGCTTGTCGCTGAAGCGGATGCGTGCGTTGACCTCACCGTTGACCACTTCCGGCGACACCGCCGAGATCTCCCCGGCGAACGGCTGGCCGGTGCCGCTGGTCAGCTGCGCCGGCATGCCGATGGCCAGGTCACGGGCAAAGCTTTCCGGCACCTTGATCTCGACTTCAAAGTTGGACAGGTCGACCACGCCGAGGATCGGCGCGTTGGCGGCCACGTTGGTGTGCTGGGTCGCCTGCACCTGGCCGACCTGGCCGTCGAACGGCGCGCGCAGGGTCAGGGCATCGACCTGGCGCTGCACTTCGGCCACCACCGCGCGCTGGCGGTCGGCCAGCAGGCGCTTGTTGCGTGCGTCCAGGTCGGCGCCCTGGCTTTGCAGGGCCGAGTCCTGCTTGGCGTGCTGCAGTTCGATCTCGGCCTTCTTCAATTCGTCGCGGGCCTTGGCCAGGTCCACTTCCGGCACCGCGCCGCCATCGAAGCCGCGCTGGTAGCGGGCCAGGTCGCGTTCGGCGGCGGTGCGCACCAGGCCGGCCTGGTCGCTGGTCTTGCTGGCGGTGGCACGGGCGAGTACGGCGTCGAGCGCGGCGCGGCTGGATTCGGCTTCCAGGCCGGCGAGCGTGGCCTGTTCCTGGGCCAGCTTGCTGCGCAGTTCCGGGCTGTCGATCACCGCCAGTTCCTGGCCCTGCTTGACCACATCGCCGGCCACGACCTTCAGGGTCACGGTGCCGGCCGAAATCGCGTACAGCACCGGACTGTTGGCAGCGATCACGCGGCCGTCGGCGGCGATGTCGCGGACCAGGTCGCCGCGCTTGACCTCGGCGATGCGCACCCGCGATTCCTGGAACGAACGGCTGCCTGCGCTCCAGCCCGAGACGGCCCAGGCGATGCCGGCCAGCACCACCGCCGCGCCAACACCCGGCCACAGCCAGCGGCGCCAGGGCGCGGGGGCGGCGTGGGTGCAGATCACTTGATCCTGGGCGGAGGTGTCGCGAATGGCCATGTGGGTTCGGGTGGTTGGAGTCGGGAAAGGCAAAGCAGCTTCCGTGCCAGCTGCAAGTCATTGAAATGCAAGGATGGGCGGCGGTGTCCACAGTGTCCGCGCTGTCCGCGGACACCGTGGCGGACGCTCTGTCCGGACGCGGTCAAGGGCAAGCCAGAAAGCGGACATGGCAGAATGTCCGCCTTTACACCCGGCAGACTCCTCATATGTGCGGCATTGTTGGCGCGATCGCCGATCGCGATGTGGTTCCTCTCCTGATCGAAGGCCTCAAGCGCCTGGAATACCGCGGTTACGACTCCTCCGGCATCGCCGTGCTCGATGGCCCGCAGCTGCGCCGCGTACGCCGCACCGGCCGCGTCTCGGAGATGGCCGCGGCCGCCGCCGAAGAGGGCTTTGTCGCGAACCTGGGCATCGGCCACACGCGCTGGGCCACCCATGGCGGCGTCACCGAAGCCAACGCCCACCCGCACATCAGCCACGGCGTGGCCCTGGTCCACAACGGCATCATCGAGAACCACGAGGAAAAGCGCGAGGAGCTGCGCGCGCTGGGCTATGTGTTCGAGTCGCAGACCGATACCGAAGTCATCGCCCACCTGATCCACCATCAGTTGCAGCAGGGCCATGACCTGCTGGCGGCGCTGCAGCTCACCGTGCGCCAGCTCACCGGCGCCTATGCGCTGGCGGTGGTGAGCCAGGCCGAGCCGGAGCGGCTGGTGTGCGCGCGCATGGGCTGCCCGCTGCTGGTCGGCGTGGGCGAGGGCGAGAACTTCGTCGCCTCCGACGTGTCGGCGATCCTGCAGGCCACCCGCCAGGTCATCTTCCTGGAAGAAGGCGATACCGCCGAACTGCGCCGCGGCAGCGTGCGCGTGTTCGACGAGCAGGGCGCCGAAGTGACGCGCGAGCTGCATCTGTCTGACGTGTCGCTGGCTTCGCTGGAGCTCGGCCCGCACCGCCACTTCATGCAGAAGGAAATCCACGAGCAGCCGCGCGCGCTGTCGGACACCATCGAGGCGGCGATCGACGCCGGCGGTTTCCCCGCCGAACTGTTTGGCGCGCGGGCGGCGGAGATCCTGCGTGGCATCGAGGGTGTGCAGATTCTGGCCTGCGGCACCAGCTACTACGCCGGCCTGACCGCGCGTTACTGGATCGAGGCCATTGCCGGCCTGCCATGCAGCGTGGAAATCGCCAGCGAATATCGCTACCGCGCCGCCTACGCCAATCCCAAGCACCTGGTGGTGACCATTTCCCAGTCCGGCGAGACCCTGGACACGATGGAGGCGCTGAAATACGCCAAGTCACTTGGCCACCGCCACACGCTGTCGATCTGCAACGTGCCCGAAAGCGCGATCCCGCGTGCGAGCGAACTGGTCTGCTACACCCGCGCCGGCGCCGAGATCGGCGTGGCCTCAACCAAGGCCTTCACCACCCAGCTGGCGGTGCTGTTCCAGCTCACCGTGGTGCTGGGCAAGCTGCACGGCCGTGTCGATGCAGCGCAGGAAGCCGACTACCTGGAACAGCTGCGCTTCCTGCCCGGCAGCGTGCAGCATGCGTTGAACCTGGAGCCGCAGATCATGGCCTGGGCCGAGCGCTTCGCTCCCCAGCACAATGCCTTGTTCCTCGGCCGTGGCCTGCATTACCCGATCGCGCTGGAAGGCGCGCTCAAGCTCAAGGAAATCTCCTACATCCACGCCGAGGCCTACCCGGCCGGTGAACTCAAGCACGGGCCACTGGCCCTGGTCGATGCGTCGATGCCGGTGGTGGTGATCGCGCCGAACGACCGCCTGCTGGAGAAGGTGAAGTCCAACATGC
Source organism: Stenotrophomonas sp. (assembly GCA_035629025.1). Classification (GTDB taxonomy): domain Bacteria; phylum Pseudomonadota; class Gammaproteobacteria; order Xanthomonadales; family Xanthomonadaceae; genus Stenotrophomonas_A. The sequence goes on from DASPIU010000038.1 coordinate 7,458, forward strand.
AGGAAGTGCGCGCACGTGGCGGCGAACTGTTCGTGTTCACCGACCAGGACAGCCAGTTCAGTGCCTCCGAAGGCGTGCACCTGATCCGCACGCCGCGCCATGTGGGCGTGCTCAGTCCGATCGTGCACACCATCCCGGTGCAGCTGCTGGCGTATCACACGGCACTGGCCCGCGGCACCGACGTGGACAAGCCGCGCAATTTGGCCAAGTCAGTGACGGTGGAGTGAGGTGATCGGGCTGGGCCAGGGCCTGCTTGGATATCACCTCAGCGCGCGCGCAGCCTCAAAGCACGGCCTGTGCGCTCCCGGGATAGTCGGTCTGCGCCGCAGTGCGCGCGCTGCTGTCCAGGTCCTTGCAGAACGCATCAAGCTTGCCGCGAATCCGGCGCAGCGCGTCGCTCCCCAGCACCACCCAATGGCGGCCGCTGGGAAACATGGCTTCGTTGAAGATGGCGGCCGCCACGCGCACCGGGTCACCCGGGAACATGTCCGGCGTCACCGAAGCCACCAGCTTGCGGAAGGCGCCCGACGTGCTGGCGTAGTCGGCCAGCGGCTCGCCTGAAAAATGCGTCCGGCGTTCGATGCCGGTGCGCACCGAGCCTGGCTCGACCAGCAATGCACGCAGGCCGAGCGGTTCCACTTCCTGCCACAGTGCCTCGGTCAGACCTTCGAGTGCGAACTTGCTGGCGGAATAGAAGCCGTTCGCCGGCAGGCTGGCGATGCCATCCATCGAAGAGACATTGATGATCGTGCCGCTGCGCCGTGCGCGCATGCCGGGCAGGACCAGCCGGATCATCTCGACCGCGCCGAAGAAGTTCACTTCGAACTGGGCGCGATAGTCCGCTTCGCGTTGCTCTTCCACGGCACCCAGGAAATCGATGGCGGCATTGTTGACGAGTACATCGACATGGCCGAAACGGGCCAGCGCCCCGGCCACCAGGGCCAGGCGTTGCCGCGCATCGGTGACGTCCAGCTCCATCGCCAACGCCGATTGCGGATAACGCTTCGCAAGTTCGGTCATCTCCGGGGTGGTACGTGCGGCGAGTACCACGCGCTGGCCGCGTTCAAGCAGGTACTCGGCAAGGGCCAGGCCAATGCCGCTCGATGCGCCGGTCACCAGCCAGTTGCGGGTGGGGAGTGCGGGCAGGGGTACTTCGGCTTGCAAACTCATGCGATATCTCCGAGGGGAAGGGCGGCGCGGTCATCGTCCGGCCACCGCCAGCATGCGTAGCTCTCCGCGCCGTTGCCCGCTATCTATCGTTAGCGATTGTTAGCGCTACGCCTGCCCATACCTAGGTATAGCTGCACCGCGAGCAGGCGCTTGTCAGACTCGATCGCGCCGGGCCACGCCGCCCTTCCATTCGCACCCCAGGGAACCCCGATGCGCCTGCTCGACTGCGCCGTGCTTGCTGTTGCCGCCTTTTCCCTGCCGACAAGTGCGAAGGCAGCCCCGGGTGATCCCGACGTGCAGGCGCGGATTCTCGACCAGGGTTTCAATCATTCCCAGGTGATGCCGATCGCCGAATGGCTGGCCGATCACATCGGCGCGCGTCTTACCGGCTCGGAGGGCATGCGCGCAGCGCAGGAGTGGACTGAGGACCAGTATTGCCAATGGGGCCTGCGCAACATACATCGCGAGGGCTTTGACTTCGGCCGCGGCTGGCAAGTGGAGCGCACTGCGGTGCGCATGCTGACGCCGCGGCTACTGCCGCTGCATGCCATCGCCGTTGCCTGGACACCTTCGACGCCTGGCGCTGTTTCCGCACCCATTGTCATCGCTCCGATGCAGCGCGAAGCCGACCTGCTGGCATGGCATGGCAAGCTGTCCGGCAAGATCGTTCTGGTCGATCTGCCCGGCACAGGCTCGGAACCGGTAGATCCGCCGTTCGTCCGCTACACGCCTGCGCAGCTCGCGCAGATGGATCACTACGCCCCGCCGCGGCACGGCGCCGACGCGGTACCGAAGTGGTTGCAGCATGCGCGCTTGCAGGAGCGCATCGACGCCTTCCTCAAGAGCGAGGGTGCCGTGGCGCGCGTGCAGCAGTCGTATGCCGATGGCGGACTGCTGCATGGCGAAGGCACCGCTTATGCGAAGGGTGCGGCGGTACCTGCGATCGAGCTGGCGGCAGAGGACTACCGGCGCCTGGCACGGCTGGCCAGGACCGGGCCCGTCACCCTGGAGATCGACAGCCAGACCCGCTTTCTCGACCAGGACCGGCAGGCCTACAACATCATCGCCGACATTCCCGGCAGCGAACCGGGCGCCGGCTACGTCATGGCCGGAGCGCACCTGGACGGCTGGGCGGCGGCCGATGGCGCGGCCGACAACGGTGCCGGTACCGCGATGGTCATGGAGGCGGCGCGCATTCTGTCGGCCACCGGCGTGCGGCCGCGGCGAACGATCCGCTTTGCGTTGTGGTCCGGCGAGGAACAGGGACTGCTCGGGTCCAAGGCCTACGTTGCGCGGCACATCGCCGCGCGCCCGCCCGCCGCACCGGGTACGAGTGGTCTGGAGGACTATTTCAGCCTGCCGCGGCGCTATCCGATCACGCCACTGGCCGATTACGCCAAGCTCGCTGCGTACTTCAATATCGACAATGGCTCGGGGAAACTGCGCGGCATCTATGCCCAGGGCAACCTGGCCGCGGTGCCGGTGCTGGAGGAGTTGATCGCCCCTTTCCATGCGCTGGGCATGGACAAGGTGCTGCCCGGCGACACCGACAGTACCGACCATGAGTTCTTCGCTGCGGTGGGATTGCCGGCGTTCCAGTTCATCCAGGACCCGCTGGATTACGACAGCCGCATCCATCATTCCAGCATCGACACCTATGACCACCTGAAGGCCGAGGACATGCGCCAGGGCGCCGTGGTGCTGGCCGCGCTGCTGCTGGAAGTCGCCGACCGGCCCAGTCCGCTGCCCCGGCAAGCCCTGCCCACGCAGCCAACGCCTACCGACCCCTTCCAGTACGAAAGCCCGGAAGGGCCGCGCTGAGGAATGCGCATGAATGTGCGGCTCCAATCGCACCGGCAGCGACGCCGCGCGAGCGCTCGGCGCGGCGACCCGCTGGACGTGGCGCTCGGCGTGCTTGCACACGAGTTGCGCAACCCGCTGGCGGCCATCGGGCTTGCAGCCAGCCTGCTGGAGCTGCATACGCGGGGCGACAAGCGGAGCGCGGCACTGCTTGGTGCCATCTCCAGCAACGTGGCCTTGTCCGCGCGCCTGGTCGATGACCTGATGCAGCACAGCAAGGTCCATTCGGACGGCTTTCGGCTGCAGCGCAGTGCCTGCGGCTTGCGAGCGCTGCTCGACGAGTGCGTGGCGATTGCGCTTGCACAGAGCGGCCAGACTGGCCGCGGCATTGCCGTGATCCTGCCGGTCGAGGACATACGCATGCAGGTCGATCGCATGCGCATGCAGCAGGTATTCGTCAATCTCATCGCCAACGCACTGCGCTATACGCCCGACCCTGGGCGTATATGGCTGACCGCCGCGATCGAGGGCAGCGAGGTGGTCGTGCATGTCAGCGATGAGGGCGTGGGCATCGAGCGCGAGCGATTGGTATCGCTGCTTGAGCAGTCGGCGTTGCCGCGCTTGAAGGGCTCCGGTCTCGGACTGGGCATTGGCCTGATCGTGGTCAAGCGGATCGTGGAGTTGCACGGCGGCAGCGTCATGGCGCACAGCGAAGGGGCTGGCACCGGCAGCCGGTTCACCGTGCGCTTGCCAACGTGTGGTTGATGGGGCGGTGGCAGGTTATTTCTGCTGCTTTACTCGAAGGCCGGCCAGGCACACGCCGGCGATCAGCGCGCAGCTGCCCATCAGCAATGACACCAAAGGGCTGCCAAGGCCGACGGCGAACAGTGCGCCCGCCGCCACGGTAGCCAGCGCGCTGCCCGCGCGGCCCACCCCGATCACCAGGCCCGAGCCGGTCGCGCGCACGCGCGGCGCAAAGCTGCCCGCAACCAGGGACAGGATTCCGACGAAACCGCCAAACAGGAAGAACCCGGTCACCGCGGCGACTACCAGCATGGTTGCAAGACCGGCATCGCTGGCGCCAAACAGGGCCGTCCCGGTTCCGGTGCCAATCAGCGCGATGCTGGTGACGCGGCGCAGGCTGAATCGTGGCGCCAGCCAGCCCAGCAGCAAGCCACCACCAATGCCGGTCAGGTTGGCAAGCACCGACACCGCGGCGGCCTGCGCTGGCGCGTATCCAGCCGCGGCCACGATCGAAGGCATCCAGCTCAGGAAATAGTAGGCGGTAGTGACGAACAGGAAGTTGATCGCGGTGATCTGCAATGTCTGCCACAGCACGCGATGGCCGAGCAATTCGCGCAGCGGCGTGGCGGCGGGCCGGTCGCCTCGTCGCGGCAGGGCGGTAATGGCCGGTGCGCCACGCGAACGCAGCACGCGATTGATCCGCTGCACCGCGTTGCCCGGCCGGCGGTCCAGCAGATAGGCGATCGATTCGGGCATGCGCAGCAGCACCAGCGGAATCAGTGCCGCCGCCGCGACACCGCCGAGCACGAACACTGCGCGCCAGCCATGCTCGCGCAGCAACAGCGTGGACAGCGCACCGCCGAGCAGCCCGCCGATGGGGTAGCCGACCGACATCAGCCCGACCATCAGTTCACGACGCTGCGTGCTCGCATACTCGGAGGCCAGTGGCGCCAGTACCGCGATCATGGCGCCGACGCCCAGCCCGGTCGCGAAGCGGGCGCCGGTCAAGGCCATCCAGCTGTTGGCCGCCGCGCCCGCGAACATGCCGGCCATCATCAGCAGCAGATTGCCCAACACCAGCCGCCTGCGCCCGAAGACATCGGCCAGCGGAGCGAGCAGCAACGAGCCCAGGCCCATGCCGACCAGGCCGGTCGAGAAGGTCCAGCCCAGCGCCGTCTTGTCGATCCCGAACTCGCGGGAGAAACCGGGCGCGGCGAAGGTCACCGACAGGACATTGAATCCATCCAAGGCCGATATCGCAGTGAGCAGCAGCATCGGCAGGATCTGCTGGCGACCGGCCAAGGACAGCGCCGGGGCAGGCCCGGCGCTGGGGGGATCATCGAGGGATGCTGATGCCTGCGGGTCGGGATTCATCCAGCGGCATTCCGGGAGGCGTCAGGGGCGACTCATTGTGCGAAGTCACGCCTCACAAGGAAAGCACCCGGCGGTTACCGCGCGCGTGCGCCTGCCTTGTTCGCGGTCGCGGTCGCGGTCGCTGCCTCCACGATCATTGCCGCCACCGCATCGGGATGCGACACCATCACCACATGCGATGCGCCCTTGATCTCTTCCACCCTCTTGGCATGGGCACGCTTGGCCATGAACGCCTGCGCGGCGGGCGGAATGTTGAGGTCAGCGCCGCCATAGACGAACCAGCCCGGGATCCGCTTCCAGGCCGCGGCGGTGCTGGCTTCATGCAAGGCCGCATCGGTGATCGGACGCTGGCCCGCGGCCATCAGGCGGGCCTGATCGGCGGGAACGTCGGCGGCGAATTGCGCGCGGAACCTGTCCTGCTGGATGTACAGGTCCTTGCCGCCATCGGCCAGCGCCACGGGCGGCGCCAGCGCCGGACCGAGCGTGCTGCCCGGGAACTGACCGGCCAGTTGCGCGGCACTCTCGCCGACCTCGGGCGCGAACGCCGCCACGTAGACCAGCGCCTTGACGTTGCTCAGGCCATCGGCCGCCTGGCTGATCACCGAGCCACCATACGAATGGCCCACCAGCACCACCGGGCCCGGAATGCTCTTGACCAGGCTGGAGATCTCCGCGGCGTCTGTCTTGACGCTGCGCAGCTCGTTCGGCGCGGCGATCACCGGATAGCCCTTGGCATGCAATCGCGCGATGACCGCATTCCAGCTGGAAGCATCGGCAAAGGCGCCATGCACCAGCACCACCGTGGGTTTGGCCGTGGTCGGTGACTGCGCGAACGAAGACAGCGGCACGGCCAGCGCCATGGCGAACATGGCGAGCTTGCCGGCGAGGGAGGCAATGCGTCTGGATGAAGTTTTCATGGGATTTCCTCGGAAGTAGGGCACGGCGTGCCGATGGGGTGTGGGGAGGGGCGGGTATCGGGCCGCCGATCAGGGCGCCCACCGGGTAAATACCAGATCATGGTTCTTCACCCGTGACTGGTGACAGGCCAGGCAGGTGCGGTGCTGGGCCACATCGGCCGGTTGCCCATTGATGAAGCGACCAAAGCCCCAGCCGCCTGATGCAGCATATTTCTTCGAGTCCTTGACCATGACCTGCACGGTCGTCGCCGCGCCGGGGATGGAGGCGGGTGCGAACTCGGGCGATTGCATGTCCTTCCAGGCCAGCTTCACCAGCACCGCGCCATCGGGGAAGGGCAGGGTGCCCGCGCGATAGGCCTTGACCGCGATGTCGTTGCCCAGCACCGCGCGCAGCTCGTTCAACGGTGCCGCTTCCTGTGCCGGCGCGATGAACTGCCACTGCCGGTATCCCTCCGGTAGCGTCACCCCGTAGATCGGCGAGGCCGGGAGCGAGGCGCGGTCTTCCTTGCCCAGCGCAAACGTGCCCAGCGCGACCAGCAGGCAGACCGCCACGAACAGCACGATATGGAAGGCTTTCATTCGTTTCTCCTCGTCCGGGGCATCACAGGCGATCGGCGTCGATCACCGCCTGCACGAAGGCCTGCGGATCTTCCTGCGGCAGGTTGTGGCCAATACCGCCGCTCACCAGGCGGTATTCGTACTTGCCGGTGAACTGCTTGGCGTAGCTCTCGCTCGACGGATGCGGAGCGCCGTTGGCATCGCCTTCCATGGTGATGGTGGGGACGGTGATGGGCGGCAGGCTGGCCAGGCGCTGCTCCAGCGGCGCGTACTTCGCCTCGCCCTCGGCCAGGCCGAGGCGCCAGCGATAGTTGTGGATCGCGATGGCGACCTGGTCGGGGTTGTCCAGCGCGGCCGCGCTGCGCGCGAACAGAGCATCGTCGAAGTTCCACTTCGGCGAGGCCAGCTGCCAGATCAGTCTGGCGAAATCATGGCGGTACTTGTCATAGCCATCGCGGCCGCGATCGGTCGCAAAATAGAACTGGTACCACCATTGCAGCTCGGCCTTGGGCGGCAGCGGCGTCTTGCCTGCTTCCTGGCTGCCGATCAGATAGCCACTGACCGAGACCAGCGAGCGCACGCGCTCGGGCCACAGCGCCGCCACGATATCGGCCGAGCGCGCGCCCCAGTCGAAGCCGCCCAGCGCGGCGCGCTTGATGCCCAGCGCATCCATGAAGTCGATGACGTCCTGGGCCAGCGCTGCCGGCTCGGCGTTGCGCGGTGTCGCCGCGGAGATGAAGCGCGTGGCGCCGTAGCCGCGCGCGTACGGCACCAGCACCCGATAGCCCTTCGCCGCCAGGCGCGGCGCGACTTCCTCGTAGCTGTGGATGTCGTAGGGCCAGCCGTGCAGCAGGATGACGACCGGGCCTTTCGCGGGCCCCAATTCGGCATAGGCCACATCCAGCACGCCGGCCCGCACATGCTTCAGCGGTCCGAACGGGCTTTGCGGGTCCGCGTGAGCGGTCGGAGCCGCAGCGGCCGCCAATTTCGGGCCAGCAACGGCGCCGTCAGCCAGGCCGAGTTGCAGTGCGCACGCAAGCAGGGAGGCGCCCAGCACGCGAAGATGCGACGGAGCGAGGACACCGTACGGGTTTTCGAGGTTCATGGCTTGATCTCCAGGTATCAGGGGCTGGCCGGCGCGGCGGCGACTTTCGAGGCGTCCCGGCGCAACGGGCGGAACGCCGCGCGCAGCTCCTCGGCGAACAGCTGCGGCTGCTCCCACGCGGCGAAGTGACCGCCCTTGGCCGCTTCGTGGAAGTAGTACAGCGACGGATAGGCGCGGCGGGTCCAGCTCTCCGGCGCGCGGTAGATTTCACCCGGGAACACCGTGACCGCGACCGGGACCTTGATGCTGGCGGTCTTCTGCGCGGCGGCGCTGAAGTTGTTGTTGTTGTTTTCCCAGTAGAAGCGCGCGGCCGAGGTGCTGGTGCCGGTGACCCAGTACAAGGTCAGGTCGTCGAGGATCGCGTCGCGGCCGAGCACCGCTTCGGGATGCCCATTGCTGTCGGTCCACTCGGTGATCTTCTCGTACATCCACGCGGCCATGCCGGCCGGCGAATCGGTCAGCGCATAACCAATCGTCTGCGGCCGCGTCACCATCATCGCGCCGTAGGCGGCGTTGCGGCCGAAGAACGTGCTCAACTGGTCGTAGGCGCGGCGCTCGCTCACACCCAGGCCGGCCGGTGCGGGATCACCGACGTTGATGCCCTTGACCAGCTCCGGCGGGATCGTGGCGGGCATGTCGAGATGGATGCCGAGCAGGCCGGGCGGCGCCTGTCGTGCGAGCGCGTCGGAGATGACCGAGCCATGGTCGCCACCCTGCGACACATAGTGGGTATAGCCCAGGCGCTTCATCAGCACATCCCAGGCCCGGGCGACCCGGTCGGGATTCCAGCCCGGCTGTACCGGCTTGCTGGAGAAGCCGTAGCCGGGAATCGCGGGGATGACCACGTCGAAGGCATCCTCGGCACGCCCGCCGTAGGCGGTCGGATCGGTGAGCGGCCCGATCGCCTTGATGAATTCCAGTGGCGAGCCCGGCCAGCCATGGGTCAGCACCAGGGGCATGGCGTTGGGCTGGCGCGAACGCACATGGATGAACTGCACCTCGACCCCATCGATCGTGGTCACGAACTGCGGCAGGTCGTTGAGCGTCTTCTCGACCTTGCGCCAGTCGTAGCCGTTGCCCCAGTAGTTCAACAGCGATTGCAGCGTTGCCAGCTGCATGCCCTGCGAGGTGTCGGTCACCGTTTCCTGGTCCGGCCAGCGGGTCTGCGCGATGCGCGTGCGCAGATCGACCAGCGCCGACTCGGGCACGGCCACATGGAACGGACGGATGCTGGCGTCATCCGCCGTCGCGGCCGCCTGGGCGAAGCCAGCCATCGACAGCAGTGAGGTACCGAGGACGGCCGCCACCGACCACGCGGCAAGCGTGCGGCGTGGACGGAGGGCGTGGGGCGCAGGAAACATGACGAACTCCATGAGGGACGGGGACTGGCCTTTGGCAGCGAACGTGGGGGAGGACGCGGCTGCTGGCTTCATCTGAGCAGAAGCCACGGGCCGGGACGATTGAACGATGGTGTCGATCGATACCTTGGTATGCATGCCCAGCGCCGCGGCGAAGCGGCAACGCAGCTAGGCTGCGGCTCGCGCGGCGTGGTGCACGAGCCCACGCGGCGCCAGCCTGCGCACGACGACGTAGAACACGGGCGTCAGCAACAGGCCGAACGCCGTCACCCCGAGCATTCCCGCGAACACGGTCACGCCGGTGGCGTGGCGAACTTCCGCGCCGGCACCATGCGAGACCACCAGAGGCACCGTGCCGGCAATGAAGGCGATGGAGGTCATCACGATCGGGCGCAGGCGCAGCCGGCATGCCTCCAGGGCGGCGCCGATGGTATCCATGCCTTGCAGTTCCAGCTCGCGCGCGAACTCAACGATCAGGATCGCGTTCTTGCACGCCAGGCCCATCAGCACCACCAGGCCCACCTGCACGAACACGTTGTTGTCGCCGCCGCTGAGCCATACGCCTGTCAGTGCCGCGAGCATGCATACGGGCACGATCAGGATCACCGCCAGCGGCAGCGACCAGCTTTCGTACAACGCCGCCAGCACCAGGTACGCCAGCAGGATCGCCAGTGGAAACACCACCAGCGCCGCACGTCCCTGGGTGGTCTGCTGGTAGCTCAGGTCGGTCCACTCCAGCTGCATGCCGGCGGGCAGCACCGCATGCGCCAACGCCTCGATCCTGGCGATGGCCTGGCTGGATGACAGCTGACGCGGATCGACCTCGCCGGCAAGATCGGCGGCGGGATAGCCGTTGTAGCGCAGCACCGGGTCGGGGCCGTAGCTGCGATGCACGCTGACCACCGCGCTGAGCGGCACCATCTGGCCCTCGTCGTTGCGGGTGCGCAGATCGCCGATCGCCTCGACGCTGTCGCGGAACGGCGCATCGGCCTGGGCAATGACCTGCCAGGTGCGGCCGAACTGGTTGAAGTCGTTGACGTAGGTGGAACCCAGGTAGGTCTGCAAGGTGTCGAACACGCCGGTCAGCGGAATGCCCTGTGCCTTGGCCTTGATCCGGTCGACCTGCACATCGAGCTGCGGCACGTTGGCCTGGTAGGTGCTTATCGGAAAGCCCAACCCCGGTGTCTGCGCGATCGCGCCCTGCAGGCGCGCCACTGCTTCCTGCAGGGCGCCAAAGCCCAGGTTTGCGCGATCCTCGACAAACAGCTGGTAGCCCGATCCGCCGCCCAGCCCGAGGATGGGCGGCGGCAGGAAGGAGAACGTCAGCCCATCCTGCAGGCCGGAAATCTCCTGGTTGATCTGCGCATTGATCTGCGAGGCGGTGCGCGTGCGCTGGTCGAACGGCGCGAGCGGGTAGAACGCCGCGCCGGTGTTTGGCGTATTGGTGAACTGCAAGGCGTTCAGGCCGGGGAATGCCATCGCATGGGCCACCCCATCCGTATGCAGGGCGATTTCGCTGACCCTGGACAGCAGCGCGTCGGTGCGCGCGATCGACGCGCCTTCGGGCAGCTTCACCCCGGCGATCAGAAAGCCCTTGTCCTGCACCGGGATGAAGCCGGCCGGCACCAGCTTGAACATCAGCCCCGTCGCCAGCAGCAGTACGGCGTACACGGCCAATGCCAGCCCGCGGCGGCCAATGACGTGCGCGACCGTGTCGTGATAGCGGCTGGCGCTGCGCAGGAAGAAACGGTTGAAGGGCCGGAACAGCCACCCCAGCAGCGCATCCATGACCCGGGTCGGGCGGTCCTTCGGCGCCTCGTGCGATCTCAGCAGGCGCGCGGCCAGCGCCGGCGACAGCGTCAGCGAGTTGATCGCGGAAATGACCGTGGAGATCGCGATGGTCACCGCGAACTGGCGATAGAACTGGCCGGTGACCCCGGACAGGAAGGCCATCGGCACGAATACCGCGCACAGCACCAGGGCAATGGCGACGATGGGGCCGGAGACCTCGCGCATCGCCTGGTGCGCGGCATCGAGCGGGGCCAGGCCGCGCTCGATGTTGCGCTCGACGTTTTCGACCACCACGATGGCATCGTCCACGACGATGCCGATGGCCAGCACCATGCCGAACAGGCTGATGGTGTTGATCGAGAACCCGAGCAACAGCAGAACCGCGAACGTGCCGACGATGGAGATCGGCACCGCGACCAGCGGGATGATCGACGCGCGCCAGGTTTGCAGGAACAGGATCACCACCAGGACCACCAGCACCGTTGCTTCGAGCAGCGTATGCACCACCGAGCGGATCGAGTCGCGCACGAAGATCGTGGTGTCGTACACCGCTTCGTACTTGACCCCGCGCGGGAAGCGCGTGGCGAGCTGGTCCATGGTGGCAATCACCGACTTCTGCAGATCCAGCGCGTTGGCACCGGGCGACTGGAAGATGCCGATGCCCACCGCGGGGCGCCCGTCCAGTTCCGAGCGCAGGCTGTAGTCACCCGCGCCCAGCTCCAGCCGCGCCACGTCGCCGAGGCGCACGAGCTGGCCGTCGCTGCCGGCTTTCAGCACGATGTCCGCGAACTGTTGGACCGTTTGCAGTCGGCCTTGCGCGTTGATCAGGGTCAGGAAGTCACTCTTGCCGATCGGCTCGGCACCGAGCTGGCCGGCGGAAACCTGCACGTTCTGCTCGCGCATCGCGTTGATGACATCGTCGGCGGTGAGTCCGCGCGCGGCGACCTTGCCCGGGTCCAGCCACGCGCGCATGGCGTAGTCGCCGCCGCCAAAGGTGCGCGCATCGCCGACGCCGGGCAGCCGGGCCAGGGCATCGTTGACGTGCAGCCGCGCGTAATTGCGCAGGTACAGCGTGTCATGGCTGGCGTCGGGCGATGTCAGGTGGATCACCATCAGGAACACCGGCGACTGCTTCTGCACGGTCAGGCCCTGGCGCCGAACCTCCTCGGGCAGGCGCGAGAGCGCCTGGCTGGTACGGTTCTGCACGCGCACGGCGGCATCGTCGGGGTTGGTGCCAGGCCGGAACGTCACCGTAGTGACCAGCGCACCATCGGAGCCGGCCACGGACTTCATGTACATCAGCCCCTCCACGCCGTTGATCGCATCCTCCAGCGGCGAGGCCACGGTTTCGGCGATGACCTTCGGGTTGGCGCCCGGATAGACCGTGCGCACCACGACCGATGGCGGCACCACGTCCGGATACTCGCTCACGGACAGCAAGGGGATGGCGATCAGCCCCGCGGCGAAGATCAGGATCGACAGCACCGCCGCGAATATCGGCCGGTCAATGAAGAAGCGGGAGAAATCCATGGGCGAGGTCCTTGCTGACGCGGGTGCGCGGGCGGTGGGGGGCTGCGCTAGCGCAGGCCAGCCGTGCCGGTGCCGGTACCCGGCGGCGGCACGGTCCTTGCGGTCACGGGCATGCCGGGTGCGAAGATCTTCGCCAGGCCGTTGACGATCACCTTGTCGTTCGGCGCGAGCCCCGACTTGACGATCCGCAGGCCATCGGCGGTGCGGCCCAGGACCACGTCCTTGCGCATGGCGGTGCCGTCCGGCGCCAGTACGTAGACATAGTTGCGGTCCTGGTCGGTCAGCACGGCTTTGTCGTCGATGAGCAAGGCATTGAACTGTCCGCCTGCCTGCAGCTGCACGCGCACGAACAGGCCCGGGGTGAAGAGGCCTTGTGGATTGGCGACCACGGCGCGGGCGTGGATGGTGCCGGTGGCCGGGTCCACACGATTGGACAGGAAGTCCACGCTGCCGACGTGCGGAAACCCGCTCTCGTCGGCGAGCGCCAGGCGCACCGGATTGCCGGCGACCTTGCCCGTTCCGCTGCGTCCCTGGCTGGCGTAGCCGAGAAAGCTGTTCTCGTCCACGTCGAAGTAGACGTAGGCCGGGTCGGCGGACACCACCGTGGTCAGCAGCGTGGTGTCGGCCTCGACCAGATTGCCCACGGTGAGTTGCGCGCGGTCGGTGCGGCCGGCGATCGGCGAGCGCACCTGGGTGAACGCCAGGTCCAGCTGCGCGCGGCGTACCGCGGCCTCGGCGGCGTGCACTGCCGCCTCGCCCTGGCTGTCGGCGGCGATGCGGGTGTCGAAGTCTTCCCGTGAGATCACCTGAGCCTCGATCAACGCCTTGGCCCGCTTGCCCTGCGCGGACGCCAGCGCTGCCTGGCTGCGGGCGCGCTCCAGCTCTGCCTGCGCCTGCGCCAGGGCGTCGCGATAGGGGCGCGGATCGATGCTGAAAAGCAACTGGCCCTGCTGCACGAGGTCGCCCTCGTGATAGGCCACCTGCTCGATGTAGCCGCTCACGCGCGGCCGGATCTCGACCGTCTGCACGGCGCTGACCCGGCCATTGAATTCGTCCCACTGGTGCACTGACCGTTGCACGACCTGGGCCACGCTGACCTCCGGTGCCGCCGGCGCCGGCTCGGACTTGCGGTGGCATCCGCCAAGCGAGGCCGCGAATGGAAGGGCGAGCAGGGCGCCGAGCACGCGCAGGCGCGGTTCATTGCAGGGTTTCATGGTGCGCTCCAGAAGGGCGGCGCCGCGCGCCGTGGCCGATCAGCCAAAGGTGAAAGCAAATGCCTGCGCGCCGGGGTCGATGAATTCGATCTCGAACTGGCGATCGACGATCGGCTGCGGCTGGCGGATCAGCTGGTACATGCGCGCTTCGGTGAGCACGCCATTGCCCTGTGCATCCAGATCGGCGCCGTGGGCCGCGCCGGGCGGGCCACCGTTGAGGGTCACGCGGAAGCGCACCGGTGTGTTGCCGGCCGCAGGCGCCAGCACCAGGTGCAGGTCGCGCGCGTGGAAGCGGTAGACGATGCGGGCACCGGCCGACGAAGCAACGATGGCCTGCGGCCCGACACTCCAGGTGCCAGCCAGCGCCCACTGGTTGAGGGCCAGGCGGGGTGGCGCGGCGTAGTCGTGCATGCGGTCCTTGCGCACGCCGCCAGGAGAAGCCAGGCGCTCGCTGCGTGCATAACCCAGGTAGCTTTCCGGGGAGCGCTGGTCACCCCAGTCCGCGGGCGCTTCGGCGCCCTGTCCATCCACGGCGACGAGCGCCTGGTCAAAGCCCGATGCCCCCGCCTCGCGCAGCAGCTGCTGCAGGATGCGCTCGGAGGTCGCGTAGTCGCCTTCGCCCACCTTGAGGTGGCGGACATGGCCGCGGGCATCGACGAAGTAGAGTGCCGGCCAGTACTGGTTGTCGAGCGCGTCCCAGATGCGATGGTGGTTGTCCATCGCCACCGGATAATCCACGCCCGATTGCCTGACGGCCTGGCGGACATTGTCGAGGTCGTGCTCGAAACCGAACTCCGGTGCATGCACCCCGACCACCACCAGCCCGTGATCGCGATACTTTTCGTACCAGGCGCGCACGTACGGAATCTGGCGCAGGGAGTTGATGCACGAGTACGTCCAGAAGTTGACCAGTACGACCTTGCCGCGCAGGTCGGGCGCCGCTGCCGGTGTCACGTTGAGCCAGGCGCTGGCCCCGTCCAGCCGTGGCAACGCCTCGCCTACAGGCAGGGATAGCGACGACGCGTCCGTTGCGGAAACCTGTGGCCCCGCCGGCTCCGGCGCACGCCGGGCGGCCAGGGCCACGGCCGCACAGCCGGCTCCGAGCCCGAGCAACAGCGCCACGGCACCGAGGTTCATGGCGATGCTCCGCTGCAATACGTTGCGCGGAGGGAGCAGTACGGGAAATGGAGGTGAAGGCTCATGGCTTTCCTCGGGCGATGTCAGTGCGGCGACGGCGTGCCGGAGCGGCAACGGCACAGCGACCGGCGTGGGCATCACAACAGCGCGGCGGCGCGCGAACGAGTGGACCTTGGTATCGGTCGACACCTTGGTCGGGGGCCGGCGGCGGACCAACACCAAGGTATGATTGGAAGCCCCTCCCACCTGGCGCACGCTGTGCCGATGGCGATCGTCAAGCGAGTCCGTTATGCAGCGTGAGCTCAGCCGCGTCGTCGATCGCGCCATCATCGACACCGTGCCGGGCTTCGTCTGGCAGGCGGGGCCCGATGGCAGCGTGCAGTTCCTCAATCAGCGCTGGTGCGATTACACCGGCGCGAGCCTGGAAGAATCGCTGGGCATCGGCTGGACCCGGCGCATCCATCCCGATGACGCCGCGCCGCTGGGCGCCTATTGGCAAGCACTGCTGGAGGCCGGCCAGCCCGGCAGCTTCGAGGCCAGGTTGCGGCGCCACGACGGCGTCTACCGCTGGTTCCTGATCCGCGCCGTGCCGCTGCTCGACGAGGCCGGGCAGGTGGTCAGCTGGTATGGACAGAACACCGACATCGAGGATCGCAAGCAGGCCGAGCTGCTGCTGGCCGGCGAGAAGCATCTGCTCGGACTCATCGCTGGCGGCGCGCCGTTGGGCCAGGTGCTGGGCGCGCTGTGTGGGCTGGTGCAGTCCACGCTGGAGGGCGCGCTGTGCAGCGTGGTGCTGGTGGATCCCCGGGTGGGTTGCGGCTTCGGCGATGCCCTGCCAT
This sequence comes from Stenotrophomonas sp., assembly GCA_035629025.1. GTDB lineage: Bacteria > Pseudomonadota > Gammaproteobacteria > Xanthomonadales > Xanthomonadaceae > Stenotrophomonas_A. Next base: position 22,995 of record DASPIU010000038.1, read on the forward strand.
CGGTGCGTCTGCAACCGGGCGCAGCCCCTGATGTTCCGGCCGAACTGGTCGGCGAAGCCGATGGCCGTCCGCTGGATGCCGATGCCAGCCCCGTTGCCTGCTGCGCCCTGAGCGGTGAATCCGTCTACTGCAGCGATCTGGCACAGGAGCACCGTTGGCCAGCGTGGCGGCAGATGGCTCGCGCGCATGGCTTGCATGCCAGCTGGTCGATTCCGATTGCTTGCAGCCGTGGCAAGGCGGCCGGCGTGATTTCGCTGCTGTTTCGCACGCCTCGCGCGGCGCAGCCGGCGGACCACAGCGTGATCGCGCAGTTCACCCACCTGGCCAGCATCGCCATCGAGCGCGCGCGCAGCGAGGCGGCATTGCGGCAAAGTGAGGCTTTCGCCGCCAAGGCCCAGCGGCTGAGCCAGACCGGCACGTTTTCCTGGCGCGTGGACAGCGATGAAATGGCCTGGTCGGAGGAGGTCTACCGCATCCTCGACATCGATCCGAGGCAGGCGCCGACGCTGGGCCTGATCTGCTGCCGCGTCCATCCCGAAGACGCGCCCGCGCACGCCGACGTGATCCGCCGCCAGCGCAGCGCGACCAGCGATTTCGAGCACGGCTACCGGCTGCTGCTGCCGGGCGGCAAGGTGAAATGGGTGCATCTGGTCGCGCACGCCACCCGCGATCCGCAGGGTGCCGTGGAATACATCGCCGCGCTGCAGGATGTCACTCAGCGCCATCACGCCGAAGAAGCGTTGGGCAAGGTGCGCTCGGAGCTTGCGCACGTGGCCCGGGTCGCCAGCCTGGGCGCGCTGACCGCGTCGATCGCCCACGAGGTCAACCAGCCGCTGGCGGGCATCATCACCAACGCCAACACCTGCATGCGCATGCTGGCGGCTGACCCGCCGAACCTGGAAGGGGCCCGCGAGACCGTGCGCCGGACCCTGCGCGATGGCAATCGCGCTTCGGATGTCATCAAGCGGCTGCGCGCGCTGTTCGCCAAGAAGGAAGCCACCATCGAGCAGTTCGACCTCAACCAGGCGGCGCGCGAGGTCATCGCCATGCTGCTGGGGGAGTTGCAGCGCCACAATGTCATCCTGCACCCGGACTTCGACGATCGCCTGCCGCCTGTTCGTGGAGACCGCGTGCAGTTGCAACAGGTCATCCTCAACTTGCTGCTCAATGCGGCCGATGCAATGTCCAGCATCAGTGACCGGCCGCGCGACATGCGCATCACCACCACGGCTGACGGCCCCGAGCGGGTACGCCTGGCGGTGTCCGACAGCGGTATCGGTTTCGATCCCCAGGATGCCGAGCGCCTGTTCCTTGCGTTCCATACGACCAAGAGCACGGGCATGGGCATCGGGCTTTCGGTCAGCCGCGCCATCATCGAGAGCCACGGCGGCACGCTGTCGGGGCGCTTGAACGAGGGGCATGGCGCGACGTTCGCGTTTTCGCTGCCTTACTTGCAGATTGCCGACGCAACGGCGGCGGAGGCGGCCAACCATGGTCGCGACGCAACTGCCGGCCACGCTGCGGAGAATGCCTGATGGCCCAGCCCCTGCTTGTGTCGGTGATAGACGACGACGAGTCCGTGCGTGAAGCGCTGCCGGACCTGCTGCGGGAATTCGGCTTTGCCGTGGCCGCGTTTTCCTCGGCCGAAGCGTTCCTGGTTTCGCCCGAGCTCGAACAGGTTCGCTGCCTGCTGCTGGATATCGCCATGCCGGGCATGAGCGGGCCGGAGCTGCTGCGCGAGCTGCGGCGGCAGGGTCGCCAGATCCCGGTCATCTTCATCACCGCCCATGGCGAGGCCGCCGACCGGCCGCGGCTGCTGCAGCAGGGCGCCGTGGACTGCCTGTTCAAGCCTTTCAGCGAGGCGGACCTGATCCGCGCGCTCAACGCGGCCCTGCCGGTCAGCTGAGGGGAGGAGAGGCCATGCCAATGTCCGACGCGAACTTTGCATCCGCGCGTCGCGCGCCGCCATTGGCGCGGAACCCAGCCTCGGTGGTATTCGTGGTGGACGATGATGTGTCGGTCCGCGAATCACTTGAACTGTTGATTGCGCAGGCCGGTTGGCGGCCCGTGCTGTTGCAGTCGGCAGGCGAGTTCCTTGAGCAGCCGCCGGTGCCCGTGCCCAGCTGCCTGGTGCTGGACGTCAACCTGCCTGATCTCAATGGACTGGACCTGCAGACATCCCTCGCGGGTAAGCGGTCGGATACGCCGATCATCTTCATCACCGGTTACGGCGATATTCCCCAGTCGGTGCGGGCGATCAAGGCCGGGGCCGTGGAGTTCCTGACCAAGCCGTTCGATGAGGAGGTGTTGCTGAGCGCCATTGCCGATGCGCTGCAGCGCAGCCGCGTCGCGCTGGAAGGGGAAGCGGCGTTGCGGCCGTTGCAGGCCGCGTACGCCTCGCTGACGCCGCGCGAGCACGAGGTGCTGGCGCTGGTGGTGGCCGGGCGTTTGAACAAGCAGGTTGCCGCGCAGCTGGGGATCAGCGAAATCACGGTCAAGGCCCACCGCGGCAAGCTGATGCGCAAGATGAAGGCGCGCTCGCTGCCGGAGCTGGTCAAGATGGCCGGGCTGCTGGGCATCGACGGATCAAGCC
>DASPIU010000039.1:0-7452 GCA_035629025.1 Stenotrophomonas sp.
GCACCTGTCCGCGCCCGAAATCGAACGGCAGCCCTTCCGCGCGCCCGGTCTGCTGCATCTGCGCGAGCCTGCGCTCCACGCCGGCCGCGTCGTCGCCGAATTTCGCCGCATAGGCCTCGCGCAACGGCACCGGATCGGGGCTGGCACCGGGATCCAGCTGAAACGCGTGGAAGTGGATTTCCAGCGGCGGTGCTTCTTCACCCAGCAGCGCGACCCCGCGCGCGAAGCGGTGCTTGCCGATCCAGCACCAGGGACAAACGATGTCCGACCAGATGTCGATGCGCATGAGGGGTTTTCCGGATGATCAGGGCTTTCCACTATGCCCCGAGCACGGATACGGTGCGGCCGGTGAGGGCGCAACGCAGTGTCCTCTGGCTCGCGCGCAATGGGCGCGCGATTGCCGTTGATGGGTGCCCGCCGTTGTAGGAGGGGCTTGAGCCCCCGACGAGCGAAGACGCGATCTGCCAGATGGCGGTCGCGGCTGAAGCCGCTCCTGCAGCGTCCGAGCGTCCGGTCGCGGGATTTGTCGGGCGCCCGGGGGCAGGCCACGAGCGTGCGCTACCAGCGGCTATAGGGCCGCGCCGCCAAGGCAAGATTGAAGTAGCGCACATCATCGGTCACTTCGGCACCCACCCATTCCGGCAACTCGAACGCCTCGTCCGCAGAACCCAACTCGATCTCCGCCACCACCAGCCCGGCGTTGTCGCCCAGAAACTCATCCACTTCCCACACATGCCGGCCGACCCGCACCAGGTGTCGGCGCTTCTCGATCACCCCGCCCACGCACAAGCGCAACAGCGCCCGTGCATCCTCCAGCGGAATCGCATAATTAAACTCCTGCCGCGTATGCCCCACATCACGCGACTTCAGATTGAGGAACCCCTCCTCACCCTGGATCCGCACCCGCACCGACGCCTGCTGCGTGCCCTGCTGCACCGCCGCTGCATCATTGATGTAGCCCTGCGCCATGGCGATCACTGCATGCGCCGCCTGCCGCCAACCCGCGTCCTTGACCAGGAACTTGCGCTCGATCTCGATGCCCATCGTCGCCCTCAGCGCTCGAACAACGCGATGCTTTCCACATGCGCCGTATGCGGGAACATGTCCATCGCCCCCGCCGCCTTCAACTTGAAACCCTGCTCGTTGACCAGATAGCCTGCATCGCGCGCCAGCGAGCCCGGGTGGCAGCTCACATAGACGATCCGCTCGAAATTCTTCAGCGGCAGCTGCCGCAGCACATCGATCGCACCCGAACGCGGCGGGTCCAGCAACAGCTTGTCGAAGCCCTGGCGCATCCACGGCGCGTTGCGCTGGTCCTGGGTCAGGTCCGCCGCGAAGAACTGCGCGTTGCCCAGACCGTTGCGCTGCGCATTTTCCTTAGCCCGCGCCACCAGCCCCGCATCGCCTTCCACGCCGACCACCTCACGCACCCCGCGCGCCAGCGGCAAGGTGAAATTGCCCAGACCGCAGAACAGGTCCAGCACGCGGTCGTCCGGCCGCGCATCGAGCAGGCGCAGCGCATGGTCGATCATCTTCTCGTTGAGCGTGGCATTGACCTGGATGAAATCCAGCGGCCGGAACGCCAGCTCCACGTCCCACTGCGGCAACCGGAACGACAGCGGCACCTCGCGCGGCCACAGCGCATGCACCGTCTCCAGCCCGCCGGGCTGCAGGAAGATCGCAAAGCCATGCTCGCTGCCGAACGCCGCCAGCGCCTGCTGGTCATGCTCGCTCAGCGGCTGCAGGTGGCGCACGGTGAGCACGATGGCCTCGTCGCCGGCAATGAACTCGATCTGCGGGATGTCGCGCTTGCCATCCAGCGTTTCCACCAGCGCGCCCAGCGCCGCGACCTTCTCGCCGATCTGCGGGATCACCGTGTAGCACACCGACAGGTCGGCGACGAAGCGCGGGTCCAGCTCGCGGAAACCGACCAGCGTCTTGTCCTTCTTCTCCACCCGGCGCACCGAGAAGCGGCCCTTGCGGCGATAGCCCCAGTTCTGCCCCACCAGCGCCGGCAGCACCCGCTCCGGGGTGACATGGCCGATGCGCTGCAGGTTGTCCAGCAGCACGCGCTGCTTGGCGACAATCTGCTCGTCCTCGTTCAGGTGCTGCAGCACGCAGCCGGCGCACACACCGAAGTGCGGGCAGCGCGGCGGCACGCGCTGCGGCGAGGCCTGCAAGACTTCCAGCGTGCGCGCTTCGTCGAAATGGCGGCTGCGCGCGGTCGGCTCGGCCACCACGACCTCGCCGGGCAGCGCACCGGTGATGAAGGTGACCTTGCCGCCCTCGCCATCGCGGCGGGCAACGCCGCGGCCGTCGTGGCTGAGGTCAAGGATGTCGGTCTGGAAGGGAGTACGGTCGAGGCGTCTGCCGGATCTGGCCACGTGGCGACAAGCTGCGGGCAAAAAGGGCGCGTATTGTCGCAGAAGCGCCCGGCCGTGGCCGGGTCCGTCCGTTCATTGTCGTTTGCTCCAAAGGCAGGCAAACTCCCTTTGCCGCAGGTAGTTGCTGCGGCGTGCTGACATGGAGGCAGCAAGATGATGGCTTCGCGAGAGCCCCCCCGTCCCCGCGTATTGCTGGTCGAAGACGACCCGATCAGCCTGGGTTTCTTCCAGGCCGCCCTGGAACCGCTGGCCATCCGGCTCGACTGCGCCGGCAGCATCTCCGCGGCATTGGCCCAGGCCCGGGACGCGCGCCATGACCTGTGGCTGATCGATGCCCACCTTCCCGATGGCGACGGCACCACCCTGCTCGCGCAACTGCGCGCGCTGCAACCGGCCACCCCGGCGCTGGCGCATACCGCCGACGCCAGCGCCAGCGCGCGGCTGCTGGCCGAAGGCTTCATCGACGTATTGATCAAACCCCTCCCGGCCAGCGAGTTGCAGCAGCATGTGCGACGCGCCCTGCCGCAACGCGCCACCCGCGAGCCGGCCAGCGGCGCCGCTGACAGCGCCCAGCATGACTGGGACGAGGCCGCGGCCCTGGCCGCGCTCAACGGCCAGCAGCACCATCTCAACGCGCTGCGCGAGTTGTTCCTGTCGGAGTTGCCGAGCACCCGCGATGCGGTGGACTCGGCTCTGCGCCAGGACGACGAACCGGCGCTGCGCAGCCAGCTGCACCGGCTGCAGGCCAGCTGCGGCTTTGTCGGCGCGGCGCGGCTGGCGCAGGCAGTGCGTGCGCTGCGTGGCGACCCGCGCTCGCCGGCGGCGCGCCATCTGTTCCACGACGCGGTGGCCTCGCTGCTGCATTGATGCCGGGCCTTGCCGAGGCGGCCGTCTCGGCGCCAGCACGGCGCGCGCTAGCGCGGCGAAAGCTCGCGCAGCATGTCCCAGGCCTTGAGCCCGCGCCCGCCCAGATGATGCAGCAGCACCGCGCGCAGGCTCAGCCGCAGTCCCGGCAGGTCGACCGGGTCCGGCATCTCGTCGCGCGCCAGGGCCAGCAGGCCACGGCCGGTGGCGGCGGCATTGCGCTCGCCAGCGCCGCGATCACTGAGCAGGCGCCGCGCGCCCTCGGAAGGGTCCAGCTGATAGCGCGCGGCCGGGTCGATGGGCTGGCCGTCGGCGTCGTGTTCCAGGTCAAAGCCCACGCCCAGCGCTTCGAGCAGGTCGCGCTCGAAGCGGCGCAAGCTCCAGGCCAGCGGTTCGCCCGCGCCCAGCCGCGCGCGCACCCGCGCGTAGGCCGCATGCAGTTCCGGTACCGGGTCATGGCGCGGCGCCAGGCGCAGCACCAGTTCGTTGAGATAGAACGCGGCCAGCATGGCCTCGCCGTGCAGCCGCGGCGCGGCGTCTTCGGCTTCGGCGCTGCGCAATTGCGCCAGTTCGCCGCGCTGCACCGCGCTGAAGCGGATGGATTGCAGCGGTTGCAGCGCGGCGCGCAACAGTTGCTTGCGTTCGCCCTGCACGCCGCGCGCCAGCAGGCCGATGCGGCCGTGGCCCAGGCTCAGCACCTCGACCAGCAGGCTGGTCTCACGCCAGTGCCGGGCATGCAGGACAAAACCGGTTTCGTCCTCGATGCGCATGCGGCCGCCTCAGCCGGCGCCGCGAGCCTGCGCGGCGGCGCTCATTCGTAACCGAAGGCCTTCAGCGCGGCCTCGTCGTCGGACCAGCCTTCGCGCACGCGCACCCAGGTTTCCAGGAAGACCTTGGCCCCGAACAGGCGCTCCATCTGCAGGCGGGCCTTGGCGCCGATCTCCTTCAAGCGCGTGCCGCCCTTGCCGATCACGATGGCCTTCTGGCCCTCGCGTTCGACCCAGATCACCGCGCCGATGCGCAGCAGCGCACCATCCTCGGTGAAGCGTTCGATCTCCACCGTGGTCGCATACGGCAGTTCCTCGCCCAACTGGCGCATCAGCTGTTCGCGCACCAGTTCACCGGCCAGGAAACGCTGGCTGCGGTCGGTGATCTCGTCTTCGCCGAACATCGGCGGCTGCTCCGGCAGCAGCGCCAGCAGGTCCTTGGCCAGCGCTTCCAGGCCCTTGCGCTTGAGCGCCGACACCGGATGCACGGCGGCGAAGTTGCGGCCTTCGCTGATCTGCGCCAGGAACGGCAGCAGCGCCGCCTTGTCCTTGAGCCGGTCCACCTTGTTGACGATCAGCACCACCGGGATATCGGCATCGCTGAGCACGTTGAAGGCCAGCGTGTCCTCCTCGTCCCAGCGCCCGGCCTCGATCACCAGCATCGCCGCGTCCACGTCCTCCAGCGAGCCGCGCGCGGCGCGGTTCATCACCCGGCTCATCGCCGAGGCCTTGAACTTGCCCTGCTCGCGATGCAGGCCGGGGGTATCAACCAGCACCACCTGGCCCTGCGGGAAGCTGGCAATGCCGAGCAGGCGGTGGCGGGTGGTCTGCGGCCGATTGGAGACGATGCTGACCTTGGCCCCGACCAGGGCATTGGTCAGAGTCGACTTGCCCACGTTGGGGCGGCCAATGACAGCGACACTGCCGCTGCGGTAAGAGGTGGCTTGGCTCACTTGCTGACTTCCAGTTGGCGCAGCGCCGCCGCGGCGGCCTGCTGTTCGGCCAGGCGCCGCGACCCGCCCTCGCCCTCGGCGCTCAGGGCCGGGTCGGACAGGATGCAGCGTACCTGGAAAAGCTTGGCGTGGTCGTCACCGCTTTCCGAAACGAGCTCGTAGGCGGGCAGCGGCCGTTGCCGCGCCTGCAGCCATTCCTGCAGGCGGGTCTTGGGATCTTTTTCCGGCTTGCCCACCGGCAGCGCGGCCAGTGAGGCCTCGAACCAGGGCAGCACCGCGGCACGGCAGGCTTCAAAGCCCGCGTCCAGGTAAATGGCCGCGACCACGGCCTCGACCGCGTCGGCCAGGATCGAGTCGCGGCGGTGGCCGCCGGATTTCATCTCGCCCGGGCCCAGGGTCAGGCGTTCGCCCAGTTCCAGGCTGCGGCCGATGGTCGCCAGGGCCGCTTCGCGCACCAGTTCGGCGCGGGCCCGGGTCAGGGCGCCCTCGTCGGCACGCGGCCAACGCAGGTACAGCGCCTCGGCGACCAGCAGGTTGACCACGCCGTCGCCGAGGAATTCCAGACGCTCGTTGTTCGGCGAGCCGGCGCTGCGATGGGTCAGCGCCTGCGCCAGCAGCGACGGATCGGCAAAGGCATGGCCGATCCGGTCGCCGCGCTGCGGGGTTTTACTCGGTGATACCACTACGGGTCAGATCCTGGCTGGCGTTGAAGTTGCCGACCACGTCGAGATTGCCGACCAGCGGGCGGCGGACCTCGTAGCTGACATTCATGCGCCAGCCGTTGCCCACGCGCTCGAAGGTCACGTCTTCCTTCTTCACGTTTTCCGAGTAGTTGATATCCAGGCGGCGGAAGAACATGTCCTTGGCCCGGCCCGGGTCCATGTCGCCACTGCCCGGTTCGTTGGCCACGCCCTTCATGGCCTCGCGCACCGAGTAATACTCCTGATACATCGGGAACAACTTCATGCCGATGTACAGGGCAAAGCCCACCACCCCCAGTACCACGATGAATGACAGCAGCGTCATTCCTTCCTGATTGCGCTTCATCGCTACTCCCCTAGCCACGCCACGCGTGTCGATTACTGAATGCCTGTCCCGATCCGCGACGGATCGAAACTCCCCTTGCAGAACCACCCCTCGCAATTGAGCCAGATCAGGAACGCCTTGCCACGGAGGTTGGCCTCGGGCAGGAAATGCGTCTGCGTCCAGAACCGGCTGTCCTCGCTATTATCGCGATTGTCACCCATCACGAAATACTGCCCCTGCGGCACCACCCAGTCGCCCTGGCCGGCCGGGTTGGCGCGACCCACCAGCTCCAGCACGGTGTGGCTGCGGCCCGGCAGGTTCTCGCGCAGCAAGGTGGCGCCGGTCATTTCCGCGCCACGGCCCTTGCCGATGTACTCGCCCTTGACCTCGTACTCCATGGCCTGGCCATTGATGTAGAGGGTGTCACCATGGAAGCCGATGCGGTCACCCGGCAGGCCGACCACGCGCTTGATCCAGTTCTCGTCCGGCGCATGCGGCGGCTTGAACACGACCACGTCGCCGCGCTTGGGCTCGCCCACCGGCACGAACTTGGTGTTGGTGATCGGCAGGCGCAGGCCGTAGGCGAATTTGTTGACCAGGATGAAATCGCCGATCAGCAGGTTGGGCATCATCGAGCTGGAAGGGATCTTGTACGGCTCGGCAATGAAGCTGCGCAGGATCAGCACCACGGCCAGCACCGGGAAGAAGGCGCGCGAGTACTCCACCACCGCCGGCTCGCTGTCCAGCAGTCCAGCGCGCGCGGCACGGCGCCGGGCCAGGAACAGCTTGTCCAGCAGCCACACCAGGCCGGAGCCCAGGGTCAGCACCACCAGCGCGATCTCAAACCATTTCATGCGTATTCCTTGTCGGGGGAATCGGGAATGGGGACTTCCCTACTCCCTTTATTTGTTATCCATCTGCAGCACGGCCAGGAAGGCTTCCTGCGGAATTTCGACGCGGCCGACCTGCTTCATCCGCTTCTTGCCTTCCTTCTGTTTCTCCAGCAGCTTCTTCTTGCGGCTGACGTCGCCACCATAGCATTTGGCCAGCACGTTCTTGCGCATCGCCTTGACCGTGCTGCGCGAGATGATTTGCGCGCCGATCGCGGCCTGGATCGCCACGTCGAACATCTGCCGCGGGATCAGATCCTTCATCTTTTCGCACAGTTCACGGCCACGGCGGTCAGCCTGGCTGCGGTGGACGATGATGCTCAGCGCATCGACCTTGTCGCCGTTGATCAGCGTGTCCACGCGCACGAACGGACCGGCCTGGAAACGCAGGAAGTGGTAGTCCAGCGAGGCGTAGCCGCGGCTGACCGACTTGAGCTTGTCGAAGAAGTCCAGCACCACTTCGGCCATCGGCAGTTCGTAGGCGATCTGCACCTGGCTGCCCATGTAGGTGATGCCGACCTGGGCGCCGCGCTTTTCCTCGCACAGGGTGATGACCGAGCCGACATAG
>DASPIU010000040.1:0-93539 GCA_035629025.1 Stenotrophomonas sp.
GGTGGTGGAAGACCGCAAGGAAATCTCCACCGGCTATGGGCTGGTCAGCGCCCAGTCGGTGGCCGCGATCCAGCGCGCCCTGCTGCGCCTGGCCCAGGATGGCGGCGAGCGCTTCTTCGGCGAGCCGGCACTGGCCCTGGACGACCTGATGCGCACCACGCCGGACGGGCGCGGGGTGATCGGCATCCTCGCGGCGGCGCAGCTGGTGCTCAAGCCGCGGCTGTATTCGACGTTCCTGCTGTGGTTGCTGTCGGAACTGTTCGAGCGGCTGCCGGAGGTGGGCGACCTCGACAAGCCCAGGCTGGTGTTCGTGTTCGACGAGGCGCACCTGATGTTCAATGACGCGCCGCCGGCGCTGGTGCAGCGCATTGAACAAGTGGTGCGGCTGATCCGCTCCAAGGGCGTGGGTGTGTATTTCTGCTCGCAGTTCCCCGATGACGTGCCCGACAACATCCTCGGCCAGCTCGGCAACCGCGTGCAGCATGCGCTGCGCGCGTATACGCCGCGCGACCAGAAGGCGGTCAGGACCGCCGCGGAGACCTTCGTCGCCAATCCGAAACTGGACGTGGCACGCGCGATCTCCAGCCTCGGCACCGGCGAGGCGCTGGTATCCACCCTGCAGGACAAGGGCGTGCCGATGCCGGTGCAACAGACCTTGATCGCGCCGCCGCGCTGCCGCATGGGCGCGATCAGCGAGGCCGAGCGCGCGCAGCTGCGCGCCAGCAGCCCGGTCGGTGGCCGCTACGACAACGCGGTCAATCGCCAATCGGCCGCCGAAATGCTGGCGCGGCGTGCCGGCGAGCAGGTGGCCCGGGCCGACGCGCCGCCCGCGCGGACCGCCGAGCAGGACGCCGCCGAAGGCAATGACTGGGGTCAGGCGGTCAAGGACGTGGTGTTTGGCACCAAACGCCGCCAGGGCCTGCTGGAAACCATGGCCAAGCAGACCACGCGCACGGTGGGCAGCAAGCTGGGCCAGCAGATCGTGCGCGGCATCCTCGGCGGCATCTTCGGCGGCGGCAAGCGCTGAGCCGCACCGCCCGCGAACCGGACTGGCGCGCCGCCTGGTGGTCAGGTCGCCCCCCCTGATTGCACTGGCGCATGGCGCGCACGCACAATCGGGGCTTGCACAACCGTGCAGCACATCGTCCAGGGGGGACGTCATGGAAGACCGCCGCAGGCAGGCCCGCAACCTGGGCAGCCAGCCCGAGCCATTCTGGACGCGCGTGCGCGCCATTGCCCTGTTCCCGTTGCAGGGGGCCGCGTTCTGGTCACTGCTGGCGCTGAGCCTGTGCACCTTGCTCGGCATGTTGCCGGGTATCGGCTGGATTCTGGTGCTGGTGACGTGGCTGGCCGCGTACCGGTACGCCTTTGAAGTGCTGCGCCACACCGCCAATGGCCACCCCGGCGCGCCGGACTATGGTCTGGACCTGGACGACGGCGCCGTGCTGCGCCTTTTCGCGCTGATCTTCCTGATGATCTTCGCGGTGATCGCGGTGGTCGTGCTGACCCGCAGCCCGGTGCTGGGGCTGATCACCATCGGCGTGGTTGCCTTGCTGCAGCCGGGCAGCGTGATCTCGCTGGCGATGGAGGGCAGCCTGCGCCGCGCGCTCAACCCGCTGGTGCCGCTGGAACTGGCCATGCGCATTGGCTGGCCGTATCTGGCCGCCTTCGGCCTGTTGTTCGTCATCCAGCTCAGTTCGATGATGGCTGGCAAGTGGATGCACCAGTATCTGCCACCGCTGGTGAGCGACCTGGCCTTCAGTTTCATGACCATCTGGGGGTTGTTCTCGACCTTCCACCTGCTCGGCTACCTGGTCTACCAGTACCACGAGGTGCTGGGTTTCGAGCCCGAGGCCCTGCAGGATCAACAGCGTTCTGATCCGGACCAGCGCCTGCTCGAAGAAGCCGAGGCCCACTTGCGTGAGGGCCGTCCGCAGGACGCGCGTGAAGCCTTGCGTGGTGCCATCCGCGGCCGCGCCGTGTCGCTGGCGGTGCAGGAGCTGTACCAGCGGCTGTTGCGCCAGGGCGGACCGTCGCCGGAGCTGCGCGAGCATGGCCAGCAGTTCATCAGCCGCCTGCTGGCCGAGAAGCAGGACCGCCGCGCCTTGGTGGTGTTGCGCGAAACCCTGGAACAGGACCCGGATTTCGTACCCGCGCAGGTCGAACAGGCGATGCTGCTGGCCGAGCGCGCGCGCCTCGGCGGCCAGTTCCAGCTCGCCTGCGATGCGTTGCAGGCCATGCTGCGCGCGTGGCCCAAGCGGCCCGAGGCGGTGCAATGGGCGCTGGACGCGGCGCTGCTGCTGGCCGAGCGCTACAACCGCGATGACGAGGCGCGCGCCTTGTTGCGCGACGCGCTGGCGCGCTGCGAGGATGACGAACAGCGGCGCAGGGTGGAGGCGGCCATGGCGGCGTTGGGGCAGATTGCCTGATGGGTGCGCCTTGATGGGTGCACCTTGATGGATGCACTGTAGGAGCGGCTTCAGCCGCGACCGTCATCCGTCAGATCGCGACTCCGCCCGGTCGGGGCTGAAGCCCCTCCTACAACGGCACCAGCGGCATTCGGATGCCGCATGGCGCACCCACCCGCGCTCAGGCATTGTCGAGCAGAAAACGCGCCTTCTGCGCCTGTGGCTGCTCCGGAAATTGCGCCAGCAGCCGCGACAACAACCGCTGCTGTTGCTCCATCTGCCGCCGCGCACCATGCGCCAGCGCCAGCTTCAACAGCAGCTGCGCCTGGGTTTCGCGAGCGCCGGCTTCACCTTCCAGATCCAGCAGGCCCTCGGCCTCCTGCAGATGCCCCAGCGCCAACCACTGCGTCACCAAGGCGGCGCGCACCTCGGCCGCCGGCGCCCAACCCTCCGCGAAGGCCGCTTGCATCAGCCCCCATTGCGCCTGCACCTGCGCGGCATCCATCGCCCGCAGGCCGAGCACGGTGCTGGCATGACGCTGCAACGCCGCGCGCTGGCCGCCATTGCGAGCCACGCGGCAGCGCGCGAGGGCAACTTCAAAACGTTGCGGCTGCTCAGCCGCGAGCTGGCCCAGTAATGCCTCGGCCTCCGCGTTCTCCATGCGCCCGAGGTGACGCTGCGCGCGCTCCCAGCGGTCGTCCACCGCCTGCAAGGTTCCCTCGTCGGCCAGAAAAGCAGGCCGCGTCTGCCGCATCCACACCAGCAGGCCACCGAGCAAGGCACCGGTGACCAGGCCGCCAGCATGCGCTTCAAAGGCAATGCCCGCGCCATCATCGGACAGCAGATTGAAGATTTCCCAACCCAGCCACAGCGGGAACAGCAGGATCGCCGGCGCGCGCACATAGTCGAAGACCACGCCGAACCAATAGAAGAAGCGCACCGGCTGCCGACCCCAGACCGCGCAGAACGCGCCCATCATCGCCGCGATCGCGCCGGAAGCCCCGAGCCCGCCACCGTATTCGCCCCAGCGCCACAACACGCTGGCCGCCGATGAGCCATACGCGCCCACCACGTACACCGCCAGCAGCCACCACGCGCCAATCGCGCCTTCCAGCAGCAGGCCCAGTGCCACCAGGAACACCATGTTGCCGATCAGGTGCATCGGATCGGCATGCAGGAAGGCTGCCGAGAGCATGCGCCATGGCGACCATTCCGAACTGCGCTGCATGTGCCGCAGGGTGAAGATGTCGTCCAGGCGCCGGTCGTACTCGGCGCGCGTGGGCCGCCAGCGCGCGTTGGCTTCGGCGTCAGTATCAGGACCCTTGCTGCTCAGGTAGCTGCGAAAGCCCAGGTCGTTCACTGATGCCTGCGCCAGTTGCTGCCACTGCTCGCTCTCGTCGGCGGCTTCAAAGGCGGCAATCTCGTCGCCGCGCCCGCTGTCCACCAGGTAGCGGCGGTAGGCCGGCATTTCCTGCTCGGCCAGGCCGGATTGCGCGTAGTAACGCTGCGCCGCGAGCATCGCGTCGCGGTCCCCGGACTGCGGTCCGAAGAACACCAGTACGTTCACCAGCAGCAGCACGCTGGTCATCCATGGCCAGGTGGCCCAGGTCAGCGGCTTGTGCAATGGCAGGATCAACATCGGCAACGTTTCCTTGTCAGCCCGGGCATGGCGGCGCGCGTGGCCGCCCGCCGCGCAGCTTCGGCGATTGGCCGGGCGACATGCAAGCCATGCCGCGTTAGCATCCGGGCCCCGATCCATTGCACGCAGCCCCAGCCGCATGACCCGTTGGCGTCCCCCCGCAGAAAAGAGCACCGCCCTGATCACCGCCGCCGGCCACGCCCGGCTCAAGGCGGAGCTGGACGAACTGTGGCGCGTACGGCGCCCGGAAGTGGTCAAGGCGCTGGCCGCCGCTGCCGCTGAAGGCGATCGGTCCGAAAATGCCGAGTACACCTACCGCAAGAAACAACTGGGCGAGATCGACCGCCGCGTGCGCTATTTGAGCAAGCGGCTGGAGGCCTTGCGCGTGGTCGATACACCGCCATCCGACCCACAAGCCGTGTTCTTCGGCGCGCATGTGGAGTTGGAACGCATCGACGATGGCGAGATGGTGCGTTACCGCATCGTTGGCCCGGACGAGACCGACGCGGCGCTGGGCTGGATCAGCATCGATTCGCCGCTGGCCAGGGCCTTGTTGAAGAAGCGCGTGGACGACGAATTTGAAGTGCTGCTGCCGGGTGGTTTGACCCGCTTTGTGGTGGTGGATGTGGCTTACGGCTGAGGCATTACCGGCGGTGATGCCCTCCGCCACCTGTAGGAGCGGCTCTTGTGGCCTTCGGCCATCAGCCGCGACCGCGATCTGCCAGAAGCCTCTTCGCTGGTCGGGGCTGAAGCCCCTCCCACAGTGAACCCATCAGGCATATTGAATGCCGCTGGGGCCCTTGTGGGAGGGGCTTCAGCCCCGACAGGGCGGAGTCGCGATCTGGCAGATGACGGTCGCGGCTGATGGCCGAAGGCCACAAGAGCCGCTCCTACAGTGCGCCTGTCAGACGTTGGGAACAGTGGGCCCCATCAGGCATGCCGGTGCCGACGCCGTCGCGCTGCGGCAGCCCTCACACCATCGCCAACGGCAAGCCCTTGCGCGCCGGCACCAGCGCATCGCCGAGCAAGTCGTGCTCGTCGCTCTCGGTGATCCGCACCTGCACGAAATCACCCGGACGCAGGCCCATCTCGTCCGCATTCTGGATATGCACCAGGCCGTCGATCTCCGGCGCATCCGCCCGCGAGCGCGCGACCGCGATGCCGTCCTCGATCATGTCCACCAGGCACTGCTGCACCGTGCCGATCTTCGCCTCCAGCCGCGCCGCGGAAATTGCCGCCTGCCGCGCCATGAAGCGCGCCAGCCGTTCCTGCTTGACCTCTTCCGGCACCGGGTCCGGCAACGCGTTGGCGCTGGCCCCTTCCACCGGCGAATAGGCGAAGGCACCGACGCGGTCCAGCTGCGCCTGATCCAGGAAGTCCAGCAATGCCTCGAACTCCGCCTCCGTCTCGCCCGGGAAGCCGACGATGAAGGTCGAGCGCAGCGTGATCTCCGGGCAGATCGCCCGCCACCGCTGCACCCGCTCCAGCGTCTTGTCCACCGCGCCGGGGCGCTTCATCAGCTTGAGGATGCGCGGGCTGGCGTGCTGGAACGGAATGTCCAGGTACGGCAGGATCTTGCCCTCGGCCATCAGGGGCACCACGTCGTCCACGTGCGGATACGGATAGACGTAGTGCAGCCGCGTCCACACGCCCAGTTCGGACAGCCCTTCGCACAGCGCTTTCATCCGCGTCTGGTAGCTGCGGTCGCGCCACGGCTTCTCCGCGTACTTCAGGTCCACGCCATAGGCCGAGGTGTCCTGCGACACCACCAGCAGCTCCTTGACCCCGCCACGCACCAGCCGTTCGGCCTCGCGCAGCACCTCGTCCACCGGTCGCGACACCAGGTCGCCACGCATCGAGGGAATGATGCAGAAGCTGCAGCGGTGGTTGCAGCCCTCGGAAATCTTCAAATAGGCGTAATGGCGCGGGGTCAGCTTGACGCCGACATCCTCGCTTTCGCCAAAGGCGCCGACGCGGCGCGGCAGCAGGTCCACGAACGGGTCGTGCCGCGGCGGCAGCGCGGCGTGCACCGCCTGCATCACCGTGTCGTAGTCCTGCGGGCCGGATACCGACAGCACGTCCGGGTATTGCTCGCGAATCAGCTCGGACTTCTTGCCCAAACAGCCGGTGACAATGACCTTGCCGTTCTCGTTCATGGCCTCGCCGATCGCATCGAGCGATTCGGCCACCGCCGAGTCGATAAAGCCGCAGGTGTTGACCACCACCACGTCGGCGGCATCGTAGCTGGGCACGATGTCGTAACCCTCCACCCGCAGCTGGGTGAGGATGCGTTCGGAATCGACGAGCGCCTTCGGGCAGCCAAGGCTGACGAAGCCGACTTTGGGGTTCGACTGGGACATGCGGAAGTCTGGGGCCTGGGAGAGGAGCGGCCTGGGGCCTGGGCGGCGGCAATTATAGCGGCACCGCCCGGCGCGCCCTGAACGTGGCGGGGTGCCGCGCCCGCTGGGCTAACCGCCTGATTCCATCACCCCATCCAAGCCGCCCGCCTTTCATAATGACGCCCTCCCTTCAGCAGAGAGGAACCGCCATGGGCCACTGGACCACGCTCGATACGCCCCACGGACAGATTGCCGCCTGGCACGCGCAGCCCGCCGGCCAGCCGCGCGGAGGCCTGGTGGTGATCCAGGAGATCTACGGCGTCAACGAGCACATGCAGCAGGTCGGCGATGACTTCGCCGCCGCCGGCTATGAAGTGCTGGTGCCGGCATTCTTCGACCTGGTCGAGAAGGACGCGCAACTGGCCTACGACGCCACCGGCACCGAGCGCGGCAAGCAGATGGTCAGCACGCTGGGCATGGACAGGGCGGTGGACGTGGTCCAGGCCGCGGCCACCGTGCTGGCCCCCGCCGGCAAGGTCGGCACGGTCGGCTATTGCTGGGGTGGCACGGTCGCCCTGCTCGCCGCGTTCCGTCTCGGCCTGCCTTCGGTGAGCTATTACGGCGCGCGCAACACGCAATACCTGGACCTGCCGCCCAAGGCGCCGGTGATCTTCCACTTCGGCGAACAGGACAGCAGCATTCCGCCGGAAGCGGTGCAGCAACACCGCGAGAAACTGCCGCAGATGATGGTCTATACCTATCCGGCCGGCCACGCCTTCAACCGCGATGTCGGCCCGCACTGGGCGCCGGAAAGCGCACGCCTGGCCCGCGAGCGCACCCTCGCCTTTCTTGCGGACAATCTGTGAGCGGTTTCATTGTTGACCCGCGCCTGGCGGCGGACAGCGCGTTCGTCGCCGACGGTCCGCTGTCGCAGGTGCGGCTGATGGACGACCAGCGCTTCCCCTGGCTGGTCCTGGTGCCGCGCGTGGAAGCGGCCAGCGAATGGATCGACCTGGACGGTGGCCAGCAACGCCTGCTGCTGGCCGAGATCAATCAGCTGTCGCGGCTGCTGCAGGCCGAGGACGGCGTGCACAAACTCAACATCGGCGCGCTAGGCAACATCGTCCGCCAGTTGCATGTACACCTGGTTGGCCGCAACGAAGGCGACCCGGGCTGGCCTGGGCCGGTATGGGGCAGCGGGCCGGCCCAGCGTTTCGAGCCGGCGGCATTGCAGCAGCGTGTGCAGGCGTGGGCGCAACGGCTACGATAGGCGCCCTCCTCGGCCACCGAAGCCCGCCTGCATGAAATCCAACGTCGTCGCCGCGCTGATCCTGATCCTGGTCGGCCTGTTGTTCCTGGCCAACAATCTGGGCTGGACGAACCTGAGCCTGGGGCGCCTGATCGCGACGTGGTGGCCGGCGCTGCTGGTGGCCTGCGGCGTGGGGATGCTGTTCGGGCGCGGGAAGTAAGTCCGCCGCTCAGGTCCGCGGCAAGGTCACGCCCACCTGCCCCTGATACTTGCCGCCGCGATCGCGATAGCTGGTCTCGCACACCTCGTCTGACTGGAAGAACAGCATCTGCGCCACGCCCTCGTTGGCGTAGATGCGCGCCGGCAGCGGCGTGGTGTTGCTGAACTCCAGGGTCACGTGGCCTTCCCATTCGGGTTCGAGCGGGGTCACGTTGACGATGATCCCGCAGCGCGCATAGGTGCTCTTGCCCAGGCAGACCACCAGGGTGTCGCGGGGGATGCGGAAGTACTCCACGGTGCGCGCCAGGGCAAAACTGTTCGGCGGAATGATGCACACGTCCGACTCCACATCGACAAAGCTGCCGCTGTCGAAATGCTTGGGGTCGACGATGGTGGAGTTGATGTTGGTGAAGACCTTGAACTCGCGCGAGCAGCGCACGTCGTAGCCGTAGCTCGAGGTGCCGTAGCTGACGATGCGCTGGCCTTGGGCGTCCTGCTTGATCTGGCCCGGCTCGAACGGCTCGATCATTCCTTGCTGCTCGGCCATGCGCCTGATCCAGCGGTCGCTCTTGATGCTCATTCGGTCTTCCTGTGATGGAGGGGCGGCGCGCGCCGCCCGCAGATTCTAGTCATTGCCACCGGTACCGTCGCGCCGCGGGCGACGGCAAGGCTCAGCCGAACGAGGTCGCGATCGGGATCGCGGCGCGCGGACGCTTGGCCAGTTCCTCGGCCAGTCGCGTGGCGGCGGCCAGGTAGGCCTGGGCCGCGGCCGACTCGGGCGCGGCGGCGACGATCGGGGTGCCGGCGTCGCCCTGCTCGCGGATCGCGATCTCCAGCGGCAACGAGCCCAGCAGTGGCACGCCGTACTGCGCGGCCATGCGCTGGCCACCACCCTCGCCGAACAGGTGTTCGGTGTGGCCGCAGTTCGAGCAGGTGTGCACGGCCATGTTCTCGACGATGCCCAGGACCGGGACTTCCACCTTCTCGAACATCTTCAGCGCCTTGCGCGCGTCCAGCGTGGCGATCTCCTGCGGCGTGGTCACGATCACCGCGCCGGCCACCGGAATCTTCTGCGACAAGGTCAGCTGGATGTCGCCGGTCCCCGGCGGCAGGTCCACCAGCAGGTAGTCCAGGTCGTCCCACAGGGTGTCGTTGAACAGCTGGGTCAGGGCCGAGGTCGCCATCGGGCCACGCCAGATCATCGGCGTGTCGGTATCGATCAGCAGACCGATGGACATGGCCTCCACGCCAAAGGCACGGAGCGGCTCGATCGACTTGTTGTCCGGGCTGTCCGGGCGCCCGGCCAGGCCGAGCATGGCCGGCACGCTGGGACCGTAAATGTCGGCGTCGAGCACCCCGACGCGGGCGCCCTGCCGCTGCAGGGCCAGGGCCAGGTTCACGGCGGTGGTGGACTTGCCCACGCCGCCCTTGCCAGATGCGACGGCGATCACATTGCGGACGCGGGGGTGGGGGGACAGGCCGCCCTGTGGGCGGTGGGCTGGAATCTTCATCGGCCTATTGTCCCCGAGGACATGTCCCATGGCACAGAAAAGCGTAATCCGTCACCGCTGAAACGTTTTTTCATAAGATATTTGTGATTCACATCACGGTTTTTCGCTAATTTTCCGTTCACTTAACAGTGAACCACGTGTTAACGTCGGTTCAGGGGTGATACCTGCTGACACGTGCCGGACATCTTTGTCAGGGCCGCGCAGGCATCACTCCTTATCGATTTCAGTCAAGCAAAGGGGATTGTCCAGATGTCGTCCAGTAAAGCTTCCCGCCTCAAGCGGCACCGCCTCACGGCCGCCGTTTTCGCCGCCATCGTCCTGCCGGCCGCCGGCACCGCGCTGGCCCAGGACCAACCGAAGGAACTCGACCGCGTCACCGTGACCGGCTCGCTGATTCCCCAGACTGAGATCGAGACCGCCACCCCGGTGATGGTGATCAGTGCCGAGGACATCCATACCCGCGGCTTCACCAGCGTCGCCGATGTGCTGAAGGCCTCGAGCTTCGCCAGCGGCGGCGTGCAGGGCGGCGAGACCTCGGCCTCGTTCACCCAAGGCGCCGAAGCCGTCAGCATGTTCGGCCTGGATCCGGGCTATACCAAGTACCTGATCAACGGCCGGCCGATGTCGAACTATCCGGCGCTGTACAACGGCAGCGACACGTTCAACAACATCAGCGGCATTCCGATCGACGCCGTGGAGCGCATCGAAATCCTGCCCGGTGGCGCCTCGTCGCTGTACGGCTCGGATGCACTGGCCGGCGTGGTCAACTTCATCCTGAAGAAGAACTACGAAGGCACCACCGTGCGCGTCCGTGGCGGCGCGTATACCGAAGGCGGCGGCGACTCGTTCCGCTTCAGCCTGACCAACGGCTTCAGCGCGATGGATGGCCGCCTCAATACGGTCACCTCGGTGCAGTACGACACGCGCAATCCGATCTGGGGTTACCAGCGCGACATCACCGATTCGGTGAACATGGATGGCTACTCCGCGCCGGTGGCTTCGCGCGACTACCTGGTCTTCGGTTACCGCAACATGGGCACCGAGGGTCTGGATGACTTCGGCTATCTGCTGCCGACCGGCCAGGACTGCTCGGCGATCACGTCCCAGTTCGGCGGCACCGTGGGACTGCGCAACCGCCCCGGGTCGGGCCAGTACTGCGGCTCCTATTACTCGCAGGGTTACAAGACCATCCGCAACGGCAAGGACAGCCTGCAGCTGTACAACCGCACCACGTTCACCGTCAACGACAACCTCGAGCTGTACGGTGAAGTCCTCGCCAGCCACGAAGATGCCGAGTACGCATCGGGCAGCAGCTACATGTGGTGGGGCACGGGCAGCAAGTACACCTACTACTACGACCCGGATTACGACGCCCTGTTGAACCTGCAGCGCGCCTTCAGCCCTGAAGACATCGGCGGCAGCGGCTTCGGCGACATCATGGACAAGGACACCAACAAGTCCTACACCGTCACCCTGGGCGCCAGCGGCCACTTCGGCAAGTCGTGGGATTACGACGTCAGCTTCACCCGCAACGAGAGCAAGCTCGACAAGCGCAACTTCGTGCGCTGGAACGATGCGATCAACTCGTACTTCGAGGAGCACGTGCTCGGCCCGCAGCTGGGCGTGGACCCGTACTTCGACACCTACCCGGTGTTCCGCCCGAACTACGACGCGTTCTACCAGACGATCTCGCCGCAGGACTTCGCCAGCTTCACCGGCTACGGCACCGCCAAGGCCAAGACCTGGGACAACCTGTTCCGTGCCCAGGTCACCAATGCCGACCTGTTCTCCATGCCCGCCGGCTCGGCAGGCCTGGCCTTCGCGGTGGAAGCCGGCAACGAAGGTTGGAACTACACCCCGATCCCGGGCATCATGGACGGCGCGATCTGGGGCCAGACCGACGTGGGTGGCTCGGGCCACCGCACCAGGTACGCGGCCATGACCGAACTGCGCGTGCCGATTGCATCGATGCTGACGGGCACCCTGTCTGGCCGCTATGACTCCTTCGATGCCTATGGCACGACCGTTGACAAGCCGACCTGGAGCGCCGGGTTTGAATTCCGCCCGATCGAGAGCCTGCTGGTTCGCGGCAAGTACGGTACCGCGTTCAAGGCACCGACCCTGTCGGACATGTTCCAGGGCCTGAGCGGCTTCTACACCAGCGACACCGACTACTATCGCTGCGGTCTGGCGGGCTACACCCCGGCCGACACCACCAACTGCCGCTATAACAGCTCGCAGTACTACGGCACCCAGGCGGGCAACCCCGACCTGGAGCCGATCCGCGCCAACACCTGGAATGCGGGCGTGGTGTGGGCACCGGTCAGCAATGCGTCGCTGAGCGTTGACTACTTCTCGTGGGACATCAAGGACGAGGTTGACCAGCTGTCGGGCGACCAGATTCTGCTGCAGGAGTACTACTGCCGCCTCGGCCAGACCGGCCCGGGATTCACTTCCTGCGACAACGTTGCCGCTTGGATCGAACGCGACCCGACCACCGGTGTGCTGCAGACGGTGTTTACCCCGAAGGTCAACATCGCCCGCCAGAAGCTGGAAGTGCTGACGGTTGCTGGCCGCTACATGCAGGAAATCGGTGCTTGGGGCCGACTGAACTTCTCGGCCAACTACACCACCACCCTGAAGCACGACCTGCAGACGGACCCGACCCAGGACTACATCGACCTGATCAATTCGCCGCAGGCCAACTGGGTGTATGACGCAGGTCCGAAGTGGAAGGCCGACGCTGCCATTGGCTGGGAGATCGGACGCTGGACCACCACGCTGTATGCCAACATGATCGGTTCGACCCCGAACTATCTGGCCTACCTGGGCGACTCCTTCGACTACGAGCTGCCGCAGTACGGCGTGACCGCTGGCAAGTGGGGCACCTGGACGACCTTCAATCTGGGCGTCGACTACCAGGCGCTGGACAACCTGCGTCTGTCGCTGCAGGCCACCAACATCGGCAACAAGCTGCCTGACGACCAGGCCCACAACTATCCGGGCACGGCAACTGTTCCGTACAACAACTTCATCTACAGTGCCTACGGCCGCGCGATCTTCGCCGAGATCCGCTACGACTTCGGCAAGCAGTAAGCGTCCTCGATGCAACAAAGGAAAACCCCGCTTCGGCGGGGTTTTTCTTTTTGTGGCAGGGACCGCGCAGTCAGTGTTCCACGCAGGACAACCTCATTCGACCCGGACGCCCTGCTCCACGAGATATTCGCGCAGCGGCGCCAGCTGCGTTGCATAGCGATGCCAACGATGCAGGTAGCCGGTCTGCATCGGCTCACGCACCTGGACCACGCTCGCCGTGGCGGTCGGCGTCTGGTTCTGCTCGAAGTGCATGCAGCCTGCTTCCCAGGGCAGGCCGCAGTACTCCAGCAGCGCGCGCGTGGTGTCCTCCTGGTCGAGCACCAGTTGTTCGTAGGTCAGTTCATAAACGCGACCCGGGAAGGCCCGCGACCAATGGTTCATCAGCCGATCGAACTGCACGTAGTAATGGCCTGTATCCAGCAGATCGAATGAGTAGCGAGTAAAGGGCGAAGACAACGAGAACAGCTGACGAAAATTGCTCAGGCAGCTATCCAGCGGATTGCGCCGCATCAGCACGATTCGCGCCTTCGGCAGGGCATGCAGGATATGGCCGATGTAGAGGAAGTTGTGCGGCAGCTTGTCGACAAACCGCGGGCGTGCACCGGTAATTGGGCGCGTGGACTCGACGTAGGTCCGGCCCAGCTTCTCCCACTCGATGGAAGCGGTCCGCGACAGGGTGTCCAGGTCCAGCGGGACGGGAGTGGTACTGCCGGAAAGCCGCTTGACCGCGATCGGCAGGTGGTGCAATTCACCGGCCGAGGTGACTTGCGAATGCGAGCTCAGAATCCTGTCGACCAGAGTGGTGCCAGAGCGCGGCATGCCCACGACGAAGATGGGCTCCTCGCTGCCATGGCCACTGCCAACGCCCGGCAGAGGACCTGGAAAAGTGCTGGCGATCGCCGAGAACAGGGTCTCCTCGGCGGTCGGTGCGTATGTCCGTCCTTCTCCGCCTGCGGCCTTGCCCTGCACGTAATGCTCGAACGCCGCTGCGTAATCCTCCAGGTCTTCGCGCTCTTTCGCCAGCGCCAGATTGAGATAGAGCCGAGCCTCCGTGTCACCGCCGTGGTGGGCCAGCGCGGCCTCGAACCGCTCGACGTGATTTGCATCCGGTCTCTGCTTGCGCAGGCTGGACAATGCCGTATATGCCTTCCAGTAGCGTTCGTCCGCTACCAGGCAGGCCTCGTACTCCTGCTCGGCGCGCTCGATCTGGCCGGCATAGAGCAGCGCGGTAGCATGGTTGAAGCGGCTGTTGGCGCGAGTGGGCGCACGCGCCACGACCTCGGCGAAGGCCGCCGCGGCAGCGCCATGGAGGCCGGCGTCGGTGTAGATCACGCCCAAGGTGTCAAGCAACAGTGGGTCATCGGGCTGCAACGCCCGGGCGCGATCGGCCATTGCTGCGGCGGCGCGGAAATCGCCTGACAACGCCAGCGCCTTGGCCAGATAAGTCAGGTAATCGGCCCGCGTGCCGTTCATGGCCACCGCGCGCGCCAAGTGCTCGCGGGCGGGCAGCAGCCGGCGCAGTTCCAGCGCCGCGACGCCGGCAATGAAATGAACCCCGGGATGTTCGCCGAACTGGCGCAGGATGCCTTGCGCGATCTGCCAGGCTTCTGGCCACTGGGCACGGTTGAGCGCGTCGATCGCCTGCTTATACAGGCGCTCCGCGTCGGAGCGGGAAGAAGGGTTCATGCGTGGGCCCGTGTTCGATTCCTGCATGATGTCCCAGCGCCGGGTCAATGTTCCAGTATCCGGTCATGGGGCGGCACGGCACGGACTCCCTTCGCGCCGCCATTATCAGCAACCTGGCCACCCCGTGCTACCTGCGAGTTTTCCAATGGAAAGCTAAGCACCGCTGCCCGTATATCGAGCCTGTCCTACATGGGCAGCAGTACGGGTGCGGCATGCGACGCGGTAACGGAAGCTGGGCATGGATTGTGTTGGGCCTCGCGACGGTCGCAACGGTCGCGACGGGCAAGCCCCTCAACGCCTACGACACCAACAACGACGGCAAGCTTGACTGCTGGAAAAGCGTGGCCGGGAAGCCCTCAACCACGCGCATCTCTTCCGGATATGGCCGTTCCGGCTGGCGCTCGGGCGGGTTCCACTACGGCGTGGACATCACCTCCGACACCGGGAACTTCGGCTTGGGGCAGCCTGTGCGGGCGATCGCGGATGGCGTGGTGACCTGGGCAAGGCCCAAGCCCGCGAACGGCAACTACGTTCAGATCCTCCATGACGACGGGCGCGTCTCGCTCTATCTGCATTTGCGCGACATCCTCAGAAGCAGCGGACCGGTGCGTGCTGGCGATGCGATCGGCACGATGAACTGCACGGGCAGATGCGGCAAGCCGCCACGCAAGAACATCGTGCAGTCCACGCATGTGCACATCGAGGTCAAGACCAGCCTCAATGCGCCCCGAAGCCCTGCGAACCGGATCGATCCGATCGCTTACCTGGGCAAATGCCGAAGGTGAACCATGAAGACCCTGCTCGCAGCCGTGCTACTGGCCAGCCTCCCGTTCCCGGTCCTGGCCGGCCCCGATGGGACCTTCCTGTGTTCGAGCACGCGGCCCTATGACTTCCTGACCTCGGACACCTCCGACTACCGCAGCTACGGCCTGCGCACGGCGTCGGGCTGGTCACGCCGGCAGAACGTTACCGGTCAGCTGCTGGCCGGCCAGGGCGTCAAGGCCTTGTCGGCGGACGGGCTGATGCTGGTTCCCCTTGAGGTAGGCAAGCAGGGCTGGGTGGAATTGCACAAGCGGGGCCGCGTACTTGCCCGCATCCGCGGATACCTCCACCTGTGGGACCTTTGGAGCGACGGGTCCGATGAGCGCTTTCTTTTCTCGATCTGGGACGGCATCGACACGGGTGACGCACCGCCGTTGACCGCAACCGAGACACTGATGCGCTACATCGTCGATGGCGATGGCAACGTCTTGGTCAAGCAGCCCTACGAGGAATCAACCGACCCCGAGGACGGCCCTCCCCCGCTGCTCTTTTCCGCCGATGGCAAGGTCCTCTACGAAGACGCCTATGACGTGGCACCGACCGCGCAGATGTTCAACGCTACCGACCTCGCCCCCCTGGGCATCCTTCGGGCGCCAGACGACTTGCTGCTCAGCGATCTGATACTGATTTCCGCCGACACCGGTTTCGCCATCGCTGGCAGTCAGCTGTTCCATGTGTCCGACGGCAAGCTGGTGCCGTTCGAGTTGACGGGTACCTTTGAGGCGCGAGCCCTGCAGATGGATAGCCGCTCGCGCCGCGTCCTGGTCAAGGCAGACAATGATTTCCTCGTGCTGGATTTTTCCGGAAACATCCTGTTCCGCCTTGCAGACCACGACCCGCGCCCCGCGGAGCGCTGGATCAGTGCACAGTTGGCCATCGATGGCAGCATCGGCGTGCTTCGCGAAGGCGAGCCCCTGGTGCGCGTACTGACCCGGCAATCCAACTACCACCAGTCGCGCCTGACGCCGCTGGATGAGCGCGACTGGGCCCGAGTAGCCTGCTTCACCGCCAACAGCGCCGCGCTGTGGGTGGACGACAAGCCCGTGCTGGTGAAGTTCTGATTCGCGCCGGGAAATCCAACGACAAGCGCACTATGCGTGCGAGTTTTCTAATGGAACCCTGGAAATACGACGCGTATATCGAGCTTGTCCAACAAGGGCAGCGGCATACAGGTGCGGTATGCGACGCGGGAGCAGAACCTGGGCATGGCTGGTGGTGGGTCTCGCGGCTACGCCCTGGATAGCGCAGGCACAGTCCTGCCGCAGCGGCACGGTCACGGTGAACGGCAATAGCCGCATCGAACGGCGATGCTACTTCACCTCGCCTGGGTTGACCTTCGACGGTGGACAGAGTGGCAGGTGGCGCGAGCCCTACGGCGGCGTACCCGTGCACCCGGCAGCTCGACTCGGCCCAACCGGCCGTTCAACGAATACGATCGGGACAACGACGGCAAGCTCGACTGCTGGAAGAGCGCAGGAGGAAAACCTTCCGAGGCGCGCATATCGTCGCGCTATGGCGCTTCAACGTGGCGCCCGGGCAATTTCCACTATGGGGTGGATATCGCCTCGCATACTGCGAACTTTGGGCTGGGGCAGCGTGTCAGGGCGATCGCGGATGGGGTGGTGTCACCCGGCGAGCCCAAGCCCGCGAACGGAAATTACGTACGGATCGTCCACGGCGATGGGCGCGTGTCTCTCTACCTGCATCTACGCGACATCCTGAGAAGCAAGGGGCAGGTGCGGGCTGGTGACGAGATCGGCACGATGAACTGCACGGGTAACTGCGGCAAGCCTCCGCGGGAGAACACCGTGCAGTCGACACACGTGCACATCGAAATCAAGACCAGCCTCGGGGCGCCCCGCGTTCCCGCGAATCGGATCGATCCGATTGTCTATCTCGGCAACTGCCAAAGGTGACTCAATGAAGACCTTGCTAGCCGCTGCGCTGTTAACCAGCCTCTCATTCCCAGTCTTCGCCGGCCCCGACGGCACCTTCCTCTGCTCCAGTACCCAGCCTTATGACTTCCTGACCTCCGATACCACCGACTACCGCAGCTACGGCATTCGCTCAGCGCAAGGCTGGTCCCACCGCCAGAGTACGAACGGTCAACTGATCGCAGGCCAGGGCGTCAAGGCTCTCTCGGCGGACGGACTGATGCTGGTGCCACTCGAAGATGGCAAAGACGGTTGGGTGGAGTTGCACAAGCAGGGACGCGTGCTCGCGCGCATCCACGGGTACATCCATATGTGGGACCTGTGGAGCGACGGCACTCGTGAGCGCTTCATGTTCACGATCTGGGATGGTGTGGACCGGGGTGACTTGCCGCCGCTGACCGCAACAGAGACGCAGATGCGCTACATCGTCGATGGGGACGCCAAAGTCCTGCTCAAGCAACCCTACGAGGAATCGACTGATCCGGAGGACGGTCCTCCGCCGCTGCTCTTTTCGGCCGACGGCAACACCTTGTACGAGGAGGTGGCGGACCTTGCATCAACCGCACGGATGTTCAGCGCCGCGGACCTCAGCCCTATTGGCACGATCCAGGCACCGGGCAGCGCGCTGATCAATAGCCTGGCAGTGCTATCCGCCGACAGGGGCTTTGCCATCGCTGGCAATCAGCTTTTCCATGTATCCGCAGGCAAGCTGGTGCCATTCGAGCTGAGTCAGCCCTTTGATGCGCGAGTCCTGCAGGTGGATACCCGCTCGCGCCGCATCCTGGTTGAGGGCGTCAATGATTTCATCGTGCTGGACTTCTCCGGCAACGTCCTGTTCCGCTTCGCCGACCAACCTTCCGTCGCTGCCGAACAGCGCTGGGTCAGCCCAAGGTTGGCGATCGACGGCAGTGTCGGCATCTTCCGTGAAGGCGAGCCCTTGGCGCGGGTACTGACCCGCCAATCCAACTACCGCGAGTCCCGCCTGACACCTTTGGAGCGACAGGACTGGAATCGCGTCGCCTGCTTCACCCCCAACAGCGCCGCTCTATGGGTGGACGACAAACCCCTGCTGGTGAAGTTCTGATCCACGCCGGCCGCGATGCCGGCGTGCAAACCCCGCACAACCGCTACCCACCCAGAATCACCTGCGCTGCATTGTGCCCCGGCGCACCGGTCACGCCGCCGCCGGGGTGCGTGCCCGCCCCACACAGAAACAGTCCCTCGATCGCCCCGCGGTAGCCTGCCTGCCCCAGCATCGGCCGCGCACTGAACAACTGGTTGAGGCTGAGCGCGCCGTGGAAGATGTCGCCGCCGAGCAAGCCAAACTCGCGCTCCAGGTCCAGCGGACTGAGGATCTGCCGCCCCAGCACCGAGGCCGCAAACCCCGGCGCGTGCTGCTCGACGGTGGCGATCATCAGGTCGGCTACTTCCTCGCGGTAATCGTCCCAGCTGCGGCCGTGCGGCAGCTGCGGCGCCACGTGCTGGCAGAACAGGCTGGCGACATGCTGGCCGGGCGGCGCGAGCGAATCGTCCAAGGTGCTGGGAATCAGCATTTCCACCACCGGCTCGCGCGACCAGCCGTGGTTGTGCGCATCGCGCCAGGCGCGATCCATGTAGTCCAGGCTCGGGGCGATGATGATGCCGGCGGTCAGGTGGTCGCCCGGACCGGGCAGCACGGTGAAATCGGGCAGGCGCGACAAGGCCACGTTCATGCGGAAAGTACCCGAGCCGCAACGCCAGTTCGCCATGCGTTCGCGCGTCTCGGCCGGGACATGGGCCGGATCAAGCAGGCGTTCGTACAACAGCTTCGGATTGACGTTGGCGACCACGGCACGCGCATCTAAGCGCTCGCCCTGTTCGGTGACCACGCCAACCGCGCGGCCGTGCTCCACGCGCACTTCGCGTACGCCGCAACCGGTACGGATGTCCACGCCGCGCTCGCGGCAGCACGCGGCCATTGCCTGGGTGATCGCGCCCATGCCGCCGAGTGCATGGCCCCACGCGCCCTTCACCCCGTTGCTCTCGCCAAACACGTGGTGCAGCAGCACATAGGCCGAACCCGGCGCATACGGGCTGGCGTAGTTGCCGACGATGCCGTCGAAGCCGAACAGGGCCTTGATCGGCGCGCTTTCAAACCAGCGGTCCAGATACTCGGCGGCGGAGATGGCGAACAGGTCGAGCAGTTCCTGCCGCAGCCCGGCAGGCAAGGCATGCAGGCGCCGGCCCAGACGGCCGGCCTTCATCAACTCGGGCAGTGCTTTCCACCAGCCACCGTCGGTGACATTGGGCGGCGGCGCCAGGGCCAGCGCGCGCAACACGTCGGCCAGCTGTTCCAGCCGCGCCTCGTAGGCCGGCAGGCGTTGCGCATCGCGCGGCGAGAATTTCGCCACCTCATCTGCGGTGCGGCCGGCGCCGGCAAGCAGGTAACCGTCTTCCCCTAGCGGCAGGAAGTTGTTGATGCGCCGCGGCACCACGCGCAGTCCGTGCCGGACCAGTTCGAGGTCGGCGATCACCTTCGGCTGCAGCAGCGAGACCGTGTAGGACGCCACCGAATTGCGGAAGCCGGGATGGAAGGTTTCGGTAACGGCGGCACCGCCAACCACCTCGCGTCGCTCCAGCACCAGCACCCGTCGGCCGGCCGCGGCCAGGTAGGCGGCGCAGACCAGGCCGTTGTGTCCGGCACCGATGATCAGGGCGTCGTAGGCAGCTTTCATCGCGGCGTGATTCGCATCCGGTGGCCTCGGGGCTGGCGCTGGTATAGCACGGGCCCCGCCCTATACTGCCGCCAGCTCGGAAGGCGAGGACCCCGGCATGACCCTGCCCTGGCCAGTGTTGCTGGCGGTCGCGCTGCTCGCCATGCTGGCCCTGGCCGCGCTGTGGCGCTGGCGGCGCCGGCGCCTGCCGCGCCTGGAACACATCACCCACCTGCAAGACGCCGCCGCCAGCGCGCTCGCCGATCCCGGTACCCTGCCCTGCAGCCTGATCCGCCTGCAATTGCGCGGGCCCGGCGCGCGCCACCCGCCGCTGGCCGAAGTCGCGCGGGCGCTCAGGGCGCGAGCCCGCCGTGGCGGCGACCACCTGGCCCGCAGCGGCAGCGATGGATTCGCGCTGTGGCTGGGCAACACCCACGCCGAGGCCGCGCAGGGCCTGGCCGAGGAAATCCGCGCCGACCTGGCGCCCCTGCTGGTGCGCCACGACCTGCGCTGCAGCATCGGCACGGCCACTGCAACCGCTTCGGGCGGGCGCCTGCAAGCCTTGTGGGAGCAGGCAACGCCGCCCGGCAGCCATCCATGACCTTCGGCACCGCGACTGCGAACGGCCGCACGTTTAGAGTGCGCGTTCGTGTCCCGATTCCCGGGGCATCCCGTCCATGTCGCGCCTGGAGTCTGACTGTGACCTTCCGCAAACCGCATTTGCTCACCCTTTCCCTGGCCGTGGCCGCCGCGCTGGCCGGCTGCAAGAAGCCGGAAGAAGCCGCCGCGCCCGCCGCCCCGGCCGCCGACGCCACCGCGTCAGCCACGCCGAAGCTCAAGCTCGACGAGTCCAAGCTGCCGCCGTTCAACCAGTTCCAGGCCAGCGACCTGGACCCGAACGCCAACGCCTGTACCGACCTCAACGCCTACGCCAACGCCAAGTTCCTGGCCGCCAACCCGGTGCCGAGCGACCGCACCAGCTGGGGCGCCTTTGAAATGCTGGATGAGCGCTCCAATGCCGTGCAGCACCAGCTCGTCGAGCAGGCCGCCGCCGACAAGAACGCCACCGGCGTGGAGAAGCTGGTCGGCGACCTGTGGGCCACCGGCATGGACGAGGCCAAGATCAACGCCCAGGGCATCGAGCCGCTGAAGCCGGAGCTGGCCGCCATCGACGGCGTGACCGACCAGGCCAAGCTGGTCGACTACCTGCGCAGCAGCGCGGCCAAGGGTCAGAACGAGCTGTTCTCGTTCGGTGCCGAGGCCGACTTCAAGAATTCCAGCATGAACATCGCCTACGCCGCGCAGGGCGGCCTGGGCCTGCCGGATCCGGAGTACTACACCAAGGCCGAGAACAAGGCCAAGCTCGATGCCTACCAGGCGCACATCGCCAAGGTGCTGGAGCTGTCGGGCGTTGCCGCGGCCGATGCCGCCGAGCAGGCCAAGCAGGTCGTCGCCTTCGAGACGCGTCTGGCCAAGGTCTCCAAGACCAGCACCGAGCTATCGCGCGATGCCTCGCTGTTCTACAACCCGGTGACCCCGGCCGACGCCGACAAGCTGACCCCGAACTGGTCGTGGACGGAGTTCTTCAAGTCGCAGGGCGTGGAAGTGCCGCAGATGTTCTCGCTGGCGATCCCGGCCTTCCACCAGGAAGTGAGCAAGATGATCGCCGATACCGACCCGGCGATCTGGCGTTCGTACCTGCGTTTCCACGCGGTGGACAGCGCCTCGCCGTACCTGAGCCAGCCGTTCGTGGATGAGAACTTCGCGTTCTACAACCAGACCATGCGCGGCCAGAAGGAAATCAAGCCGCGCTGGAAGCGCGTGCTGGCCTCGATCAACAACCAGGCTGGCGAAGCGCTGGGCCAGATGTACGTGCAGGTGGCGTTCCCGGCCGAGTCGAAGGCGAAGATGGAAGAGCTGGTGGGCAACCTGCGCACTGCGCTGAAGGCCCGCATCGAGAAGCTCGACTGGATGAGCCCGGAGACCAAGGAAAAGGCCATCGCCAAGTGGAACAGCTTCACGCCGAAGATCGGCTACCCGGACAAGTGGCGTTCGTGGGAAGGCCTGCAGACCAGCCGTGACAGCTACCTGGGCAACGTCGCGGCGGCGCAGGAGTTCAACTACAAGTGGAACCTGTCCAAGATCGGCAAGCCGGTCGACAAGACCGAGTGGGGCATGAGCCCGCAGACGATCAACGCCTACTACAACCCGCTGCAGAACGAGATCGTGTTCCCGGCCGCCATCCTGCAGCCGCCGTTCTTCGACCCGAATGCGCCGGTGGAAATGAACTACGGTGGCATTGGTGCGGTGATCGGCCACGAAATGACCCATGGCTACGACGACCAGGGCAGCCGCTTCGGGCCGACCGGCAACTTCGAGAACTGGTGGACGGACGCCGATGCCAAGGGCTTTGCCTCGCGCACCGACCGCCTGGTCAAGCAGTTCAATGCCTACAAGACCGACAAGGGCAACGTGAAGGGCGACCTGACCCTGGGCGAGAACATCGCCGACCTGGGCGGCCTGAACACTGCCTACGACGCGATGAAGGCGGCGACCGCGGGACAGGAAGACCCGAAGACCGACGGGCTGACGCGCGACCAGCGCTTCTTCCTGAACTGGGCAACGGTGTGGCGCCGCAACTTCACCCCGGACGAGCTGGCGGTGCGCCTGAAGACCGACCCGCACGCGCCGGCCAACTTCCGCGCGATCGGTGCGCCGTCGAACATGCCGGCCTTCGCGGCGGCGTTCTCGTGCAAGCCGGGCGAGCCGATGGTGCGCCAGGGCGACAACCAGGTCGTGATCTGGTAACTGCCTGATTGCTGCTTGTCTGCCAGAGAGGCCCGGGTGCGAACCCGGGCCTCTCTTTTTACCCTCGCGATGGCGCAAACAAAAACCCGCCCTCCCCACGCCATCGCAGCCACCGCTCCGCTACACTCCGGCGACTTTCCTTCTGGCTGGATTTCACGCATGCCCCTTCTCCGCCCGCTTGCCCTCTCCCTGGCCCTGGCCTCGCTGGTTGCCGCGCCCCACGCAGACGCCGCGCCGAAGAAGAAGAAAAGCGCCAGCAAGACCCCCGCCGTAGCCCCGGTCTGCAGCGACTTCTACAGCGTCGCCAACGCCAGCTGGCTCAAGGCCAACCCGGTGCCGCAGAGCGGCGCGACCAGCGCCCTGGGCCAGCTGGCCGAGCGCGCCCAGCAGCAGCAGCGCGACCTGCTTGACGCGTCCATGCGCAGCCCGCAGAACAACGTGCAGAAGCTGCTCGGCGACTTCTGGGCCAGCGGCCTGGACGAGGCCGCCGTGGAGAAGGACGGCTCGCAGCCGATCGCCCCGCTGCTTTCGCGCATCGACGCGATCAAGAAGGCCAAGGACGTCCCGGCCTCCATCGCCGCGCTGCACCAGGTCGGCATCCCGGTCGCCTTCAACTTCAGCCCGGACGTGGACCTGAAGGCGCTGGACCGCCACATCGGCTACTTCATGCAGGGCGGCATGGGCCTGCCCGACCCGGCCTTCTACACGCGCACCGACGCCGATGCCGTCACCCTGATGGGCCGCTACCGCAACTACGTCAAGCAGATCCTGGCGCTGACCGGCACCCCCGCCGCGCGTCTGGATGCGGACACCGTGTCGGTGATCCAGATCGAAACCCTGCTGGCCAAGTCAGCCAAGCCGGTTTCCGACGTCAACAACCCCTTCAACAACTACGCCCCGGTGGCGGTGAAGGACGTCACCAAGCAGTTCCGCAACCTGCAGCTGGGCGACTTCCTCAAGGCCCAGGCGGTCAACGATGACCTGGTGTCGATGTCCGACCCGGGCTACTTCAAGCAGCTCGACGGCATGGTCGCCAGCCTCAAGCCCGAGCAGTGGAAGGCCTACCTGCGCTGGCGCGTCGGCGATGCGATGGCGCCCTACCTGTCCAAGAGCTTCCGCGATGCAGAGGCCGGTTTCCGCGGCCGCCTGCTGCGCGGCGAAATGCTGCCGCCGCCGCGCTGGCAACAGGTGCTGGATGCGATCAACGTCGCCGCCGGCCCGATGCTCGGCCACGAGTACGTTGAGCGTTACCTGTCCGCCGATGCGCGCCGCCAGGCCGCGACCATTGCCGACCAGATCCGCGAAGCGCAGCTGGCGGCGCTGGCCCGCACCGGCTGGGGCAACGGCGCGGTGGTCGACGAAGCGAAGGCCAAGCTGCAGGCGATGAAGATCGAGATCGGCGCGCCGCGCCGCGACCTCGATTACAGCGTGCAGCCGATGGGCCGTGGCAGCTTCGGCGGCAACATGCTGATCGCCTCGACCTGGCGCCACCGCGAGGAAATGAAGCGCATCGGCAAGGGCAACGCCGACCGCCGCTGGGACGTGCTGCCGCAGCAGCCGGCCCTGGCTTATGACATCGCGCAGAACCGCCTGATCGTCACCGCCGCGGTGCTGCAGCCGCCGGTGCTGACCAGCGGCGGCGATGCGGCTGCCCAGTACGGCGCCTATGGTGCGCTGGTGGCGCGCGAGATCACCCGCGCCATCGATGCCAAGGGCGCGCTGGTCGACGCGCAGGGCCAGCTGCGCAGCTGGTGGAGCCCGGCCGAGAAGACCGCCTGGACGCTGCTCACCACGCGCATCGCCGAGCAGTTCAACGCCTATCCGTATCCGGGCCTGACCAGCACCAAGGTCAACGGCCAGCTCACCGCCGAATCCAACCTCGCCGACCAGATCGGCCTGGAACTGGCCTGGCAGGCTTTCAGCGCCGCGCAGCCGGCGGCACCGGTCAGCAGCAAGCAGGCCTTCTTCAATGCCTGGGCCGGGCTGTGGGCCCAGCAGGTCTCGCCGAACGAAGCGGTGCAGCGCGCCGCCACCGATGTCCGCGCGCCGGGTCTGTGGCGGGTCAATGCGCCGCTGTCGAACCTGCCGGAATTCGGCGCGACCTTCCAGTGCAAGGCCGGCCAGCCGATGCAGCGCGTCGAGGCCGAGCAGATCCGCATCTGGCGCTGAGCCGACTGCCCCTCCTCCAGCCTGGCGGCTGCAGGAGGGGCTTCAGGCCCGACAGGCGAAGCCGCGATCTGCCAGATGGCAATCGCGGCTAATGGCCAAGGCCACAAGAGCCGCTCCTACACGACGCGCCGCAGATGCGGCTTGCGCGGCTTGCCGCCACCGAACGGCGGCTGCCCACGCCAATAGCGGATCAGCAGCCAGCCAAACAGCATGCCGCCCAGATGCGCGAAATGCGCCACGCCCGGCTGCCAGCCATTGAAGCCCGACAGCAAGGCAATCACGCCAAAGACGATGACAAAGGTGCGCGCCTTCATCGGGATGGGCGGGAACAACAGCATCACCCGCTGGTTCGGGAACAGCATGCCGTAAGCGAGCAGCAGCCCGTAGATGGCCCCCGAAGCGCCCAGCGTCGGATAGGCATCGCCGCCCTGCGACAGCGTCCACCAGCCCACCAGCAACTGGCACAGTCCGGCGCCAACCGTGCACACCAGGTAATAGATCAAGAAGCGCTTCTCGCCCCAGGTCTGTTCCAGCGGTGCGCCAAACATGAAAAGGCCGAGCATGTTGAACAGCAGGTGCATGAAGCCGCCATGCAGGAAGCCATAGGTCAGCAGCTGCCAGATCTGGAAGTTCTGGCCCGGCGAGAACGGATCGAAGCCGCCCTCGCTCACCGGCCACAGCATCAGCGGCGCCATGGCATCGCCAAGCACCATTTGCAGCAGGAACATCAGGCCGTTGGCGATCAACAGGGCCTTGGTGACAGTAGGCAGGCGCGGGAACATGGGGGCATCCGTGTGAACCGGCTCCATGATACCGGTTAGGCGTGGCGCGGCCCCCACAGCGCCGCATCCAGCCGGTCCTCCGGTGGGGCACGCTTCACCCGGCCGCGCTCGACCTGCACGCCCTCGGCACGCAGCCGCTGGCTCTGTTCGCGCCAGCCGCGTGAACCCTCGGGCATGGCGATGCGGCCATCGGAACGCAGTACGCGGTGCCAGGGCAGCTTGGGATCATCGTTGCCAGCCAGCACCCGCGCCACCAGCCGCGCCCGGCCCGGAAGACCGGCGCGCGCGGCGACTTCGCCATAACCGGCGACCTGGCCGGCGGGGATGGCGCGGATCGCACGCAGGATGCGCAGCCGCGCCTCGTCGGCCGGCATCGCGACGGGCTTGTTCGCGCCTGCGGACGCCTTGCGCGATGCGTCCTTGGCAGTGGCGGGCTTGCGCACGGCACGCGCGCGCGCTTCGGTGGCAGGCGGTGTCGATGCGCGCGGACGCGCGGCGGCAGGCTTGCGGGCGGCGGGCATGGCGGGAACTCGCGGCGGCGACCTGGCGCAGTGTGCCTGCGCGCGGGGCTCAGCGCATCAGCACCACTTCTTCCGACGACGTGGGGTGGATCGCCACGGTGTCTTCAAGCTGGCGCTTGGTCACGCCCATCTTCAGCGCCACGGCAAAGCCCTGCAGCATTTCGTCGGCGCCCTCGCCCAGCAGGTGGATGCCGACCACACGCTGCTCGGCACCGACGCAGACCAGCTTGAACAGGCTGCGCTGCGGCGAGTCGGCCAGCGCGTGCAGCATCGGGCGGAAGTTGCTGGTGTACACGCGCACCTGCTCACCGTAGCGCTCGCGCGCCTCCTCCTCGCCCAGACCCACCGCGCCCAGCGGCGGATGCGAAAACACCACGCTGGGCACGTTGTCGTAATCCAGCTTCGCAGTGGCCTGCCCGCCATACAGCCGGTCCATCAGCTTGCGCGCGGCGGCGATCGCCACCGGGGTCAGGCCGACCTTGCCGGCCACGTCGCCCACGGCGTGGATGCTCGGCACGGCGGTGTCCTGGAACTCGTCCACCAGTACCTCGCCATGTTCGCCCAGCGCCACACCCAGGGCTTCCAGCCCCAGGCCCTGCGTATTGCCGCGGCGGCCGATGGCGAACAACACCTGGTCGAAGCGCTGCTCGGCGCAGACCTCGCCGGTACCGCCCAGGCGCAGCTGGCCGCCCTCGTCGCGCCACAGGCGGTTGGCGCGATACTCGAAGTGCATGCGCACGCCTTGCTGACGCAGGTTTTCCGCCAGCTGCACGGTGAGCTCGGCATCGAAGCGGCCCAGCAGCCGCTGCCCCTGCACGAACAGGTGCACGCGGCTGCCCAGTGCCTGCAGCAACCCGGCCAGCTCCACCGCGATGTAGCCGCCGCCGATGA
This sequence comes from Stenotrophomonas sp., assembly GCA_035629025.1. Classification (GTDB taxonomy): domain Bacteria; phylum Pseudomonadota; class Gammaproteobacteria; order Xanthomonadales; family Xanthomonadaceae; genus Stenotrophomonas_A. The sequence goes on from DASPIU010000040.1 coordinate 26,768, forward strand.
TGGCGACCTGCTCGGGCGCCGCGCACAGGTTGAAGAAGTCGTCCGACACCCCGCCCAACTCGGCGCCCTCGATGTCCGGCCGCAAGGGATGCGCGCCAGTGGCGATGACGATGTGCTCGGCGCTGGTGCGCACGCCATCGGCGCAGGCCACGGTGTGCGCATCGACCAGGTGGCCGCGCTGCGGCAGCAGCACGACGCCGTCAGCGTTCAGGCGCCGGCGGTAGCTGGCGTGGATGTTGGCGATATAGCCTTGCCGGTGCGCGACCAGCTCCTTCCACGACAGCTTCGGTGGCGCCACGTCGAAGCCCAGCCCGCGCGCCAGTTCCATCTTGCCGGCAAGGTCGGCGGCCAGCCACATCGCCTTCTTCGGCACGCAACCGATGTTGACGCAGGTGCCACCCAGCTCGCCCGGCTCCAGCAGCGCGACACGCGCGCCATGCTGCGCGGCGCGGAACGCCGCGGCCAGGCCACCGGAGCCACCGCCCAGCACCAGTACGTCGTAGTCGTAACGCGTGCTCATGCAAAACGCTCCGGGCGATAGGGATGCGGGTCGATCGCCGGGGCGCGTCCGCTCATCAGGTCGGCCATCAATTGTCCACTCGCGCTGCTCATGCTGATGCCGAGCATGCCATGCCCTGCGGCGATCCATATGTGTGGATGAGACGGCGAACGCCCGAGTGCCGGCAGATCGTCCCAGGTCATCGGCCGCCAGCCGTACCAGCGTTCCTGCACCTGCGCGCCGCCCGGCTCCTGCAGGTACTCGCCCGCGGCGCGCTCCAGCGCGGCCAGCCGGGTGGCATTGAGGCGGCTGTCGTAACCGGAGAATTCCATCGTGCTGCCCACGCGCAGGCCGCTGTCCCACGGGGTCAGGAACACCCAGCGGTCCTTGAGCACGACCGGACGCCGCGGCGCCAGCGCCGGGCGGCTGTAGGTGATCGAATAGCCCTTGCCGGGCTGCACCGGCAGGCGCAGTCCGGCCGCGGCCGCCAGGCGGGGTGACCACGGGCCGGTGGCGATCACCACGTCGCGCGCCTGGTGTGGCCCGGCCGAGGTGGTTACGCGCACGCCCTGCGCGTCGGCAGCGATGTCTTCCACCCGAATGTGCTCGCCGATCGTGCCGCCGCGCTCGCGCAGCGCGCGCGCCAGGCCGGCGGTGTACTGGTCCGGGCGCAGGTGGGCATCGCCGGGAAAGCGGATGGCGCCGGCCAGCCCGGCACGAAACGCCGGGTCGTCGGCGACGTAGGCGGCGCCATCGATGGCTTCGGTGCGTACGCCAAGCGCCTGCAAGGTTTCGCACTCGCGCAGGTAATGGCGGAAGTTGCGTTCATCGCGGAACACGTAATCCAGTCCGTCCTGGCGGTATTCGCATTGCAGGTCGTAGCGCTGGATCCACTCGCGTAGACGCTGCGCCGAATCATTGAGCAAGGCCGCGCGCGCCAGCGTACTGTGCCGCCAGTCGCGCGAATTGCAGCGCCCGGCAAAGCGCGCGAACCAGCGCCACAGCGCCGGGTCCAGGCGCGGCGGCACGTATAGAGGGGCATCGGGCTTGAACATCCAGCGCAAGGCCTGCCAGGGCATGCCGGGCGCGGCCAATGGCGGCGCGTGGCTGGGGGTGATCGTGCCGCAGTTGCCGTGCGAGGTCGCCGCCCCTACCCGGCCGGCTTCGAGCACGCGCACGCCGCGCCCGGCTTCGGCCAGCGCCAGCGCGCAGGCCAGGCCGATCGCGCCAGCGCCGATCACCAGCACATCATCGTGGGGAATTCTCACCGCCGCAGTGTAGAACGCAGGCGCCATGTGCGGCAGCGCTGCGCTCAGTTCGCGCTGTTGCGCCGGCGCAACGGCGGCCACTGCAGATAGGTGAAGGCACGCCACAGCCACTCCATCGGCCCGAAGCGGAACGCACGCAACCACGCCTGACTGGCCCACACCTGCGCGGCGAACAAGGCCAGCGCGAAGGGAATCTGCCAGGCGCGCGGCAGGCGCTCGAACAGACCCAGGCCGTAGCCGTAGAACAGCAGCGTGCACACCAGCGATTGCAGCAGGTAGTTGCTCAGCGCCATGCGCCCGGCTGGCGCCAGCCAGCGCAAGGCCAGTGCCCAGCGCGCGACCCAGGCCAGGTAGCCCAGGCACATCAGCAGGTTGGCCACCGCGGCCAGGGCCCAGGCCAGCGACACGGTCAGGTCCAGGCGCGCCGGATCCATCCACGGCGCGAGGCGGTAGCTGGCCGCCATCGCCAGCAGACCCAGCGGCAGCGCAACCCAACGCAGCAACGCGAACAGGCGCGCGTGACGCTGCGGTTCGGCAATGGCGCCGCTACGCGCGAACCAGGCCCCGAGCAGGAACATGCCGAGCATGGCTGGCCCATTGATCAGCAGGCCACGCAGGGTTTCCAGCAGATCGCTGGCGCGTTGCGCGGTCGCCTGCGCATAGCTGCCGGCGCCGAAGGCCTGGCGCTGTGCTTCGAGCGCATGCCACCACTGCGCGCCGACCTCCGCAATCTGCTGCTGGAAGTTGGGGTCATCCTGGCCCAGCGAGCCGATCGCGCCGAACAGCAGCACCCACGCCGGCGCGAGCAGGTAAACGATCAGCCCCAGCGCCGGCAGCCAGCGCGTGGGCGCTTCGGCAAAGGCCAGCAGCAGCAACGACAGCAGCGCGTAGCTGACCAGGATGTCGCCGGACCACAGCAGCAAGGCATGCGCAAGACCGATAACCAGCAAGCCCGCGCTGCGCCGCAGATACACCGGCACGAACGGGCGGCGCGCGGCTTCGGCGCGCGACGACATCACCGCAAAGCCCATGCCGAACAGCAGCGAGAACAAGGTGTAGAACTTGCCCTGCACGAAGAAGTACACCAACGCGTCGGCGAGGCGGTCGATGCCGGTCAGTGCCGGGTTCACGCCGGTCAGCGCGGCGTTGAGCGGCCCGACGAAGCCCTCGATGTTCATCAGCAGGATGCCGAGCAGGGCGAAGCCGCGCACGACATCGAGCAGGACGATGCGCTCAGCCGGCGCCACCGGCTGCAAGGACGAGGCGTTCATGGCAACACGATGGCGTGCGCTGTGCCGCATCCGGCAGGCACCCCAAACGCACGCGGCCCGCCGAAGCGGGCCGCGGCAAGACGCCGGGACGACTTAGTGGTGATGGCCGCCGTCGCCGTGCACGTGGCCGTGCTCGGTTTCCTCGGCGCTGGCCTCGCGCACGTCAACGATTTCCACGTCGAAATGCAGGTCCTTGCCGGCCATCGGGTGGTTGAGGTCCACGTCGACCACGCTCATGCCGACCTTCTGCACGGTGACCGCGCGCGGGCCGAAGTTGGTCTGCAGCACCACCTGCATGCCCGGCACCAGCTTGGTGTCGCCGAAATGCTTCTTCGGCACGCGCTGGCTCAGGCCGTCGCGGCGCTCGCCATAGGCTTCGGCGGCCGGCACGTCCACGCTCAGCGTCTCGCCCGCTTCCTTGTCCAGCATCGCCTTTTCCAGGCCCGGGATGATGTTGCCGTGGCCGATCAGGATGGCCAGCGGCTCACGATCCTTCGAGCTTTCGATCGGCGCCTGGCCGACCTCGGAAACGGTGTAGTGGAAGCGGACGACGCGGTCTTTTTCGATCTTCATGGCGGCTCTGGCTGGGCCTGCGCGCTGGCAGGCATGGGGACGGCTTGTCGGCCGCCGGGGGCGCCGCCATGATGGCGGCCATTCAAACTGCGCATTATCCGGGCTCCATGCCGAACAAGCCAGCCGTTCCCCTGCGCACCCAACCGTCGCGACCACGCTCTCTTTCGTTGTTCGCCCTGGCCGCGCTGGCCGCAGCCCTGGCCGGTTGTGCCAGCCAACCGCCGCCGCGCAAGGGCGCCCTGCCGCCGGCGCGGGTCTGGCCGCAGGTGATGCCGGCCGACCCGGTGGCCGCCAATTCGGTGCTGATGCGGGCGCTGGGCCTGGTCGGCACGCCCTACCGCTACGGCGGCAACACGCCCGAGGGCGGCTTTGATTGCAGTGGTCTGGTGACCTACGTCTATCGCGACATGCTCGACCTGCGCCTGCCGCGCAGCTCCAGTGAACTGGCCGCGTTGCAGGGTCCGAAGATTGCGCCAGAGCGCCTGGCCGCAGGGGATCTGGTGTTTTTCGGCGCGCGCGGCAGCGTGTCGCACGTCGGCATCTATGTCGGCGAAGGCCGTTTCGTGCACGCCCCGAGCACGGGCGGAACGGTCCGGCTGGATACGCTGGACGGCTATTACTGGCGCGACCATTACACAGGCGCGAAACGGGTATTGCACTGAAACGTGACGTACCGCACGTTGTGAAAAACGAAACTTTAACGGATTTTGAACCTCACGCCGGCTTCACCGGGGCATCATCCCGCATCGCCTGCCGAATGTGATCCACGCGTGACGACCGACGACCTTTCTTTCACTCCGCGTTTCGCTCTCCGGACCTCCCTCCGCCTGCTCTGCGCCACGGCGCTGTGCGTGGCCGCCGCACCGGTCCTGGCCCAGAACGCGGAGAAGGCCACCGCCGCCAGCCCCGATATCCTCGCGCAGGACACTGTTACCGCTACCGCCCCGGCCCAGGCTGCTCCGCGCAGCCGCGCCGACGCCGCGGCCACCGCCACCCTGGCAGCCCTGCTGCCGCACCTGGCCGGTAACGACACCATTCCGCTGATGGACCGTTCGGCGATGTTTGCCGGCGACCTCAGCCGCCTGCTGGCCAACTACGACGTCTCGCAGAGCGCCGCCGACCGCGCCGAGATCGCGGTGAGCGACAGCAAGGTGCAGACCATCCTCAAGCGTGCGATGGGCCTGCTGGGCACGCCGTACCGCTGGGGCGGCACCTCGCCCGACGGTTTCGACTGCAGCGGGCTGGTGGGTTACGTGTTCAAGAACGCCCTGGGCATCGAACTGCCGCGCGTGTCGCGCGAGATGGCGCATGACGAGGCTGCGGCGCTGATCAAGGATCGCGGCGCGCTGACCGCGGGCGACCTGGTGTTCTTCGGACGCCGTGGCCGCGTGGACCACGTGGGCATCTACGTGGGCGAGGGGCGCTTCCTGCATGCGCCCAGCCGTGGCAAGGATGTGCAGATCGACACCCTGGCCAGTGGCTATTGGGGCGAAAAGTTCGTGCAGGCGCGCCGGGTGCTTTGAGCGCTGACGCGTTGGGTTGAATTGAAAAGGCCGCCTGGAGCGGCCTTTTTGTTTTCCGGGGTCGTGTCGGTCGCGATGTTGATCGGGTCGGTGGTTGTATCCGCCGTTTGTAGGAGCGGCTTCAGCCGCGACCGGCCAACCTACGCGTCACTGTGATACTGCGCGACCGTATCCTCGATCCCCTTGCTCAGCTCCATCACCTTCAGCGCGTACTCCGACAAGCGCTGGTCTGCCGGGATGTCCGGTACCCAGCCCGGCACCGGTACCGGCGTGGCGTGGTCTTCGTCCATCGCCACGAACACGATGATGCAATGCGTGCACAGCCGCGACTGACCGCCGACCGGGCTGCGCGCCCACACATCGATGGCGAAATGCATGCTGGTGCGGCCGGTGTACACCAGCTTGGCCGATACCGTCACCACGTCGCCGATCAGGATCGGCGCGACGAAACGAATCCCGCCCACCGCCACCGTCACGCAGTAGTGGCCGCTCCAGCCGCTGGCCGCGGCAAAGCCGACCTGGTCGATCCACTTCATCACCGCCCCGCCGTGGACCTTGCCGCCGAAGTTCACGTCGTTCGGCTCGGCCAGGAAACGGAAATTCAACTCGCGCTGCGTGCCACTCATGTCCGGCTCCGGATGAAGAGCGCCCAGTGTGCCATGCCGCTTTCCGCGCCTGCCTGGCCCCGCACGGCCCCCCGCCCTGCTGCTGGCCGGTTTGCCACTGCCTTCGCGTTGACAGGGATGTCTGCCCCCGGGGCTTCCGGCCGGGCAGGCCAGGTGACCGCGTGCATGCTTGTGGCAGCGCGGTCGGCCGGACAGGGGGCGGCCTGCCGGATAGCGGTTCCCATTCCAGCGCTCCGCCACGCGCAGGCCCCGCGTGGCAGGACGTGCATGGCAGCCATTCCTGATCTCAATCGCCGCTGCGTCATCTGGTTCGGGCGACCGCGCCAGCAGGAGCGCGAAATCCTCGCCGCTGCCGGCTGGCGCCTGCGCATCGTCGAGCGCGACGATGACACCGGCATCGGCCTGCGCGGCGACGACCTCGTTGTCGGCATGGTCGATCTGCGCGAGGACGGCGCCGACCTCGGTCGCGTGCGGCGCCTGCTCGATACCCAGCGCTACCTGTCGCTGATGGCGGTGACACCATCCGAAGCCAACAACCAGGAACCCATCGAGGAATTGCTGGGGCAGTGCATCGAGACCTTCAGCAGCCCGCTGGATCCGCGCCGCATCGTGCAGGCGCTGCGCCTGCTGGAGACGCCAGCGCACGGTGAGCCGTCGCAAGGCGGCGTGGAAGCGCTGATCGGCGAGAGCTCGGTCATGCGCGCCACCCATGCGCGCCTGCGCAAGTTCGCTCCAGTCGACCTGCCGGTGCTGGTCACCGGCGAAACCGGTACCGGCAAAGAAGTGGCGGCGCGGGCGATCCACGAACTTTCCGCGCGCCATGGCCGCAGCTTCATCGCGGTGAACTGCGGCGCGCTGCCGGCCAGCCTGGTGCAATCCGAACTGTTCGGCCACGAGCGCGGCGCCTTCACCGGCGCATCGGCGCGGCGCCTGGGCCTGTTCGAGTCGGCCAACGGCGGCACCGTGTTCCTCGACGAGATCGGCGACCTGCCACTGGACGTGCAGACCAACCTGCTGCGCGTGCTGCAGGAAGGCACCATCGAGCGCGTCGGCAGCAACCAGGCGGTGAAGGTGGATGTGCGGGTCCTCGCCGCCACCCATGTCGATCTGGAACAGGCCGTGGCCGCGGGCCGCTTCCGCCGCGACCTGTATTACCGCCTCAACGTGCTGCGCCTGCCGATGCCCTCGCTGCGCGAGCGCGGCAGCGATATCGCGCTGCTGGCCCACCACTTCCTTGACTGCTTCCGCAGCCACCACCCTACCCGCGCGCGCGGCTTTTCCGCAGCGGCATTGCGCGCGATGGCCGCCTTCGACTGGCCCGGCAACGTGCGCGAACTGCTCAACCGCGTGCAGCGCGCCGCGGTCATCGCCGAGCAGGAGCTGATCACAGACATTGACCTGGAGCTGGCTGCCGCCACGCCCTCGAGTCGCCCGCGACTGGAACAGGCCCGCGACCAGGCCGAACGCGACGCCCTGCTCCTGCACCTGCGCCAGAGCCAGTACAACGTCAGCGCCTGCGCGCGCCTGATGCAGGTCTCGCGGGTGACCGTGTATCGCCTGTGTCGCAAGCATGGAGTGGCACTTGGGGGCCGGGAATAGGGAATCGGGAAAGGGGAATCGTCAGAGCACGGCAACCGCTTTACCGATTCCCCATTCCCCATTCCCCATTCCCAGCCTCCCAGCTCACAACATATAAGGCACCTTGAAGGCCAAGCTGAAATCCGGCGCATCCGGGGTCAGGCCGATCCCAAGCAGGCTCACCAGGGTGGCGTGCTGGTTCAGCGCGTAGGTCACGCCAAGGTTGAGGGTGGCGGCGTTGGCATCGCTGCCGATCACTTTCACCCATTGGCCGTTGTCGTAGCGGGTGGAGGCGCGGGCGCTGAGCTTGTCGGTGAAGGAGATGCTCAGGCTGGTGCGTTCGTTGAAGGCAAACGCAACACCCGCGCCGAAATAGATCGAATCGCCCAGGCGCACTTCGCCCGGGTTGATGGTGTCGGGGTTGCTGTCGATATCGTCGAAGCTGCGCTTGAACGAGTAGATGTAGCCAATGTTGGCAAACAGGATGGCCGGGTCGGCGGTCTTCACCGCTGACAGGCCGAGATTGGCCTGCCATACGCCGTTGCCGGTGGGCTGCTTGCTCGGCACGGCGAAGCGGATGAACTGGTCGTCGTCGCGTTCAAGCACCTTCCAGTCCACGCCATACGGCTCGCGGCCGGTAGGGGCGGTGGCGCCGAAGGTGAGCACGGTTTCCGGCAAGCGGCCGCGCTCGGGGAACAGGCGGTAGTTGCCGCTCAGGGCGATGTCGCCGAGTCCGCCACCGGTGGTTTCCTCCTGCGCGATCGCCGCGGCCGAGCCGCCGGCGCCGCCCTTCTGATACACGGTCTTGCGCTCCAGGAACGGCACGTCCACGTTCAAGGTCAGGTTCGGGCTGACGCCCCAGCGCGCGGCCAGGTTATAGGTCAGCGAATCGGACTCGACGTTCTCGATGGCGATGTTGCCCAGGAAGATCGCGTCCAGCGCGAGAAAGCCATTGAGGGTCAGCAGCTTGCGGTCGTAGCGCGCATAGGTGAGGCTGTTTTCGATTGTCAGCTTCTGGTCGAACAGCGCGCGCACCTGTTGCTTGACGTCGTTGACGCTGCGCCGTGATTCCTCCTTGGCCTGCTGGCCTTCGGCGGCGCTGCTGGCATAGCCGGCACTGGGAGGAGGTGGCGGCGCGTTGCGCTCGCCGGCCTCCGCCGCCTCGGCGGCCACCGCCGCGGCGGCGGAAGGCACCGAAGCGGTGCCAGTGATCGGCGCACCGCCACCGGTCTTGCCGGCCAGGCGCGCCTGCATGGCCTGCACCTGCACATCGAGCTCGCGCAGGCGCCGGACCTCTTGTGCGTAGTTGGCCTTCAAGGCTTCGAGCTGCGCCATCAGCTCGCGTACGTCCTCGGCATCCTCGGCGCTCATCGCCGGTGCCGCTGACGCCGGACTGCCGGACTGTTGCGCCAGCGCCGGCGTGCTCGCCCCCCACATGGCCGCCAGCGTCGCACCGGCTGCCGCTCCGTAACGCATCATCCTTTGCATTGCAGGTTCTCCCCCGTCGCCGCCACGGCGCGGTTTCAGTGATCGATGGGCTTACTGGCCCAGGCCCGGGCCGACGCCGCGCGCCAAGGTGATGGCCTGGGCGACGTTCTGGTTCAACGGCAGGTTGTTGGCGACCGATTGCCGGACCAGGTCCAGTTGCAGGCGGTTGCTGATCTGTTGCGCATCGCCGGTGATCTGGATGCTCTGGCCGACGCTGCCATTGCGGATCCACTGCTGCACCTCGCCCTGGCCGGCGATCATCAGCAGCACGCCGGCCGCGCCATTGGCGTAACTGGCGCTGGCACTGGCCGCGCCATCGCTGACCTGCAGCGTGCCGGCGGCCAGGCCGGCACCAGTGGTTTGCGGAGCGCTGCCATCGCGCACGCTGAGCTGGGTGCTGTTGACGGCAGCGTTGGCATCGCCAGCGACCTGCACGCTCTGCACCAGGCCGGAAACATTCTGCAAACCGCTGCCATCCACGCTGCGCGCGGGCCCGGTCTGGGCGGCGTCGGGCGCTGCTTGCGCCGGCGGCGTCGCGGCGCTCGCCAACTGCGTGGCCGCCTGCGGCTCGGGTGCATTGGCGGCGGTGATGTTGACCGTGGGGGTGAAGGTCACCTTCGGCACGCTGCCGCCCTGGCTGAAATCCATCGCCACCTTCATCGTGCTTTCCAGCACCTGCCCGCTGGCGGTCTGCCAGGTGGAGATCATCGACACGCCGAACCAGGCAACGGTGTTGTCGCCCACGGTGTAGCGGCCGCGCATGCCGGCCAGCTCCTCGTCGGAGATTTCGCTGATGCCGCGGCCAGTGCTGGCCGGCGCTTCATCGGTGTCCTGCGCGCAGGCCTGGAAGGCGGGTTGCAGCAGCGCCGCGCCAAGGGCGAGCAGCAGGGGATTGGGTTTGTTCATGGCATGGCTCCTTCAGAACAGGTCGGCGTGGGTGAAGCCGAAGTCGACCAGTTCCGCTTCGGTAATGGGCCCTTGCCGCGCATACAGCGCGCGGGCGCTGGGCTTGCTGCTGGGTTGCAGCAGCACGGTGTTGCGATCAAAGTCGCTGCCGATGACCACGAACACGGCGCGCGAGGGCCAGCCTTCGAGGAATTCGGAAACGGGGATGTTGCGGTTGCCGAGGATCGGGTCGGCCAGTTCGACGCGGTCGCCGATGACCTGCTTGAGCACGACGAAGTGGCGGAAGCCACGCACGTCCATCAGCACCAGGCCAGGCACGCGCAGGCTGCGCAGCCGGTCTTCGTTGATGCGGTAGCCGCGTCCGCGCATGCCGAGCGACTCGACGTAGCGCTTGATGTCCAGCAGGGAAAAGCCGCGCTCGCGGACGACCTGCGGGTCGGACACGCCCATCATGCCTTCGATCACGCTGTGCTCGTCGACATCCAGGCGATAGCCGTACTTGAGAATGGTGGCCAGCGCCGCCGCGCCGCAGCTGTAATCGGTCTGCTGCCGCACCAGATAGCGGTAGCGGCCTTCCTGCATGCTTTCGACCTGGCCGGTGTAGAGCGCGCCATTGGGCAGCACGCCGGCAAAAGGCACTTCGCCGGCCCAGGCCACCGGGCGCAACGACAGCAGCAGGCACAGCAGGATCCAACGGTTCATCGCACGGGCTTCCTGGGTTGGAAGCCCCCGCCCCAGGGGGACTAGGAACGGGGGCTTCCGGGGTGGCCCGGCCATTGGCGGATGGCCGGGTTTGTTGCTCCTAACGCCAGATCGGGGCGTTGCCGGTCAGGTTTACTGCTCCGGACCGCCGCCGCCGCCGCCGGTGGACGGCTGCGCCACGGCCAGGGCCAGGCTGTTGGCCTGCAGGTTGCCGGTGCCCGAAGCCACGTTCACGCCGATGTTGCCGGAGGCCGCCGAGAAGGCGCTGCCCGACAGCGAAGCGGTGTTCGTCGCATCAACCACGACCCACTGCGTGCTGGTGACCGTGCCGCTCAGTTCCGCGGTCAGGTCGGCCACGCCGAGCTCGACGAAGCCCAGGTCACCCTCTTCCGTGCCCTCGTAGGTGCCTTCGCTGTCGTTGTCGAACGCGATGCCGCCCACGCCGTCGCGGTACGGGTTGTCGATCGCGCCGCCGATCTCGTCATCCATGTCGATATGGCCGGTCTCGCTGCCAGACGGATGCGGCAGGGCGCCGTCCCAGCTGTCGAGATAGAAGTTGCCGGCCTGGTAGGAGTTGCCGCGGCTGGAGGTATCGCCCGAGGCCGTGCCCTCGTAACCGCCGGCACCCACGGCCAGGGTCAGGCCGCTGACCGAACCGGTCAGGCCGACTTCGACGCTGTCGGTGTAGCTCTCGACGTAGCCGGCGTTGCTGACGGCATTGCCGCTGGAGACCTGGTTGGACGAGATCGAGGCCTGCGCCATCGCGCTGGTGGCCACCGACGCCGACAAGGCGTTCTTCTGCTCGTTGTTGTTGCCCGAGGCCACGTTGACGCCGATGTTGCCGGTCGCGGCGTTGAACGCATTGCCACCCAGCGACGCGGCGTTGGTCACGCCCTCGTTGAGGGTGACGTTGTCCGAACCGTTCTGGTTGACGAACACTTCGGCATCGGCCATGCCGAAGGCGAAGCTGCTGTCGGCCGCCGACAGCGCCGCGGCGTTGTCCTGGGCATTGTTGTCGCCGGCGGCGACGTTGAAGCCGAGGTTACCGGAGGCATCGGAAGCCACGTCGTCGGCGATCGAGGCATCGTTGCTCAGGTTCTCGTTGGCGCCGAGGTTGCCGCTGATCGACTGGCGGTTGTCGATGACGGAAATCGCCGCCGAATCCAGGTCGATGTTGCCGGTCACGGTCGGGTCGCCGCTGAAGCTGATGTCGCTGCTCAGGCGCAGGTCCTTCTTCAGGTTGACGTCCATGCCGTGGTTGTTGGTGTCGCGGTTCTCGTCGCCATCGACGTTGTAGCTCTCGTTGACGGTGACGTTGCGGGTTTCGTCGTAGTTGCGGGTTTCGTCGTAGCTGATGTTGGTGTCTTCGTCGGTGCGGGTGCCGTCATAGCGCAGGCGGGCAGAGGCATCCAGGCGCAGGCGGGCCGAAGCGTCCAGCGCCAGGTCCACGTCGGTGTCGACGGTGGTGTTGACGTCGGTGTTGTTGTTGGTGTTCGTGGTCGTGTTGGTGCTGGTGTTCGTGGTGGTCGTGGTGGTGGTATCAGTGTTGGTGGTGTCGTTGTTGGTGGTGTTGAGCCAGGTGCGGGACTCGACCACGTTGTGCAGGTGGTTGATGTTGGCGCTCGCGTTCTGGTCATCCTGTGCACTGGCTGCCGCGCTGAAGACCAGCGTGGAAACCGCCATCGCGAGTACCGTCCATTTGTGATTCGCGTTCATGGTGCCCTCTTCTCGTGTGTGACTATCGGGTGGTGGTGCGTGTCATCACGGACCCTGCACCGACAGGCTGAGTTGGTTGCCTGTCGCGTTGCCGGAACCCGCGATCTGATTGAGTTGCAGGACACCGCCGAATCCCCGCAGCGCAGTCGACTCGACGCCGACGCTGCGGGTACCGCCGGGCTGGGCCTCGATGGCCTCGCCCTGCCCCCCTGCCGACGCGAACGAAGCGAGCGTGTCGTCGTTCGTTTCGCGTATGCCCTGGTCGGCCAGCGTGGCGACGACGGTGTTGATCTCCGCGTTGCCGCTGCCGCTGGCCTGGTTGATGGAAGCGATGCCGCTGGCCCCGCCCAATGCGTCGCCGGCCAGCGTGGCCGAGGCGTGCAGCGGGGTGTCGTAGCGATCGCTTGCGTGGATCTGCACGGACTGCACCGAAGCCTGTGCGCGGCCACCGCTGGCCAGTGCGCGCAGGTTCGCCTGCAGGTTGAAATCGCCTGCGGCCTGGTTCACCGCGATGGCACCACTGGCGCCGGACAGCGCGTGCTGGTCGATGTGGCTGTCGGCCAGGTAGCCGAGCATCTGCGCGTAAGGGTCCGGCTGCTGCGCGCGCGCCGCGCTCATGCCCAGCAGGCAGGCGGGCAGCACGCAGGCAGCGGCAACGGCCAGGAGCAGGCGCGAGGACATGGCTCAGTTCCCCGGGCCAGTGGTCGCGGGCGTTCCCAGCGGGAACTGCGCCAGCGCGCCAAGCACGTGATCACCGATGCCGCGCGTGGCGTTGCCGACCGCGCCGACCGGGCCATTGATGCTGCGGCTGAGGTTGTTGCCACTGAGCAGGCCGTCGCTGCCGGCGACGCGGCCCAGCGTGCCGGTGACGGCAGTGCCGGTCATGCGCTCGACCGTGGTCGGCGGGCGTCCGTTGTGCGCCACGCCGGACTGCACGCCGGCGTCGGCGCCCATCGCGGCGTAATCGTCATCGGACATTTCGGCAAAGCCGTCGTCGGTGCCCAGCGTGCGCGCCAGTTCCTGCCGCGGCGAGGGATTGGCGATGGTCGCCAGCCCCGGCGGCGCCGGGCGATAGGCCGGGCGGGTGGCGACGTCGCGGACCAGCACCATCTCGCCGGGCCGGGCGTCGACGCCCTGGCGCGCGCCGGCGCCGATGGGCATGCCCTTGTCCACGGGCTGCTCGGTGGCCAGGCACGGCGTGCTGGCGAGCAGGATCAACACGATAAGCAGTTGCGGACTCCGCCGCCGGGTCGGGCATTCCATGGGATCTCCCCCACTGTACGAGCCAGTGAGGTAGAGCAGCTATCGTGCCAACCCGGAATCCCGAAAAATTTCAATCACTTGCAGACATGCGCCAGCCAACAGCGGCGGCCGTACTGTTACAGCACAAGCCGCGAGGCGCGGCGCATAGGGCCTGTTCACAAGCGCACAAGCCTTGCGCTGCCTGCGCCGGCGCGCGATGTAACAGCGGCGATACAGTGACGCGCTACAGGTTTACACCCGCGCCTTGCCCGCGCTCAGCCGGGTTGTTCGCCGGGGTGCTCGAGGCCGACGTTGCTGGACGCACGCTGATACGCCGCGCGGTCGAGCAGGCCGGTTTGCTTGGCCACAAGCACCGGCACCAGCATCTGCCCGGTGACGTTGGTCATCGTGCGCATCATGTCGAGCACGCGATCGATGGCATACAGATAGCCGATCACTTCCAGCGGCAGGCCGGCCGCGCTCAGCACGACGGTGGCCATCACCACCGCCGTGCCCGGCACGCCAGCGGTGCCGAAGCTGCCCAGCACCGAGGCGAGCAACACGATGAAATACTGGTCAGCGGTCAATGGCACACCGGTGTACTGCGCAATGAATACCGCGCACAGCGCCGGATAGATCGCGCCGCAGCCGTCCATCTTGATGCTCGCGCCCAGCGGCACCGCAAAGGCGGCGTAGTCCTTGTTCACGCCCAGGTTGTGGGTGATCGAGCGCATCGCCACCGGCATCGCCGCGAAGCTCGATGACGACACGAAGCCCACCTGCATGCCCGGCGCCGCGCCGCGGAAGAACTTCAGCGGGTTGAGACCGTGGATCAGCAGCAAGCCGCCGTAGACGAAGACGATGTGGACGGCGCAGGCGATGTACAGCGCGAGCACGAAGTTGCCGAACGGCAGCAGCTTCTCGAAACCATAGGCGCCGACCAGGCCGGCGATCAGACCGAACGTGCCGATCGGCGTGACCTCCAGCACGAAGCGCGTGACCTGGATCATGATCTCGCTCATCTGCGCGGTGAGCTTGCGCGCCTCGGCCACGCGCTCGCCGAGCTTGACCATCGCAAAGCCCAGCAGCGCGGCGAAGAAGATCACGGGCAGGATCGAGCCGCGTCCGGCCGCGAGCACGGTTTCACCAGCCGCATTGGTGCGCGTGCCGATGCCGGTGAGCGCATAGAACGGATTGGACGGCACCACGTCCATCAGCACCTTCACCGGACTGGGCACATCGCGCGGCGTCCAGCCGGCGTCCACGTGGAGGCCGAAGTGGCCGACGCCCGGCTGCATCAGCGTGCCCGCCGCCAGGCCCACGCACACCGCCAGCGCGGCGGTGAGCACGAACCACAGGAAGGTGCGCGCACCCAGCGCGGCCACCGACTTCTGCCCGTGCAGCGCGGAGATCGCGTTGATCACCGCGAAGAACACCAGCGGCACGGCGATCATCTTGATCAGGGTGACGTAGAGGTCGCCCAGCGGCTCGAACCAGGTCTTGGCGGCGGGGCCGAACGCCCAGCCGGCCAGCGCGCCCAGCACAAAACCGGCGACCACGCGCTGCCAGAAGGGGATGCGGAACCAGGCGGAGACCAGTTTCATGGGCTTTGTCGAAGGGCCGGGAGAACAGAAGCCTGGAACCATAGCCCATCGCCCGGCCGGCGACGACGCCATGGCTGGAACAACCACATGCCGGCTACGCAATGTCACCCGGCTGCAGCGCTGGCCCGTTCATAATGGGCGCGGTTTCCCGACGCTCCCGTGCCTCCATGACGCCTTCCGTTACCGATCTGCGCCTGCCGGCGCTTGGCCTGTTCTGCACTCTGTTTCTGGGCGCCTGCGCCTCCACTTCCAGTACTGCGCATGCCCCCTCCGCCGTTACGGCGGTGGATGTCCCAACGATCCAGCACCCGCAGCAGGAAACCCCGCAGTGGTGGTACCGCAGCGGCGCGGCGCGGGCCGCCGCCAATGGCGCGATGGCGGGCAAGGCGAAGAACGTGATCCTGTTCCTCGGCGATGGCATGAGCCTGACCACCGTGGCCGCCGCGCGCATCCTCGAAGGCCAGCGCAAAGGCGGGCCTGGCGAGGAGAACCTGCTGTCGTGGGAGCAGTTCCCGGCCACGGCCTTCAGCAAGACCTACAACACCGATTCGCAGACCCCGGACTCGGCCGGCACGATGACCGCGATCACCACCGGGGTGAAGACCCACATGGGCGCGATCGGCGTCAGCGCCGGCACCCGCGACGACTGCGCCGACAGCCTCGGCAAGGGCCTGCTGAGCTGGCTGAGCCTGGCCGACAGCGCTGGCATGGCCACTGGCATCGTCACGACCACGCGCATCACCCATGCCACGCCGGCGGCGACCTACGCCCATTCGCCCGAGCGCAACTGGGAGAACGACACCGACCTGCCCGAAAGCGCACGCACCGCCGGCTGCCGCGACATCGCCCAGCAATTGCTCAGCGCGCAACGCTATGGTCGTGGTCCGCTGGTGGTAATGGGCGGCGGCCGCAGCCAGTTGCTGCCGGTCAGCGAACGCGACCCGGAGTACGACGACAAGGTCGGGCTGCGCCTGGATGGCCGTGATCTGGTCGCCGAGTGGCGCCAGGCGCATCCGCAGGGCGCCTACGTGTGGAACGAGGCCCAGCTGCAGGCCGCGGCTGGCGCGCCGGCACTGCTCGGCCTGTTCGAGCCGGACCACATGCAATACGACCACGACCGCAAGCGCGGCCCGCAGGGCGAGCCCAGCCTCACCGAGATGACCCGCACCGCGATCCGCACCCTGTCGCGCGATCCCAACGGCTTCGTGCTGATGGTCGAGGGCGGGCGCATCGACCACGCCAACCACGCCGGCAATGCCTTCCGTGCCCTGGACGAGACCGTGTCGCTATCCGATGCGGTGCGCGCGGCTGTGGAGACCGCGCCGGCCGACACCTTGATCATCGTCACCGCTGACCATTCGCACACGCTGAACTTCGTCGGCTACCCGGTGCGCGGCAATCCGATCCTCGGCAAGGTGCGCGGCGTGGGCGGCGAGGACGGCGACCGCAGCCAGTACGCGCGCGATCTCACCGGCCTGCCCTACACCACGCTCAGCTACGCCAATGGCCCCGGCAACACCGGCGCCAGCAACGCGCAGCCGGCCGGACCGAAGCGTTTCAACCACGAGCCGAGCAGCGTCGAGCCGGTGCAGGGGCGCCCGGACCTGACCCAGGTCGATACCGAATCGCCCAGCTACCTGCAGGAAAGTCTGGTGCCGCTGAAAAGCGAGACGCATGGCGGCGAGGATGTCGGCATCTGGGCCACCGGCCCGGGCAGCGCGGCCTTGCGCGGCACGCTGGAGGAAAACGTGATCTATCACGTCATCGTCCAGGCCACGCCGAAGCTGCGCCAGCGCCTGTGTGCGGCTGATACCTGCAATGCCGATGGCGTGCCGGTGGAGTTGCCGCAGGCGGTCAAGTTCGAGCGCGCTGCAGGGCAGTGAAGCGTCGGGACCCGGGACCGGGGCCCGGCAACCCGCGGCGCGCTGCAGGCTGTAGGCTTGGTGCATGAATCGCAAAGCAGCGTTGCCATTGCCCGAACATGCGCCTGGGGCGGTGGTAGTGGCACTCAGCGGCGGGCTGGATTCCATCGTGCTGCTGCATGCGCTGGCCGCGTTGCCCGACTATCGGGCGCGGGGCTTGCGCGCCGTGCATGTGCATCACGGCCTGCAGCCGGCTGCTGACCACTGGCAGGTGCATTGCGAGGCATTCTGCGCGGACCTCGGCGTGGCGCTGGAAGTGCGCTCGGTGGCGGTGCAGCGCGACAGCGGCCTGGGTCTGGAAGGCGCCGCGCGCGCGGCGCGGCGCGCCGCCTTCGCCGCCAGCCTGCAGCCCGGCGAATGGCTGGCGCTGGCGCATCACCGCGACGACCAGGCCGAAACCTTCCTGCTGCGCGCACTGCGTGGCTCCGGCAGCGAAGGTCTGGCCGCGATGCAGGCGCAGGCGGCATTCGGCAATGGCCAGTTGTGGCGTCCACTGCTGGCACTGCCGCGTTCTGCGTTGCTGGCCTATGCACAAGAACATGGCCTGGCGTGGATCGACGATCCGGCCAACCTCGACCTGCACCACGACCGCAACTTCCTGCGCCACCAGGTATTGCCGCTGCTGCGCCAGCGCTGGCCACATGCCGATGCCGCGCTCGCCGCCAGCGCCGCGCTCAGCGGCCAGGCCAGCGCCCTGCTCGGCGTGCAGGAAGAAGCCTGGCTGGTGCGCCATGCCAGCGCTGATCGCCTCGACTTGGCCGCGCTGCGCGCTGCCCCAGCGGCGCAACGTGCGCGCCTGCTGCGGCGCTGGGTCGCCCAGCGTGCGGCTCAGCCGTTGCCCGCCAGCGGTGTGCACGCGATTGAAACCGAACTGCTCGACGCCGCCGACGGCGCGCGCTTTGCCTGGCATGGCGTGGAAATCCGGCGCTGGCGCGGCGGCCTGCATCTGCTGCGGCCTGCCGCCGCATGGCCCGAGGACTGGCACGCCGAATGGGATGGCCAGGCACCGCTGTCGCTTCCCGATGGCGGCACCCTGGCGTTGCATGGCGCCAGCCGTTTCGACCGCGTGCTGACTGTGCGTGCACGACGCGGCGGCGAACGCCTGCGTCTGCCCGGCCGTACGCATTCGCGGCCGCTCAAGCACCTGTTGCAGGAATCGGCGTTGCCGCCGTGGCGGCGCTTCGCCCTGCCGTTGCTGTGGGACGGCGACGAACTGGTGGCCGCGGGGGATCAGTGGTGCTCGGCGCAGCTGCAGCAATGGTTGCAGGCCCAGGGCGCGCATCTCAGTTGGCTGTCACCAGATACGGCGAATTGACCGCCCCGCCCCCGCCGCGCACACTTTGGCGATGCCCAAGACGTCCCCCAACGAGACTTCGCCGGTCGCCCGCTTCGAGCAATCGCTGGAAGAGCTCGAGCAGCTCGTGGCGAAAATGGAAGCCGGCGACCTGACCCTCGAACAGTCCCTGGCCGCCTATGAGCGCGGCGTCGGCCTGTATCGCCAGTGCCAGCAGGCGCTGGAGCAGGCCGAACTGCGCGTGAAGCTGCTGACCGATCCCGCCCGCCCGGACGAAGCCGAGCCTTTCGACGCCCCGCTCCATGGCGGCTGAGCTGTTCGCGCGTTGGCGCGCCCGCGCCGAACACCATCTCGACACCTGCCTGCCGGACCCGGCGCAGGCGCCGCAGCGTCTGCACGCAGCCATGCGCCACGCCGCCACTGGGGGCGGCAAGCGCATGCGTCCGCTGCTGGTGCATGCCAGCGGCCACCTGTTCGGCGCCGACGAAGCCTTGCTCGATGCCCCGGCCTCGGCGGTGGAACTGGTGCACGCCTATTCGCTGGTGCATGACGACCTGCCGGCCATGGACGATGACGACCTGCGCCGTGGCCGCCCCACCGTGCACATCGCCTTTGACGAAGCCACCGCCATCCTCGCTGGCGATGCCCTGCAGACCCGCGCCTTTGAAGTTCTCGCTGCCAGTCCCGCCAGCGATGCCCTGCGCGTGGCCTGGCTGCAAACCCTGGCCAGCGCTTCCGGCGCCGCCGGCATGTGCGGCGGCCAGGCCCTGGATATCGACGCCACTGGCCAGGCCCAGACCCTGGCGCAGTTGCAGACGATGCATGCGTTGAAGACCGGCGCCCTGATCCGCGCCGCCGTGCGCATGGGCGCGCTCGCCGGCAACGCTGACGCCGCCACGCTGTCGCGGCTGGACGCATTCGCTGCCGCCCTTGGCCTGGCCTTCCAGGTCCGCGACGACATCCTCGACATCGAGGCCGACTCCGCGCAGCTGGGCAAGACCGCGGGCAAGGACGTGGCCCAGCACAAGTCCACGTTCCCGGCGTTGCTTGGGATGGACGGCGCCAAGCGCCGCCTGGCGGAGCTGAGCGAGCAGATGCGCGATGCGCTGGACAGCGACGGGCCCAACGCCGGGCCGCTGCTGGCCTTGGCGCGGCTGGCGGTGGAACGCGGGAATTGATCGGTCGCCTTGCACCGTTGCAGGAGGGGCTTCAGCCCCGACGAGCGGAGTCGTGAGCTGTCAGATCACGGTCGCGGCCGATGGCCCAAGGCCACAAGAGCCGCTCCTACAGGTCATGCGAGGTTTTCATCCGGTCACGACCATCTGTCGGGCGCTCGGGGGCAGGCCCTTTCGGGACGCTAGACGCCATGGATGGCGTCTAGCAGCCCCAGGGATGGGTTCACCGCGTGTCCCGAAAGGGCCTGCCCCCGGGCGCTGCGCGATAAAACCAGAACAGCCGCTTCGTCAGCGTGCAATAAGGCCGGAAACCGCGCGGTCGCGGCTGAAGCCGCTCCTACAATGGCTTCGGCAAATCCAACCACCAATCCAACAAACCGGCCGGTCCAGCGTTACTTGATCAGCCGCAGCGTGAACGGATAACGGTAAGTCTCGCCGTTGTTCGCCTTCACCGCCGCCAGGATGCAGAACACGATGTTCGCGATCCACACCAGCGTCGGCAGGAAGAACAACAGGCCAAACGAAATCACCGTCAGGATGATCGCCACCACATACGCGATGCCGATCGTGATCTGGAAGTTCAAGGCCTCCTTCGACTGATCCACCACGAACGGCTTGGACGGCGTCGCGTCCTTGTGGATCAACCAGATGATCAGCGCCCCGACAAACCACGTCAGCGTGCCCAGCAAGTGCGCCACCAGCGCCAGCGTGCGTTCGTCCTGGGGCGCGGCCGTGGTGATCGGCGGCGGCGGCGGTGCAGCGGAAGTGTCGTATTCGCTCATCTTTCGTTCCTTCGCATGAGGGGGGCGTGCGCACTGTCCGCGCCCGGCCCCGATCCTGTCAAGGTACCGCTCCTTCCCGACCGCGCCGGCTCAGCCCTCGCCCGCCACCGTCATCCCCTCCACCAGCACCGTACCCACGTGGATGTGCGAACGCCGGTCGATATCCGCCCCCACCGCCGCGACGCGCTGGAACATCTCGCGCAGGTTGCCCGCCACCGTCACGTTGTCGACCGGATGACTGATCGCTCCCTGCTCCACCAGGAAGCCACCAGCCCCGCGCGAATAGTCGCCCGTCACCGAATTCACGCCCTGGCCCATCAGCTCGGTCACCAGCAGCGCACGCGGCACCCCGGCCATGATTTCCTCCAGCCCCGCCGCATTGGCCGAGATCCGCAGGTTGTGCACCCCGCCGGCATTGCCCGTGCTCTGCAACCCCAGCTTGCGCGCCGAATAACTGCCCAGCACATAACGCTGCAACACCCCGTCGGCGACCAGCGCCGAATCGCGCGTCGCCACGCCCTCGCCATCGAACGCCGCCGACCGCAGGCCGCGCCGCAGGTGCGGGCGTTCGACGATGTCCAGCCATTCCGGAAACAGCCGTTCGCCCACGCTGTCGAGCAGGAAGCTCGCGCGCCGGTACAAGGCGCCGCCGGACACCGCGCCAAGCAAATGCCCGATCAGCGAACGCGAGACCTCCGGCGCGAAGATCACCGGCAGCTGCGCGGTCGCCAGTGAACGCGGCTGCATGCGCGCCAGCGTGCGCTGCGCCGCGCGGCGGCCGATCGCCTCCGGCGCTTCCAGGTCCTCGCGCGCCAGTGCACTGCTGTACCAGCCGTCGCGCTGCATGTCCTCGCCCTGGCCGGCAATCAGCGCGCAGCCGATGCTGTAGTGCGTGCTGCGCTCGCGGCCGACGAAACCGTGCGAATTGGCGTACACCGACAGGCTCGCACTGCTGCCCACCGAAGCACCGTCGGAATTGCCGATGCGCGGGTCGGCCTGGCGCCCGGCCGCCTCGCAGGCCAGAGCCAGGTCCACCGCGGCGTCGGCCTGCAGCGCCCACGGATGCCAGCTATCCAGGTCGGGGAATTCGCGCGCCATCAGCTCCGCGTCGGCCAGGCCGGAGGCCGGGTCGTCCTCGGTATGCCGGGCGATCGCGCAGGCCTGGGCCACGGTCGCCTCCAGGCTGGATTCCTGCAGGTCGGCGGTGCTCGCACTGCCCTTGCGGTGGCCAAAGTAGACCGTCACCGCGATGCCGCGGTCGCGGGTCGACTCGACGGTTTCCACTTCGCCCATGCGGACGTTGACGTCCAGGCCGAGTTCTTCGCTGCAGCTGACCTCGGCCTGGCTGGCGCCCAGCGCGCGCGCCCGTTGCAGCAGGCGTTCGGAGAGCCCGGCCAGTCGGTCCAGGCGCAGCTGGCTGTCGTCGCCGGCGTGAAGGTCGGGGGAGATCGCGTTCAATGCTTTATCCTGTGCGGGTAGGTGCCGCGCGCCAGGCGCGGACATGGAAGCTTGGAAAGACGATGCGCGGACGTGATGAAGAAACCGGTGAATTCCTCGGCGCCAGCCGCAGCCAGCAGCGCCGCGAAGCGCTGGAGGTGCTGGCGCTGGGCGAGAAGCTGGTGGCGCTGACCCCGGCGCAGCTGGCGCGCCTGCCGGTACCCGAGTCGCTGTTGCCGCACATCGAGGACGCCCGCCGCATCACCGCGCATATTGCCCACAAGCGCCAGCTGGCGTTTCTGGCCAAGCAGATGCGCCGCGAGGACGATGAAGTGCTCGAAGCCATCCGCGACGCGCTTGACGCCAACAGCGAGAGCTCGCGCCGCGAAGTGGCCACGATGCATCGGCTCGAACGCTGGCGCGAACGCCTGCTGGACGAAGGCGACGCGGCCCTGGCCGAACTGCTTGAGGAATACCCCCACGCCGACCGCCAGCAGCTGCGCCAGCTGCTGCGAAATGCGCGCGAGGAAAAGCTGCGCAACAAGCCGCCGCGTGCGTATCGGGAAATTTTCCAGGTATTGCGTGATTTGGCGGAAGAGCCGGGAATGGGGAACCGGGAATAGGGAATCGCAAGAGCGGTTCCCCACTCCGTGAGTTTCGGCGCCGACCAGGCGCTTTTCCCATTCCCCATTCCCGATTCCCCATTCCCGGCCCCCAATCAAGCCTGGGTGCCGCCGACGGTCAGCCCATCGATCAACAGCGACGGCTGGCCCACGCCCACCGGCAGGCTTTGCCCGTCCTTGCCGCAGACGCCGACGCCTTCGTCCAGGGCCAGGTCGTTGCCGACCATGCGTACCTTCTGCATGGTTTCCGGACCGTTGCCGATCAGGGTGGCGCCCTTGACCGGCGCGGTGATCTTGCCGTCCTCGATCAGGTAGGCCTCGGTCGCGGAGAACACGTACTTGCCGCTGGTGATGTCGACCTGGCCGCCGCCGAAATTCACTGCATACAGACCCTTCTTCACCGAGCGGATCATCTCCTGCGGGTCGTGCTGGCCGGCGAGCATGTAGGTGTTGGTCATGCGCGGCATCGGCAGGTGCGCGAAGGATTCGCGGCGGCCGTTGCCGGTCGGCGCCATGCCCATCAGGCGCGCGTTGAGGGTGTCTTGCATGTAGCCGACAAGGATGCCGTCCTCGATCAGCGTGGTGCAGTTGGTCGGCGTGCCTTCGTCATCGACGTTGAGCGAGCCACGGCGGCCCGGCAGGGTGCCGTCGTCGACGATGGTCACGCCGGGCGAGGCCACGCGCTGGCCGATGCGGCCGGCGTAGACACTGGTGCCCTTGCGGTTGAAGTCGCCCTCCAGGCCATGGCCGACGGCTTCGTGCAGCAACACGCCTGGCCAACCGGCACCGAGCACCACCGGCATCGTGCCGGCCGGCGCGGCCACCGCCTCAAGGTTGACCAGCGCCAGGCGCAATGCCTCGCGCGCGAACGCTTCCGGGCGCCCTTCGGCAAACAGCTCGGCGTAGCCGTAGCGCCCGCCGCCACCGGCATAGCCGCTCTCGCGGCGGCCGCCGTGTTCGACGATCACCTGCACGTTCAAACGCACCAGCGGGCGCACGTCGGCGGCGAGCACGCCGTCGCTGCGCGCCACCAGCATCGTGTCCACGCCGCCGGACAGGCTCACCATCACCTGCTTCACCCGCGGGTCGGCGGCGCGCAGGAACTGGTCGAGACGGCGCAGCACATCGAGCTTGCTGCCATTGTCCAGATCATCAATGGGGTCGGTGGCCGGATACAGCGCACGCCCCTGCCCGCCGACCAGCGCGCGCGCCGGCTGCGCGCCGCCATCGCGCGAAATCGCCCGCGCCGATTGCGCGGCGGCCAGCAAGGCCTCGCGCTGGATGTCGTCGGAGTACGCAAAGCCGGTCTTCTCGCCGGCAATGGCGCGCACGCCCACGCCCTGCTCGATGGAATGCGCGCCATCCTTGACGATGCCGTCTTCCATGCTCCAGCTTTCGCGCCGCGAATGCTGGAAATACAGGTCGCCGAAATCCACGCCGGGGCCCAGCAGGGCGCCGAAGGTGCGGTCGAGATGGCCGGCGTCGAGGCCGGCCGGTAGCAGCAGCCGGGTTTCGGCCAGGGCAAGTGCGGTGTCTGTCATCCGCTCAGGATGGGGGCCCGGCGTGCCAGGCACAAGCCGCGAACTGGCCTGGGCACGCAAAAACGCGCGAGACTGCAGCCTGCAACGCCCGCCGCGCCCGCATCGGCCGCTTGCAGTGAGCCCTCCGATCCATCCCATTGAACCGACGCATGGAACGCCGATGAAGTTGACCGCCTACGTCCTCGACGGCCATACCCTGGACATCCGCCCTGCCCCGCGCGAGCGCGACTGGATGGACGCCACCGAACAGCATTACGCCTATCGCTGCCTGCCGCTGGCCATCGCCAACTCGCATGGCTGGGAGCTGCTGTGCCAGACCGGCTTCATGGCCGAATGGACCGGCGGCAACGCCTTGCAGGACGTGCGCATCTATCCCGACCCGGGCACGCAATCGCCCGCGGTCAGCCATTTCGGCTATGGCGTGCTCACCTTCCACGTGCCCTGCCTGTTCCGCACCGAGGAAGGCATCGATCTGATGGTCGGCGGCCCGGTCAACCGTCCCAAGGACGGCATTGCCGGCCTGACCGGCATCGTCGAGACCGACTGGAGCCCCTACACCTTCACCATGAACTGGCGCTTCACCCGCCCCGGCCGCGTGCGCTTCCAGGCCGGCGAACCGTTCTGCCACCTGTTCCCGCTACAACGCGGCCTGCTCGACGAATGCAGCGCGCAATGGCGCCCGCTCGCCGACGCTCCCGACCTGGAACGCCTGTACCTGCAATGGACCCAGAGCCGCGGCCAGTTCCTGCAGGACCTCAACGACCCGCAATCGCCCGCCTCCCGCGAGCGCTGGCAACGCGGCTATTTCCGCGGCCTGACCGGCGACAGCGATATGCCGCAGCCCGGGCACCGCACCAAGCTGCGGTTGCCAGGGTTTGTGCGGGCGGAGGATGACCCCAGTGAGAATCTCGGCTCGTAGCCCCGCTTGCGCGTCCGGTCGCGTGGATCTGTCGGGCGCCCGGGGGCAGGCCCTTTCGGGACGCTAGACGCCATGGATGGCGTCTAGCAGCCCCAGGGATGGGTTCACCGCGTGTCCCGAAAGGGCCTGCCCCCGGGCGCTGCGCGATAGACCACGAACAGCCGCCTCCATACGAGCGCAAAGAAAACTGACAACGCGCGGTCGCGGCTGAAGCCGCTCCTACAAGGGCTTCGGTCAGTTCTTTGTGTTTTCGGGCTTTTGCGGTTTTTCGGGCTCGTCGTCGCGACCGACGACCTCGACCTTCGGGTCCTTCCACGGCCCCGTCACCCGGTACGTCCGCGCCCCCAACTCACCCAGCGGCTTGGACAACACCGCATTGGCCGCCGCACCCACCGCCGCGCCCACCGGGCCGCCCGCCACCGCCCCCACCACCGCCAGCAGATTGCCCGACTTCGGATGCACCTCGATCGTCTGATCGAACTGCTGCTGCCGCAAATCCGCAGCACCGCGGATGTCGATATCCGCCGCCGGCCCCTCGATCCGCACCTTGTTCGTCTGCGCCCGACCCTCGTCGAAACGCACCTCGCCTTCCACCTTGTTGAAAGCGAAACCCTTGGAAAAGAAATCGCGGAAATCCAGCATCAAGCGCCGCGGCAACTGCGCCACGCTCAGCAAGCCCAGCACCCGCCCCGCGCCCGGCTCCACCTCCAGCAATTGCCCGTTGCGCGCCGACACCTTCAGGTTGCCCTCCAGCGCCGCCACCTTGAACGCCGTCGGCGCTCCTGGCCAACCGGCGTCCAGCAACAACTCGCCTTCGCCCGCGCGCAACTGCCCGCCAAAGCCCAGGTCGCGCACCAGATCGCCGAGGTTGCGGCTGTCCAGCCGCGCCGACAGCCGCGTCGTCGCCGTCGTGCCCTTGCCGCGCCACGCACCGGTCAGCGCGATGTCCTGATCGGCCGAATGCAATTGCAGCTGGTCCAGCTGCAGGCCGTCGGACAGGCGCCGCGTGCGCAGCACCGCCTTGCCAAGATTGAGCTTGCCCAACTGCAGGTCAGCCACGTCCAGCGCCAGCGGTGGCAGCCTGGCCGGGTCGATCTCGTCCACCGCGCGCCGCTGCGGCTCCGGCACCGTCTGCGCCAGCGCCGGGCTCACCGCGGCTGCATCAGTTGCGGCATCACTGCTGGCCGCCGGCGCCGGCGCCGCCGCCGATTGCCAATGCAGTCGCTGCAAGTCGCCACTGACCACCGCGCCGTCGGCGTTGGGCACCTGCAAGGTTCCCTGCAATGCAGGCCCGTCGAGCTGCACGGCGATCAGGTCGCGCTGTGGCTTCAGGCGCAAGCGTGTCTGCGGAAACGCGCCACCGACCAGCAACAGGCGGTCGGCCAGCACATCCACCTGCTGCAGCGGCAGGCTGCTGCCAGCATCGCCACTGCCGCCACGGGCCAGGCTGATCCAGTCCATCGCGTCCAGCGAATCGGTGTGGCCGCTGACCACCAGACCATGCGCGGGCGGCGCGTCGCTCACGCTGCCGCTGCCCATCACCACGCGCACGCCGGTCTGCTCGCCGCGTGTCACCGCCTTCACGGCCACGCGCTCGCCAAAGGCCACATCAACCTCGCCACTGCCCAGCGGCAGCGACACGTCGACCCGCGTCGGCAGCGCGCGCTCGGCGGCCTTGTCCAGCGGCGCCGGCAAATCCAGCGTCGTGCCGATCAGATCCGAATCCAGCCGCAGGTGGCTGGCCGCCTCCGGCTTGCCCGGCTCCGCGCGCGGCAGGCTCACCCCGATGCGCCAGTTCGACGCGCCATGCACATAGGGCCGCAGCCATTCCATCTGCGGTGCGCGGTCGAACAAGTCCTTGGCATCGAGCAGCGAGCCGTAGCTGGCTTCAAACGCCTGCGCCGAATCCCGCACTGCGTTGCCGGCACGCAAATCCAGGGTGCCGGCATTGCCCTTGTGGCGCACCGCCAAGCCCTCGGCGGCGAAACCTTCATTGCTGTAGGCGGCCTTGCCCTGCACCTGCTCGAACTGCAGGTCCCAGCGCTTGTCGGCGAGCTTGGCGCCATTGAGCGCGACCTGGCCGCGCAGATGCCCGCCCGGGCCGCCATGCAGGCGCAGCAGCAGGTCGAAGTCGGTCTCGGCCGGGCCACTGGCAACCACGTTGTCGAGGGTTTCGCCGTAGCTCTTGTGCAGCGGGCTCTGCCGCAGCATCGCCAGCAGGCGCGCCGCGTCGCTGCCGGTGTGCGCGCGCACGTACAGGTCGCCCTCGGCGAAATCGGCGATGCCGGCGTCGAAGCGGTCCACCGCCACGCCGGCCAGGTCGCCATGGCCCTGCAACTGGAAGCCGTTGCCGATGAAGGCTACGTCCGCGTCGACCTTTTCCATCGCCGGCCAGTCGCGCTGGAAGCGGATCACCCCGTCGCGAATCTGCCCGGTGGCCTCGAAGCGGCCGTCCTGGTGGGTGAAGGGCCACTGATCCAGATCGCCGCTGACCAGGCCCACGCCGTGTGTGACCGTGCCGCCAGCCAGGGCCATGTCCAGCCAGTTGATCGCGTTCTGGCTCATCTTCGAGTGGATCCAGAACATCTTGGCGACCGGCACCGGCGCGTCGTCGATCTTCGCCGCCAGTTCCAGGCGCGGGCGGGTGCCATCGGCCTGGAACAGCACGCCGCCACGCACCTCGGCCGCGTATTGCGGCGCCTGCACGCGTAGCGCGGGCGTGCCGATCTGCCAACCGGCGCCTTCGCGCCAGCCGACGATGTCGCCGGCCAGACGCAGTTCGTGGACCACGCCAAAGCCGCTCGGCCAGTCGAAGCGCAACAACGCGGACGGGTCCGGGCGCAGGCGCACGCCATCACCGTCGCCTTCAAATTCGCCCTGCAGGCCGCTCAGCCCCGGCGCACGCCCGGTGGTGGCGAAGGCCAGCTCATCGACGCGGCCCTCGGCCCAGAGCTTGCCGCCCTGTTCTCCCACCAGTTGCAGGCGGCCCAGACGCAGGCGCGGCTGTGATCGGCGCAGCCATTGCCGCAGGCCCGGTTCGACCCGGTCGGTGAGGCCGAGCACGGCCAGCAGTGGCGAGACATCGAGGTTGCGGCCGATCGCGGCATAGTGGCGGCCACCAGCCAGGGTCAGGCCATCCATCGGCTGCGCCTTGCCGCCAGCGGTCACCCGCAGCAACGGCGCGTCCAGGCGCCAGCCATCAGCGCTGGTGCGCCAGCGCAGGCTCGCCTGCAGGCGGTCCCAGCGCAGCAGTGGCGCGGGCGCGCCAGCCGCGGCGGTGCCCCGCAGGCGCACGCCGCTGAGGTCGGCCTGCGTGGTCAAGCCGACGATGCGATGAGCTTTCAGCTCGGCCCACAGCTGAGCGCGGCCCTGCCCGCCGATCAGTTGCACGCCGGCGGCCTTCAGCAGGGGCGCCCAGGCGCCAAGTTCGGCCGGCGCCGCGGCGGCATAGGCATCGCCGTCGCCGCTGCGGCGATCGAAATCCAGCACGGCACTGACCGGCGCGCCGGCGGTGTCGATCCAGGCGCGGCCACCGGCGCGCACGCGCTCGCCATTGACGCGCAGGCGCAGGTCAATGCGCGGCAAGGTGGTGTCCACGCCGATGCCGGGCGCCCGCACTTGCAGGCGGCCCCCGACCACCTGCAGCTCGCCGAGCCGGCGCAGCGCGTCGAGCGGGTCACCGCTGCCGGTGGTCGGCAGGCCCTGCACCGACCAGGCACCGTCATCGGCGCGCAGCAGGGTCAAGGCCAGGTTGCGCAAGCGCAGTTCGGTCAGCGAACGCCCCGGCAACAAGCCGGAATACATTGCCACCAGCACCTCGGCCTCGCCCACGCGCACGCCATCATGCGCTCCAATGCGCAGGCCCTGCAGGCGCAGCAGTGGGCCGCGCCGCGTCCATTCGGTGCGCATCGCGTCGAAACGCACCGGCTGCCCGGCGCGGGCGCTGAGCCAGGCTTCGACCTTCTGCGGCTGCCGCTCCACCAGCGGCAGCACCTGGCTGAGCGCGCCGACCACCAGCGCCAGCACCACCACGCCCAGCGCCAGCGCATAGCTGGCGTAACGACGGGTCAGGCGGAGACGGCGGCGCAGCGGCGTGGGCATCGGATAGCGCGGTCAGGCGTGCAGAACGTGGGGAAGCGCACAGCATGCCAGTCCCTGGCCGAACTCGAGCGCAACGCCACCCGGCGCGCCGCGAGGCGGCTGCCTCACAGCAACACCACGTCGAACTGCTCCTGCAGGTACTGGTCGTCGGACTGGAAGCTGATGGTCTTGCCGAGGAATTCCTCCAGCTCGGCCACCGCGGTCGACTCCTCGTCGGTAATGCGCGCCACCACCTTGGACGAGGCGATCACCAGCAGCCGCGCCGCGTCGAACTGGCGCACGGCGCGGGTGATCTCGCGGAAGATCTCGTAGGTCACCGTCTCGGTGGTCTTGATGCTGCCGCGCCCGCCACATTCGGGGCAGGGCTCGGACAGCTGCCGCTCCAGGCTCTCGACGGTGCGCTTGCGGGTCATCTCGACCAGCCCCAGCGGCGAGAAGTCGTAGACGGTGGTCTTGGCATGGTCGCGCGCCAGCGACTTCTCCAGCGTGCGCAGCACCTGGCGGCGGTGCTCGGGGTCGTCCATGTCGATGAAGTCGATGATGATGATCCCGCCCAGGTTGCGCAGGCGCAGCTGCCGGGCCACCGACTGCGCGGCTTCCAGGTTGGTGCGGAACACGGTCTCTTCGAGGTTGCGCTGGCCGACGAACGAGCCGGTGTTGACGTCGATGGTGGTCATCGCTTCGGTCTGGTCGATCACCAGGTAGCCGCCGGACTTCAGCGGTACCTGCTTCTCCAGCGCACGGCCGATCTCGTCCTCGACACCGTACAGATCGAAGATCGGACGGTCGCCGGTGTACAGCTCGATGCGCTCGGCCAGCACCGGCATGTACTTGGCAACGAACGCCTGCAACTGGGCGAAGGTCTCGTTGGAGTCGACCTTGACCTTGTCCACGTCCTTGCGGATCAGGTCGCGCACCGAGCGCAACGGCAGGCTCAGGTCTTCGTAGATGATGCTGCACGGCGCCGACTCGCGGCCGCGGCGCTCGACCACGTTCCACACCCGCGACAGGTAGGCGATGTCCTCGGCCAGCGCCTCGGCCGGCTGGCCCTCGGCATTGGTGCGGATGATGTAGCCGTAGCCGCCATGGCTGGCCGCCAGCTCGGTGACGATGCCCTTGAGGCGGGCGCGCTCGGCCTCGTCCTCGATCCGCGCCGAGACCCCGACCACCTTGGACTGCGGCAGCAGCACCAGATAGCGCGAGGGAATGCTGATCTGCGTGGTCAGGCGCGCGCCCTTGCTGCCGATGGGGTCCTTGACCACCTGCACCACGATGTCCTGGCCATCGCGCAGCAACTCGACGATGGGCACGGCGGTGGCCGGGGTCAGCGGCGGCTCGCCGGACTCCACCACCCCGGCCGGCGCGGCGCGGACCACGTCATTGGCATGCAGGAAGGCCGCTCGTTCCAGGCCGACCTCGACAAAGGCCGCCTGCATGCCCGGCATCACCCGCTGCACCTTGCCCTTGTAGATGTTGCCGACCACGCCGCGGCGCCAGCCGCGCTCGATGTGCAGTTCCTGCAACATGCCGTTTTCGATCACCGCCACGCGGGTCTCGCGCGGGGTCACGTTGACCAGAATCTCTTCCGACATCAGGGCGCTCCGGAGGCGTTGAGCAATTGCGAGGTCTGGTACAGCGGCAGGCCCATCACCCCGGAGTAGCTGCCGGACAGGTGCTGGACAAAACTTTCGGCGCGGCCCTGGATGGCATAGGCGCCGGCCTTGCCCATCGGCTCGCCAGTGGCGACATAGGCAGCGATGGCCGCCTCGTCCAGTTCGGCGAAGCGCACCGTGGTTTCCACGGCGCTGCAGCGCGGCTCGGTGCCAGCGCTGGCCAAGGCGACGACGGTGATGACCTGGTGCTCGCGCCCGGACAACGCGCGCAGCATGGCGGCGGCATCGTGCGCATCGGCCGGCTTGCCGAACACGCGGTCGCCGAGCACCACCTCGGTGTCTGCGCCGAGCACCCGCGCCTGCGGATCGTCGGCGGCCACCGCGGCCAGGCCGGTGCGCGCCTTGTCCAGCGCCACGCGGCGCACATAGTCGTGCGCCGCTTCGCCCGCGCCACGCACTTCCGGCACCTCCAGGTCCAGGACCTGGAAGGGGACGGCGAGGCGCTGCAGGAGTTCAAGGCGACGGGGGGAACGGGAAGCAAGCCAGAGCATCGGCGAAGCATAACCTGCGACCCCGTGTGCAAGGGTTGGTCACGCTCGACTCACAGGCGGTTCATCGTCACGAAATCACGCTGGCCGCGCCCATCCTCAAGGAATGTCGAATGCGCGCCCGCCTCAAGCCCTTCCTGCTCGCCCTGTCCCTCAGCCCACTGGCCATCGCCATGACCGCCCAGGCCCAGACCTCGCCTGCCTACACCCTGCCCGCAGATGGCACCATCCTCAACATCTCGGCCGAAGCCGAAGCCAGCCGCGTGCCGGATGTGGCCAGGCTGTCGGCCGGCGTTGTCACCGAGGCCGTCGACGGCAATGCCGCCATGCGCCAGAACGCCGAGCAGATGAGCAAGGTGATGGCGGCGATCAAGGCCGCCGGCATCGCCGAGAAGGACGTGCAGACCAGCGGCATCAACCTGAGCCCGCAGTACCAGTACAAGGACGGCACCGCGCCGCGCATCACTGGCTACCAGGCCAGCAACACCGTGAGCCTCAAGGTCCGCGACATCTCGCGCCTGGGCAAGGTGCTCGACGCGCTCGCCGCACAGGGTGCCAACCAGATCAACGGCCCTTCCTTCGAGATCGACCAGCCCGAACCGGTCTATGACGAAGCGCGCCTGGCCGCCCTGGAAAAGGCGCAGGCCCGCGCGCAGACCTATGCCCGCGCGCTGGGCCTGAAGGTGCGCCGCATCGTCAGCATTTCCGAAGGCCGCGGGGGTGGCGTGCGCCCGGTGATGATGATGGCCGCGCGCGCGCAAAGCGCGGCGATGGATACGCCGGTGGCGCCGGGCGAGTCGACGTTGTCGGTGAACCTGGATGTGAGCTTCGAGCTGGCGCGCTGATCTCGCGCGTTTGCTGTGTGGCGAGAGGGGCGCCTTGTGAGGGGCGCCCTTCTTTATTGCCGCGGTTGGTTATTGCCGCGGTTGGGGGCCGCTGTAGGAGCCCGGGCGAACGCGCGCGGCCAGGTCGTCAATCCCAAACGGCAGCCCAACGACTCACACGCCGCCGCTATCCAATTCCCGGCGCCCAAGCCGAATATCCAGGTGCAGGCGCTGTCCCGCACACCAGGACATCTGTGCAGTTCCTTTCCGCAGTTCCTTTCCAGGAGGTGGATCATGGTTCGCACGCAATATTCGCCCTTCGCTTTCCGCTTCGACCCCTCGCGCATCCTCGCCCTCAGCACCGCCATCGCGCTGCACCTGCTGGCGCTGCTGCTCCTGCTGATCCCACTGACTCAGCGCACTCCGCTGCCCGTTCCCAGCGTACCCACCCCGCGCTGGCAAATCCCCGTAACCCTGCCCGCCCCACCGGTGCCGCTGCCGCTCGAACCGAGCACACCGCAGCCGCCACAACCGCTTGTCCCCATCCACCAGGCCGCGCCGCAAACCCCCACCGCACTGCCCGCAGCCACCAGTACCGAAGCGGCCCTGGCCGAGCCCGCTGCCGAGCCGACCACCACGCCAGCCACCGACACCGGCCCGGCCACCGACCTGTCGCCGACGCTGCCCGGCGCCAGCCTGCAATACCTGCAAGCGCCGCCGCCGACCTATCCGCGCAGCGCTCTGCTCGATCGCCTGGAGGGCACGGTGCTGCTGCAAGTGCACGTGGACATCAACGGCCAGCCCATCGCCGTGGACATCGCCCGCAGCAGCGGCCACCACGTGCTGGACAGGGCTGCGCGCGATCAGGTCCTGAAGCGTTGGCGCTTCCGTCCCGCCCTGAGCGAAGGCCAGCCGGTCGAAGCCGTCGGCCTGGTTCCAGTCGCGTTTTCACTATCGCGGTGAACAAGACCGGGGGCGGCCGCGCCAGGCGGGGCCGCCTCACACAATTCGCCACAGTACGGAAGAAAATCAACGACGTTGCCGGATGATGCCGGCTTTTGCACTCATAACCATCGCTGTCAGGAAAAACCCACCCAAGTCACATTTGTGGTGTTTGCATGAAATTTCCGTGACGCCGCACTTAAACCTGAGTAGATTCTGAATGTCGCCATTCATGCATGACCGACAGGCCTTGCACGCGACAGACCGATGAACCCTACTCAGGAGAGAGAGCTAGTGGCAGTCAATCACCGAACCAAACGGGCCCTGCAGCGCTCCGCGCTCAGCCTCGCCCTAGGCATCTGCTTCAGCCCCACGCTTTACGCCCAGTCCAATACCTCCGGCGCCATCTTCGGCCAGGCGGGCGCAGGCTCCACGGTACAGATCCAGAATCCGGCAACCGGCTTCCAACGCTCCATCACCGTCGGCAACGACGGCACCTACCGCTTCTCCGCGCTGCCGACCGGCAGCTACAACGTCACCTACACCGGTACCGATGGCGCCACCGCCACCCGCGAAGGCGTCAACGTCAACGTCGGCACCGGCACCCCGGTCAACTTCGCCAACCTGCGCAACGATGCGGCCACGCTGGACACCGTGCAGGTCCGCGCCACCGGCGCGGTGAACCCGATCGACGTCTCCTCGGTGGAATCGACCACCATCCTCACCGCCGAGCAGATCGCCAAGATCCCGGTGGCGCGCGATGCCACCTCGGTCGCGTTGCTGGCGCCGGGCACGGTGCGCGGCGATGCGGCCTTCGGCAACCTGGCCTCGTTCGGCGGTTCGTCGGTGGCCGAGAACCAGTACTTCATCAACGGCTTCAACGTCACCAATACGTTCCGCAACCTCAATTTCTCCAAGGTGCCCTTCGAGGCCATCGCCGAGCAGCAGGTCAAGACCGGCGGCTACGGCGCCGAGTTCGGCCGCTCCACGGGCGGTGTGGTCAACCAGATCACCAAGCGCGGTACCAACGAGTTCCATGCCGGCGGCAACGTGTTCTACTCGCCGCGCGCGCTGCAGTCGGACACGGTGAATTACTACTTCCGCAACCCGCTGTCCGGCGAGTATGGCGCGCTGGCGCAGGACAACTCGGACGTGGATGCCAACTCGCTGATCACCTCGGCGTGGGCCTCCGGCGCGCTGGTCAAGGACCGCCTGTTCGCCTACGGCCTGGTGTCGTACGGCAAGAACGAGAACACGCTGGCGGCGACCCCCTTCGGCGACCGCGCCGGCGATGAGGAGGTCAAGAACCCGAACTGGCTGGTCAAGCTGGACTGGGACATCAACGACAGCAACAAGCTGGAGTTCACCAGCTTCAGCGACAAGACCAAGACCGAAACCGCCTTCCAGGACAGCAACGGCGCCTACGTCGGCACCAACTTTGAAGAGAACGGCGGCGAGAACTACATCGGCAAGTACACCGGCTACTTCACCGACACCTTCACCATGTCGGCGCTGTACGGCCACGGCACCTTCAAGCGCAACCAGCACCTGCGCACCGCCGATGGCACCCTGGTGCAGTACGACGGCGACCTCAACAACCCGGCCACCGGCTGCCCGCGCGTGACCGACGTGCGCCCGCTGTACCGCCAGCTGGCGACCGGTGGCGAAATCGAGTCGTTCTGCAACATCACCAACGACGCGATCGACCGCCGCGATTCCGAAGACACCCGCGACCAGTTCCGCGTGGACTTCGAATGGTCGCTGGGCGATCACCTGGTCCGCTTCGGCTACGACCGCGACGACTACAAGTCGGTGGCCGGCACCTCGATCGAGGGCGGCCGCCTGTGGCGCTACTCGACGGTCAACCCTGATGGCAGCGAGCAGCCCAACGGCGACGAGTTCGACATCGTGCGCGAGCAGATCGTCAACCAGGGCACCGAGGTCAAGCTCAAGCAGTGGGCGATGTACGTCGAGGACAGCTGGAAGATCACCGACACCTTCCTGGCCTACCTCGGCGCGCGCTGGGACACCTTCGAGAACTACAACGGCGAAGGCCAGCAGTACGTCAAGATCGACAAGCAGTTCGGTCCGCGCCTGGGCTTCTCCTGGGACGTGCTCGGCGACTCGTCGCTGAAGATCTACGGCAACGCCGGCCGCTACGCGCTGCCGCTGACCCCGAGCGTGGCCGTGCGCGGCGCCAGCGCCTCGCTGTACACCCGCCAGAACTACTACTACACCGGCGTTGATCCGGTTACCGGCGCGCCGACCGGGCTCACCCCGCGCGGTGGCCTGACCTACATCAACGGCGAATTCGGCGAGCCGAAGAACCCGGCCACGATTGCCGCCACCAACCTCGACCCGATGTACCAGGACGAGTACATCCTGGGCTTCCAGAGCCAGATCACCGACCACCAGTCGATCGGCGCGCGCGGCATCTACCGCAAGCTAAAGGCCGCCATCGACGACAACTGCGACTACACGCCGATCTACAACCAGGCCGTGGCCGACGGCTATGACCCGGTGCTGCCGAACGATGGCTTCCCGTACTGCCGCATGTTCAACCCGGGCAAGGATGCGGTGTTCCTGACCGACATCGAAGGCAACGGCCAGCTCACCGAGTACACCATCGACGCCGACCTGCTCTCGCCCAAGGCGCGCCGCACCTACAAGGCCGTCGAGCTGTTCTGGGACGGCAGCTGGGACAAGTTCTTCTTCCAGGGTTCGTGGACCATCGCCTGGAACAAGGGCAACACCGAAGGCGGCGTGAAGTCAGACATCGGCCAGGGTGACACCAGCGTGACCCAGGACTTCGACTACAAGGAACTGATGGTCGATTCCTACGGCTACCTGCCCAACGACCGCCGCCACAGCATCAAGATCTTCGGCAACTACCAGTTCACCGACGAGTGGTCGCTGGGTGCGAACCTGCTGGTGCAGTCGGGCCGGCCGAAGAACTGCCTGGGCGTGTTGTACCCGTGGAACGGCGACAACATCCACCCGTACGGTTCCTCGTTCTTCCGCTGCGGCACCACCGAAGTCGGGGGCACCGGCCCGTCCGAGGCCCGCCCGCGCGGTACCGCCGGCCGCCTGCCGTGGACCAACACGCTCGACCTCAACGTGGCCTACCTGCCGAAGTGGGCACCGGGCCTGCAGTTCAAGGTCGATATCTTCAACGTGTTCGACCAGCAGAAGGTCACCGCGGTGTCGGACGAAGCCGAGGACGATGCCACCGGCACGCCGCTGGACACCTATGGTGTCTATCGCAGCACCCAGGCACCGCGCTCGTTCCGCTTCATGGTGCAGTACGACTTCTGATCCACTGCCGTACCTACAACAACGAGCAACACGGCTCTTTGCTCCAACGGCCGCCGCAAGGCGGCCGTTCTTTCCGGGCCCGTTTCGGAACCACGAATGCAAGCAAGGCTCGACCAGCTCTGGCAAGAAGGCCAGGCCCATGAAGGCAGCGGCGACTTCGGCGCCGCGCACCAGGCGTATGCCGCGATCCTCGCGCTGCACGCCCAGCACATTCCCGCGCTGCTGCGGCTGTCGCGCTTCGCGCAGGACGCCGACCAGTATCGCCAGGCCCACCAGTGCGCCCTGCGCGCCGCCGATGCCGCGCGCCTGGGCGGCAGCAGCCGTCACCTGGCCCATGTCACCCGGCGCCTGCTGGATTTTTCCGAGGAAGCCGAAGTGGCCTCCGTCGTTCTCGGCGCCGACCTGCACGACCCGCAGGTGCTGCGGCAATCGCCGGCGCTGCTGCAGCACTTGTGGCTGGCCGGGCGCTACGAGGATGCGCTGCGCATGCTCGATGCGATCGAGCCACGCACCGGCACCCACCCGCTGTTGCGCTTTACCCGCGGACAGTTGCACCAGTACCTGGGTCAGCTCGATACCGCTGCCGATTGCTATGAGCAGGCCTTGGCGCTGGACCCGAACCAGGCCGACGTGCACTGGGCCATTGCCAAGTTGCGGCCCGAGGGCAGCCCCGCGCGCGTCGGCCGCCTGCAACGCGCACTGGCCGCGGCGCGATCGGAAGCCGACCGCGCGCAACTGCTCTACGCCCTCTTCCACGAACTGGACGCCGCCGACGAGCGCGCGCCGGCCTGGGCCGCCCTGGCCGAAGGCGCGGCGATCATGGCGCGCCTGCTCGATGCTCATGGCGGCGACCAGCGCGGCGCGCGTGCGCGCGCCAATGCCCGGGCGCTGATGGCCGGCGCGCTGCCACCGGCGCCGCCGATCACCCAGGCCGCGCAGCCACGTCCGATCTTCATCCTCGGCCTGCCGCGTTCCGGTACCACCTTGCTCGACCGCATGCTCGGCAATCATGGCTGGGTCACCAGCGCTGGCGAGCGCAACGACCTGGTCGCCGCCGCCAGCGAAGGGTCCGGCCAGTTTTACAGCGGCCTGTGCCACTGCGCCGATCCGCAGGCGTTTCTCGCCAGCCAGGACATGCAGGGCATCGGCCACGGCTACCTGCAGCGCCTGCGCCGCGCCGCGCCGGCCACCGCCGCGGCCATCGACAAGCACCCGCGCAATCTGTACGAAGTGCCGCTGATCCTGGCCGCGCTGCCGCAGGCGCGCATTCTCTGCGTGCGCCGCGAGCCGATGGACGTGGCCTTCTCCAACTTCAAGGAACTGTTCCAGGGCGGCGCCTACGCCTACAGCTACGCCTTCGGCACGCTGGCCGATGAAGTCGCCCTCGCGCAGCGCTGGATGGACCATTGGCAGGCACAGGCGCCGGCCTCGGTACGCGTGGTGGACTATCGTGCACTGGTGGAAGACACCGAAGCCACGCTTGCCCCGCTGCTGGAGTTCCTGCAACTGCCGCCATGGCCGGGCCTGGCGCAGCCCGAACGCAATGCCGCGCCGGTCAGCACCGCCAGCAGCGCACAGGTGCGCGCGCCCGTGCATCGCCGCGCACTCGGCGCGTGGCAGCGCTATGCCGAACCGCTGGCGCCGCTGGCCGCGCGCCTGCAAGGCGGCCAGGCATGAGCAGCACCGCGGCGGCTACCCGCATCGCCGCGCTGAGCGCCCAGGCCGAGCAGTACGCGGCCCAGGGTGGGTTTGCCCAGGCCATTGCCTGCCACGAGACCGTGCTGGCGCTGGCGCCAGGGCGCGTGGCCAGCCTGCTCGAACTGTCCTATCTGCATTCGCTGGCCGGCCATTACCGTGCCGCCGAGGACTACATCCTGCGCGCCCACCACAGCGCCGAGGCCAGCGCGGCGCAGCGGGTGCAGATGATCGCGCGGCTGCGTACCTTCAATGCCATACCGGCATTGCGCGAAGCCCTGCAGCGCATCGGCCCGCCTTCGCGAATGCCGGTGCCAGCCCTGATCACCGCCGCCTCGCACCTGACCTACGCCAACCTGCCCGAGCAGGCGATCGTCTACCTGGACGAAGCGCGGCGCGCCGATCCGGACTATCCGCCCACGCTGCTGGCCAGGGCGCAGGTGCTGATGTACCTGGGCCGCTTCGACGACGCCGAGCAGGACGTGGTGCGCGCGCAGCGACGCGCGCCGGAAATCGCCCAGAGCTACTGGCTGCGCGCCACGCTGTCGCGGCAGACGCCCGAACGCAATGGCGCCCAGGCCATCCGCCGCGAACTGGGCCGGCCCGGACGCAGCGCGGCCGACAACGCGCTGCTGGAATTCGCGCTGCACAAGACACTGGATGATCTCGGCGATTTCGACGGCGCCTGGCAGGCCCTGCTGCGCGGCTGCGCGCACAAGCGCGGCACGCTGGACTACGATGCCGCGCGCACCCGGCAATTGTTCGATGCATTGCAGGCGCTGCCGCCGCTGGCGTCCTCGGCTCCGGCCGAGATATCGGACCACAGCGCACGTCCACTGTTCATCGTCGGCATGCATCGCTCCGGCACCACCTTGCTCGAGCAGATGCTGTGCGGCTCGAACCAGGTAAAGGGCATCGGCGAGCTCTACGACTTCACCAGCGCGATGCGCCACGCCACCGACCACCACTGCCGCGGCGTGCTGGACGAAGAGATCGTGCGCCGCGCCGGCGCGATCGATCTTGCCGTGGCCGGCCAG
This sequence comes from Stenotrophomonas sp., assembly GCA_035629025.1. Lineage (GTDB taxonomy): Bacteria > Pseudomonadota > Gammaproteobacteria > Xanthomonadales > Xanthomonadaceae > Stenotrophomonas_A. The sequence continues at coordinate 65,532 of DASPIU010000040.1, forward strand.
CGCTACCTGCGCAGTACGGCGTGGCGGGTCGACGGGCAGGCCTGCTTCACCGACAAGCTGCCCTCCAACTTCCTCAACCTCGGCTTCATTGCCGCGGCACTGCCGCAGGCAAGGATCCTGCACATGGTGCGCGACCCGGTCGAGACCTGCTTCTCCAACCTGCGCGAGCTGTTCTCCGAAGCCAATCCCTACAGTTACGACCTGCATGAGCTCGGCCAGTACCACCGCCTGTATCAGCGCCTGATGGCGCATTGGCATCAGCGTCTGCCTGGCCGCGTCCTCGATGTGTCCTACGCGCGCCTGCTGCGCGAACCCGAGGCGGTGATGCGCGAAGTCGCCGCGTTCTGCGGCATCGACTACGCCCCGGCCATGCTCAGCACCCAAGGCAGGCAACGCGGCGTGGTCACGGCCAGCGCCGTGCAGGTGCGCGCCACGCCGAAGCTGCAGGAACAACCGAAGTGGGCGCCCTATGCGGCCGGCTTGCAGCCGCTGATGGCAGCGTTGGACAGCGTGAGTTAGCCCCGATCAAGCTTCATGAACCTTTACACCAGCGCAACATGAACGGTGCGCATTAAGTAATTCTTCACTACTCAATCACCTGAAAAAAACCAAATTCGGCAAGGTCGGTTCCCCCTCCCGACATATTTGCCGAGTTTTTTCACTTTTTGTCAGGAGAGAGCCGTGATTCGCCACGCCACCACCACTCCCCCGCGCCGCCGTACGCCCCTGTTCGCTTCCCTGCTCGCCATCCTTGCCCCGAGCGCCGCGCTGCCCGCGCTCGCCCAGGAAGCGGCGACGAACCTGGACCGGATCACGGTCACCGGCTCCAACATCCCCCGCACCAACACCGAGACCCCGTCGCCAGTACAGGTGGTGACCCGCCAGGACATCGACCGCACCGGCAAGACCACGGTAGCCGAGTACCTGCAGACGCTCACCGCCGACGGCTCTGGCTCCATTCCCAAGACCTTCGGCAACGGCTTTGCCGGCGGCGGCGCCGGCATCTCGCTGCGCGGCCTCGGCGCCGGCTCGACGCTGGTGCTGCTGAACGGGCGCCGCATGGCGACCTATGGCCTGGCCGATGACGGGCAGAAGGTCTTCACGGATCTGAGCACCATTCCGCTCGATGCCGTCGAGCGCGTGGAAGTGCTCAAGGACGGCGCCTCGGCGATCTACGGTTCGGACGCCATCGCCGGCGTGGTCAACATCATCCTGCGCAGCGACTTCACCGGCGCCATCCTGCGTGGCTCCTACGGCATCTCCGAAGAAGGCGACGGCGACCAGAAGAAGGCCACGCTGACCGCCGGTACCGGCAGCCTCGCCGAAGACGGCTGGAACGCGTTCTTCAGCCTGGATGTCGGCGAGTCCGACGCGATCAAGGTCTCCGACCGCCGCAACCGCGACTGGATCGGCACCGGCGACCTGCGGCCGTGGGGCTACAGCGCCGGCGGCAGTCAGTTCCTCGGCGGCTCGATTACGGGCGGCGGCTCGGGCGGCGGCAACTCGCAGGTCGGCAGCGTGTTCGACCCGGCCACCGGCCTGCTGGTGTCGCTGCCCGGTTGCGACCAGCTCTCCAACGTGTCGCCGCAGGATGCCGGCGGCGGCTGCCTGTGGGACATGGCCAACTGGCGTGACCTGACGCCCGAGGAGAAGTACGCCAACGTGTTCGGCCGCGCCAGCTTCGCCGTGGGCGACAACGCCGAGATCTACGTGGAAATGGGTTATTCAAAGAAGAAGACCACGTTCCGCAACACGCCCTCCAACGTGTCTGGCGCCTGGGGCTATCCCGGCGGGCCGGTCAACGCCAACAGCGGCCCGGGTGCCACCGTGCTCGGCCCGGACCATCCGGACAACCCGTTCCCGGGCGAAGCCGTGCGCGTGCGCTACAACGCCGCCGATGTGGGCTCGCGCGTGACCAACAACACCAACGAGTTCATCCGCTTCCTGGCAGGCGTCAAGGGCACCTGGGGCGAGTGGGACTACGACACCGCCTACCTGCATTCGTCGACCAGCCTGGTCAACAAGCGCAGCGGCTTCCTGCGCTACAGCGCGGTGCAGTGCGCGCTGAGCGATCCGGCCTGCCCGGGCGGCGTGTGGAATATCGGCCTGGGCTCGGACGCCAACCCGCAGAGCCTGTACGACTTCATCTCGCCGGAAATCCGCGCCTACGCGCGCTCCAGCCTGGACATGTTCGACTTCACTGCTTCGCGCGGGCTGGTTGACCTGGCCGGCGGCCCGTTGTCGATCGCCTTCGGCACCGAGTGGCGCCGCACCAAGAACTCGCTGACGCCGCAGAGCTACACCGACATCGGCGACATCATCGGCCTCGGCTATTCGGCCTACGACGGCACGCAGAACGTGTATGCCGGCTACGTCGAGTTGAACGCGCCAGTGCTCGAGACCCTGGAACTGAACGCCGCGGCGCGTTATGACAAGTACGAGAGCGGCGACGACGCGGTGAAGCCGAAGGTCGGCTTCAAGTGGAACCCGGTCGACTGGTTCGCCCTGCGCGGTACCTATGCCGAAGGCTTCCGCGCGCCGAACCCGGCCGAGAACGGCGATGGCGGCCTGGCCGCGTTCTCCAACGCGCTGGACCCGGTGCGCTGCCCGAACGGCACGCCGGCCCCGGGCGGCACCCAGGATGACTGCGGTCTGCAGCCGGTAGCGATCATCACCACGCCGAACCCGGACCTGACCCCGGAAGAGTCCAAGAGCTACAGCCTGGGCATCGTGTTGCAGCCGACCAGCACCACCTCGATCACCGTCGATGCGTGGCGCATCAAGCGCACCAACGAGATCGCCCAGGGCTCCACCGCCGACGCGATCGCCGCGGGCAACGTGCTGCGCGATACCGACCTGCTCAACGGCGTGCCGGGCACCGGCAGCATCCTGGCGATCAACACGCAGTATGTGAACGCCAACTCGTCCAAGGTCGAGGGCATCGACACCGACATCCGCCAGGACATCCCGCTGGGTGCATACGGCGACCTGCGTCTGGACCTGCAGTGGAGCCACATCAGCAAGTTCGAGCGCACCGAGGGCGACACGACCCACGAGTACGCCGGCACCCACGGCAACTGCGACGTGACCAACTGCATTGGCACGCCGAAGGACCGCGTCAACTTCGGTGCGACGTGGAACTACAACGCCTGGTCGGTGAGCGGCATCGTCAACTACATCAGCTCGATGGACAACACGCCGGAGACCGGTGGTTCCAAGGAAGACACCTGCCTGAACTTCCGTGCCGACGGTTCCCCGGCCCCCGGCGATTGCACCCTGGCCTCGTTCACCACCTTCGACCTGTCCGCGAACTGGAAGGCGACCGACATCCTGGAGATCTTCGGCTCGGTGCAGAACGTGTTCGACCGCACCGCTCCGCTGGACCCGGCGACCTACGGCGCGATCAACTACAACCCGCTGCATTTCAGCGGCGCGATCGGCCGCTACTTCACCGTGGGTGCAAAGGTGACCTGGAACTGATCAGCGCCTGACCCTTCGTTAGCGATTCCTCCAGCCCGGGCAGAGATGCCCGGGCTTTTTTTGCCGGCTGTCTTGTAGGAGCGGCTTCAGCCGCGACTGCCATCTGCCAGATCGCGGCTTCGGTTGTCGCGGCTGAAGCCGCTCCTACAAGGTCACAGCCACCAGCGCTGCCAGCCATCAGCCATCAACAAGCCCGCGTCCCCGACCAGGCCGCTCTCCGATCCGCCGTCAGCGATCTGTCGGGCAGTCGGGGGCGGGCCCTGCCAGGACCGTAGGCAACATGGATGTTGCCTACGAGACCCCAGGGACGGGTTTACGTCGTGTCCTGGCAGGGCCTGCCCCCGGCTGCCACGCACAGAACCATGCGAGCCCACCAACACCGCAGCCCACAAACCATCAGCCCAAAAAAACCCAAAAAAAAGCGGCCGCAGGCCGCAACAACAAAAAAACCAAACCCATCTATCCCCGATGATAAGGATGATTAGCCAACACAGCCGCCGCCCGATACAACTGCTCCGCCACCAACAACCGCACCAGCATGTGCGGCAACGTCAACGGCCCCAGCGACCACCGCTCATCGGCCACCTTCAGCACCTCGCCCGAGTGCCCTTCCGGCCCGCCGATCAGAAATGCCAGATCGCGCCCCAGCGTGCGCCAATGCGCCATCCGCTGCGCCAGCTGCTCCGAACTGTAGGGTTTGCCCGGCACGTCCAGCGCCACCACGTAGGGCTGCTTCGGCAACGCCGCCAACACCCGGCGGCCTTCGTCATCGATCGCCCGCTGCGCGTCGCGGCCCTTGCCGCGCAATCCCGGCTCGATCTCCACCAGCTCCAGCGGCAGCCAATGCGACAGCCGCTTCTGGTACTCGGCAAAACCCTGCGCCACCCACGCCGGCGCACGCTCGCCGGTGGCGATCAGCCGCGCCTTCATCGCCGCGGCACCGCCGCCACGCTCACGCCTCTTCGGCTTCGTCGTCGAAATCGGCCGGGCGCTGGTCGCCTACCGTCCACAGCCGCTCCAGCGCGTAGAACTCGCGTACCCGCGGCAACATCACGTGGACGATCACATCGCCCAGATCCACAAGGATCCACTCAGCCTCGCGCTCGCCTTCCACGCCCAGCGGCATCAGATCCAGGCGCTTGGCGAACTTCACCACTTCATCGGCAATCGACTTGACGTGGCGCGTCGACGTACCCGACACCACCACCATGTAGTCGGCCACGCTTGACTTGCCGCGTACGTCGATCTCGACCACCTCCTTGCCCTTGAGCTCCTCGATGGCCTCGCGCACGGTCGACAACAACACGGGCAGCGCCGGCGGCGGGGTGGGAATGCGGGTCTTGATGACTTGGGCTTGGCTGGTCAAAGCGGACGACTCGAGGGGAATGCGCGAATTATAGGCAAACGCCGCCAGCGGCGCGTTCAGGTGCCGGAGCTGGCGTACAGGCCCTGCTCGGCGATATAGGCCGCAACCGGCGCCGGCACCAGCGCGCGCCAGTCAGCGCCTTCGGCAATGGCCGCGCGCACCTGGCTGGCCGATTCGGAGCGCAGCGGTTGGCGCAGGCGCCAGACCCGGCCGGCCGGGGTCTGGCTCAGCGCCGCGGCATCGTCGGCCCAGCGCGGCTGCGCCCAGGCCGCCAGGGCCGGCGCCAATGCCACGTCCAGCGGGCTGCCCGGGCGTTGCGCGACCACCAGATGCGCCAGCTCACCCAATTCCTGCCAGCGATGCCATTGCGGCAGGCCGGCGAAACTGTCGGCGCCGAGCAGCCAGGCGATCGGCCGCCGCGGGCCGCAGGCCTCGCGCAGGTCGTGCAAGGTGTCGTAGGTGTAGGACGGGCGGTCCTGGCGCTGTGCCCGGCGCAGCTCGCGCAGGTCCAATTGCAGGCCGGGCTCGCCGGCAATGGCCAGTTCGATCATGCGCGCACGCTGCGCCGCGTCGGCACCGGGCGGCGCGCGGTGTGGCGGGTCGGCGGCAGGGATCAGCCGCACCGGCACCTGCAACGCATCGCGGGCGGCACGGGCGATAGCCAGGTGGCCCGCATGGATCGGGTCGAACGTGCCGCCGTAGCACAGCAGCAGCCCCTCATCGGCGTAGGCGGCACTCATCCCTTGCGGGCTCAGTTCACCACGAGCAGGCGCACCGCACGTGCTTCGGCCACGGCCAGCAGCAGACGCTCCAGCGCCACCCAGGCGTCGCCGTCACCGCGGCCCTTGGCGATGCGGTCCACCTTCGACGCTTCGGCGACAAAGCGCTCCCAGCGCCGCGGTTCGGCGTGCCGTGCCAGCGCGCGCTTGAACGGTGCCTGCCGCGATTCCCAGATGCCCTGGGCCTTCATTTCGCCAGGGAGATTGCCGCCGCGCGCCTGCACCCGCGCCAGGGCAGCGGTGCGCAGCAGTTCCTTGATCAGGATCGGCATCAGCCCGGCGACCGCCTCGCCTTCGCCGCGCAGGCCGGCGAGCATGCGTCCGACCGCCGCTGGCTGTCCGGACAGCGTGGCCTCGGCCAGGCGGAACACGTCGTAGCGCGCCGCGTCGGCGACCAGCGATTCCATGGCCGCCAGGTCCAGCGACTGCCCATCGGACAGCAAGGCCAGCTTGTCGATCTCCTGCGCGGCGGCCAGCAGATTGCCTTCCACGCGCTCGCTCAACCGCTGCACCGCGTCGGCGTCGGCGCGCAGGCCGCGCGCGCGCAGGCGGCGCTCGATCCATTCGGGCAGTTCATGCGGCTTGATCGCCCAGGCCACCGCGATGGTGCCGAGGCGGGCAATGGCATCGGCCCACTTGCCGTGGTGCGCCTTGCTCCAGTCGTTGGCGGTGATGAGCAGCACCACGTCCGGCGGCGGATTGGCGCAGAAGGCGCTGATGACCTCGGCGCCGTCCTTGCCCGGCTTGCCGCTGGGCAGACGCACTTCGACCAGGCGCCGCGCACTGAACAGGCTGGGCGCATTGAAACTCTGTTCGAGCTGGTTCCAGTCGAAATCGCGGCCCTCGGCGTCGAACACCTCGCGCTCGCCGATGCCCTCGGCGCGCGCGCGCGCACGAATGGCGTCGGCGGCTTCGAGCACGCGCAGGGTTTCCGGGCCGGCCACCAGGTACACCGGCTGCAATGGCTGCGCGGCCTGGCTGGCGAGTTGTTCGGGTCGAAGCTCCATGCCGTGGCTGCGCGGCGCTTACTGCGCCGGCGGCTGCTCTGGCGGCTGCACGGGCGTGGTCGTGGCCGGCGTGGCCGGGTTCTCCAGCGACTGGCCGTGCTCCAGGCGTGCGCGCACCACGCTGTCGATGCGGCGCAGGATCGACGCGGCCATCTCGCGGCGCAGTTCGGTGGCCAGGATTTCGCGCTCGGTCGCGGTACCGGTGGCGTCCTGCGGCGGCGACACGTAGTCGCGCGACTGCTCGATCACCTGCTGCGGCACCAGCACCGAACCATCGGCGCGCAGCAAGGTGAAGATCACCGCGTAGCGCAGGCTGTATTCCTGGGCGCGGCCTTCGGCGTCGATGGCGATGGGCAGGTCGCCCCAGCGTTCGGACAACACCTGCAGCGTCGCAAAGCCGGTCTTGGCCTTTTCATCGGCCAGGGTGGCACCGGAGGCGACCAGGCCGCGGTTGAGGATCTTCACCAGCTCGCTGTACGGCGCCGCCGACTGCACCCGCACCGCTGGCGTGTCGGCCGGCAGGCTGAGCGAATTGCGCAGATGGAAGCCACAGGCGCTCAGGCCCAGGGTGAGGACGAGGGCGGCGGCGAAGGTGTACGGGGCTCGGATCATGAGGACAGTCTGGGGCAGCGGGCGGTGGGCGGCAACCGGGATGCGGGGAATGGCGCGCGCCCTGGGCCGCGCGCCGCCGGTAGCCAAGGCTGCACGAGCCGGCGTGAACGCGGTTTGAGGCAACCGGCATGCCGGCGCCCCGCTCCGCCGCACGCCGCTCGCGCTGCTCAGGCCGCGACGATGTTGACGATCTTGCCCGGCACGATGATGACCTTGCGCACGGTCAGCCCTTCCAGGAACTTGGCAGCGTTCGGCTCGGCCTGGGCCAGCGCCTCGACCTGCTCGCGCCCGGCATCGGCGGCGACCTCGATGGTGCCGCGCAGCTTGCCGTTTACCTGCACCGCCAGCGTCAGCGCATCGCGCACCAGCGCGGCGGCATCGGCCTGCGGGAAGCGCTGGTCTTCCAGCAGCGTCTCGCCATGACCCAGCACCTGCCACAGCGCGTGGCTGGCATGCGGGGTGATCGGGTTGAGCAGCAGCACCATGGCCTCCAGCGCCTCCTGGCGCACGGCACGGCCGGCGGCGCTGTCGTCCTCGAACTTGGCCAGCGTGTTGGACAGTTCCATCACCGCGGCAATGGCGGTATTGAAGCTGTGACGGCGGCCGTAGTCGTCGCCGACCTTGCCGATGGTCTCGTGGGTCTTGCGGCGCATCGCCTTCTGCGCCGAATCCAGCGCGGACACCTCCAGCGCCGGCGCGCGGCCACCTTCCGCGTGCTTGTGCACCTGCGTCCACAGCCGGCGCAGGAAGCGCGCCATGCCATCGACGCCGGCCTCGTTCCACTCCAGGGACTGCTCCGGCGGCGCGGCGAACATCGAGAACAGGCGCACGGTGTCGGCGCCGTACTTGTCCACCATGGCGCGCGGGTCAACGCCGTTGTTCTTGGACTTGGACATCTTCTCGGTGCCGCCGATCTGCACCGGCTGGCCATCGGCGACCAGCGTCGCGCCGACCACGCGGCCGCGCTCATCGCGCTGCACCTGCACATCGGCCGGGTTGATCCAGTCCTTGGAACCATCGGCGTTGTGGCGGAAGAAGGTCTCGGCGATCACCATGCCCTGGGTCAGCAGGTTGGTGGCCGGTTCGTCGCTGTCCACCAGGCGCGCGTCGCGCATGAGCTTGTGATAGAAGCGGAAGTACATCAGGTGCAGGATCGCGTGCTCGATGCCGCCGATGTACTGGTCCACCGGCAGCCAGTAGTTGCCGCGCTTGTCGACCATGTCGCGCGCGCCCGGCGAGGTGTAGCGCGCGTAGTACCAGCTCGACTCCATGAAGGTGTCGAAGGTGTCGGTTTCGCGCTCGGCTGGCTTGCCGCACTGCGGGCAGGTGGTCTTGCGCCATTCCGGATCAGTCTTGATCGGCGAGCCGGTGCCGCTGAACTGCACGTCCTCGGGCAGCACCACCGGCAACTGGTCTTCGGGCACCGGCACCGCGCCGCAGCTGTCGCAGTAGATCACCGGGATCGGGCAACCCCAGTAGCGCTGGCGGCTCACGCCCCAGTCGCGCAGGCGGTAATTGACGCGGCGCTGGCCGCGGCCCTGGCGCTCGAAGCGCTCGGCCAGGGCCTCGAACGCGCCGTAATAGTCCAGGCCGTCGAACTCGGCCGAATTGACCAGCTCCAGTTCGCGGGTCTTGTCGCCGTACCAGTCCTGCCAGTTGGCCGGATCGTAGTGCTTCTCGGCTTCGTTGCGCGGCGACTTCAGCGCCACCACCTGGCGGATCGGCAGCTGGTACTTGTGGGCGAACTCGAAATCGCGCTGGTCATGGCCGGGCACCGCCATCACCGCGCCGGTGCCGTAGCCCATCAGCACGAAGTTGGCGACCCACACCGGCACCTGCTCGCCGGTGATCGGGTGCACGGCCTTCAGCCCGGTGTCCATGCCGCGCTTTTCCTGCGTTTCCAGTTCGGCTTCGGACACGCCGCCGTGCTTGAGCTCGGCCAGCAGCTGCGCCAGGGCCGGGTTGTGCGCGGCGGCATGCAGCGCCAGCGGATGTTCGCCGGCAATGGAAACGAAGGTCACGCCCATCAGCGTGTCCGGGCGGGTGGTGAACACGCGCAGCGGCTCCAGCGGCGCGCCCGCGGCATCGACCACGTCGAACTGGATTTCCAGCCCTTCGGAGCGGCCGATCCAGTTGCGCTGCATGGTCTTGACCGATTCGGGCCAGCCGTCCAGCGTGTCCAGGCCGTCGAGCAGCTCCTGCGCGTAGTCGGTGATGCGCAGGAACCATTGCGGAATCTCGCGCTTTTCCACCAGCGCGCCAGAGCGCCACCCGCGGCCGTCGATGACCTGCTCGTTGGCCAGCACGGTCTGGTCCACCGGGTCCCAGTTCACCACCGCATTGCGGCGATAGGCCAGGCCCTTGCGCATCAGCCGGGTGAACATGCGCTGCTCGTGCACGTAGTACTCGGGGCGGCAGGTGGCGAACTCGCGCGACCAGTCAATGGCATAGCCGAGCGACTTCAGCTGGCTGCGCATGTGCTCGATGTTGGCGTAGGTCCACTTCGCCGGCGCGGTCTTGTTCTTGATCGCCGCGTTCTCGGCCGGCAGGCCGAAGGCGTCCCAGCCCATCGGCTGCAGCACGTTCTTGCCGGTCATGCGCTGGTAGCGGCTGATGACATCGCCGATGGTGTAGTTGCGCACGTGGCCCATGTGCAGCGCACCGGACGGGTACGGCAGCATCGACAGGCAATAGAACTTCGGCTTGTCGGAAGTCTCGTCGACCTCGAAGGCGCGGGTGGCATCCCAATACTGCTGGGCGGCGGTTTCGACCAGCTGCGGGTCGTAGGCGTGGGTTTCGGCGGTGGACATGGACACGGTCGGGACGCGGCGGCGCAAAGCGTGAAAGGGTACCGCAGTGCAGCAGGTGCTCCAAACGGCAGGCGGACGCCAGCCTGATCCAGGCAGGCCCGGGCCGGCCCCGGCACCACCGGGACCCCTGCCCCGGCCGGCTTCAGGCGCGTTGCGGCCAGCGCGCGGCGGCCAGCCCGAACCAGGCCGCCCAGGCCGCGAAGCCCAGCCGTTGCGCCAGCGGCGCGGGCAGCAGCGGGACGAACCCGGTCACCAGCACCACCGCGCCCGCGCCCCAGCACAGCCAGGCCAGGCCGCGGTCGCGGTCGCGGCTGGCCACGGCCATGCCCAGCGCCAGCATGGCCGGGATGAAGGCCACCTCCCACAGCAGCCAGGCGGTGGAATGATGCTGGGTGGCCGGGCCTTCCAGGTCCATCGGATCGAGCGGGAACAGGCCGAGCCCGGCAAAGGCCAGGCCGGACAGGAATAGCAGCTGCACGCCGACCCGCGCGATCCAGGACTGGCGGTCATCGGCAAACACCGCCAGCGCGGCAAAGGCGGCCAGCACGCCAGGCACGACGAAGCCGAGCAGGCCAAAGGCGCGGGCGTGGTCAATGCCACTGGCACCCAGCAGCGCCACCGGATATCGCCATTGCGAGTATTCCGGCAGGGCCAGGCCGAAGCCGGCCACCACCAGCACCAGCCACGGCAGCAGGATCATGGCCGCGCGGCGGCCCCACAGTTCGCGCTTGCTCACCACCAGCTCCGGGTTGCGGCGCGCGGATTGGCGCGCGCGTGGATGAGCGGCCATTGTCGCATCGGCATGCGCGGCCGGGCACAGGCGCCGGATCAGGGCTGCTGCGTGCACGCCCGCAGCAGCGTGTCGCGTGGCAACTCGCCGAACGTGCGACGGTAGCTTTCGGCAAAGCGCGACAGGTCCCACAGGCCGTATCCCAGTGCGATCGCCTTGACCGAGTTGCGCGTGGCATCGGCGGCGGAAAGCGCACGGCAGGCCGCGCACAGGCGCAGCAGGGCCAGGTAGCGGTTCGGCGATACCCCAAGCAGGTCGTCGAAGGCATAGCGCAGGGCGCGTTCGCTGACCTCGGCCGCTTCGCAGATGTCCTTCATGTAGAGGTTGTGGCGCAGGTTCCTGCGCATGAAGTCCTCGGCGCGGCGCAGGATGCGGTAGTGCGTATGCCGACCGCGGCCGCTGACCGCGCGGTCGAAATCGCCGGCCGCGGCCAGCGCGCGCACGTGCTGGTCGAGCAATGGATCAACTGGCAGATGCGCTGCCGCGACGTTCATCGCCGCCGAATGTGCCGTGATGCCTTGCTGCAACGCCTGATAGGCGTCGCGCAGCGCATGCTCCGGCGGCAGATGCAGGTGCGACAGCGTGAGCGCCGGGCTGCCGAGCTCGCGCAGCTGTGCCGGGTCCAGTTTCTCCTGCACGCGCGCGAACGGCAGCACCAGCACGCTGAGCGCGGTGCCGGCGCTGAGCACGAACTCGCTGGCGGCTCCGGGCATCAAGGTCAGTAGACTGCCGTCGGCAAGCGGCGCGCCGTGGCACCAGCTGGTCGCCTCGTCGGTGTGATGGATGCAGCCGAGCAGGCACCATTCCGGCGGCAGCACGAAGCGGCCACGCATGGCGAACGCCGTGCTGATCGTGCACGCGCGCAGCCCTTCGCGCACCGCGCTGTGAACTCGCGCCGCGGGCAGGTTTCCATCCAGCACCACCAGCTCCAGCGCACACACGCCCAGCACCCCGGACAGGGTGATCAGGCCACGCGCACCGCACTGGGCGCCGTTGGCGCCTTCCATACACCGTCTCCCTTGCTCGCCGTGCCCGGCACTGACGCGGGCCTGCGCGCCTGTCTCCCCGACAGGCGGCATCGGCGCGAACGTAAAGGCATCGGCCACGCGCGGCACAACTTGAGCTGCCGCGCGCGGCCAATCGCAGGTCGCACGCTGGGGCGGCTCGCTTGAGACCCGGGCATTTGCCACCATAGAGGGCCTCTCGTCGCCACGATCCCCCTGCCATGTCCGACAAGCCGCACGTATTCGACGCCACCACCGCGACCTTTGAAGCCGAGGTCCTGCAGAAGTCCCTGCAAGTGCCGGTGCTGGTGGATTTCTGGGCCACCTGGTGCGGCCCCTGCAAGACGCTGACCCCGATCCTGGAAAAGCTCGCCGCCGAATACAACGGCGCCTTCGAGCTGGCCAAGGTGGATGTGGACCAGGAGCAGCAGATTGCCGCCGCCTTCCAGATCCGCTCGGTGCCGACGGTATTCCTGGTCAAGGACGGACAACTGGTCGATGGCTTCCCCGGCGCGCTGCCGGAAGGCCAGCTGCGCGAATTCCTGGCCCAGCACGGCGTCGTCCCGGCCGCGGCCGCCGAACCCGAGGCCGCCGCCCCGGCGCCCGTGCTCGACCCGCATGCCGAAGTCGCGCGCCTGCGCCAGGCCACGGCCGTCGAGCCGGACAAGGACGAACTCAAGCTCGACCTCGCCCTGGCCCTGCTGCGCACCGGCGAGGCCGATGAAGCTGGCCGCCTGCTCGACGCCCTGCCCGCCAACCTAGCCACTGACGATCGCGCCGTACGCGCCCGTGCCCGCCTCGGTTTTGCCAACACCCTCAAGGACGCCCCGGCCGCCGACGCCCTGGAACAGGCCCTGGCTCGTGACCCTGCCGACCTGCGCGCGCGCCACCTGCTTGGCGTACGCCTGCTGCTCGACGGCCAGGACCAGGCTGCCCTCGATCACTTGATCGAACTGCTGCGCCTGGACCGCAACTATGCGGAAGGTCTGCCGCGCAAGACACTGATTGATGCCTTCCGCGTGATCGAGGACGAGGATCTGGTGGGGCAGTACCGGCGGAAGATGTCGGCGTTGTTATTTTAACAAGGGCCGGGCGTTTGCGTCCGGTTGTTGGTCGCAATCTGTCGGATGGCGGTCGCGGCTGAAGCCGCTCCTACGCAGCCGGGACCCTCTCTGTCCGGTCCCGGCCCGTACCGGCACGTATGGTAGGCTCCGCGACAGCCCCACCCTCGCCTGCCAACGCATGAAAGCCTCGCTCTTCCGCCTCGGCCTCAACCTCTGGCCGCCGTTCCTGTTCCCCGGCATCCGCGTCACCCAACTGTCCGACGACTACCGCCACGCCCGCGTCGAACTGCGCATGCGCCCCTGGAACCGCAACTACGTCGGCACCCACTTCGGCGGCAGCCTGTTCGCCATGACCGACCCGTTCTGGATGCTCCTGGTCATGCACAACATCGGCCGCGACTATTACGTCTGGGACAAGGCCGCGACCATCGAATTCGTCAAACCCGGTCGCGGCACCGTCCACGCCGAATTCGATATTGACGACGCCGTCCTCGACCAACTGCGCAGCGCCACCGCCAACGGCGACAAGACCCTGCACTGGTTCGACACCCACGTCATCGATGCCCAGGGCGATATCGTCGCCAAGCTGCGCAAGCAGCTCTACGTCAAACGCAAGCCGCGTCGCTGATGGCAGTGGCGCCCGGCCCCGCCGCCGGGCCAGAATCGGCCGACCTCCTTCCGGCCCTCTCCATGCGCCCGACCGCCCGCCTGCTCGCCTGCGCCCTGCTCGCCGCTCTGCCCGCACTCGCCCACGCCGCTCCCTACCGCAGCGCCCAGCAGATCCTCGATGCCTCTCCCGCCAGCGACTGGCGCAGCCTCGACCCGGCCAACACCCTCTACCTCGAACTGCCCAACGGCCGCGTCATCATCGAACTTGCGCCGCAGTTCGCGCCGGCCCACGTCGACAACATCCGCACCTTCGCCCGCGAACACTTCTGGGACGGCACCTCGATCTACCGCGCGCAGGACAACTTCGTCGTGCAGTTCGGCGATGCCGATGCCGACGATCCGGCCAAGGCCAAGTCCGTGGGCAGCGCCAAGACCCATCTGCCGGCCGAATTCGCGCGTCCGTCCAAGGGCCTGCCGTTCTCGCCGCTGCCCGACCGCGACGGCTGGGCGCGTGAAGTGGGCTTCAGCGACGGCTTTGCCGTCGGCCGCGATGGCGCCAATGGCCAGACCTGGCTGGCGCATTGCTATGGTGCGGTCGGTGCCGGCCGCAACAACGCACCCGACAGCAGCGTGGGCGCCGAACTCTATGTGGTCATCGGCCAGTCGCCGCGCCAGCTCGACAACAACATCACCGTCGTCGGGCGCGTGGTGAAGGGCATGGAACTGCTCAGCGCCACGCCACGCGGGCCCGAGCCGATGGGCTTCTACGAAGACCCCGCGCAGCGCACGCCGATCCGCGCGATCCGCCTTGCCAGCGAAGTGCCGGCGGCCGAGCGCACGCCGCTGCAGCTGCTGCGCACCGACAGCCAGACCTTCCGCGATGCCACCGAGGCGCGGCGCAACCGCGTGGACGACTTCTACAAGCGCCCGGCCGGGCACATCGACCTGTGCAACGTGCCGCTGCCGGTGCGCACACCGAAGTGACCGCGCGGCGGCGCGCTCACGCCGCCTGCAGGATGACCTTCATCGCCTTGGCCTGCGCCGCATTGGCAAAGACCTCGTAGGCCTGCATCACCTCGTCCAGGGCGAAGCGGTGCGTCACCAGCTGCTCAGGCCTGACCTTGCCGGTCTTGAGCATCTGCAGCAGCATCGGCGTGCTGTAGGTACACACCAGGCCGGTGGTGATGGCGACATTGCGAATCCACAGGGTCTGCAACTGCAGCTCGACCGGCTTGCCATGCACGCCGACGTTGGCCAGGCGCCCACCCGGCGCCAGGATCGACTGGCAGGTATCAAAGGTGGCCGGAATACCCACCGCTTCCACCGCCACCTCCACACCCTTGCCATCCGTCAGCGCCATCAGCTGCTCGACGGCGGTACCGTCACCGGCGTCCACCACATCGGTCGCGCCGAAGCGGCGGGCCGCTTCCAGCCGCGCGGGATCGGTGTCGACCATGATGATGCGCCCGGGCGAGTAGAACTGCGCGGTCAGCAGCACGGCCATGCCAACCGGGCCGGCGCCGACAATCGCCACCGTGTCGCCCGGCTGCACCTGGCCGCTGAGCACGCCGATCTCGAAGCCGGTCGGCAGGATGTCGCTGAGCATCACCAGCGCCTCCGGGTCCACGCCTTCCGGTGCCAGATACAGGCTGTTGTCGGCATGCGGAATGCGCACCTGCTCGGCCTGGGTGCCGTCGATGCGGTGGCCGAGAATCCAGCCGCCGTCGCTGCAATGCGCATGCAGGCGCTTCTTGCAGTTGGCGCAGCGGCCGCAGGCGGTGACGCAGGAAATCAGCACGCGGTCGCCGGGCTTGAAGTTGGCCACCGCATCGCCGACGGCTTCGACCACGCCCACGCCTTCGTGGCCGAGGATGCGGCCTTCGTCGACGGTGGGCACATCACCCTTGAGAATGTGCAGGTCGGTGCCGCAGATCGTGGTGTGGGTGATGCGCACGATCGCATCGGTGGGTGCGAGCAGGGCCGGCGTGGCCACGTCGGTCCATTCCTTGCGGCCGGGGCCGCGATACACGAGTGCTTTCATTGGGTGTCTCCGGTGAGGGAACGACCAACGCATCGCGCGCGGCCACCTGCCACCCTAAGCAGGCATCGCCGCCTACGCGAGCCCATTTGCGCACCACTGGCGGGATGACGCAAGCACCGTGTCAGGCGGCGGCCGGCACGCAGCCCGGCCGCCGCCCGATTCCCTCAATTGTCGTTACGTTCCGGCACCGGCAGGCCCAGCCAGTCACGATAGAAGACCTCGATATCCGGCTCGAAATCATGGATCACCGGATACCACTCGGTCGGCGCCTCGACTTCAAGCAGGTCGCCACTGGCCGGACAGTAGTACTCGCGCAGGGTCTGCCAGCCCTGGCTGGGCGCCATCAGGCGCGGATACAGCTCGGCCAGATCGGCCTGGCTGTGTCGCACGCGCACCCGCGCGTGCAGCTTCCAGTTCTCGCGCCAGTGGCAGAACACGTAGCCGGCCTGCGACTTGATGACCCAGCGCAGGGTGTCGGCCTGCTGCACCACATACAGCTTCGGCCCGAGCGGCAGAATGATCCGGTCCGGCCACGGCACGCGCTGCTGCAGCACCGTCAGGTACTGGGTGAAGCGCTCGGCGTCCTTGGGCGTGGACAGCATCTGGTGCAAGGTGTCGCGATCGATCTTGCCGTCGATCAGGTCGGCGATCTTGGCGGTGGAATAGCTCATGTCGTTCTCCTCATTCCTCGACCAGCTGCACCAGGTGCACGTCGGGCAGTTCGGACAGGTCCATGTGGTGGTGCGAGCCGTAGTGCGGGATGCCGATGTCCTCCTCGCGCAGCTGCCACTCCGCCGGCAACTCCCAGAAGCGGCGGAAGTCGGCCTCGAAGCGCGGCCCCAGGTGGAACGAGGACGCATACATCTGCAGCACCTGGGTACTGGCGTCCATGGCGAGGATGCGTGCGCGCTCTTCCTTCATCCATTGCCGGGTAGGCCTGGACAGCTTGAGACGCTGCTTGCGGATCAACGCGCGCTGGCGCTCGGTGGCCTTGGCGTCCACCTGCCAGTGGCCGTGCCCGTCCTGGGTCAGGATGACGCCATACACGCCCTCGGCGAACGGCGTGCTGACGTAGCCGCCGAGCAGGTCATCCAGCACTGCCTGCGGCTCGCGGTCGAGCGGGTCGCCAAAGCCCGGGCCGCCTTTCATGGTGTTGAGGTACAGGTCGTAGTCGGCAAACATGGCCTCGGTGGTGATCGCCTGCTTGTCGCGCTTGATCCGCGCACCGGGGATGGTCTTCTCGTAGGCCGCCACATCGGGATCGTCGCCGCCGAACGGCAGCGGGTCGCCATTGGCGATGCGTTGCGCCAGATCGGTCTGGTGCGCCTCGAAGCGATAGCCGGCCGCGGCCGGGAAGCCGCCCATCAGGCCCCAGTCGCTGCTGATGTGACCGTTGCCCATGAAGAACATGGTCCAGTCCTTGGCGTTCCAGACCATGCGCAGGCTCTCCCAGCCGCAGCCGCCGCGATACTTGCCGGCGCCGCCGGAGTTGGCCTTGATCTGCCGGCCCAGGTAGATCAGCGGCTCGGCCAGCTCCCAGATCTCCATGTCGCCCATGTCGCCTTCCGGGTTCCAGATCGCGGCGGCATGGCTGAGCCCGTCGGCATGCGCCGAGGCGCCGACGCCATTGGCCGCGCATTCAAACGAATTCACCGCGTGAATTTCGTCGTACTGGTTGAAGCCGCCGCCCTGCAGCCAGTTGGAGGTATTGGCATTGCCGGCGTTGACCTCTTCCAGGTAGCCGCGGCCGAAGTAGGAGCGTGACAGCCCACGCCACAACGCTGTCCACGACGACACCAGGAAGTGCCAGGCGTAGGAGAAGGCGACGCGGCGATCGTCCGGATTCATCCACGTGCCCTTGGGCAGGCGGAACTCGGTGCCGTAGGCGGCGCCGTCGTTGATCATCTCGGTCGGAATCAGGGTCTGGGTCATCATCACCCAGATGCCGGAAGTGAAACTCACCTGGTGCGCGTTGTAGGTATGCCAGCCCCAGCGGCTGGAACCTTCAAAATCCAGGCGCCAGGTGCCGTCGGCGCGGATCGTCATCTCCGAGGGCGCATGCATGATGGTGTCGACCTTGGCGAAATCCGATGGCACCCGCACGTCCTCATGCGCATACGGCACATCGACAAAACCGACCTGTCGGTACACGCCGGGAATGGTCATCGCGCGGATGCGCGCCTGCAGGCCGCGGCGGCCATGCTCGACCGCCTCGTAGGCGAACTTCCAGTAGGCCTCGATGCCCTCCTGCGCGATCACCTGCTCCACCAGCCGGCGGATCATATGGCAGCCGGCCACGCGGGTACGCTCGTCGAGCATCCAGTAGCGCGTGGTGCGCACCATGCGCTGGCTTTCGTGCAGCCAGTCGCGGAACAGCTCGTCATTGGCCCCGACCTTGCGGCAGGTGACCGAATAGCCATCGCCAAAGCGCTGCACCTGCCCGGTCGCCATGGAGCCGGGCCCCACCGCGCCGGTATCGATGACATGGGTGACGCCGCCGACCCAGCCGACCAGTTCGCCCTCCCAGAAGATCGGCACGATGGTGTGGATGTCGCAGGGGTGCACGTTGCCGATCAGGCAGTCGTTGTTGCAGAAGATGTCGCGATCGGCGATGCCGGGGTTGCGCTCCCAGTCGTTCTCGATCATGTACTTGATCGCCGCGCCCATCGTGCCGACGTGGATGATGATGCCGGTGGAGGTAAGCAGCGAATCGCCGGCGGCGTTGTACAGGGTGAAGCACAGCTCACCCTCCTGCTCGACAATCGGCGAGGCGGCGATCTTCTTGGCGGTCTCGCGCGCATCGACCACGCCGGCGCGCAGGCGCGAGAACAGCTTGTTGTAGAGGATCGGGTCGCCATCGCGCAGGGCCATCTGTTCCAGGCCGGCGTAGTGGCCGCTGGCGCGGGTGGCGGCGAGCACGCGGTCGCGGTGCTGCTTGAGGGTTTCACCGCCGCGGACCAGGCCGCGGCGTGACGCATGGGTTGGGGCATTCATGGTTGCTGTTCCTTGTGGGCGTGACCGGCGTGGGTTTCACGCAGGTGGAAGAGGCGGTGGCCGTCGAGATGGGTTTCAAAGCCCTCCGGCACGACGAAGGTGGTCGCGTCCGATTCGATGACCGCCGGGCCGACGATGTGGTTGCCCGGGCGCAGGGCTTCCATGCGGTACAGGCGGGCATCCACCCAGTGCCGCTTGCGGTAGAAGCGGCGCGTGCCGATCGCGGCTTCCGCTGCCGGCTGCACATCGCCCAGTGGCTCGACCGGGATCTTCGGCTTGGTGATGGGCACGCTGCCGCGCATGATCGCGCCGGTGACCGAATAGCCCAGCTCCGGCGAGCGCGCCGACTCTGCATAGACCCGGCCATAGGTGTCGTTGAAGGCCTGCTGCAAGGCCAACCAGTCGTCCTGCGTGGCGATCTGCGGCAGCGGCGAATCGATCTCCAGGTCGTTGAGCTGGCCGCGGTACTGCATGCGGTAGCCCGGCTGCAGGCGCACGGCCGCATCCTCGTAGCCGTTGCGGCGGAATTCCTCCAGCACGTTGGCGGTGAGCTCGTCCCAGGCCTGCTGCAAGGTGGCGGCGGAAGCTTCGCGCTCGGCGGCGCTGGCGTCCGGGGCCAGGTTGATGTCCAGGCTCTTGTCGTAGCGGTATTCAAAATCCGCCGCGGCGCAGCCGAAGGCCGAGAAGCCCGCGGCCCATGCCGGCACGATCACGTCCTCGAAGCCCAGCCCTTCGGTATAGCCGTAGCTGTGCACCGGGCCGGCGCCGCCATAGGAGAAGCACACGAAGCTGGCCGGGCTGTAGCCCTTGCCGGAGATCATCGCGCGCAGGTAGTCGCGCAGTTCCGAGTCGAGCAGCTCGATGACCCCGGCCGCGGCGTCTTCCACGCTCAGCCCGAGCGGGTCGGCCAGCTGCTGCTTGACCGCGTTCCAGGCACGCTCGCGATCGAGCTTGATCGCCCCGCCGAGGAAGTTGTCCGGATTGAGGTAGCCGAGCACGATGTGGCAGTCCGAGACGGTGATGGTCTCGATGCCGCTTTCGGGCCAGCACACGCCGACGCGGTAACCGGCCGAGTCCGGGCCGAGCTTGATCGCCTTGGTGTACGGGTCCAGGCGGATGAAGCTGCCGGCACCGGCGCCCACCGAGTCCATCGCCACCAGCGGCAGCGACAGCACCAGCCGGGCCATGTCCGGATCGTTGCGGATGGTCATCTCGCCCTGGGTGATCAGGGCCACATCGAACGAGGTGCCGCCGATGTCCGAACAGGCGATGTTGCGGTAGCCCAGGGTCTGGCCGAGATATTTGGCGCCGATCACCCCGCCGATCGGCCCGGACACGATCGTGCGCGCCAGTTCCTTGGCCTGCCAGGAGATCGTGCCGCCGTGCGTGGCCATCACCCGGAAGTCGAAGCGCGTGCCGCGCTGCTGGAATGCCTCGGAAATATGCCGCAGCGTCTGCCGCGACGGCTCGGCGGCGTAGGCTTCGAGCACCGTGGTATTGGTGCGGTGGCTTTCCTTGCGCAGCGGATAGTAGTCGGTGGAGGCGAACACCGGGATCTTCGCTCCGGCGCGCTCCACCTCCTCGATCACGATGTCGCGCACGCGCCGCTCGTGCATCGGGTTCTTGTAGGAGTGCAGCAGGCTGATGACGATGCCCTGCACCTTTTCGGCAATCAGCATGCGTGCGGCATTGCGCGCCCCTTCCTCGCGCAGCGGGATCACCACCCGGCCGAACATGTCGATGCGCTCGACCACGCCGCGGGTCAGCGCGCGCGGTACCAGCGGCGGGTCGTAGTAGTGGGTGTTGAGGTGGATGCGGTCCTCGTAGGCCAGGCCCAGGTGCGACTGCACCGCCCTGCCCATGCGATGGAAATCCTCCATCCCGGCGTTGACGATCAGGCCGCAGCGCAAACCCTTGCGCTGGACCACGCGGTTGAGCATTGCCGTGCCGGAGTACACCCCGGTCTGCAGCTGCGGCAACACTTCCTCCAGGCTCAGGCTCCAGCCGCCGAGGCCGTCGATGCTGGACGCGATCAGGCCTTCGGCTTCGTTGTCCGGCGTGCTTTGCGCCTTGCCGACCACGAATTCGCCGGCACTGTCGACGAAAAAGGTGTCGGTCATGGTGCCGCCAGCGTCGATGCCGAGTACCTGCACGTTTCTTGTCTGGCTTTCTGACATGGTTATTTCCTCCCGTGCGCCCACGCCGCATGCGCGGGCGTGGGCGGTGGCGCAGGAACCGTGCCAGCGGCGTGGCGCCGTGCAGACGGCGCAAGAAGGTGGGCTGGCTCTGCATGCGCCTGCGCCACTGTCCGGAATCCGGTCAGGGCCTGTCGGCTTTGCTACACGCATCGATGCAGGCGATCGCTTCCCGCCGTCGCCACACGGGTGTAGAAGAGCGCTAACGCGCAAGCCCTGTTGATCCTCAGCCGCGGAATGCCGGGATGGAAGAACGACTGCTACGCCGTGCCTGGGAAGACTTCGTCACGCGAGGGATGACCGCCTTGCCCGTCGCTGCCGCGGTGGTGGCTTCGTGGACGCGTTCACGGCAACAACGCGTGGATGTCGCCCGTCACGCCACCGAACGGCTCGGCGCCGGCGAGCTGCACCGCTTGCGCAATGCGCAGCGGCGGCTGCTGGCCGCGGCGCGCGAGCCGATGGCGCAGGCCGACGAGATGCTGGCGCGCACCGATTCGATGCTGCTGCTCAGTGATGCTGACGGTGTCATCCTGCGCGCGGCCGGCGATCCGCGGTCGCGCGAGCGCGGCGGCGAGATCGGCCTGGGCGAAGGCGGGCGCTGGCGCGAGGCGGACATCGGCACCAATGCCATCGGCACCGCACTGGCGCTGGCGCGCCCGGTCTGCATTCGCGCCTACGAACACTATTGCAGCCGTGTGCAGGGTTGGGGCTGCGCGGCCGCGCCGATCACCGATCCAGCCAGCGGCCGGGTGATGGGCACCATCGATCTGTCCGGCCCACCGGGTGCCTGCCATCCACACGATCTGTCGCATGCGCTGACCCTGAGCCGGCTGGTGGAGACGCGGCTGGCCCAGCAACTGGCTGAAGAGGCCGTGCAGCTCACCGCCGCCCTGCTTGGTGCGCGCGGCAGCAGCGCGCGCGGCGGCACGGCTATCGCATTGGGGCGCGGCGGCGTGCTGCTGCATGCCGACAGCGAGGCGCGGCGGCGGCTGTCGCCGTGGCTGGTCCGGCACGGCACGCGCGAGTGCCTGGCCCTGCTCGCCGACGATCCCCCGGCGCGCTGGCGGCAATGTCTGCGCGAGTTGCTGCCGGACGCGGAAGTCGAACTGGTAGACCGCGACGATGACATCATCGGCGCGACCGTGCGCCTGCCGCCGCGCAGCCGCCCGGCCCACACCGCCGCACCCATCGTCGCGAACGTGCCCGCATTGATCGGTGAAAGCGCGGCGATGCACGCGGCCCGCCGCCAGTGCCAACGCATCGCCGGCGCTGCGGGTCGCACGGTGCTGATCGAAGGCGAAACCGGCGTCGGCAAGGAGCTGTTCGCGCGCCTGCTGCACCAGCTGTCACGCCCGGCCGGGCCGTTCGTGCCGGTCAACTGCGGCGGCCTGCCGCGCGAGCTGATCGGCAGCGAGATCTTCGGCTACGCGCGCGGCGCCTTCACCGGTGCCGATCCCGCCGGCCACCCCGGCAAGCTGGAAGCGGCGGCCGGCGGCACCCTGTGCCTGGACGAGATCGGCGAACTGCCACTCGAACAGCAGGCCTATCTGCTGCGCGTGCTGGAAGACGGCGTGGTCTACCGCATCGGCAGCCACGTGCCGGTGCGCAGCGATGCGCGGGTCATCGCCATGACCCATCGCGACCTGGCCGAGGACGTGCGCCAGGGCCGCTTTCGCCATGACCTGTACTACCGCATCGCGGTGCTGCGCCTGCCGGTGCCGCCGCTGCGCGCACGCGAAGGCGACATCGCCCTGCTGGCGCGGCATTTCCTGCTGCGCGCAGCCGAGGACGGCGCGCGCCCGCCGCCGCCGCTGTCGGCGGCGGCCGTGGCCCGCCTTGCGCAGTATCAATGGCCCGGCAACGTGCGCGAACTGCGCAACGTGATGGAGCGGCTGCTATGGGAGGGTAATGGCGAGCAGATCGGCGCCGACGACGTGGCCGCCTGCCTCGGCAACGGCGACGCCAGCGCCCACCCGGCGGGCACTGACCTGCGCAGCCTGCAACGCGAGGCCATCAACGCGGCACTGCGCGACTGCCAGGGCAATCTGTCGCGCGCGGCGCGGCAGCTCGGCATCGCCCGCTCCACCTTGTACGAACGCCTGCGCCGCCACGCTGCCGACGGTGTCAGCGCCGCTGGCTGAAGGCCACGCTGCCCAGGATCAACGCACCGGCGGCGAGCATGCGCGCGGTGATCGGCTCGTGCAGGAACAGCCAGGCGAACAGCGCGCCGAATACCGGGATCAGATAGGTCACCGTAGAGGCCAGCGCCGGCCCGACCCGGTAGATCAACCGGTAATACAGCAGGAAGGCAAAGCCGGTGCAGAACATGCCCAGCGCGATCGCGCTGGCCCAGGCCACCGGCGGAATCGGCGCCTGCGGCCAGTGGGTCAGCGCCAGCGGCAACAGCAGGATCGCGCCGCTGCCCAGGGTCGCCGCGCCCGAGGCGGCCGGCGGCAGTCCGGTCATGTGCCGCTTCACCAGGTTCACGCCGACGCCGTACAGCAGCGAGGCCAGCGCGCCGGCAAACACCGCCGGGCCCACGCTCAGGCCCGCGGACTTGCCGGTGGCCAGCACCACCACGCCGACGAAGCCGACCAGCAAGGCCAGCGCGCGGCGCGTGCCGATCTTCTCGCCAAAGAACAGATAGGCCACCAGCGCGGCGAACAGCACGGTCATCGCATTGCAGATCGCGCCGATTGCCGCTGGCGCGCGCTCGGCGCCCCAGGCAAACAGCAGGAAGGGAATGGCCGAGTTCACCAGGCCGATCGGCACCAGCCACAGCCAGCGTCGCGGCGGGAACAGCGCGCGCGACTTCCACAGGAACGGCGCCAGCACCAGCGCGCCCAGCAGCAGCCTGACCTCGACCAGCGCGAACGGGCCAAACGGCTGCGCGGCGATGCGCATGAACAGGAACGAGCAGCCCCAGATCGCGCCGAGCACGCCCAGCTCCAGCGGGGTGCGCCAGTCACGCCCGCGGGCCACCGTCGCTTGCAGGGTGTTGTCGTTCATGCCGGCTCCGGGCTCACGCGCTTGTGCGGCTCGGTAATGATGCGCCGGCGCACGATGCGCACGTCGCCCACCATCAGCAGGCGCAGATCGCTTACCAGCAGTTCGGCCAGGGCTGCATCGTCGATATCCTCGCCGTCGATGTCGAGCCGGAAATCCTGGCCCTGCAGGCCGCCGCCGTTGCTGAAGTCGATCTCGAAATCAAACACGACACGGTGCTGCAAGGGGGCGGCGCTGGTGTTCATGGCAAGGGGAACCTGACAAGGGCGGCCAGCATCCTCCCGCGCCAGGGCGCCGACAAGCGCGTAGTATCACGCGCAGCGACAAATCTCATTCGTGGCTCGCCTACCGTGAACCTGCGCCCTACCTTGCTGCCGGCGCTGGGCGTCTTCGCCGTTGCCGCCCGGCACCAGAACTTCGCCCTGGCCGGCGAGGAACTGCACCTGACCGCCAGCGCGGTCAGCCACCACATCCGCAAGCTCGAATCGCTGCTCGGCGCGCCGTTGTTCCAGCGCCACGCGCGCGGCGTGACCCTGACCGCCGAGGGCCGGCAGTTGGCCGATGCCGCCAGTGCCGCCCTGGCCGAGGTCAGCGCGGTGGCCGGCGACCTGCGGCCGCTGCCGGAGACCGTGCCGCTGCGCCTGACCACACTGCATTCGGTGTCCTACTGCTGGCTGTTGCCGCGCCTGCCGCGCTTCTGCGCGCTGCACCCGCACATCCGCCTGGAAATCCACACCGGCAGCGCGCTGGCGCGCTTTGACGATGGCGGCCCGCACCTGGCGATCCGCTACGGGCCGGGGCGCTGGCCGGGGGTGACCGCACTGCCGTTGATGGAGGACGCGCTGTTTCCGGTCGCCTCGCCGGCCTTGCCGCAACTGGCGCAGGTGCGCGAGCCGGCCGACATCCTGCAGTTGCCGCTGTTGTCGGACATGTCGCCACAGAGTTGGCGCGACTGGCTGCGCGCGGCCGGCGTGCGTGGCGTACGCCTGCCGCCCATGCACAGCTTCAGCGACAGCACCGAGGCCTTGCGCGCGGCGGTATACGGCATGGGTGCGGTGCTGGCGCGACGGCTGGTGGCCCAGCCCTACCTGCAACGTTACGAACTGGTACGCCTGCCCGGCCCGCCGCTGCGCCCGCGCTACGCGTATTACATCGTGCACCCCGAGCACCAGCCGCCGAATGCGGCCGCGCAGTTGATGATCGACTGGCTGCGGCGCGAGGCCCTGGACGAACGCACGCCGCTGCCACCACTGCCGGCGGAGCTGCTGGGAATCGGGGAAAGCTGAGCGCCGCGCGGCGCGGTGAGGGCTGCTGGCGCGGCGGCGTCCTCACTTCGCCTTGCCCTGCCCCTGCCTAGGCTTGAATCTCCCCCGTAACGGAGAGTTCTGCCATGCCCACCCTGCGCCTGCGCATCACCGGCAGCGAGGATGACGCCCGCGCCATCAGCAACCTGCTGCTGAGCCTGGACGGAATCGAACACGTCGAGGAAGTGGATGACCTGATGCCGCACCTGGACGACGACGACTCCAGCTCGGCCGGCCTGTCCGACGACGAGGGCCCGGGCACGCATGAGCTGGAAGTGGAAGCCGGCAATGCGTCCACCGCGCAGAAGGTTCGCGATGCGGTACAGGAGCTGGCGCTGGAGTTGGACGTGTTCGTGGAGTTCGAGCAGGACGAGGGTTGAGCCTCCTGCCGCATGACGGCTGCACTGTAGGAGCGGCTCTTGTGGCCTTGGGCCATCAGCCGCGACCGCCATCTGACGGCGCGCGACTCCGCCCGTCGGGGCTGAAGCCCCTCCTACAGAACCCAATTCGTAATCGCAATGCCCGCTGGGTGCCTCGCCCCTACAGGCTGGCTCCGTCATACGAGGTAATGCTCAGCGTCGCCAGGTCGAGCGCCGGCACGCAGCGCAGGTTCACCGCCGCCATCAGCTGGTTGCTGCGCGGGTCCAGGGCTTCGCTGAAAGGCGCAATGCCGCACTGCCGGCAGAAATGATGGGCGATGTGGTGATGGTTGAAACGGTACTCGCCGACATCCTCGGGCGCGGCGCTCACTGCCAGCGCCTCGCGCGGGCCGAACCAGAGCAGGCCACCGCGGCGCCGGCACAGCGAGCAGTTGCAGTCCATGGCCTCGGTGACCGGCGCGTCGGTGGTGAGGGTGAATGCGATGCGGCCGCAGTGGCAGCTTCCTTCGTATTGCACGGGTATCCCTCCGGCTGAAAGGGCCAAGGTAATCCAAAGGCATGTGCGCTGGCACCCCGGGGCGCCTATCCTCGGCGTTTTCGTCCAACCGGAAGCCCCGATGCGCCAGACCCTGCTTGCCGCCGCCCTGCTCGCCGCCCTTGCCGGCTGCCAGAAACAGGCCGACACCGCTCCCACCGCCAGCACCGGCGCCCCGGCCGCCAGCGCCGGCGCCACTCAGGCGCAGGACGCGCAGTTCGCCGAGCTGTCGAAGAGGGCGCTCGATACCTGGATGCAGCTGTCGCCGGTGGGCGCAACCCAGATCGGCGACCACCGCTTCGACGGCCAGATCGACGACCTCTCCGCGGCCGGCCGGCAGAAGGCGCTGGATGCCAGCAAGGCGCTGCTGGCCGACCTGGACAAGCTCGACCCCAAGCAGCTCTCGCGCGAGAACCAGGTCGATGCGGCGATCCTGCGTAACCAGCTGCAATCGGACATCTGGAACAGCGAAGTGCTGCAGAGCTGGGCTTGGGACCCGCAGATCTACAACAACCTGGCCGGCGGCGCGATCTACGGCCTGATGGCGCGTGAGTTCGCGCCGCTGCCTGCGCGCATCAAGTCGGCGACCGAGCGCATGGAGAAGATTCCGCAGATCTTCGCCCAGGCGCGCGAGAACCTGGACCCGGCGCGAGTGCCGCTGATTCACGCGCAGACCGTGGCCAAGCAGAACCAGGGCATCCTCTCGATCATCGAGACCTTCATCACCCCGCACCTGGCCGAGCTGGCCCCGGCCGACGCGGCGCGCACGCAGGCGGCCATTGACGGGTTGAAGAAGGCGGTGGCCGAGCAGCAGGAGTGGCTGGACAAGACGCTGGTGCCCAACGCCAAGGGCGACTTCCGCATCGGCGCGGAAAAATACGACCAGAAGCTGAAGTTCGCGCTGGTATCGTCGCTGTCACGCGAGGACATCAAGCAGCGTGCGCAGGCCGAGCTGACGCGGGTGCGTGGTGACATGTACGGCATCGCGCGGCAGGTGCTGAAGGACAAGCCGGGGGCGCCGGCGCTGCCGGAGCAGCCCAGCGACGAGCAGCAGCAGAAGGCAATCGAGGCGGCGCTGGAGCTGGCGTATGCGCAGCATCCGGCGCGCGACAAGGTGGTGGACGATGCCAAGGCGGCGCTGAAGTCGGCCACGGATTTCGTGCGGGAGAAGGATCTGGTGACGCTGCCGGATGCGCCGGTGGACGTGATCCTGATGCCGGAGTTCCAGCGCGGGGTGGCGGTGGCCTACTGCGATTCGCCGGGGCCGCTGGACAAGAATCTGGCGACGTTCTTCGCGATTTCGCCGATTCCCGATGACTGGACGCAGGCGCAGGCGGACTCGTTCCTGCGCGAGTACAACTCGCGGATGATCCATCTGCTGTCGATTCACGAGGGCATCCCGGGCCACTATCTGGAAGGCTGGCATTCGGCGAAATTCCCGTCGACGCTGCGGGCGGTGTTGCGTTCGGGCATGTATGCCGAGGGCTGGGCGGTGTACACGGAGCGGATGATGCAGGAGCAGGGTTATCTGGATAACGATCCGCTGTTCCATCTGGTGCAGCTGAAGTTCTATCTGCGCACGATTGCCAATGCGATCCTCGATCAGGGGGTGCATGTGGATGGGTGGAGCCGTGAGCAGGCGATGCATCTGATGACGCACGATGCGTTCCAGCAGGAAAGCGAGGCGTCGGGCAAGTGGGTGCGGGCGCAGTTGTCGTCTGCGCAGTTGCCGACGTATTTCGTGGGGCTGCAGGAGCATCTGGATACGCGCAAGGCGGTGCAGGAGAAGCTGGGGGACAAGTTCAATCTGAAGGCTTATCACGATCAGATGTTGTCTTACGGGGCGCCGCCGGTGCGGTTTGCGCGGGAGTTGATGTTGGATCAGCCTATTGAGTGAGGGTTGGTTTCGGCGCGTGGCGGTTCGTGCGGATGGTTCGGCGCGTGGCCGTTCGTGTGGATGGTTCGGCGCGCGGCCGTTCGTGTGGATGGTTCGGCGCGCGGCCGTTCGTGTGGATGGTTCGGCGCGCGGCCG
>DASPIU010000041.1:0-11894 GCA_035629025.1 Stenotrophomonas sp.
GGCCGTCGGGGCGGCCGGGTCGACCACATCGACCGCTTCGACTGCGGCTTCCTGGATCGCGGGTGCCGGCTCGGCGATGTCGGCCGCTTCCGTGCGCCAGGCTCCCTCGACGGGCTTGGTCTCCACGGCGGTGAAGGACGCCGTGGTCGGGGTGCGCTCCGGGGTCACCGCGGTGGAGGCGGCCACCTGCGCCGGTTCCGGGTCGGCCACCGGAGCCTGAGCCGGCGAGCCCATTCCCTCGACGGTCGGGTCGACGGTCGTCGCGGCAACAACGGCAGACGACGCTTGCGGCGACGCAGCCGGCTCGTCGCCAGCACCTGCCACCGCCGCGACGGCAGCGGCCGAGGCCGGGCCCGCTACCGACGCCGGCTCGCGACGGCCGGCAGCCGGCGCGCGCTGGGTCTCGCGGCGTGCCGTAGCAGGCTTGGCCGCGCCAGGTTCGTCCTCGAACTCGAACTCGGGCTGGTTGCCCGCGGGGATCGGCGCCGCGCCTTCGGTGAGTTCGGCATCCAGCTCGCCGTCATCGTCCTGGTCGCTCCCTTCCGCGCCGTCGATCTGCCCGGCTTCGCCGGTGCCAGTCCCGCCGCGGCGGCGGCGACGGCCACCCCGGCGCCCGCGACGGCGGCGGCTGCCGCCTTCGCCATTGGCATCGTCTCCAGCACCGGCCGCCTCGGCGCCCGGAGCGGCCAGGCCGTTGTCGGTCTGCGACAGTTCCGCTTCCACCGGCACGGACGACTGGTCGGCCGGCGCCGGCGCCACTGGCACGGCCTCGGCCTCGGCCGGCACGGCGGCACGCACGCGCGGTTCGACGTTGGCCGGCGTAACCGGCGCCGCGACCGCTGCGCTGGTCGCGGCAGCGGCGAGAGGTGCCGCCACGGCAGTGGCCGGTTCATCGGCCACGCGCGGCGGACGCTGCTGCTTTTCGGTCGGGGCAGGGGACTGCTCGGCCGGCTGGCGCGGCGGCTTGGGCGGCTGCTGCTGGGCGTTCTGCGCCTGCTTGGGCTGTTTTGGCTTGTTGCCGGCAGCGGCGTCGCGCGGCGGCTTGCCGGCGTTGGCCTGGGCGGGCGCGTTGCCGCCGGAACGACGCTCGTCCTGGCGACGCTCCTGGCGGTCGTCGCGACGCTCCTCGCGGCGCGCGCCGGCGTTGCCGTTGTTGTTGTTGCCGCGGCCCTGGCCGCCGCCGCCACGGCCATCGCGACGGGCGTTGCGTTCGTTGCGACCACCGGCGCGGCTGCCATCACCCTGGCGCGGGCGCTGCGCCGGCTCGCTCTGGGCAGCCGGTGCCGGCTCGGCGCCACCGAAGATGCGCTTCAGCCAGCCGACCACGCCGCTGGCGGGGGCCGGCGCCGGAGCAACCTGCACCGGAGCTGCGGCAGGCGCCGCCTCGACGGGCTCCTCGCGCACCGGTGCCGGTTGGCTCGGCTTGATCGAGGTGACCGCCGGCATGGTCGGGATGTTGAGCTGCGCCTTGGTCAGCGCATGCACCGGCAGCTTGCGCGGAGTGCCGCGCTGGTAGCTGGGCTTGCCGCTTTCCTCGCCGAGCTCGTTCTCGCGCAGGCGCGTGACCTCGTAATGCGGGGTGTGCAGCTGCTCGTCGGCGACGATGATGATCGGCGCATCGTGGCGCTGTTCGATCTCGCGCAGGGCCGAGCGCTTCTCGTTGAGCAGGTAGTTGGCGATCTCCACCGGGGCCTGCACCAGCACCTGCCCGGTGTTCTCCTTCATCGCGTGCTCTTCGGCCACGCGGATGATCGACAGCGACAGGGATTCGACGCTGCGCATGCGGCCATGGCCATCGCAGCGCGGGCAGACGATCTGGCTGGACTCGCCCAGGCTCGGGCGCAGGCGCTGGCGGCTCATTTCCATCAGGCCGAACCGCGAGATGCGTCCGAGCTGGACGCGCGCGCGGTCGTACTTCAGGGCGTTCTGCAGGCGGTTCTCGACCTCGCGCTGGTGCTTGCTCGAGGACATGTCGATGAAGTCGATCACCACCAGGCCGCCCAGGTCGCGCAGGCGCAGCTGGCGGGCGACTTCCTCGGCCGCTTCCAGGTTGGTCTGGAACGCGGTTTCCTCGATGTCGCTGCCCTTGGTGGCGCGCGAGGAGTTCACGTCGATGGCGGTGAGGGCTTCGGTCTGGTCGACCACGATCGAGCCGCCGGAGGGCAGCCGGACATTGCGTTCATACGCGTTCTCGATCTGCGACTCGATCTGGAAGCGGTTGAACAGCGGAATGTCGTCCTTGTAGTGGCGCAGCTTGCGCAGCGTCTGCGGCATCACCTGCTGCATGAACTCGCGCGCGTCAGCGTAGAGCTCGTCGGTATCGACCAGGATCTCGCCGATGTCCGAGCGCAGGTAGTCGCGCAGGGCGCGGATGATCAGGCGCGATTCCTGGTAGATCAGGAACGGGCCGGGCTTGCTCAGCGCGGCCTCGGCAATGGCCTTCCAGGTCTGCAGCAGGTAGTCCAGGTCCCACTGCAGCTCTTCGGCATCGCGGCCGACGCCGGCGGTGCGGATGATCACGCCCATGTCGTCGGGAATGTTGAGCTTGTCCATCGCCTCCTTGAGGGCGGCGCGGTCGTCACCCTCGATGCGGCGCGAGACGCCGCCGGCGCTGGGCGAGTTGGGCATCAGCACCATGTAGCGGCCGGCCAGCGAGATGAACGTGGTCAGGGCCGCGCCCTTGTTGCCGCGCTCTTCCTTGTCGACCTGGACCACGATCTCCTGGCCTTCGCGCAGCAGCTCGCGGATGCCGGCCTTGTGGTGGTCCACACCGGCCTGGAAGTAGTCGCGGGAGATTTCCTTCAGCGGCAGGAAGCCGTGGCGTTCAGCGCCGTAATCGACGAAGGCCGCTTCCAGCGACGGTTCGACCCGGGTAATGCGGCCCTTGTAGATGTTGGACTTCTTCTGTTCCCGGGACGGCTGTTCGATGTCGATGTCGTACAGGGTCTGGCCGTCCACGATGGCCACACGCAGTTCTTCTGCCTGCGTGGCGTTGATCAGCATTCGCTTCATTGTTGCGTTCCTCGCGCGCTGCTACCGCGCGGAACGCCATGGCGTTTCGCCTCTGGATCGGTTCGCCGCCCCCTCGCGCGATGCGCGGACGAGGCCGGCTGGGCTTTCCAGCGCTACGACACCACGGCAGGCCGCGGGAGCGCTCTCTTGTTTAGGTGTACGTTGTCGTTGCTATGGAACCGGCGGCCGCGTCCAGCAGGCTGGGGCGTCGCACGGGGCATGTTCAGCGCGGATGCCCCCAAGGCATCCGGCGATGGTCGGGCAGGCCGGCGAGCCGCTAACATGGCCGCCCCGGGGGCGGTGGCCGCGCACTGTGCCGGAATCGTCGGAAGTCAGGCTTTCGGCCTGCATTAACTTCCAACGAAATCAAACCCTTATATCGCCCGCCGAGTGTAACAGAATAAACAGCCGGATGACCGACCCCCACCCCCCGCGGCCAGGCCGCAAACCCGCCCGCCCGGCGGGGCAGAAGCCCACCCGCACCTTGCGTGCCGTGCAGGCGGCCAAGGCCGGCGGCAAGGCCGCGCCCGGCGCTGGCAGACGCGGCGAGCCGGAGAAGCCCACGGCCGCCAGCCCGCGTGGTGCTGGCGCGCGCCCGGCGTCGCCGCAGACATCGGTGCCACGCACAGCTGGGCCACGAGTATCGGGGTCACGGCCATCGGCGGCAGGAGCGCCGGTGGCTCCGCCGGCCGCGCTACCCGAGGCGCCGGCAGCCGTGTCGGCCGCGCGCAATCTCAGCGTCCCCGAAGACCGGGCCGGGCAACGCCTGGACAACTACCTCCTGGGCCAGCTCAAGGGCGCACCGCGCAGCCTGGTCTACAAGTTGGTGCGCAGCGGCCAGGTCCGGGTCAACGGCGGCCGGGCGAAGGCCGAGCGCAAGCTGGAGGCAGGCGACGAGGTCCGCGTGCCACCGCTGCGCGTCGTCGAGGAGGGCGAGAAGGCTGCG
This sequence comes from Stenotrophomonas sp., assembly GCA_035629025.1. Taxonomy (GTDB): domain Bacteria; phylum Pseudomonadota; class Gammaproteobacteria; order Xanthomonadales; family Xanthomonadaceae; genus Stenotrophomonas_A. The sequence goes on from DASPIU010000041.1 coordinate 3,959, forward strand.
CCGCCGGCCGCGTTCCTGGCGCGGATGGAAGCGGCCATCGTCTTTGAAGACGGTCGCCTGCTCGCATTGAACAAGCCTTCCGGCGTGGCCAGCCACGGCGGCAGCGGCATCAGCTTCGGTGCGATCGAGACCTTGCGCGCACTGCGCCCGGGGCAGACGCTGGAACTGGTGCACCGCCTCGACCGTGACACCTCCGGCCTGCTGATCGTGGCCAAGAAGCGCTCGGCGCTGACCGAACTGCAGGCGCTGCTGCGCGAGGGGGATGGCGAGGAAGGCCGCGGCATCACCAAGCGCTACCTGACCCTGCTGGTCGGGCGCATGCCGGACGGGGTGATGACCGTTGATGCGCCGCTGCACATCGGCCTGCGTCAGGGTGGCGAGCGCCACGTCCAGGTGCATGCGGACGGCAAGCCCTCGCTGAGCCACTTCCGAGTCCTCGAACGGCGGGGCGGACATTCCTATTGCGAGGTGCGCATCGAGACCGGGCGCACCCACCAGATCCGCGTGCACGCCCAGCATCTGGGCCACCCGGTGGCCGGCGACGACAAATACGGCCAGGCCGAGGTCAACAAGCGCCTGCGCGACCAGGCCGGCCTGCGTCGGTTGTTCCTGCACGCCGCTTCGCTGGAGTTCGCGCTGGACGGTGGCAAGACGCCGTATGTGCTCAACGCGCCGCTGGCGCCTGAGCTGGCCGAAGTCCTCGATCGCCTCGGCTAGTGCCGAAGGGGAGGGCCCCGGCCCTACGCGGCCGCGGTTCGTCCCCGCTACCCGGCAGGTCGTCACATCGCCGGCCAGCGCCGGCCCCGCGTCACTGACACTCGCCTCTGGACCTGGACGAGGGACGCACATGCATCGATACGCCATCCACGCCACGCGCTTCCTGGCGCTGGTCACTGTTGCTGGCATCCAGGGCATTGCCGCGGCGGCACCCGCTGGCGATTGGGCCCAGTACGGCGGCGCGCCGGGCGGCGGGCAGTACTCGGCGCTGACCCAGGTGACGCCGGGCAATGCGCATCGGCTCCGCATCGCTTGGGCGTTCCGCACCGGCGAACTCGGTGCGGGCCTGCCCGACCCGGAGCGCCGCCGCTTCGAGGCCAATCCGCTGGTCATCGATGGACGCATGTACCTCAACACGGGCACTGGCATCGCCTTCGCCGTGGATGCGGCCAGTGGGCGCGAGCTGTGGTCGCATGACGCCAAGGTCGCACGCAACCACCAGTACAGCGACCCGGCCTCGCGCGGCGTGAGCTATTGGCGCGACCCGCAGGCCGCAGCGGGCAGCCCATGCCGCGAACGCATCGTCTACGGCACGCTCGACGCGCGCCTGCTGGCGCTGGATGCCACAGACGGCAAGCCCTGCGCGCAGTTCGGTACAGGCGGCCAGGTGGATCTGCGCCACGGCATCAACATCCGCTCGCAGCCCCAGGATCGTTGGCAGAACTACGCGGTGACCTCGCCGCCGGTGATTGCCGACGGCGTGCTCGTGGTCGGCAGCTCGATCGGCGACAACCGCGGCAGCGCGCTGGAGCAAGGCGTCGTGCGTGGCTACGACGTGCGCAGCGGGCGCGAACTATGGCGCTGGGATCCGGTGCGCCGCGATCCCGTGCAGGCGGCGGCGCAAGGCTGGAACCCGACGCAGGCAGCCAGCGTCGGTGCGGCCAATGCCTGGGCACCGCTGTCGGTCGATGTGAAAAACGGTCGCGTGTACGTGCCGACCGGTTCCGCCAGCCCCGACTACTTCGGCGGCGAGCGCCAGGGTGACAACCGCGACGCCAATTCGCTGGTGGCGCTGGACCTGCACAGCGGCCAGCGCCTGTGGGCGCGGCAACTGGTGCATCACGATTTGTGGGACTACGACCTGGCCTCGCAGCCGGTGCTGACCACTCTGCACACCGCGCAGGGTCCGCGCGAGGCAGTGCTGCAGGCAACCAAGACCGGGTTCCTGTTCGCCTTCGACCGTCGCGACGGCGCGCCGCTGTTCCCGCTCAGCGAAGTGCCGGTACCGGCGTCGGACGTTCCCGGCGAACACGCCTCGCCGACCCAGCCGATGCCCGAGCCTTCACTGCGTCTGGCGCGCATGCAGCCCCTGACGCCTGCCGATGCCTGGGGCCCGACGCCAGGCGAGCGCCGCGATTGCGCGCAGCAGATCGCAGCGCTGCGTTCGGAAGGCTTGTTCACGCCGCCCAGCGTGCGCGGCACCATCGCGCTGCCCGGCTGGGCCGGTGGCGTGAACTGGGGTGGCATTGCCGTTGATCCGCGGCGCCAGCTTGCCATCCTGCCGGTGAATGACCTGCCGATGCAGGTGGCCTTGATTCCACGCGACCACTTCAACTGGGACGACGCGAGGAAATACCCCGGCCAGGAGTTCAACAACATGGAAGGCACGGCGTATGGCATGCGCCGCGGCGTGCTCAAGTCGGCCAAGGGCACGCCATGCGTGGCGCCGCCATGGGGGCGCGTGGTCGCCGTGGACCTGCGCACGCGGCGCGTGGCCTGGGAGCGGCCGCTCGGCACGCTGGAGGAAGTGCTGCCCTGGCTGCCAGTGGAAGCGGGCTTGCCGATCCTCGGCGGGGCTACTGCCACCGCCGGCGGCGTGACTTTTATTGGTGGCTCGGGCGACGCGCGCTTGCGCGCGCTGGACACGACCACCGGCAAGACGCTGTGGGAAGCCAAGCTGCCCGCAGGCGGGCAGGCCACGCCGTCGGTGTACGCGGTGAACGGACGCCAGTATGTGGTGATTGCCGCGGGCGGCCGCGAAGGTCTGGGGCCGATGGGTGACTACGTTATCGCCTACACCCTGGACGGGCAGGGCGAGGAGGTCGTGTTCCAGCACGGGGTCGCGGTGCGCATGGCGGTGCTGGCGGCCGGTGGGGCGCTACTGCTGGGCGGTTTGGCGTGGGGCGTCGTTGGTTGGCGCCGCCGCCGCGCGCGCCGGCGCGGGATGGCCTGACGCAAGACGCGCGGCATAGTGCCGGGCGTCGATATTGCAAACGGCGCGGTGGGCGCTCAGCCGCCGCGGCGCGCGCGTTCCTCGATGGCGAAGCACTCGTCCGGCTTGGGTTGCGGCGGCTTGAAGTCCACCGGTACCTGGATGGTGGTCGGCACCGCCTGCCCATTGCGGGTGGCCGCGCGGAACTGCCACTCGCGCACGCGCGCCTGCGCCGACTGGTCCAGCTGCGGCTGGCCGCTGCTGCGCAACACCTGCACATCGGTGGGCTTGCCTTCGGTGCCGACGGTCACCTTGAGCACGGTCTGGCCACCGGCGCCGGCGCAGGCCAGCTCGACCGGATAGTCCGGCGGCGGGGTGTGGATGGCGGCCAGTTCGGTAGGCGCCACGGCTGGGGCGCTCGGCGCTTCAGACTTGCCGCAGGCGGCCAGCGCCAGTGCAACGGGAGCGGCCAACAGGATTCGGTAGGTAGGGTTCATCGTCACACTCCGTTGTCGACCAGGGCGGAAGCCTTGGCGGCGCAGATGAAGTCGTTCTCGCTCAGGCCGCCGACGTCATGGGTGGAAAAACGTACCACGGCGCGGTTGTAATGGACGCCGAGGTCAGGGTGGTGGTCTTCCTGGTGGGCGACCCAGGCCAGGGCGTTCACGAAGGCCATGGTCTCGTAATAGTTGCCGAAGACGAAAGTGCGCGTGAGGGCGTTGCCGCCTTCGGCCAGTTCCCAGCCGGGCACCTGCGGCAGCAGTTCGGCCAGGCGGGCCTCGCCGAGTTTGTGTTCCAGTCCCTTGCGCGGCAGGCAGTGCGCTCGTTCGAGGGGAATGAGGTCGGTCATCGGGGTGTCCTCGCGGTGGCTGACAATGCTGGCAGCAGGATGCAGAGTTTGCAGGGGCGGCGGCGCTACGGGAGGTAGAATAACCAAATGATCCAGATATCCGACAAAGCCCAGGGCCATTTCCGCCGATTGATTGAACGCGAGGCCGTGCCCGGCATGGGCGTGCGCCTGAGCGCGGTGCAGCCCGGCACGCCACAGGCCGATGCGCGCCTTGAATTCGCCGAGCCCGCTGACCTGGCTGGCGACGAATGGGCCGTGGACTGCGATGGCTTCACCCTCTACATCGCCGCCGACAGCGTGCAGTGGCTCGATGGCGCCGAGATCGACTACGTCACCCAGGCCACCGGCAACCAGCAGCTCACCATCAAGGCGCCGAAGATCAAGGGTGAGGCGCCAGGCGATGCCGCCTCGATGGTCGAGCGCGTCCGCTGGGTGCTCGAAAACGAGATCAACCCGCAGCTGGCTTCGCATGGCGGGCGCGTGGCGGTGCAGGAAGTGACCGCGGACGGGCTGGTGCTGTTGCGATTCGGCGGCGGCTGCCACGGCTGCGGCATGGCGGACGTGACGCTGAAGCAGGGGATTGAGAAGACCCTGATGGGGCGGGTGGCTGGGGTGACGGCGGTGCGCGATGCCACCGACCACGCCACCGGTTCCGCCCCCTATATCCCGCGCGACGCAGCCTGACCCGCCGCCCCGGTGACGAAAGCCGCCGACCTGATCCAGGCCCTGCTGGCGCGCAAGCCGGTGGGGCCGTTGCTGGACCGGCGCTCCGGCTTGCCATTTGCCTGGGGCCACTGGGCGCGCACGCGCGACGTGGTGGCGACCGTCGCCTATCCGTCGAGGGCGTTGGCCGACGTGGTTGCGCAACGCCCGCCGCGGCCGTCGACCGGCGTGGCCCCGCGTCTGTCCAGCTGGCAGGCCTTCCGCCGCCTGTGGTGGCAGCAATGGGAACCGCGGCCGCGCGACGAAGCGCCGTATCACTGGCTGTCGGTGCTGGCCAGTTTCCTGATTCACCTGTGTTTCTTCTTGCTGCTGTTGTGGGTGGCCGTGGTGCGCTGGGCGCAGCCGCCGGAAGAGGGCGGCGAAGCGGGGCGGGTCAAACTGGAAATGATCGGACGGGGATCGCCCGCCGAGACGGGTGGCGGACCGGGCGAACCTGACGCTGGCGGTGCAGCGGCGCCCGCGCCCGCACCGGCACGCCCCGCCACTTCGTCGCGCAGTACGCCGGCCAATACTGCGGCGGCGGCCAGCACGCCACCGCCTGCAACGGCAAGCGCCGAGGCCAACGACAGCGAAGTGGCTACCGAGCCGGTGACCGCGCCGCCGATGACCGTTCCCACACCGCGCGTGCTCGAACCGGTCATCGCGGAACAGACCCTGCAGGTCACCGAGACCCCGGTGCCGACCACCGACTTCGTGTTGCCGCCACCGCAGCCGGTGGAACTGGCCGTGCCCACGCCGCGTGAGGTGCCGCCGCCGCCGGTGGAAGTGCGCGAACGTCAGGTCGTCGTCGCCGAGCGCCCGCAACTGGTCGCACCGCGCGTGCGCGAGATCGATGCGCCGAGCCTGCGGCAGGCGACCCCGCAGGTGCGTGAGCGCGAGGTCGTGACCGTCGATACGCCGCAGATCACCGTGCCGGCACCCCAGGCGCGTGAGGTGCCGGCACCGCAGATGCGTGCGCCGGAAGTGCAGGTGCGGCAGATCGAAGTGCCGGTAGTGGCTGACGCGTCCGCCGCTGCGGCAACGTCGACTCAAGCAGAGAATGCATTGCCGGCTCCGTCGCAAGCGCCATCCACTTCCAGCGCAGCTGTTGACGCGAAAGCAACGGCGGCCGCACCAAGTGCCGCAGCGGCGAACGCGCGCGCTGGCGCGGCGCCCTCCCCGACAACAGCAGGCACCGGCACGCGCGCGAGCGAGCGCCCGGCCGGCAATGCCGCGGCCAGTGGCAGCAGCGGCCCGCGCGCGGCCGACCGCAGCGGCGGCTGGGACACGGCGGTGCGTGGCGATGACTGGAGCGTGGGCCAGCGCGACCGGGCTGGCGATGATCTGGCGGGTACATCGCAAGGTAGCGGACTTTACAACCGTGACGGCAGCCTGCGTGTTCCGGCGGAGGGGCAGGGCACAGCCGTCGGTGAGGGCACCCGCGGCGCGCCGGGTAGCGACAGCGACAGTTGGAGCCGCGAGCGCATCGCCAGTTCCGGTACGTGGTTGAAGCGGCCGCCGTATGACTATTCGCCGACTTCGTTCGACCAGTACTGGGTGCCCAACGAATCGCTGCTTGCCGAATGGGTACGCAAGGGCATCAAGCAGATCGAGATTCCGATCCCCGGCACCAATACGCGTATCAGGTGCAACGTGTCGTTGTTGAATGCCAACCTGGGTAGCTGCGGCCTGACGAATCCGAATATGAATGAGCAACCAGCGCAGGCGCGCCCGCCGCCGGATGTGCCGTTCAAGAAAGAGCTGCAGGAAGATAACGGGAGTGTGCGGTGACCGAATTCCCGGGGGTCTAGCTCATCTCCGCCTCTGGCGGGGGGGCGGGGAGGGGGGCGGCTGGTCGCGTGCCCTGACAGGTGGAATCACGAGTACCACACTGGAATGGAGAACGGTTGCCAGCCTACTTTGAGATGAGGAGTGGTTTGGCCGATGACGTCAATCTGCGCGAGCGCTCCAACAATAAGACAAAACTAAGAAAATCATTAGATTTGTCCAATATGACACCGGTTAGAGAGTGTTGATCATGCCGCCACCCAACCAAAAGGCAGGCGGCCATGAACAAGATCTATCGGCTTGTGTGAAATCAGGCGAAGCAGGCCCTCGTAGTGGTCTCCGAAGTTGCCAGAGGTGGCGCGGCGGGCATTGGCACCGCAAAGGGCGTGTCCTTGTGCCGCAGAACGTTCGTCGTCATGCTCGCTTGTGGCGGAATGGCTGAAAGCGCCAACGCCGTAATTCTGATTCCGAACATCTCATGTACGAGCGGCTCAGGTCCTTCCACACCCGGCAGGACGGTTAAAACCGGTACGACTGCAGCGACGGATGGTAGCGGCACCTTCTCCCTCGTGGCCGGATGCAGTGCCAATGGCGGGGGCCAGTTGGGCGTGACGGTTTATGGCTCCTACGCCAGTGTCACTGGTTCCGGTGGCACGGCAGTGGGCTTCAACGCGGGATCGGGGAAGTGGGCTTCTTCCTTTGGCGTCGATACCTCCGCTGCAGGGGTCGGCTCGTCGGCACTGGGATTCGGTAGCCAGGCCACAGGTCTGGGCGCAGTATCAATCGGGTCTGCTGCCGGCAATGGCACTTCTCCCCTGTCAGTTGCCGATTCGACCACCGCCAGCGGCGCCGGCTCCATTGCGATTGGTGCGAATGCCCAGCGAGGCGCAAAGGCGCTCAATGCCAATTCCATCGCACTGGGTGGACAGGCGACGTCGCAAGCGAATGACGCGATCGCGATCGGTACTGGCTCGTCGGCCAATCAGGCGGGCTCGGTCGCGCTTGGCAGCGGCTCAGTGGCCAACCGCGGCAACGCTATCTCAGTTGGCTCAACCAGTTTGCAACGTCAGGTCGTCAACCTTGCCCGAGGCACGGCCGACACAGATGCGGTCAACGTCTCCCAGCTCAAGGCTGTGGTGAACAGCCTGGGTGGGGGCGCTGCGGTCAACGCTGACGGAACGTTGACCGCGCCGACGTACAACGTAGGGGGTACGACGACCAACAATGTCGGTGACGCGCTGACCGCAGTGGATGGTCGTGTCACCAACCTGGGCGACCAGCTCAACAACGGTACGATTGGCTTGGTGCAACAGGACGCCACCAGCCGCAACATCACGGTCGCCAAGGATACCGACGGTACACAGGTCTCGTTCGCAGGCACCGCCGGTGATCGCGTACTGACCAGTGTTGCAAAAGGTGCTGTCAATGAGACTTCAACCGAAGCGGTAAACGGTTCCCAGCTCTACGGCACCAACAAGTCGGTGGCCGACTCCCTCGGCGGCGGCTCGCAGGTCAACCCGGATGGGACGATCACCGGCCCGACCTACACGGTCGGCGGTACGACGGTAAACAACGTCGGCGATGCCATCAGCAACGTCGATGGCCGGGTCACCAACAACGCCACCGCCATCACCAACCTGGGCGACCAGCTCAACAACGGCACCATC
>DASPIU010000042.1:0-32696 GCA_035629025.1 Stenotrophomonas sp.
AGTTGAACTGAGCACGCCCTACTTTTTCGACGGGGTGCGCTACCTCGAAGCTGCAGAGCGCGAGATGGCCATGCCCACCCTGTTCGACACCATCGAGCCGGCCGTGGAGCGCGCTGCATGAGGGAAAAATTCCGCCCGAGCAACGGTACCGAGGGTGCGTGCTTCATCGAGGCATTCTGCTGCCAGTGCGCGCGCAGCGAGCACCTGCAGCCTGACGCATGCGCGGACTCGCCTGCGGGCTGTCTGATCCTGGACCTGACATTCCTGCACGACATCGAGGACGCCGAGTACCCCGACGAGTGGATCTGCGACGAGGCAGGCCCGCGCTGCACGGCCTTTGTCCGTGAGGGTGAAGCCGCCCCGACCCCGCGATGCAGCCGGACCCCGGACATGTTCGCTGCTTTCTCGCAGGAGGGCGGCAACGCATGAAGTCGCAGCTCTTCCCCAAGCCGCCGAAGCGCATGCGCCAGCCGCGCAAGGACCAGCTGCGCGAGGAACTGGCGCGCGCGGCCGCCGAGATCGAGCGGCTGCGCAGCGAGAACGAACACCTGCGCCAGCCCTGGTGGCGGCGCCTCATCGAAAGGAAGGCAGCATGAAAATCAGCACTGACATTGTCGGGCCCACGACCGCGGGCGCACTTACGGTCCGCTCGACCGCCCTGCAATGCGACATCGTTATCGGCAGCCCTCGCGAGCTCGTGCGCATCACCGCCGACGGCCAGGTCGTCCTACCCCCTGGCGTCCCGGTTGACGATGCAGCTAAGGCGTTCTGGGAAGCGGTGCGCAGTCTCGGTCCCGCCGCCGCCCGCACTGGGGCGGAGGATGCGCGGGACGGGGCGCTGCACCCGGCACAGAAGGCGCTGCGCCGCATCCGAAACATCGCCGATGAGCGCGGCACTCAGGCCCAGCACGGGAATGCCTACGTCCAAGGAATGCGGAAAGCCGCAAACATCCTGGACGAGGCTATCAACCGCGCCGCCATGTCAGACCGGAACAATGGGAGCGCGGCACGATGACCATCCCAGCATCCCCCCTCTCCTGGCCCGTGGGCTGGAAGCGCACACCGCCGGCGGAGCGCACCACGGCGCGGTTCGCGAAGAAGGAGCGCCAATATCGGACAAGCCAACACGGCAACGGCACGACCAGCACCAGCAGTTGGTTGACGAGCCGGCAGGTGACGATCGCCGACGGCGTTGCCCGCGTCCGCGCCGAGCTGGAGCGCATGGGCATCCACGACGATGACCTGGTGATCAGCACCAACCTCGAGCTGCGCCTGGATGGTCTGCCGCGGTCTGGACAGCGGGAACCGGCCGACCCGGGCGTGGCGGTCTACTGGACAGATCGCTACTTCCGGAACGAACCGCCGCGCTGCATGGCCATCGATAGCTACGATCGCGTGGCCGACAACCTGGCCGCGGTGGCGGCGACGCTGGAAGCCATGCGCGCAATCGAGCGGCACGGTGGCGCCGCGATCCTGGAGCGCGCGTTCTCCGGCTTCGCGGCCCTGCCTTCGCCGGCGGCGGAGAACTGGCGCGACGTGCTCGACCCTGCCGACCCCGAGGGCAGCTATCGGCGCCTGCGCTCCCAGCACCACCCCGACCGCGATGGTGGCTCCCCGGCGGCGTTCCAGCGTGTGCAGCGCGCGTGGGACGCCTACCAGCAGGAGCGCGGCTGATGGGGTACATCAACCCGCTGCTCAACCTGCCAGCAGGCCGCGCGCTCTCGGCGTTACCTCCAGCAGACCGGCAGCGTATCGAGGCCGTCATGCGTGAGCTGCGCGACCAGGCCAATGCGGAGGCGGAAAAGGCGTGGAAGAAGCGCAAGGGACCGATGGCAGCGTACTGGCGCGCCGTAGCGACCTATGCGCGCCACGTGCTCACGTGCTCTCCAAGGAGGCTCCCAATGGCTGACGGTGGCCGCACCCTGCCCCGCCAGGCTCCGAACAACGGAATGGCCTGCGGCGGCCGTCCCATCCGCGTTCCGCTCGGCAAAGCCACCGTACGGCAGGTGTTACGTCGCCACCTGCGTGAGGAAGGTCGGCGTATGCAGGATCTGGTCGAACCCTGGAAGTGCGCGCGGCAGACGGTCTACGACATGTTCAGCAGCGCGCGCACCATCTCGCCTCAGCACATCGACGCCGCGATCGAATGGCTTGGCCTGGACGAGTTCGACGCGGCCGAGCTGCGCCTGCTGGGCGCGCGCGAGGCGGGCTGGCAGATCGACGTGCGATACATCCTGGAGCCAGACGCATGACCACCAACGCCGACATCGCACCCAAGGATCTGGCGCTGCTGCACATCAAAGGTGTGCGCGCGAAGTGCAGCATCAGCGAGGCGACGATCTATCGCCTCATCCAGGCCGGAACGTTCCCGAAGCCCTACAAGGTGGGCACCCGATCGCTGTGGCTTTCCACCGAAGTTGATGCGTGGATCATGCAGCAGGTCGCCTCACAAAGTGTGGGGCAAAACATGGGGCATAGTGCTGCGGCATGAAAAAAGCCGCTGAAATCAGCGGCTTAATTCTTGACTTGGCGGAGTGAGAGGGATTCGAACCCTCGATAGAGCTTTTGACCCTATACTCCCTTAGCAGGGGAGCCCCTTCGGCCACTCGGGCATCACTCCGGATCTTGCACCTGTCAGCCGTGTTGCGTGACAGGCCGCGAAGAATACCGGCAAGTGGGGGTCAACGTAAACCCTTTATTCCGCAGATTCTTCACGATCACCCGCGCCCGAGGCGACCGGCTCGTCGCCGCGCTGGATGCGCTGATAGATTTCCTCGCGATGCACCGCCACGTCCTTCGGCGCGGTGATGCCGATGCGCACCTGGTTACCCTTGACGCCAAGCACCGTGACGGTAACCGAGTCACCGATCATCAGGGTTTCGCCAACTCGGCGAGTAAGGATCAACATATCGACAATCTCCAGGGGCCGGCAGCTTTGCCAGCGCGCGGCCCCAGAGGGAACCGCGCAGAAAGGGAACTAAAGAGCAAGGATGTTAACTAGGGCTCCGCACGCCATCAAGGTTCGCGGGCGCGGCGTTCAGGCCAAGTGAGGATTGACCCACGCAGGGATGCCCTGCAGTGCAGGAGCAAGGGCGGGCCCGTCCTCGCCACCACCCTGGGCGAGATCCGGGCGGCCGCCGCCCTTGCCCCCGATCTGACTGGCGACGTGCGAGAGGAGTTCCCCCGCCTTGACCTTGCCCGTTGCGGCGCCGTTCACGCCGGCGACCAGGGCCACCTTGCCGTCCTGCACGCCGGCCAGCACGATCACCGCATCGCCGAGTTGCTGCTTGAGGCGATCCATCGCATCACGCAGCGCCTTGGCATCGAAGCCTTCCAGACGCGCCGCCAGCACCTTGACGCCGCCGATATCCACCGCCTGCGTAGCGAGGCCGGCCGTGGCGCCCGAGGCGACCTTGGCCTTCAGTGACTCCAGTTCGCGTTCCAGACGCTTCTGCCGCTCGCCGAGCTGGCGAATCTTGTCCACCACGTCCTGCGCGCTGCCGCCGAGCAGCTCGGCCGCCTCGTGCAGACGTCGCTCCTCCTCGGCGATGTAGTCCAGCGCGCCCTGCCCGGTCACCGCCTCGATGCGGCGCACGCCAGCGGACACGCCGCCTTCGCTGGTGATCTTGAACACACCGATGTCACCGGTGCGCGAGACGTGCGTGCCGCCACAAAGTTCGGTGGAGTAATCGCCCATCTTCAACACGCGAACGTGCTCGCCGTACTTCTCGCCGAACAACGCCATCGCGCCGAAATCCAGCGCTTCCTGCATGCCCATGTTGTGCACTTCGGCCGCATGGTTGGCGCGCACCTGGGCGTTGACCTTGCGCTCGATGATCGCCAGTACCTCGGCGCTGAGCGGCTGGAAATGCGAAAAGTCGAAACGCAACCGGTCCGGCGCCACCAGCGAGCCCTTCTGCTGCACGTGGGTGCCCAGCACCTCGCGCAACGCGGCGTGCAGCAGGTGCGTGGCCGAGTGGTTGAGGATGGTCGCACCGCGACGGGCGGCATCGATGCTGCCCGAGACCACATCGCCAACGCGCAGCTGTCCCGCGGCCAGGCGGCCGACATGGCCATGGAACTGGCCGGCGAACTTGTGCGTGTCTGTCACCGCGAAATCGACGCCCGCCGCACGCAGCTGGCCGGTGTCGCCGACCTGGCCGCCCGACTCGGCATAGAACGGGGTGCGGTCGGTCAGCACGATGGCTTCGTCGCCTGCGCTGATCGCCTCGACCGGGCGCCCGTCCTTGAGCAGCGCCACGACCTTGAGGTCGTCGGCCTCGAGCTGGTCATAGCCGAGGAAACGGGTGGGGCTGAGCTGGGCGACCAGGTCGGCCGGCAACGCAGTGCCGCCGCCGAACTTGCCGGCCGCGCGTGCGGTCTCGCGCTGCTGCTCCATCGCCGCTTCGAAGCCCGCCATGTCCACTTCCAGCCCGCGCTCGCGCGCGATATCGGCGGTCAGGTCAACCGGGAAGCCATACGTGTCGTACAGGCGGAACGCATCGCCACCGGCAATGGTCAGGCCCGAGCGCGAGGCGATCTCGTCAAAGATCTTCATGCCGGCATCGAGCGTCTCGGCAAAGCGCTCCTCTTCGGCCTTGAGCGCACGCTCGACCGTGTCACGCGCCTGCGCCAGCTCGGGATAGGCTTCGCCCATCAGCTCCGACAGGGTGGCCACCATCTTGTGGAAGAAAGGCTGACGCACGCCGAGCATCCAGCCATGGCGCAGGGCGCGGCGGATGATGCGGCGCAGGACGTAGCCGCGACCCTCGTTGGACGGCAGCACGCCATCCACGATCAGGAAGGAGCAGGCGCGGATATGGTCGGCGATCACGCGCAGCGACTTGTTCTCCAGGTCCGCAGTGCCGGTCAGCTCGGAGGCCTTGCGGATCAGCGCCTGGAACACGTCGATCTCGTAGTTGCTGTGCACGTGCTGCAGGATCGCCGCCAGACGCTCCAGGCCCATGCCGGTATCGACGCACGGCGCCGGCAGCGGCACCAGGGTGCCGTCGGGCTGGCGGTCGAACTGCATGAACACCAGGTTCCAGATTTCGATGTAGCGGTCGCCATCCTCGTCCGGCGAGCCCGGAGGGCCGCCGGCGATATGCGCGCCGTGGTCGAAGAAGATTTCAGTGCACGGACCGCAGGGGCCGGTGTCAGCCATCTGCCAGAAGTTGTCCGAAGCGTAGGGCGCGCCCTTGTTGTCACCGATGCGAACGATGCGCTCTTCCGGCACGCCGATCATGTCACGCCACAGCGCATAGGCCTCGTCGTCGGTGTGGTAGACGGTCACGAGCAGGCGGTCTGCCGGCAGCTTCCAGACCTGAGTCAGCAATTCCCAAGCCCAGGCGATGGCGTCCTTCTTGAAGTAGTCGCCGAAAGACCAGTTGCCCAGCATTTCAAAGAACGTGTGGTGGCGGGCGGTGTAGCCGACCGAATCCAGGTCGTTGTGCTTGCCGCCTGCACGCAGGCAGCGCTGCACATCGGCGGCGCGCACGTAGCTGCGCTTCTCCGCACCCAGGAACACGTCCTTGAACTGCACCATGCCGGAGTTGGTGAACAGCAGGGTCGGGTCGTTGCCCGGCACCAGCGGCGCCGACGGCACGATGGTGTGGCCCTTCCCCTTGAAGAACTCGAGGAAGTCGCTGCGGATCTGGGAAGTGCTGAATTTGGCGGGTGCGTTCATGGGCTGGCAGTCAGGCGGGCGGCGATGGCCGTCGGCGCGCTCTCCCAAACTGGGGTCGCGGCGTGGCAATACAACCTAAACTGCCAAGGTTAGCAGGCCTTGGTCCCTCAGTCGTCAGGGTCGAAGCGGCTCGCTGCACGGATCGTGTCGGCATCGAAGCCGCGCCGTGCCAGCAGATCAGCGGCCTTGCGCCGCTGTGCCAGGTCCTGCGGCCCGGCCTCGCCAAAGCGGCGGCGGACCAGATCGCGGGCATTCTCCCGCCAGTCGCCCTCGTAGCTGTCCATGACGGCGGCCACGGCATCGCGGTCCAGTCCGTGGGTCCCCAGTTCGGCCCGGATGTGAAGCGGACCATAGCCAGTGGCCGCCCGCGAACGCAGCAGCGATTCGGCAAACCGCGCATCGTCCTGCCAGCCCTCGCCGGCCAGGCGGGCAACCGCGGCGTCAGCAGCTTCGGCCTCCACACCCCGTCCGCGCAGCTTGCGTACGAGTTCCTTGCGGGAGTGTTCGCGCCGCACCAGCAAACCCAAGGCGCGCTGCACCGGCGTTGGCTCCGGCCGCTTCCGGCGGCCCCGACGACCTTCGCCCGCCTCGTCGTTCATGACGTCTCCCAACGTGACTAGCCAGCGGCGCGTCCTCCCTGACGTCGCCCTACTGGTCTACATAAAAGCTACCGCGGGAACGACGGCACTGACTCCGCCGCCCCGCGATAGGTGAAAACTCAGGCGTCGTCGCCATCCGCCTCTTCGCGAGCCGCTTCGGCCGGCTGGAACTTCTCGCGCAGCTCGGCTTCCAGGCGTGCGGCAACCTGCGGGTTATCGCGGAGGTAGCCGCGGGCGTTGTCCTTGCCCTGGCCGATGCGCTCATCGCCGTAGCTGTACCAGGCACCCGCCTTCTCGACCAGCTTGGCTTCCACACCCATATCGATCAGTTCGCCCTCACGGCTGATGCCTTCGCCGTAGAGAATCTCGGTGATGACCTGCTTGAAGGGAGGTGCGAGCTTGTTCTTGACCACCTTGATCTTGGTCTGGTTGCCGATGATCTCGTCGCCCTTCTTGATCGCGCCGATGCGGCGGATATCCAGGCGCACCGAGGCGTAGAACTTCAGCGCGTTGCCACCGGTGGTGGTCTCCGGGCTCTGGCCCGGCATCATCACGCCGATCTTCATGCGCAGCTGGTTGATGAAGACCACCAGGGTATTGGAGCGCTTGATGTTGCCGGTCAGCTTGCGCAGCGCCTGGCTCATCAGGCGGGCCTGCAGGCCAGGCAGCTGGTCGCCCATCTCGCCTTCGATTTCCGCCTTCGGGGTCAATGCCGCGACCGAGTCGATGACCACGATGTCCACCGAGCCCGAACGCACCAGCATGTCGGCGATCTCCAGCGCCTGCTCGCCGGTGTCCGGCTGCGACAGCAGCAGCTCATCCACGTTGACACCCAGCTTGGCGGCGTAGATCGGGTCCAGCGCGTGCTCGGCGTCGATGAAGGCGGCGGTGCCGCCCTTCTTCTGGCACTGGGCGATGGCCTGCAGGGTCAGGGTGGTCTTGCCCGAGGACTCTGGCCCGTAGATTTCGACCACGCGGCCCTTCGGCAGACCGCCGATGCCCAGCGCGATGTCCAGCATCAACGAACCGGTCGGAATGGCTTCGACGGCCTCGATGACCCGATCGCCCATGCGCATCACCGAACCCTTGCCGAACTGCTTCTCGATCTGGCTCAGGGCGGCGGAAAGGGCGCGCTTCTTGTTCTCGTCCATCTGGGTAAGTCCTCGGTCAGTGATTCGGTATGGCGGCAATGTAGGGGGCGCGTTTCGCACAGCCTGAGATTGCCGGCGACGCATTCAATTTATTTTTCTTCGCGGGTCCCATGGCAGCGGTCAAAGCCGCGGCCGGCCGTCAGGAAACAACGGCCCTCAGGCTGGGGATGCAGCTCAGCGGTTAGGCCTCAGCAGCCCGCAATACAGGCCTTCAATGGCGAAGTCCTGGTCCGGCAGCACTTCGATGGGGGCATAGTCGGGGTTGCGTGGCAGCAGGCGGATGCGGTCCTTGCCGACCTTCAACAGCTTGACGGTGATCTCCTCGTCGATCCGCGCCACCACGATCTGCCCGGATCGCGCGTCGCGGGTGCGGTGCACGCCGATCAGGTCGCCGTCGAAGATGCCTTCGTCGATCATCGAATCGCCCTGCACCTTCAGCAGATAGTCCGGCGCCGGGGAGAAGAACACCCGGTCCAGCACGACGAAATCCTCCGAGCCGATATCCGCGCCGATCGGCAGGCCGGCGGCAACGCGGCCCAGCACCGGCAGCCGCAGCACGTCGTCGCTGCGCGGTGGGGCCTCGTCATTTGCCGCCGCTTCGGTCGCCGCCGCACCCTCGGACCGCGGCGCAACCAGGCGGATTCCGCGCGCCTGCCCTGGCACCCGGCGGATGACGCCGGCCTGTTCGAGGGCTTCCAGATGGTACTGGGCTGCGCGCACGCCCTTGAAACCGAAGGCTCGCGCGATTTCCGCCTGGGACGGCGGCACGCCCTCGCCCTCGATGCGCTCGGCGATCATGGCGAGGATGGCTTGCTGGGTATCGGTGAGGTCCATGGTTAGTAGTATTACTACTAACTGCAGTGGGGCGCAACTGCTGATGGCCATTCCGTCACGTCCATGGCGTCTCGGGACGCACGGTCGCGGCTGAAGCCGCTCCTACGGTGTGACCGGGCTGAGATCGGGCGCCCGGTTGCCGCGCGATCAAACAGGACAGCCGCTTCCGACAGCGCGCAAAGGCCCTGCCCTAGCGGCTTCTCCAGATCGCATAGAGGATCCACAAGCCGCAGACCCCCGCGCCGACGAAGCCCATCACGCCCATCGCCAGCAACCAGCGGCTGGAAACGCCGCCGATGCTGTTCATGACGATCGACGAGCCGATGATCAGCGCAGCCGTCACGATCCCCATCGTCAGGCGGTTCGCGGCGCGGTTGACCTGGTCGCCGAAGCCCTTCAGCGCCTCGGTCTCCACCCGCAACTGCAGGCGCCCGCGCTTGGCCGCCTGCATCAGACGGCGCAGGTCGCGTGGCAGGTCGTTCGCCAGCTCCAGCAGCCCGCCCATGCCGCGACGACCCCGCTGCCACAACTGCCCGGCCGAGAACTGCTGCAACAACGCCCGCTGCAGGTAGGGGCGCGCTTCGCTGGCCATGTCGAAATCCGGGTCCAGCTGCCGGCCCATGCCTTCCAGCGTCAGGAAGGCCTTGATCATCAGCGCCAGGTCGGCCGGCAACAGCAGCGAGTGGTCGCGCAGGATGGCGGTGATGTCGCCGAGCATCTGGCCAATGCGCAGCTCCTTCAGCGGCACCCCGCGGTATTGCTCGACAAACAGGGCCACGTCGGTCTGCAGCCGGTCCTCGTCCACGTCCAGGCCACCATCGGCCCAGGCCAGCAGCACGTCGCATACCGCCTCGGCCTGGTGCTCTACCGCGCCATGCAGCAGCCGCGCGATCTGCAGACGGCGTTCCTCGGTCAGCCGCCCGACCATGCCGAAGTCGATGACGCCGATGCGCCCATCACGCAGGTAGAAAATGTTGCCGGGGTGCGGGTCGGCGTGGAAGTAGCCGTCCTGAAGCACCATCTTCAGCACGATGCCGGCGCCGCGGCGGGCGAGCGCAACGCGATCCAAGCCAGCTGCGTCCACCGCGTCGAGATCCCGGCCGGGAATGCCGTCAACGAAGTCCTGCACGTTGAGCGAGGCGCAGGTCCATTGCCAATGCACGGCGGGAATGAGGATTTCCGGGTGCCCGGCGAAGTTGGCGGCGATCTTCTCCGCATGCCGGCACTCGGCGGCGAAGTCGAGTTCGCGGCGCAAGGAGGTGGTGAACTGGCGCACGACCTCGGTCGGCCGGTAGCGGCGCAGGTCCGGCGCCTGTGATTCCACCAGTTCGGCCAGCCGCGACAGCAGGCGCAGGTCGGCCTCGATCACCTCGCCGATGCCCGGGCGGCGAATTTTCAGCACCACCGCGCGGCCGTCGTCCAGCCACGCGCGATGGGTCTGGGCCAGCGAGGCGGCGGCCAGCGGCTGTTCGTCCAGGCGCGCGAACACGGCTTCGGGTTCGGCGCCGAGATCGGCCACCAGCTGCGCGCGCACCTGCGCGAACGGCAGCGCCGGTACCGCGTTCTGCAACTCGCTGAGCTCGGCAATCCACTCCGGCGGCAGCAGGTCCACGCGCGTGGCCATCACCTGGCCGAGCTTGACGAAAGTGGGACCAAGCTCTTCAAGCGCGCGGCGCACGCGCACCGCCGCGGACATGCGCAGGCGCTCGTCGGGACCATGCCAGTGCAGCAGGCGGCCGGCGCGTTCGAGCCAGTCGGCCAGGCCAATGCGGCGCACCACGTCGCCGAAGCCATAGCGGATCAATACCGAGGCGATTTCCTGCATCCGCCCCAGGTCGCGTACGGTGCCCAGCGCCTCCCACATCAGCGCGCCCCCCATCCTTGCGGAACGGACCGGCGCGCGGCGCTCACTGCAGCGCCCCCAGGCCGCGCAGTGCGGCGGCCACGGTCTGGCGGCGCACACTGTCGCGATCACCATCGAAATGGAAGACCTCGGCCTTGGCGTAACCGCCGCGGCGCTTCCAGCCGATCCACACGGTGCCGACGGGCTTGTCGTCGCTGCCGCCACCCGGCCCGGCGATGCCGGTCACCGCCACGGCGATGCTGGCGCCGGAATTGACCAGTGCGCCAGAGACCATTTCGATCACCGTTTCGCGGCTTACCGCGCCGTGCACTTCCAGGGTCTGCGGGCGCACGCCGAGCAGCGCCTGCTTGGCCTCGTAGCTGTAGGCGGCCATGCCGCAATCGAACCACGCCGACGAGCCGGCCACATCGGTGACCGCCTTGGCGATCCAGCCCCCGGTGCAGCTTTCGGCGGTGACCAGGCGCTCGCGCGCGGCCTGCAGTTGGCTGCCCAGCAGCTCGGCGAGCTGGCGCAGTTCGGCATCGGTGGGGCTCATCGGGGGACCGGCTCGGGGGACGGCAGTCTTTTTAGCCCAAAGCGGCGGCGCTGTCGCGCCTGCCGCCTACCACTCGGCGTCGGGCGGCGGCGGCAGCAGCGCGCGGATCGGCGCGCCGTCGCTGGCCGCGGCCAGGCGTTCGGCCTCGGCAATGGGGATGTCCACCTGCAGCAGCCAGCCGTCTTCATCGGTGCGCTCTTCCTGCACCACCTCCAGCGCGTGCAGGCGCGAGCGCAGGCGCCCGGCCGAGGATGGCAGGCGCAGCGTGCCGGTCACGTGCTGCAGGCCCAGGCGCTGGCCGAGTACGCGTTGCAGCTGTTCCAGGCCGCGGCCGTCGCGCGCGGAAATCCATACCCGCTCGCGTCGCGCCTGGTCGGGCACGCCATCCTGGGCGTCGTGGCGCACTTCGGCGCCCTCGATGCGGTCGATCTTGTTGAACACCAGCAGCTGCGGCAGATCGCCGGCGCCCACCGCCTGCAGCACCTCGTCGACCTGGCGGATGCGGTCCTCGCGCAGCGGATCGGCGGCATCGACCACATGCAGCAGCAGATCGGCCTCGCGCGCCTCGGACAGCGTGGAGCGGAACGCGGCCACCAGTTCGTGCGGCAGATCGCGCACGAAACCAACGGTGTCGGCCAGGATCACGTTGCCACCGGGCAGCGCGATGCGCCGCACAGTAGGGTCGAGGGTGGCGAACAACTGGTCGGCGGCGTAGGCCTCCGCGCCGGTGAGTGCATTGAACAGCGTGGACTTGCCGGCGTTGGTGTAGCCGACCAGGGCAATGCGTGGCAGTTCGCTGCGCACGCGGGCGCGACGCATCTGGGTGCGCTGCACCTCGACCTTCTCCAGCCGCTTCTGCAACTGCTCCACCCGCTTCTGCAGCAGGCGGCGGTCGGTTTCCAGCTGGGTTTCGCCGGGGCCGCGCAGGCCGATGGAACCGCCGCGCTGGCGCTCCAGGTGGGTCCAGCCGCGCACCAGGCGCGTGGCCAGATGGCGCAACTGCGCCAGTTCCACCTGCAGCTTGCCTTCGTGGCTATGCGCGCGCTGGGCGAAGATGTCCAGGATCAACCCGGTACGGTCGATCACCCGGCGCTGCAGGAACTTCTCCAGATTGCGCTCCTGCACCGGCGACAGCGAATGGTTCACCAGAATCAGGTCGGCACCGGTCGCATCGGCGGCGGCCTTGACCTCTTCCAGCTTGCCGCTGCCGATCAGCGTGGACGGGCTCGGCTTGTCGATCCTGGCAGTCAGGGTCGCGGCCACGGTGGCACCGGCCGACTTGGCCAGGTCCACGAACTCCTCGAGCACATCCTCCTCGGCAGGCCCACCGGCGTGGGTCTGGATCAACAGCGCGTGTTCGCCTCTTTTCGAGCGGTCAAACACGCAGTACTCCGGTATTACTCGACTTCATCTTCCGCCTGATCTTCATTGGACTGCACATAGCCGCCGCCCGGCCCGACGCGGACATTGCGCGCCGGCACGACCGTGGAAATGGCGTGCTTGTAGACCATCTGGCTGACGGTATTGCGCAGCAGGACCACGAACTGGTCGAACGATTCGATCGTTCCCTGCAGCTTGATGCCGTTGACCAGATAGACCGAAACCGGCACCCGCTCCCGACGCAGGGCGTTCAGAAAAGGATCCTGCAAGGATTGCCCCTTGGACATTGCACACGCTCCGTTATTGTTCTTATGTTCCCGGGCCAAACCCGCCATCCCCAGCCGGTCCCGGAACGGTGATGTTACACGGGCGTTGCCGCCGCGCCAGCACCGGGTGTAGCCAGGAACGCGGCCAGCGCCGCGGCGAGCGGGCCGCGGTCACGCTCCGGGTCGAACCAGCGGGCGTCGAGCTCGCCGCGCAGCCAGGTCAGCTGGCGCTTGGCGAGCTGGCGCGTGGCCTGGATCGAGCGTTCGCGGAAAGCGGCGGCATCGGTCACGCCATCCAGGTGCTCCCAGGCCTGGCGGTAGCCGACGGCGCGTACCGCCGGCAGGTCCAGCGGCGCGGCCGCGGCCTGCATTTGCGGCAGTGCGCGCAGCCGGCGAACTTCGTCAACAAACCCCTCGGCCAGCATCGCATCGAAGCGGCGGGCGATCCGCGCGTGCAGCACGGCGCGGTCGGCGGGGGCCAGGACCAGCTTGAGCACCCGCAGCGGCAGCCGCGGCCCGGCCGGCTGCGCCTGCCAGTGGCTGATCGGACGGCCGGTGAGCCTGTGGACTTCCAGCGCGCGCTGGATGCGCTGCGGGTCGGTGGCGTGGATGCGGGCGGCGGCCTGCGGATCGATCACCGCGAGCTGCCGATGCAGTTCCGGCCAGCCCAACGCGGTGGCTTCGGCGCTGATCTGCGCGCGCAGGGCCGGATCGGCCGGCGGCATTTGCGCCAAGCCGTCGAGCAGCGCGCTGAAGTACAGGCCGGTACCGCCGGCGAGGATCGGCAGGCGACCACGGGCGACGATGCCGTCGATCGCGGCGCGCGCATCACTGGCGAATTCGGCTGCCGAATAGGCTTGCCATGGATCGCGCAGGTCGAGCAGGTGGTGCGGGACGGCGGCGCACAGCGTCGCGTCCGGCTTGGCCGCACCGATGTCCAGTCCGCGATAGACCAGAGCCGAATCGACGCTGACGATCTCCCCACCGAGGCGCTGCGCCCATTCGATCGCCAGCGCGGTCTTGCCGCTGGCAGTCGGCCCCATCAGCGCGATGGCCCGGGGTCGGCGGTCCGCTGGCATCAGCCTGCTTCCGGCCGGCGGTGGGCCCGCATCAGTCTTCGTCCGGCCAGCGGATCGCCGGCGCGGCGGCGCGGCTGTCCTTGCGCGGCGTGGGCACGGCGGCCAGCGCTTGCCAGACCTTCAACGCGTCCACGGTCGGCGCGACATCATGGACCCGCAGCAGCAAGGCGCCGCGCTGGGCGGCGATCAGGTGCGCGGCCACGGAACCGGCGACGCGCTCGGCCGGTGCCTGCCGTCCGGTCCACTCGCCGATGCTGCGCTTGCGCGACAAACCGGCCAGCACTGGCAAGCCGAGTTCGCCGAAGCGCTCCAGCCCGGCCAGCAGCTGCAGGTTGTGTGCACTGGTCTTGCCGAAGCCGAAACCCGGGTCCAGCAGCAAGCGTTTTTTCTCGATGCCGGCCATTTCCGCGGCGAAGATGCGCTCGGCCAGGAAGCGGTGCACCTCGCCGACCACGTCGTCGTAGGCCGGCGCGTCCTGCATCGAGCGCGGCTCGCCCAGCATGTGCATCAGCACCACCGGCACGCGCAGCTCGGCGGCGGCCTGCATCGCGCCCGGCGCGCGCAGGGCAAAGATGTCGTTGATCATGCCGGCGCCGGCGGCAACCGCCGCACGCATGACCTCCGGCTTGCAGGTATCGATGCTGATCGGCAGCGAGGTGCGCACGGCCAGTTGTTCGATCACCGGCAGCACGCGGCGCAGCTCTTCTTCCAGGGGCACGGGCTCGGCGCCGGGACGGCTGGACTCGCCGCCCACGTCCAGCACGTCGGCGCCCTCCCCGGCCAGCTTCAGGCCATGGGCCACGGCGGCCTCGACGCTGTCGTGCGCGCCGCCATCGGAGAACGAGTCAGGGGTGACATTGACGATCCCCATCACCCGCGGGCGATCCAGTCGCAGTGCGCGGCCGTTGCAGTCCAGGACCAGGGCGGTGTCGAACATCAGGCAACGCCCCGGTGCAGTCGGCGGGAGAGCGCGAAACGCGGCGGGAATGCGGGAAGGATCATGCGACGTCCTCGGCTGCAACAGGCCCGCATTGTCGCGCAGCGCGCGCGCCGCTGCCTACCGGGCGGCAAGTGCCCAAAGCGAAACGCGCAGCCTGGGCTGCGCGTTCGCGGGGTCTTGCACGAGAACCGGGGTTCAGACCTGTTCGGCCGGCCCTGCGATCGGCGGCAGCGGCCGGGTCGGGTTCTTGTCGTTGCCGTCCTTGCCCGACTTGCCCCAGCCCGCCGGCGGCGGCGGATCGCGGCCGTCCATGATCGCGTCGATCTGCGGCGCGTCGATGGTCTCGTACTGCAGCAGCAGCTGCGACATCGAATGCAGCTTGTCGAGGTTTTCGGTCAGGATGGTCTTGGTCTTGGCGTAGGCCTTGTCCAGGATCGAACGCACGACCTCGTCGATGCGGCGCGCGGTCTCGTCGGAGACGTTCTTGTGCTGGGTCACCGAACGGCCCAGGAACACCTCGTCCTCTTCCTCGCCATAGGCCACCGGGCCGAGTTCATCGGACAGGCCCCACTTGGTGACCATGTTGCGGGCCATCTTGGTGGCGCGTTCGATGTCGTTGGAGGCGCCAGTGGTGACCTTGTCCTCGCCGAAGATCAGCTCCTCGGCCACGCGACCGCCGTACAGCGAGCACAGCTGCGACTCGATCGCCACGCGGTTCATCGAATACTTGTCGCCTTCCGGCAGGTACATGGTCACGCCCAGGGCGCGGCCGCGCGGAATGATCGTGACCTTGTAGACCGGGTCGTGCTCGGGCACCAGACGGCCGACGATGGCGTGGCCGGCCTCGTGATACGCGGTCAGGGTCTTCTCGTCCTCGCTCATGGCCATCGAGCGGCGCTCGGCGCCCATCAGGATCTTGTCGCGAGCACGGTCGAAGTGGTCCATGCGCACTTCCTTGGCGCTCTCGCGGGCGGCAAACAGCGCCGCCTCGTTGGCGAGATTGGCCAGATCGGCGCCGGAGAAACCCGGGGTGCCGCGGGCGATGACCATCGGCTCGACGTCGTCGGCCAGCGGCAGCTTGCGCATGTGCACCTTGAGGATCTGCTCGCGGCCACGCACGTCAGGCAGGCCGACCACGACCTGGCGGTCGAAACGGCCCGGACGCAGCAGCGCCGGGTCGAGCACGTCCGGACGGTTGGTGGCGGCAATGACGATCACGCCTTCGCCACCCTCGAAACCATCCATCTCCACCAGCAGCTGGTTCAGGGTCTGCTCGCGCTCGTCATGGCCGCCGCCCAGGCCGGCACCGCGGTGGCGGCCTACCGCATCGATTTCGTCAATGAAGATGATGCATGGCGCATGCTTCTTGGCCTGCTCGAACATGTCGCGCACGCGGCTGGCGCCGACGCCGACGAACATTTCGACGAAGTCCGAGCCGGAGATCGAGAAGAACGGCACCTTGGCTTCGCCGGCGATGGCCTTGGCCAGCAGCGTCTTGCCGGTACCCGGGGGGCCGACCATCAGCACGCCGCGCGGAATCTTGCCGCCGAGCTTGGTGAACTTGGACGGGTCGCGCAGGAAGTCGACCAGCTCGCCGACTTCTTCCTTGGCTTCGTCGCAGCCGGCCACGTCGGCGAAGGTCACCTTGACCTGGTCTTCGCCCTGCAGCTTGGCGCGGGATTTCCCGAAGCTCATTGCGCCCTTTGCCCCACCGCCGCCGCCCTGCATCTGGCGCATGATGAACAGCCAGAAGCCAATGATCAGGATCACCGGGAGGAAGTTGAAGATGATCGCCGCCAGGCCAATGCCGCTGCTCGGCTCGTCACGGCTCAGGGGGATGTTCTTGGAATACAGCACATCGACCAGCTTCGGGTCCGCCGGCCCGTACAGCGCGCCTTCGCTGCCGTCAGTGCGGGTATAGCGGATCGCGTTGGCGGTCAGCGTGGTCTTGTCGGTGATGTTGACCGACTTGATCCGCCCGGCGTCGATGTCCTTCAGGAATTCGGTGTAGGAAATGGCATTGCCGGTCGCCCCGCCACTGGCGCGCGGCGAAAAGCTCTGGAACACCACCATCAGCACGACGGCGACGACCACCCACAACAGCAGATTCTTGGTCAAGTCGTTCATCCTCATTGGCTCCGGTGTCCCTCTATGTCTTGTCGCTGCATGGCTAGCGGCGGCGATATGCGGTGGTCTGACGGCACTTTACTTTATCTGCGCCCGCTTGCCCTGCCCTAGGGCGTACACCTCTGGCGAGCGCTTGCGCGAGGCCTCGGGCTTGCGGATTGACACCTTGTCGTAGCGGCGACGCAGCTCCCGGACGTATTCATCGAAACCCACGCCCTGGAACAGCTTGATCAGGAACGCGCCACCGGTCTTGAGGTGGTTGTCGGCGAAGTCCATCGCCAATTCGGCCAGATGCATCATCCGCGGCTGGTCCACCGCGTCCATGCCGCTCTTATTGGGGGCCATATCCGACAGTACAAGGTCGACCGGCTTGCCGCCGAGCATGGCCTCGAACTGGGATAGGACCGCTTCGTCCCTGAAGTCACCATGAAGGAACTCGACCCCGGCCAGCGGCGGCATTTCGAGGATGTCCAGGGCCAGTACCCGGCCGTGGTCGCCCATCTGCTTGCGCACCTGCTGTGACCAGCCGCCAGGCGCGGCGCCGAGATCGACCACGACCATGTCCGGGCGCAGCAGGCGATCGCGGGCAAGCAATTCTTCGAGCTTGTAGGCGGCCCGCGAACGCATGCCTTCGGACTGGGCCTTTTTCACGAACGGGTCGGAAAAATGCTCCTTGAGCCAACGCTGGCTGCTCTTGCTGCGGGAAGCCATGGTCTGAGCGGTCTGTAAGGTCGGTCATGATACCCTGAACCCCCTTGGCTTCCCGTTCGAACTGCATGTCTACCGTCCTCACCTCTGCCCAGAACCGTTTCCTGCGCGGCCAGGCCCATGACCTCAAGGCCCTGCTGCAGACCGGAGGCAAGGGTGTCACGCCGGCGTTCCTGGCCGAGCTGGACGAGGTGCTGGAACGCCACGAACTGGTGAAGGTGAAGGTGGCCGCGGAAGACCGCGAAGTGCGCGACGCGATGATCGCCGAGATCGTTGCCGCCAGCGGCGCGGCCCTGGTCCAGCGGATTGGCCATGTCGCCGTGCTGTACCGTCCGAGCAAGGACAAGCGCCAGATCGTGCTGCCGCGCGGCTGAGGAATGCCGGCATGCAGCTGAGCGAAGATCGCCCCGACTATGCATTCGCCCTGCGCGCGGCCGACGGCCGCCACGCCAAGGTCAACGAGCGCATCCTGAGCCGCAGTTTCCTGCTGGCCCCGGATCAGCTGATCGAGGATTGGCCGGTCGCCGACCTGGCCGCCCTGCAACCGACGCATATGGAAGCAGTACTGGCCCTGGGTCCGGCCCTGGTGCTGCTGGGTACCGGCGCGCAGCAGGGCTTTCCCGATCCGGCGGTGCTGGCCGCCTGCCTGACCCGCGGCATCGGCCTGGAAGCGATGGGCAACGCCGCTGCCGCGCGCACGTACAACGTGCTGGCCGCCGAGGGCCGCAAGGTGGTCCTGGCGATGATCCTGGAAGCCGAGGGCTGATCGGCGCCGCTTGCAAGCAGCCGCGCCGGCAATGGCGATGCAGGTTGGCGGGCCACGCTCGGGGTTGAAACCCCTCCTGCAGCGGCGCCATCCGGCCGCTATTTCTTCGGCAGGTATCCGAGCGGGTCGACCGGCTTGCCGTTGTAGCGAATCTCGAAGTGCACCATGTCGCGGGTCGTGCCGCTGCGGCCCATTTCGGCGATCTGCTGCCCGGCCTTGACGCTCTGCCCTTCGTTGACCAGGCGCTTGCGGTTGTGCCCGTAGGCCGACAGCCACTGCTCGTTGTGCTTGATGATGATCAGCTCGCCGTAGCCGACCAGGCCGGAGCCGGAGTACACGACCACGCCATCGGCCGCCGCCTTCACCGGCTGGCCATTGGTGCCGGCGATGTCCACGCCCTGCTTGGTGGTCTCGCCGGCGACGAACTTGCCGACGACCACACCGTCGGCCGGCCACCGCCAGTTGAAGCCGCTGGCCACCGCGCTCGGCGCCGGGGTGGCGGCCACCGGTGCCGGCGCGCTTGAGGTCGCAGGCCGCGTCGCGGTCCCCGCCGTCGGCGTTGCCGGCCGCGAGGCCACGCTGCCGCCCGGATAGAGCTTGAGCACCTGGCCCGGATAGATCGTGTCGGGTGAGGACAGGTTGTTCCAGGACGCCAGATCGAGCGGGCTGACCTTGGTGCGCCGGGCGATGGCGTACAGCGTGTCGCCAGCGCGTACGGTGACGCTGGCGCCGGGACGTGCCACCGAAGTGCGCGGCACCGAGCCACCCGAAGACGAACCGGTCTTCTTGACCACCGTCGCCGTGCCGCAGGCGCCCAATGCCAGTACCACTGCCGCCATTGCGGCCAGTCGCGCCGCCGTCCCCATGCGTGTGCTCATCCGAATTTCGCTCTCCATATCACCCACCCGGCCAGGCCGACCAGCAGCAGGCTGGCCAGCCAGCCCAGCGGTTCGATCCAACGATGCAATGCAGCTTCCGCGCGTGCCCCGCCCAGGCGGATCGCGCCGGCCACCAGGTATACCCGCTTGCCCCGGCCGACCGCCATGCTGGCCAGGAACGGCACGATCGGCACGCCGACCACGCCCGAGGCCCAGGTGAATATCTTCAACGGGATCGGAGTGAAGCCCGCCAGCACCAGCAGCCAGAACGCGCGCCACGGCGATTCGGCCACCACCTGGCGCAGCTGCGCGACCTGCTCGTCGATCTTCTCGCTCCAGCCCAGCCACTCGATCAGCGGGTGCAGCGCGGCAAAGGCGAAGTGGCCCAGGGCATAGCCGACCAGCGCCCCGCCCAGCGAACCAAACAGGCTCAAGGTCGCGAACCACATCGCGCGGCGCGGCTGGGCCAGCGACATCGGCGCCAGCATCACTTCCGGCGGCACCGGGAAGATGAAACCTTCCAGAAAGCTCAAACCGGTCAGCAGGCCCGGAGCCCGGCGATGGCGCGACCAGCGTATCGCCAGGTCATAGAGGGGCCCGAATATTTTCATCGTGTCTCGTTCCGGTTCAGTCCAGCATGCCCGAGAGCAGCGGTACGAACGTGACCGGCGCCAGAACCTCCTGCGTCACCTGTCCGTCCTCCCCGCGCGTCAGCTGCACCAGCGACTGCGAGGACGGCCCACCGACCGGCGCCACCAGGCGCCCGGCCGGGCCAAGCTGCTCGACCAGCGCGTCGACCAGCGCCGGCGCGGCGGCGGTGACGACGATGGCGTCATAGGGCGCATGTTCGGGCCAGCCGATGCGCCCGTCATCATGTTTACTGCGCACGTTCATGCCGAGCTGGCGGAAGCGCTTGCGCGCCTGCCGCAGCAGGTCGCCGATGCGCTCGACGGTATAGACCTCCAGGCCGAGCGCGGCGAGGATCGCGCCCTGGTAGCCGGAGCCGGTACCCACTTCGAGCACCTTTCTGGGCGCCTGCTGCAGGATCGCCTCGGTCATCCGCGCCACCACCCAGGGTTGGGAAATGGTCTGGCCATGACCGATCGGCAGCGCGGTGTCTTCGTAGGCGCGCGAGGCCAGGGCCTCGTCGATGAAAAGGTGGCGCGGCACGGTGCGCACGGCATTGAGCACGCGCTCGTCCTCGATGCCCGCTTCGCGCAGGCGGTCGACCAGGCGGTCGCGCACGCGCTGGGAGGTCATGCCGATGCCGACGGCCTCGGGCTGCAGGCGCAGGCGCGGAGTCATCGGCGCGCCACCGGGGCTGCGGGAAACGGCTCGTCCATGTCGTCGGTGAGCCCGCCGACCCAGCCGGCGACCTTCTCCAGCGCCTGATAGCGGGTGAGGTCGACGTGGATCGGGGTGATGGAAATATGGCCGGTGCGCACGGCGTGGAAATCAGTGCCCGGGCCGGCGTCCTGCTCGGGGCCGGCCGGGCCGATCCAGTACACGGTGTGGCCACGCGGGTCGGTCTGCGGCAGGCAGGGCTCGGAGCGGTGGCGGTTGCCCAGGCGGGTGGTCTCGAAGCCACGCACCTCGTCCCAGGGCAGGTCGGGCACGTTGACGTTGAGGATGGTGTCGGCCGGCAACGGATCGGCGGCCAGGCGCGCGACGATCTGTACGGCGGCGCGCGCGGCGGTCGGGTAGTGGTGTGCTGCGTGGTTGCGGGTCACCAGCGACACGGCCACGGCGGGCAGGCCGAGGAAGCGCCCTTCCATCGCTGCCGAGACGGTGCCCGAATAGATCACGTCATCGCCAAGGTTGGCGGTGTTGTTGATCCCGGACACGACGATATCCGGCTCGTAGTCGAGCATGCCGGTCAGTGCCAGGTGCACGCAGTCGGTCGGCGTGCCGGCGACGCTGCAGGTGTAGTGGTCGATGCGCTTGGTACGGATCGGCAGGTCCAGCGTAAGTGAATTGCTGGCGCCGGAACGGTCGCGATCGGGCGCGACGATCATCACCTCGTGGCCGGCACCGCGCAGGAGTTCGGCGAGAATCTTGATGCCGGGGGCGTCTACGCCATCGTCGTTGCTAACCAGTACGCGCATGGGACTCCTCGTAAGCCCGCCCATGATACCGGATGCGCCGCGCCGCTTGGCTGCCGTGTGCCGGCATTTGCGCGATGGCGCGCGCAGGCTACGCTGTGCGCATGTCGCATTCCGAAGACGAAGACCCCGACGACGCGGCGCTGTTCCGGGCGGCGATCGGGCAGGTCAAGCCGATCCGGCAGCCGGCGGGCGAGGCGCCGCAGCGTCCGCGCCCACGGCCACGGGCACGCATGGCCGAACGCGACGAGGCCGAGGCGCAGGGCGAGTTCGCGCGACTGCTGCAAGGCAGCGCGCCGCTGGAAGCGGCCGATACCGCGAGTTATCGGCGCGAACACGTGCCGGCGCGGGTATTCCAGCGGCTGCGGCGCGGGCAGTTCTCGGTGCAGGACGAGCTGGACCTGCATGGCGCGACCGCGGCGCAGGCCGAGGCACTGCTGCGGCAGTTCCTGCTGGAGGCGCATGCGCACGAATACGGCTGTGTGCGGATCATCCACGGCAAGGGCATGCAGTCCGATGGCGGGGTGCCGGTGTTGAAGAACCTGGTGGACCGGGTGCTGCGCCAGCGCAACGATGTGCTGGCATTTCATTCGGCGCCCGCCGCGCAGGGCGGCACGGGGGCGCTGCTGGTGTTGTTGGCGCGGCGGTGAGATGGGGCGGCGCTGCCTGGGTGATCCGACCGGAACGCTCGATGGATGCACTGGCTGATGGGTGCACTGTGGGAGGGGCTTCAGCCCCGACAGGCGGAGTCGCGAACTGGCAGATGGCGGTCGCGGCTGATGGCCGAAGGCCACAAGAGCCGCTCCTACGGTGTGACCTCGCCGAGTTCGTGCAGGACCGCCGTGGCATAGCAGCCCGGCGGCAGCTCGAAGCCCAGCCATAGCACGTCGTCGCCGCGCCATTCGTGGCGCAAGCCCTTCGGCAGCAAACGCAGCGCGCGGCGCTCCTGCTTCAGGCCGGCCTGCTCCAGGCCCGCGCGCAGCGCCAGGGATTCGGCATCGGCCATCGCCGCCAGTTCCACCGCGGCGGCCTCGTCTTCGCTGCGCAAGGCTCCGGCGCCCCACAGCGGTCCACTGGGATGGATGTCGAAGGCGGCCAGACGCTGGGCCAGCTGCTCGCTCCACGGTTCGGGGCCGAACACGCTGCGCGAGCCGTCAAGCAGCCACACTTCGCCAGGCAACGGCTGGTCCCAGTCGCCACGGGCCACGCGCGCGGCCAGCACCTGGTTGAACAACTGCGAACGTGCCGCCGACAGCAGCAGCGAACGCTGATCCTTGCGCACCCTGCGCCCGGCAAACATCGACAAGGCCGCAGCGACGTTGCCACCGCCGTGGCCGAAACGCTGCTCGCCAAACCAGTTCGGCAAACCGCGCCCGGCCAATGCGGCCAGGCGCGCATCGATCGCCGCACGATCGCCCTGCACTTCGCGCAGCACCAGGCCGAAACGGTTGCCGGCCAGCGCACCGCGCTGCAGCTTGCGGTTGTGCCAGGTCGACTCGACGACCTGCATCTCGTCATCATCCAGCAATGCCAGATCCGGCGCGACGCGCCTGGGCAGGTGCACGCTGAAGCGCTGCGTGGTCACCGCGTGGCGATCCTTCAGGCCGGCATAGCTGATCGCCATCTCCGGCAGGCCTGCCCATTGCGCCAGGCGACGCGCGACATGCGCGGTGTTCTGCCCGCGCTTGCGCACGGTCAGCAGCAGATGCTCGCCCTCGCCTGTCGGCTCGAATGCGGGCAGCTCGTCGACCTGGAAATCCTCGGGCACGGTGCGCATGCGC
Organism: Stenotrophomonas sp.; assembly: GCA_035629025.1. GTDB lineage: Bacteria > Pseudomonadota > Gammaproteobacteria > Xanthomonadales > Xanthomonadaceae > Stenotrophomonas_A. The sequence continues at coordinate 22,697 of DASPIU010000042.1, forward strand.
GCACGCAGCACCGGCTCGCCATGGGCACATGGCAGCGCGCTCATCGCGCCACCAGCAGCACCACGGCCTGCGCGGCAATGCCCTCGCCACGTCCGGTGAAGCCAAGTTTCTCGCTGGTCGTGGCCTTGACGCTTACGCAGTCCAGCGCCACGCCCAGCAACGTGGCGATGCGCTCGCGCATCGCCAAGGCATGCGGGCCGACCTTGGGCCGCTCGCAGATCACGGTGACGTCGGCATTGCCGACCTGCCAGCCGCGCTCCTGTAACAGCGTGTTGCAGTGTTCGACGAAGCGGCTGCTGTCGGCACCACGCCAGCGTTCGTCGCTGGGTGGGAAATGCTGGCCGATGTCACCCAGGGCCAGCGCGCCCAGCATTGCATCACATAGCGCGTGCAGGACCACGTCGCCATCGCTGTGCGCCAGCACGCCGTGGGTATGCGCCACGCGCACGCCGCCCAGCATCAGGTGGTCGCCTTCGCCAAAGGCATGCACGTCGTAGCCTTGGCCAATGCGGAAATTCAAGCCGCTCATGTCAGTGTCCTGCGTCGGCCGGTGCGCTCAGGCGCCGCGCCGGGAAAGTTCGAATTCAAAGCGGGCCAGGTCGGCCGGCGTGGTGATCTTGAAGTTGTCCTCGGCGCCCTCGACCAGCAGCGGGCGCAGGCCCATGCGCTCCATCGCCATGGCTTCGTCGGTGACGTCGACGCCGGCGGCGGCGGCCTCTTCCAGCCCGCGCACCAGTTGGTGACGGCGGAACAGCTGCGGGGTCAGTGCGCGCCACAGGCGCTGCCGCGGCTCGGTGCCGTCGATGCCGCCGTCGTCGCCGGCACGCTTGAGTGTGTCGCGCACGGGCGCGGCCAGGATCGCGCCGACCGGATCGGTGCGGCCGGTTTCCAGCAGGCGGTCCAGATCGGTGGGGCCCAGGTTCGGGCGCGCGGCATCGTGTACCAGGACGAAGTCGTCGCTGCGCACGCTGTCAGGCAGCGCGAGCAGGCCGGCGAGTACCGAAGCAGCGCGGGTGTCGCCACCGGTCGTGGTGAGGATGGGCTTGCCGGCAACGGCACGCCAGCCCGGCCAATCCGGATCATCGGCCGACAGCACCACCATCACGCCGGCCACCGCCGGATGCGCGGCCAGCGCATCGAGTGTGTAGGCGATCAGCGGTCGCCCGGCCGCCGGCAGATATTGCTTGGGCAAGGGCGCGCCAAAGCGCGTGCCGCGCCCGGCTGCGGGCACCACGGCCCATACGGTTGCCATCAGCGCGTGTCCATCAGGGTTGCTCGCCCGGCGCGGGCTCGGCGGCCGGCGCCTGGCCGGGGGCGCCCGGCGCGGTGGCCGGCACGTCCTCTACCACGCGATAGAACTTCTCGCCCGGCTTGATCATGCCCAGCTCACTGCGCGCGCGTTCTTCGATGGCGGCCTCACCGTCCTTGAGGTCCTTCACTTCCGCCGCCAGCGCCTCGTTGCGCTGGCGCCGGCCTTCGTTGTCGCGCTTCTGCTTGGCCACCTGCTCTTCCAGCAGCACGACCTCGCCGGAATTGCCCGGACCAAACCAGAAGCGGTACTGCAGCCAAGCCAGCAGTACCGCCAGCACCAGCAGTAGCCAGCGCCAGTTGCGCATCGATCAGGGCTTGACCGAGACGAAGGCGTTGCGACCGGCATAGCGCGCGCCGGCCCCCAGGGCTTCCTCGATCCGCAGCAGCTGGTTGTACTTGGCCACGCGGTCGCTGCGGCACAGCGAGCCGGTCTTGATCTGGGTGGCGGTGGTGGCCACGGCGATGTCGGCGATGGTGGTGTCCTCGGTCTCGCCGGAACGGTGCGAGACGATCGCCGCGTAGTTGGCGTGGTGCGCCATGGCGATGGCTTCGAGGGTTTCGGTGAGCGTGCCGATCTGGTTGACCTTGATCAGGATCGCGTTGGCGGTGCCCGACTCGATGCCCTGCTTGAAGATGCGCGGATTGGTCACGAACAGGTCGTCGCCGACCAGCTGCACCTTCTTGCCCACGCGCTCGGTCAGCAGCTTCCAGCCAGCCCAGTCGTCCTCGGCCAGGCCGTCTTCGATGGAGATGATCGGGTATTGCGCGGTCCAGTCGGCGAGGAAGTCGACGAACTGCTCGGAGGTCAGGCGCTTGTTCTCGCCGACCAGGTTGTACTTGCCATTGTCGTAGAACTCGCTGGAGGCCACGTCCAGGCCCAGCAGCACGTCCTCGCCGGCGGTGTAGCCGGCCTTGCCGATGGCTTCGAGGATGGTATCGAGGGCTTCGACATTGCTGCGGAAGTCCGGCGCAAAGCCGCCTTCGTCGCCGACCGCGGTGCTCAGGCCATGACCCTTGAGCACGGACTTGAGCGAATGGAAGATTTCCGTGCCGGCGCGCAGCGCCTCGGAGAACGAACCGAAGCCGACCGGCAGGACCATGAATTCCTGGAAGTCGACATTGTTGTCGGCGTGGGCGCCGCCGTTGATGATGTTCATCATCGGCACCGGCAGCGACACATCGGACTCGGCGATGGTGGTCAGGTACTGCCACAGCGGCTGCTTGCGCGAGGCGGCCACGGCATGGGCGGCGGCCAGGGAAACGCCGAGCAGCGCATTGGCGCCAAGGCGGCCCTTGTTCTCGGTGCCATCCAGGTCGATCAGGCGGCGGTCCAGGCCCTGCTGGTCTGCGGCGTCGAAGGCCAGCAGGGAGCTGGCGATGGTGCCGTTGACGTTGTCCACGGCCTTGCGCACGCCCTTGCCGAGGTAGCGGGTCTTGTCGCCGTCGCGCAGTTCCACGGCTTCCTTGGTGCCGGTGGAGGCACCCGAGGGCACGGCGGCGCGGCCGAACGAACCGTCTGCGAGGGTGACTTCCGCTTCCAGGGTCGGGTTGCCGCGGGAGTCGAGGATTTCGCGGGCGTGGATCTTGGCAATCTGGGTCATGGGGTCCTGGCGATCTGCAGCGCCGCGCAGGCGCGGCGATTGATGGGGTTCACCCGGGCACGCGGCCGCGGGCGCCGGAACAGCCTCGGCATTGTAGTGAATGTGGGGGGCGATGGGAGAAGACCGGTGCACTCGCAACCATCCCTTGCGGTGTTTTGGCTTCTGCGCTTGGTGCCTGCGTCCCTTGCGGTGGCTTCTGCGCGAAGTGCCGGCGTTTTTGTTGCCATCGCGCGGGCGCCCGGGGCGATGCCCTGGCGGGGGACGCCAAAAACTGCATCCATGCGGGGCTCGTAGGGCGACATCCATGTCGCCCTACGCCCCCGCCAGGGCATCGCCCCGGACGCCCCGACGGATCCCGACAGCGGCAGAAGATCAAAAGCACAGGGCTTGCGCTGTTGATCTTCGATCCGCTCGCATCGGGATGCTGGGGGTGGGCGGGGGGCAGCCCCTATCGGGACCGTAGGGCGACATGGACGTCGCCCTACGAGCCCCGCACGGATGCGGTATTTGGCGTGTCCCGATAGGGGCTGCCCCCCGCCCGCCGCGCGCAATACGGAGGCGCCGCGCGCAAAGACACCGAACATCCCAGAAAACAAAACGGCCGCCTCGTGGCGGCCGTCCTGCTCACAGCGTGGATTCGATGAATCCGTGCTTCTTGGTGATGTTGTCCAGCGCCAGCAGCGTTTCCAGCAGCGCCTCCATCTTGTCCAGCGGCCAGGCATTGGGCCCGTCCGACAGCGCCTTGCTTGGATCCGGATGGGTCTCGGCGAACAATCCCGCCACCCCCACCGCCACCGCCGCCCGCGCCAGCACCGGCACGAACTCGCGCTGACCGCCGGAACTGGTGCCCTGCCCGCCCGGCAACTGCACCGAATGCGTCGCATCGAACACCACCGGACAGCCGGTCTCGCGCATCACGCTCAACGAACGCATGTCGCTGACCAGATTGTTGTAGCCAAACGAAGCGCCGCGCTCGCAGACCATGATGTCCTGGTTGCCGGTCGACTTTGCCTTCTCCACCACCGGCTTCATGTCCCACGGCGACAGGAACTGGCCCTTCTTGATGTTCACCGGCTTGCCCGCCGAACACACATTGCGGATGAAATCGGTCTGCCGCACCAGGAACGCCGGCGTCTGCAGCACGTCGACCACCGCCGCGACCTCGTTCATCGGCGTGTACTCGTGCACGTCCGTCAGCACCGGCACCCCGATCTGCTTCTTCACTTCCGCCAGCACCTTCAACCCTTCCTCCAGCCCCGGGCCGCGGAAACTGTTGCCCGAAGTACGGTTGGCCTTGTCGAAACTGGACTTGAAGATGAAGTTCATGCCCAGCTTGCCGGTGATCTCCTTCAATCGGCCGGCCACGTCCAGCTGCAGCTGCATCGACTCGACCACGCACGGGCCCGCGATCAGGAACAGGGGCTGCTCCAGCCCCACCTCGAAACCGCACAGTTTCATTTCGACACTCCTGGGAATTCGGAAAGGTCGCGCCGGCACGCCGGTCGCCACCCCGTCCCGCCGCGCGGGACAGGGACTACATGGGTCAGGCCCGGGCTTCCTTCAACAGCTTGCCCCCGGCCTTGCGCTCACGCGCCGCGCGGATGAAGCCAATGAACAGCGGATGCCCGTCGCGCGGCGTCGACAGGAACTCCGGGTGTGCCTGGCAGGCCAGGAACCACGGGTGCGTCTCGCGCGGCAGCTCCACCATCTCCACCAGCGTGTCGTCCATCGACTTGGCCGCGATCACCAGCCCGGCGTCTTCCAGCTGGGTACGGTAGCGGTTGTTGAACTCATAGCGGTGGCGGTGGCGCTCGGCGACCACGTCCTTGCCATACAGCTCGCGCGCCAGCGTGGCCGGCTTGAGGCGCTGTTCCTGCAGGCCCAGGCGCATGGTGCCACCCAGGTCGGACTTCTCGTCGCGCTTTTCCACATCGCCGCTGGCGGTGCGCCATTCGGTGATCAGGCCGATCACCGGATTCGGCGACTGGCGGTCGTTCTCGGTGCTGTTGGCGCCTTCCAGCCCGGCCACGTGGCGGGCGAAGTCCACCACCGCCGCCTGCATGCCGTAGCAGATGCCGAAGTACGGCACCCCGGTCTGCCGCGCGTAGCGCGAGGTCTGCACCTTGCCTTCAAAGCCGCGGTCACCGAAGCCGCCCGGCACCAGGATGCCGTCGACATCATCCAGCGCGCGCATGTCCGTGCCTTCCAGGTCCTGCGCTTCCAGCCACTTCAGGTTGACCTTGGTGCGCTGGCGCAGCCCGCCGTGCTTGAGCGCCTCGCCCACGGACTTGTAGGCATCCTGGTGATCGACGTACTTGCCGACGACCGCAATGGTCACCTCGTCCAGCGGATGCTTGACCGCATCGACCACCGCCGCCCATTCGGACAAGTCGGCCGGGCCGGCCTTGTCGCGCAGCTTGAACTGATCGATGACGATCTCGTCCAGACCCTGGCGGTGCAGCTCCAGCGGCATGCCGTAGAGCACGTCGATGTCCGCGGCGCTGATCACCGCGCGCTCGGAAACGTTGGTGAACAGCGCGATCTTGCGCCGCTCCGAATCCGGAATCGCCTGCTCGGACCGGCACAGCAACACGTCCGGCTGGATGCCGATCGAGCGCAGTTCCTTGACCGAATGCTGGGTCGGCTTGGTCTTCAGCTCGCCGGCCGCGGCGATGTACGGCACCAGGGTCAGGTGCATGAACATCGCCTTCTCGGCGCCCCGTTCGGTGCGGACCTGGCGGATCGCCTCCAGGAACGGCAGCGATTCGATATCGCCGACCGTGCCGCCAATCTCCACCAGCGCCACGTCGAAGCCGGCGGTGGCCTCGTCGATGCAGCGGCGGATTTCATCGGTGATGTGCGGGATCACCTGCACCGTGGCACCGAGATAGTCGCCGCGGCGCTCCTTGCGGATCACGTTCTCGTAGATGCGGCCGGTGGTGACCGAATTCTTGCGCGACAGGCGGGTGCGCACGAAGCGCTCGTAGTGGCCCAGGTCCAGGTCGGTCTCGGCGCCGTCGTCGGTGACGTACACCTCGCCGTGCTGGAACGGGCTCATCGTGCCCGGGTCGACGTTGATGTAGGGGTCCAGCTTCATCATCGTGACCGTCAGGCCACGTGCTTCGAGGATGGACGCAAGCGAAGCGGCGGCGATGCCCTTGCCAAGCGAGGACACTACGCCGCCGGTTACGAAGATCAGGGGGGTCATGGCTCTAGGCCTCCCGGAAAGCCATAGTTTACAGGTTGCCGGCGCTTTGCCCAAGGGTGGCGTTGCGGAGCGCGGCGTTCCCGGCGAAAAAACAAACGCCCCGGCCTGCGCCGGGGCGTGTGCAAGACGACTGCGGCCGATCAGCGCAGCGGCTTTTCCTCTTCCTCTTCCTTGGCGCCCTTGTCCAACTTGCCCTGCTTGATCGCCTGCTCCTTCTGCGCGGCGGCGGCGGCGCGGCGCTGGGCGCGCGCGTCGGACTCGGCCTGCGCCTGGGCGTCGGCGGACTGCTGGGCCGCCGCGCCGGTGGCCTCGGTGGCGCCGCCCTTCTGCTGGGCCAGGGCCAGCGGGATGGCGGCCAGCGCGGCGAGGCCGGTGGCCAGCATCAGAATGTGTCGGGTCTTCATGGTCAATCCTCCTTCTCGACTTGCCGTCCCGACACCAGATGGCGCCGGAGGTCACGGTTTGCAAGCGTGTTGCCATGCACAGGCTAGCCGCGCGCGCCCGGCCGCGGACTGAACGCACCGCCGCCGCGTGCAAAAAGCCGGCCCAGCCCGCACACTTGCGCGTCGTCTCAGGTCATCGCGAGCTGCATGAACACCCGCTACAACGCCGCCGATATCGAAGTCCTCTCCGGCTTGGACCCGGTCAAGCGCCGGCCGGGCATGTATACCGACACCGCCCGCCCGAACCATCTGGCGCAGGAAGTGGTCGACAATTCCGTGGACGAAGCCCTGGCCGGGCACGCCCGCACTGTCGAAGTCACGCTGTACAAGGACGGCAGCTGCGAGGTGTCCGACGACGGCCGCGGCATGCCGGTGGACATCCATCCGGAAGAGAAGATTCCCGGCGTGGAATTGATCCTCACCCGCCTGCACGCCGGCGGCAAGTTCAACAACCGCAACTACACCTTCTCCGGCGGCCTGCACGGCGTGGGCGTGAGCGTGGTCAACGCGCTGTCCAAGCTGGTCGAGGTGCATATCCGCCGCGATGGCAGCGAGCACCGCATCACCTTCCGCGACGGCGACCGCGCCAGTCCGCTGGAAGTGGTCGGCACGGTGGGCAAGAAGAACACCGGCACCCGCGTGCGCTTCTGGCCTGACCCGAAGTATTTCGACACGCCCAAGTTCAACGTGCGCGCGCTGCGTCACCTGCTGCGCGCCAAGGCCGTGCTGTGCCCGGGCCTGACGGTGAAACTGCTGGACGAGGCCACCGGCGAGCAGGACAGCTGGTACTACGAGGATGGCCTGCGCGACTACCTGAAGGGTGAGCTGGCCGGGCGCGAACTGCTGCCGGCCGATCTGTTCGTCGGCAGCCTGAAGAAGGACACCGAGGTGGTGGACTGGGCCGCGGCCTGGGTGGCCGAAGGCGAGCTGGTGCAGGAGAGCTACGTCAACCTGATTCCCACCGCCCAGCATGGCACTCACGTCAACGGCCTGCGTTCGGGCCTGACCGATGCGCTGCGCGAGTTCTGCGACTTCCGCAGCCTGCTGCCGCGCGGGGTCAAGCTGGCTCCCGAAGACGTGTGGGATCGCGTGGCCTTCGTGCTGTCGCTGAAGATGGGCGACCCGCAGTTTTCCGGGCAGACCAAGGAGCGGCTGTCCTCGCGCCAGGCCGCCGGTTTCATCGAGGGCGCCGCGCACGACGCCTTCAGCCTGTGGCTCAACCAGAACGTGGAGATCGGCGAGAAGATCGCGCAGATCGCCATCGAGCGTGCCAGCGCGCGCCTGAAGACCGAAAAGCAGATTGTCCGCAAGAAGGTGACGCAGGGCCCGGCCCTGCCCGGCAAGCTGGCCGACTGCATCAGCCAGGACCTGTCGCGCACCGAGCTGTTCCTGGTGGAAGGCGACTCGGCCGGCGGTTCGGCCAAGCAGGCGCGTGACAAGGATTTCCAGGCGATCCTGCCGCTGCGCGGCAAGATCCTCAACACCTGGGAAGTGTCCTCGGGCAGCGTGCTCGGCTCGGAAGAAGTGCACAACCTGGCCATCGCCATTGGTTGTGATCCTGGCAAGGACGAGATCGACGGCCTGCGCTACGGCAAGGTGGTGATCCTGGCCGACGCCGACTCCGACGGCCTGCACATCGCCACTCTGCTGACGGCGCTGTTCCTCAAGCATTTCCCGGCGCTGGTCGCCGCCGGTCACGTCTTCGTGGCGATGCCGCCGCTGTTCCGCGTGGACGTGGGCAAGCAGGTGTTCTACGCGCTGGACGAGGAAGAGAAGACGACGCTGCTGGACAAGATCGCCCGCGACAAGATCAAGGGCCAGGTCAGCGTGACCCGCTTCAAGGGCCTGGGCGAGATGAATCCGCAGCAGCTGCGCGAATCCACCATCCACCCCGACACCCGCCGCCTGGTGCAGCTAACCGTGGACGATGGCGAGCAGACCCGCTCGCTGATGGACATGCTGCTGGCCAAGAAGCGTGCCGGCGACCGCAAGCAGTGGCTGGAGGCGAAGGGGGATCTGGCGTCGCTGGAGGTGTGAGTCTCGTCGGGACGGGGGACCAGGTCCCAGGCAGGTCGAGCAAAAGGCCACCGGAGCGGTGGCTTTTTGCGTTAGAACCGCTGCCTGGTTATCCCTCAGCGCAACTATCCCTGCCGCAGCGCTCTGACCTCTTCCGCCACTTCGGACACCAGTTCCATGAATTCTGCAAACGGGATGACGAGCGGGACCACGGGAAGCCGGAAGTCGAAGAAATACTCAAGCTCCAACTCAAAATCAGGCCGCTCTGTTCGAATCCTGCAAAGTAGCTGCCCGGCGTACGACACCTCTGCAGCAAGATTTTCGTACTCAACAGGACTCACAAAATCAACTGAGAAATTAGTCATTGACCGGCCCTTCTCTGATCAAGAACTGTATTGAAGCTTCCGTCCTTATTGAAGCGAACGCCAGACTCCTCCCTTCCAACCCTAATCTCGAACCCGCCGCGGAGGGCGCGGGAAGCTGAGCGGCCGGGCTATCCAACATTATCTGGTCGCCAGCCCACGGCACATGCATCCAGTTGCCGGACCAATAGTCCGAGGCGGGCATAGCTTCGGTCGGCGGCACCGCAGGCACGCTGCACCTGGCGTTAGGGCTGTTGCCGTAAACCTGCCAACCGTTTGTCCCGAACACACCCTTCAGATAAGGCACGTCCAACGAACCGCCGCGACCGGAGCCCCCCAGGCTCCCCCCGCGCGCTGCGCCTTGGTCCTCGACCACAAGGGATCGCTGGAGCCGGACGGGTAATTTGCTGTTGCCAGGGATATCAATGTCTGTCCACTTAAACTCGACACTGCCGTCCTTCAAGTTGAGCTGCTCACCGAAGGAACTGGCCGAAAATCGGCCGATGTCCTGTGACTGCTGGAGACGCTCAGCGTATCGCTGCTCAAAGCGCTGAACTTGACCAGATGCAGGCCAAGCCACCATCAACAGAACCGAAGCAAGCGCAAGCATTCGGCTCCGGCGTGAGATCCATCCGTCATCCCCAGCTCCCAGACACTGTTTGTCAAGCACCACCGTACCGGTACGAGGCGTTCTGCACAAAGAGTGCGAATGAAGCCCACGCGGGTATGGCAGCAGCATTCCCACAAAAACGAAGCAGGCGTTCCCTCCTGCCCCGGAGGAATTACTAACATTACAGCTTGATTACAGCCGTAGTCGCCCGCTACGTAGACGCAAATCGCCTAGCGGAGCCCATCCAGGCCTCAAAGTGGGGCTCTCTCGCTTGCCCCGGGTCCCGGCCTTAAGCCCAGCCAAGCAACCGGAACAACTCCAGCATCAGATACGCCACCGCGCCAGCGGCCGGGATCGTCAGGATCCAGGCCCAGATGATGCGTTCGATCACGCCCAGGCGCAGCGAGCGCGGGTTCTTGGCAAAGCCCACGCCCATGATCGCGGTGGAG
>DASPIU010000043.1:0-76143 GCA_035629025.1 Stenotrophomonas sp.
CATGCTCACCTACTTCGGCCTGCTGTCCTTGCAGCAGGCCCTGCATTACCGCGACGAAACCCTGCGCCAGGAGCGCGAGGCCGCGCGCCTGGCGACCGAGCTGGCGCAGTCGCGGTTGCAGGTGCTCAAGACCCAGCTGCAGCCGCATTTCCTGTTCAACACGCTGCATGCCATCGTGACCTTGCTCGATGAGGACAAGCGTTCGGCCGAGGACATGCTGCTGCGGCTCAGCGAACTGCTGCGCGCCTTCCTGGAAGAATACGACGGCCAGGAAATCACCGTGCGCCGCGAGCTGGCGCTGCTCGACCTGTACTTGGGCATACAGCGCCGCCGCTATGGGGAACGCCTGGACATGCGCCTGTACGTGGCCCCGGAGACGCTCGACTGCGCCGTGCCCAGCCTGATCCTGCAGCCGCTGGTGGAGAATGCAATCCGCCACGGCATCGGGCGCCACGCGGGCGGAGATTGCGTGGAGATCGAGGTGTCGCGCGACCAGGGCCTGCTGCGCATCGAAGTGCGCAACCGCAACAGCGTGCTTGCCGAAGGGACCGAAGCAACGCCGAGCGAGCCACGTGCCGACGGCCACGGCATCGGCCTGGCCAATACCCGGTTGCGCCTGCGCGAGCTCTACGGCGAAGAGGCGGGTCTGCGCCTGGATATCACCTGGCCGCGCGGCGTCGCCTGCCGGCTGTGGTTGCCGGCGCATGAGCTGGAGGAGATGGACGACGCGCCGGAGCATGTGCCGGCATGACCCTGTCCGTGCTTATCGTCGATGACGAACCGATCGCGCGCCACGCCATCGCCCGGCTGCTGCGCGAGGAGAAAGACATCGAGATCGTGGGCGAGTGCGGCGACGGCGCCTCGGCCACCGCCGCGATTCGTGCGCAATCCCCGGACCTGGTGTTCCTGGATATCCAGATGCCCGAGCGCTCCGGGCTGGAGGTGGCTACCGAACTCGGCCCGCAGTTGCCGGCCACGGTCTTTGTTACCGCCTACGAGCAATATGCCGTGCGCGCCTTCGAGGCGAACGCGCTGGATTACCTGGTCAAGCCTTTCAGTCGCGAGCGCTTTGCGCAGACCCTGCAGCGCGCACGCGAGCGCCTGGCACGTTCGGACTACGACCCGCGCCGCGTCGCCGAGGCGCTGGAGTCATTGCGTCGCCGCGAGGACTATCTGGCGCGCATCCCCGTCCGAATAGACGAGCGGGTGGTGCTGGTGCCGGTGGAAGACATCGTGTGGATTCGCGCCAACCGCAACACCGTGCAACTGCACCTGCAGGGCGCCACGCATGAGCTTCGGCAGACCATGTCGGCGCTGGCCGCACGCCTGGACCCGCGCCAGTTCGCTCGCGTGCATCGCTCCGCCATTGTCAACGTGCGCCGGGTGAAGGAAATCCATCCCTGGTTCAACGGCTATCACGTGCTCACCCTGGATACCGGGCAGCAGCTGCGCATGAGCCGCTACCAGCACGAGTTGTTCCTGAGTCTGGTGACCACCGGCCGCGGCGCGTAGCGCATGGTCGGCTGTGCTCCGCGTTCGCAGACACGCCGTGCACGCGTCGAACGCAAGGCCTTCATTGCCGTGGTCGCACACTGCGGCCATACCCGCAATGGATACAACGATGACCACTCCCCGCACCCCGATGGAACGCGCCAAGCACCCCGGCGTCTCGCCCTGGCGCGCCTGGGCCGGCAGCACGTTGCAGATGCGTGCCGACACGACCCGGCATCAGCGCGTGGTACCCATGCACTCGCGTCCGGTACGCTGAGGGCAGGTCCGACCCGCGCCGCTTCGCTTTCACCGGGGCGCACGGGTTTTGCAGTAGGCTTCGGGGCGTCGCCCGGAATTCAGGGCGATCCTGATTCTTGGGAGCCACCATGAGCAAGCTTCGGGTCGTTGGCATCACGCTGCTGTTTTCGCTTGCCGGCGGCGTCCACGCGCAGGACGTGACCTGCGAATCGCAAGGAATGAAGCAGGCCGAATGCGACATGGACACGCGCGGGGATGTGCGCTTGGTCCGGCAGTTGAGCGACACGCGCTGCGAGCAGGGCGAGAATTGGGGCCTGTACAAACACTCGGTCTGGGTCAAGGACGGCTGCCGAGCCGTCTTCCGCAATTTCTCCGCGGCTCCTGCCATGGTTGGCGGCGAAGATGCGGCGCTGCGTGCCTGTGATGCGCGTGCCAACGCACAGGGCAAGGTGGTCACCCGGGTGCCCGTCAACGCGCAGACCACCGAACTCATCATCGATTACCCGGACGGCCGCCGGCTGTGCATGGTGCGCAATGACGGGCTGGTGGAGTCGCTGACTCCGCTGCGCAAGCGCTGAGCCAGCGCAGCATTAGCCGGGCAGTCAAGCCTTCAGCGCACCATCGGTCGGGTCGCTGGCCGCATAGGTGGGATTGTGGATTTCCGCGTCATGCGGATGGCGCAGCGCGTCGCGGACTTCCTTTGGCAACCGCTGCACGTCTAGCACGACCTTGCCGAAATGGACATCCTTCGCCGCATCGAACGGCAGGACGAAGTCGCCGCCGTTCTGGATATTGACCACGAACTCGCTGGCACCGCGACGCACTTCGCGCACCGCGCCCACGCCTACCTCGCCGTCGGTGACGAACACCATCTGGCCCACTTCGATCTGTTCGGACATTGCGTCACCTCTCAGGGGAAGCCCGCATGGCGCGGCATTGCGATGCAATGCCCAACGCCATGGGGTAGAGGCATCATGCAGCCTCGGGCTGTCCATGCCTGGTGAACAGCCGTCAAGTGCGATCACTCAGGGCTTGCGCGGGTCCTGCTGCTTGCGGTTCTGCTCCTGGCGAATCTGCTCCTCGTTGCGCTGCTGTTGCTGCTGGTTGCCCTGCTTCTCGGGGCGCTGGCTGCCTTGCTGCTGGTCGTGATTGTTGTTCATGCGTGGTCTCCGTTGCGTCGGTTGAAGCGCGGCTCCCACTGCCCTTGCCGCGTTCGATCGCAAACTGTCACCGTGACCGTCATTGCGGCGTCTGACGCAGGTCGAGGCGGTGTGAGGATGCATGGGGTTGCCGCGGCACAAGCGCGTGGTACCAGGTTGCGGCAAAGGCCGCGATCAGCAACATCTCCGCGATATCGCCGCCGTAGTACATCCATTGCGCGGCTGCTTGCACTTCCTGCAGCGGGCGGCCCGTACCCTGCGGCCAGCCGTGCACGTACATCCACTTTGCCAGCGTGCCATGCAGGCCGATGCCGATGAATAGCACCCACCCCCGCAGCCACAGCGACGGCCGCGCCGGCGCCGGGTCAGGCCCGGCGATCGCCCAGGCGAACAGGTAGCCGGCGGCGACAAAGTGGTAATGCACCAGCGCATGCAGCCAGGGCGACTGCGTGGATGCCACGAACAGTGGCGTGGCATACAGCACGAACATGCCGCCGATGTTCAGCACCAGCGCGCTGAAGGGGTGCGTCAGCACGCGCGCGGGGCTGCTGTGCAGCAGCCGCACGATGGCGCGCCCGGCGCGTGGCGGCACACTTGCGAGCAGCAGCGTGACCGGCGCACCCAGGACCAGCAGCAGCGGCGCGAACATGCCGAGCAGCAGATGCTGCGCCATGTGCCCGCGCAGGTCGGCATGGGCCCAGCTGACGACGGGCGCGGAGAACCCCAGCAGCAACAACGCGCCGCCGCCGATGAAGCTTGCACACTGCCAGCGGCGCCATCCCGGACGCTGGCAGGCCGCCATGGCATACAGCGCGATGACGGCGACCACCAGCAACCACACCGCCCACAAGCCCAGGGAAGCTCCCTCGGCATGCGCATGGTGCGCGCTCATGCCGAAGGCCCGGGCTCGCGTGAGCGCCGCACCAGCAGCAGGCCAACGACGAGGAGCAGCGCACCGCCCAGCACCCAGGTCAGGTCGTAGACGAACAGGTTGTCCACGCCATAGCGGATCTGGTGGACGCGCAACAGCTTGTGGTCGACCAGGCCATCGAACATCTGGAAGGCGCCCGCGCCGATGAGCAGCCCGCCCCAGGCCGCCCAGCGGTCCACGCGGCCGTGGCGGCGCGCGGCGGCCAGCAGGAAGAAGCCGGCGACCAGGGCGAACAGTTCGGCGGCATGCAGCAGGCCATCGGCGAACAGGCCGACCGTGGGCGTGGCGCGGTCGTAGAAGTGGTGCCAGGCCAGTAGCTGGTGGAAGACGATTTCGTCCACGCCCGCCATCAGCCCTGCGCCGATCACGGCAGTCGCACGGATGACCCGGCGGTGCTGGGGGTGCATGGCCGTCCTCCGGAAACAGGTCGTCGAGTGTGAGTCGTGGCGAGTGAAAAACATGTGCGTGCGGCGGCCCTCCCAGCGCAACGGCCAGGGTGCTAGAGTCCGCCCCACACTTGCAGGGGGACCGATGGAAGCCGCGCCGCAGACCGAACACGCCGCCACCGCCGCCAAGCTGCGGCTCTACGAAGCGGTGCTGCAGGCCACGCCTGACCTGGTCTATGTTTTCGACCGCCAGCATCGTTTCATCTACGCCAATAAGGCACTGCTGGCGATGTGGGGTCGCACCTGGGACGAGGCGATCTACAAGACCTGCCTGGAGCTGGGTTACGAACCGTGGCACGCGGCGATGCACGACGCGGAAATCGAGCGGGTGATCGAGACGCGGCAGTCGGTGCGCGGCGAGGTGCCGTTCCCGCACACGACCAAGGGCGTGCGCGTCTACGATTACATTTTCACGCCGGTCTTCTCGCCCGATGGCGAGGTCGAGGCCATTGCCGGCAGCACGCGCGATGTCACCGAGCGCAAGCAGCACGAGCAGCACATGCAGTTGCTCATCAACGAGCTCAACCACCGGGTGAAGAACACCCTGGCGATGGTGCAGGCGATGATGTTGCAGACGCTGCGCAGCAGCGCGGACCTGGAATCGGCGCAGGAGAAGATCGAAGCGCGGCTGATGGCGCTGTCGGATGCGCACAACATCCTGACCCGGGAGAACTGGCAGGGGGCGGAGCTGGCGGAGATCGCGCGGGTCTGCGCGGCGCCGCACCAGCAGTACGAGGGCGAACGTTTCGACATCGAGGGTCCGTCTTTCCGGCTGGACCCGCGGCGCGCCGTGGCGATGTCGATGGCGCTGCATGAGTTGTGCACCAACGCGGTCAAGTACGGGGCGCTGTCGGTGCCGCAGGGGCGGGTGCGGATTCACTGGCGCGAAGCGGAATTGGAGGGCAGCCAGGGGTTGGCGTGGTCGTGGCAGGAAAGTGGTGGCCCGCCGGTACAGGTGCCGGAACGGCGCGGCTTTGGCTCGCGACTGGTGGAGCGGGGGCTGCAATACGACCTGGGCGGGGAAGTGCGGCTGGCGTTCGATCCTGCGGGGGTCAACTGCCGGATTTCGATGCCGCTGTCGTCGGCGACGGCGGAGTAGGGCGCATGGACGGCCGCGTGCTGGTGGTGGAAGACGAGTCGATGCTGGCAATGCTGATCGAGGATCAGCTGGTGGACATGGGCTATCGCGTGATGCCGCCGGTGTCGACGGTGCATGCGGCGTTGGCGGTGCTGGAGGAAGGCGGGATCGGGCTGGCGGTGCTGGATGTGAATCTGGGCGGGCCGCTGTCGTTTCCCGTGGCCGATGCGCTGCTCGCGCGTGGAATTCCGTTCCTGTTCCTGACCGGTTACGGGCGCGCAGGCGTGCCGGCCGAATACCAGACCGTGCCTGTATTGCAGAAGCCGTTTCGCAGGAAGGACTTGCAGACTGCGCTGGCCGCGCTGGGCAGCGAGAGCATCAGCGCAAACATTTCCCTGCTGGGCTCCCTGTAGGACCTGTAGGAGCGGCTTCAGCCGCGACCGTGCGCCATCAGGCGTCAACCCCACTCACCACCCCATCGGCCCCGGCCCGCTCGAACGGTACGGCCCGTAATACCGGTGGCCGTAATAACCCGGGTTGTAATACCCCGGCCCCTCGCCCTGCCCGACACTGATGTTCAGGCCGAAGGTGTTGGTCTTGCCTTCGTCGGTGGTGTAGTTCTTGCTGAGGTTGATGGTGGCGGCCTGCCAGTTGCTGTTGCCGCCACGATTGGAATAGCCCACGCCCATGGCCACGGCGCCGTGCACCTGCAGCTTGTCATCGACCACGTCGGCGACGCGGCCATCGGGCGCGCGCGCGGTGGTGCCGGTCTTGTCGCCGTAGAAGGTGCCGGGCGGGTCCTTGGCATAGGCGGGGTCGCCCATGTACTGCATCGGCGCCTGCGGCACGCTCAGGTCGAGCGAGCGGGCATCGGTGGCGGAGTCTTCGCTCTGCGCCAGGGCGGCGGTGGAGGCGAACAGGCCGGCAAGCAGGAGGAGGGTGCGCTTCATCGTGGGACTCGGCTGATGGCCAGCGATGGCCTTGCAAGGATACTGGCAGCGGACGCTTGAATGCCTGCTGTCGGCTACCGGGAGATTCTTGCCAGCCTTGACACAGGCAAGGCCGGGAACTGCACGATGGACCGGCGCGACGAGCCGGAAGTTCCTCAGCCCTGCTCGCGCACCACCTCCAGCAGGCGCTCGCCGTAGCGTGACAGCTTGCTGCCGCCAATGCCGCCGACCCGCGCCAGGGCGTCCAGGCTGTCGGGGCGCTGCTCGGCGATATTGCGCAAGGTGCTGTCGTGGAAGATCACAAAGGCCGGCACGTTCTGCTCGCGCGCCAGTTCGGCGCGCAGGCCGCGCAAGGCATTGAACAGGGCCAGGTCCTGCGGCGGCACCGGCAGGCCGGTGCGCTGGCCGCTGCGTTCGCCGCGCTCGCGGCTGGCCGCCGGTTGTTCGCGGCGCATCATCACCGTGCGGCCGCCGGTGAGGACCTGGCGGCTGGCGTCGGTCAGGCGCAGGCCGCCGTGGCCTTCGCTGTCCACTTCCAGCAGGTGCGCGGCCACCAGCTGGCGGAACACGCTGCGCCAGGTGCGCGCGTCCAGGTCGCGGCCGATGCCGTAGGTGCTGAGCTGGTGATGGCCGAACTGGCGCACCTTCTCGCCGTCGCTGCCGCGCAGCACGTCGATGAGGTGGCCCACGCCAAAGCGTTGGCCGCTGCGGTACACGCAGCTCAGCGCCTTTTGCGCCGGGATGGTGGCGTCCCAGGCCGCGGCCGGGGTCAGGCAGTTGTCGCAATTGCCGCAGGGCTGGGGGTAGGTCTCGCCGAAACCGGCCAGCAGCACCTGGCGCCGGCATTGCATGGATTCGCAGTAGCCGAGCAGGTGGTCGAGCTTGGCCCGCTCCAGGCGCTTGCGCTCCTCGGCGGCCTCGCCCTGTTCGATCATCTGCTTGAGCAGCACCACATCGCCCAGGCCGTAGCACAGCCAGGCTTCGGACGGCTCGCCGTCACGGCCGGCGCGCCCGGTTTCCTGGTAGTAGCCCTCCATCGACTTGGGCAGGTCCACATGGGCGACAAAGCGCACGTCCGGCTTGTCGATGCCCATGCCGAAGGCGATCGTCGCGCACATCACTATGCCGTCCTCGCGCAGGAAGCGGCGCTGGTTGGCCGCGCGCACCTCGGCCGGCAGGCCGGCGTGGTAGGGCAGGGCGTTGTAGCCCTGCGCGCACAGGAATTCGGCGGTTTCCTCGACCTTGCGCCGCGACATCGCGTAGACGATGCCGGCCTCGGAACGGTGGCGGCCGATGAAGTCCAGCAACTGCTTGCGCGCGTTGTCCTTCTGCACCACGGTGTAGCGGATGTTGGGGCGGTCGAAGGAGCTGACGAAATGGCGCGCCTGGGTCAGGTCCAGGCGTTCGGCGATTTCGCGCTGGGTGGGCGGGTCGGCGGTGGCGGTCAGGGCGATCCGCGGTACCTGCGGCCAGCGCTCGTGCAGCACGGTGAGCTGGCGGTACTCGGGGCGGAAGTCATGGCCCCATTGCGATACGCAATGCGCCTCGTCAATGGCGAACAAGGCGATGCGGCTGCGTTCGAGCAGCGACAGGAAGCGGCTGGTCAGCAGGCGCTCCGGCGCGACGTAAAGCAGGTCCAGCTCGCCTGCCAGCAGCGCGCGCTCCACGCGTTGCGCGGTTTCCGCGTCCAGGGTGGAGTTGAGGAATTCGGCGCGCACGCCGGCCTGGCGCAGGGCTTCCACCTGGTCCTGCATCAGCGCGATCAGCGGCGACACCACCACGCCGGTGCCGTCGCGCAGCAGCGCGGGCACCTGGTAGCACAGCGACTTGCCGCCGCCGGTGGGCATGAGGACCAGGGCGTCGTTGCCAGCGGCGACGTGCTCGACGATGGCTTGCTGCGGGCCGCGGAAGTCATCGAAACCGAAGACGCGGCGCAGCAGCTCGTGGGCGGGAGAAGACATTCCCCTAGGATACCGTGGCGGTCAAGCGCGCTTGCCGCGCGTTGATGTCGGAATTGACCGGCGCGGCGCTGCAGACGCGGAGGTGCTGGCTCTTGCGGCAATAATGGCGGCGATGGATTCGATCCAACACCTGCTGGCCGAGGGTGACGCGCTGGCCCGGTCCGCTGCGGACGCCGCGCTGTGGCCGCGCCTGGACTGGCTCGACCGCCTGGAACTGCATCTGCCCGATGACCCTGCGCACGCCGATGCCTGCCTCGGCGCGGAAGTGGCCGCGCGCCTGCGCGCGCTGCGCGACACACTGGAAGCGCGCAATCGCACCCTCTACGCCGCCTTGCGCGAAGCCATTGCCGCGGGCGAACGGCAGCGCCTGGCCGCGCTGCTGGCCGCGCGCGGCGCAGGCGCCACGCCCCCAGACGCGGCGGAGGGCTTCGATGCCCTCGACGAACTGGTCGCCGGCGTGCTGTCGCTGCCGCTGCCGGGCGCGCCGGCGGTGGCCCTGGGCGCGGACATGGTCGCCTACCAGCCGACCCCGGCGCGGCACGTCCTCGATCTGCTGCGCCGCACCGCGCTGACGGCCGATGACGTGCTGGTCGACCTGGGGGCAGGACTGGGCCAGGTTCCGCTGCTGGCCGCGCTGTGCACGCCGGCGCGAGCGCGCGGCATCGAGATCGAGCCGGCCTACGTTGCGGTCGCCCGCGCGGCGGCCGCTGCCTTGCGGCTGCATCGCGCGCGTTTCGATTGCCAGGACCTGCGCCACGCCGACCTGGCCAACGGCAGCGTGTTCTACCTCTACACCCCGCTGCGTGGCGCGCTGCTGGCGGAGCTGCTGCAGCGCCTGCGCGCGCTGGCGGCCGCGCGGCCGTTGCGCATCTGTGCCTTCGGCCCTTGCGTGGCGGTGCTGGCTACCGAGCCCTGGTTGCGGGTCGATGGGCAGGCGCAGCCGCACCGCGTGACCGTGTTCAAGGCCGGGCCCGGTTGACGGGTAGCGCCTGAAACGCAAAACGCCCGGCCGAAGCCGGGCGTTTCAGCGGCACGCTGGCTGGTGCGCTTACTGCAGCAGCGAGCGCAGCATCCAGGCGTACTTCTCGTGGGTCTGCAGGCGCTGGGTCAGCAGGTCCACGCTCGGGTCATCGCCGGCGTCGTCAGCCGAGGACAGCACCTTGCGCGCGGTGCGGCATACCGCCTCGTTGCCGCTGACCAGCTGGCGCACCATCTCGCGCCAGTCGGCGCTGTCGGTCAGGCCCGGCTCTTCCGGGATCGAGGTCAGGTTGGCGAACTCGCGGTACGAGCCCGGCGCGTTGTAGCCCAGGGCACGGATGCGCTCGGCCACTTCGTCCAGCGCGGTCCACTGCTCGGTGTACTGGGTCTCGAACATGGTGTGGAGCGAGTTGAACATCGGCCCGGTCACGTTCCAGTGGAAGTTGTGGGTCTTCAGATACAGCGTGTAGGCGTCGGAAAGGTAGGCCGACAGGCCATCGGCAATCTTCTTGCGATCGCTGTCCTTGATTCCGATGTCCACGTTTGGCGCGGAGGGAGCAGCGGCCGCTTGCGCGGACTTGCCGGCCTTGGGCGCGGCGTTCTTGGTCTTGGCCATGGGGGTGGTTCTCCTGGAGTCGAACTTGTTTGGGGGATATGGCGGCACAATAGACAGGCTAAAGCATCCGCGGCTATTCAATTTTTCACACTTCGCCATCGATGAGCGCTATCGACAAGCAACTGGCCGACCGCCTGCGCGACCGGCGCCGTGCCGTGGACGCGGCCATGTGCCGCGACCGCGGCCGCCTGTTCGGCCTATGGTCGCGTTGGCAGGCCCATCCCGGCAACCCGGAGGCGGAGCAGGCCTTCGAGCAGGCCCTGCAGGCCTCGGCCGGCGAACGGCTGCGCCGCGAGCAGAGCCGCCCGGCCATCACCCTGGACGAGCAGCTGCCGATCGCGCGCGAGGCCGAGCGCATCGTGGCCCTGATCCGGGAGCACCCGGTGGTGGTGATCGCCGGCGAGACCGGTTCGGGCAAGACCACTCAGCTGCCCAAGCTGTGCCTGGCCGCCGGGCGCGGCGCCGGCGGCATCATCGGCTGCACCCAGCCGCGGCGGATTGCCGCGCGCACGGTGGCCGCGCGCGTGGCCGAGGAGCTGCGCACGCCGCTGGGCGGCGCGGTGGGCTACCAGGTGCGTTTCAACGACCGGGTGAGCGAGGACACCCGGATCAAGTTCATGACCGACGGCATCCTGCTGGCCGAGATCGCCAGTGACCGCTGGCTGTCGGCCTACGACACGATCATCGTCGACGAGGCGCACGAGCGCAGCCTCAACATCGATTTCCTGCTGGGCTACCTCAAGCAGCTGCTGCCCAGGCGTCCGGACCTCAAGCTCATCGTCACCTCGGCCACCATCGATACCGAGCGCTTCTCGCGCCATTTCGACAACGCGCCGGTGATCAACGTCGAAGGCCGCACCTACCCGGTGGAAGTGCGCTACCGCCCGCTGGAAGGCGAGGGCGAAGGCGGCGAGGGTGAGGAGGGCAGCGGCCGCGACGGCGAGCGCTCGGTCAACGACGCCATCGTTGCGGCGGTGGACGAGATCACCCGCGGCGACCCGCGTGGCGATGTGCTGATCTTCCTGCCCGGCGAGCGCGAGATCCGCGATGCGCACCAGTCGCTGGAGCGGCGCAAGTACCGCGAGACCGAAGTGCTGCCGCTGTACGCGCGGCTGTCCAACCAGGACCAGGACCGGGTGTTCAACCCCGGTGGCAAGCGCCGCATCGTGCTCGCCACCAACGTGGCCGAGACCTCGCTGACGGTGCCGCGCATCCGCTACGTCATCGACCCCGGTTATGCGCGGGTCAAGCGCTACAGCCCGCGGCAGAAGCTGGACCGCCTGCACATCGAGCCGATTTCGCAGGCCAGCGCCAACCAGCGCAAGGGCCGCTGCGGTCGCGTCGCCGAAGGCATCTGCGTGCGCCTGTACAGCGAAGCGGACTTCCTTGCGCGCGCCGAGTTCACCGACCCGGAAATCCGCCGTTCCAGCCTGGCCGGCGTGATCCTGCGCATGCTGCAGCTGGGGCTGGGCCGCATCGAAGGCCGCGCGGCCTCGCCCCGCGGTGCCGGCGCGCGGCCGCACGAGGCCGGGCGGGTCATCGAGAACTTCCCCTTCCTCGAAGCGCCGGACGAACGCGCCATTGCCGATGGCTGGCAGCAGCTGGCCGAACTGGGCGCCATCGACGCCGATCGCCGCCTCACCACCGTGGGCAAGCAGATGGCGCGGCTGCCGGTGGACGTGAAGCTGGCGCGGATGCTGGTCGCGGCCCAGGCTGCCGGCTGCCTGCGGCCGATGCTGGTGATCGCCTCGTTCCTCGGCATCCAGGACCCGCGCGAGCGCCCGCCCGAAGCACGCGGCGCCGCCGACAGCGCGCATGCGCAGTTTGCCGATGGCCGCTCGGAGTTCGTCGGCGTGCTGCGGTTGTGGGAGGCGTATCGGCAGGCGCACGAAGACCTGACCCAATCGAAGCTGCGTGACTGGTGCGGCCGGCATTTCCTCGGTTTCCTGCGCATGCGCGAATGGCGCGAGCTGCATCGCCAGCTGCGCCTGCTGTGCGAGGAACTGGGCTGGAAGGAAGAAGCGCCGGAAGCCTCGCTCGCGCCGTTGCTGGACGGCAGCAGCGCGCCGCCGGTGGCGCGTGACGATGCCGCCGCGGCCAAGGCCACGCGCGGCCAGCTGCATCGTGCCGCACGCCTGGCGCGCGAAGGCAAGACCGAACCGCAGGTGCCGCCGCCTGCCGCCGCGCGCGAAGCGGCAGTAGCCGGGAACAGCTTCAGTGACCGCGCGCGCGCGGCCGCCTACCAGACCCTGCATCGCGCACTGATCGCCGGCCTGCCCACGCAGATTGGCCATCGCAGCGAGAAGGGCGATTTTCTCGCCCCGCGTCAGCGTCGCTTCCTACCGTTCCCGGGTTCGACCCTGGCCAAGCGGCCGCCGCCGTGGCTGCTATCGGCCGCCTTGCTGGACACGCAGAAGGTCTGGGGCCTGACCAATGCCGCGATCGAGCCGGACTGGGTCATCGCCGAACTGCCGCATCTGCTGCTGCGCAAGCATTTCGACCCGCATTGGTCGCGCGCGCAGGGGCAGGTGCTGGCGTCGGAGCAGATCAGCCTGTTCGGCCTGGTCCTGGCGCCGAAGAAGCCCGTGCACTACGGCCGCATCAATCCCGGCGAAGCGCACGAAATCTTCGTGCGCCAGGGCCTGGTGACGGGCGAGATCAATACCCGCGCCAGCTTTGTCGCCGACAACCTGCGCGTGCTCGAACAGGCGCGCGAGGAAGAGGCCAAGCTGCGCCGCGCCGGCATCGTCGCCGACGAGGGCTGGCAGGCACGCTGGTATCTGGACCGCATTCCCGGAGAGATCCATTCGGCCGCCGGCCTGGACGCGTGGTGGAAGGCGTTGCCGGCCGACAAGCGCCGCCAGCTGCATTGGACGCTGGTCGATCTGCTGCCCGGCGAGGGCAGTGAGGAAGACCGCTATCCGAAGTACTTCCCGCTGGGCGATGCGCGCCTGCCGCTGCACTACAGGTTCGAGCCCGGCGCGGCCGATGACGGCGTGACCCTCGAAGTGCCGCTGCACCTGCTCAACGCGCTGGACCCGGCGCGCCTGTCGTGGCTGGCGCCTGGCTTCGTCGCCGACAAGGCTGCCGCGCTGATCCGCAGCTTGCCGAAGGCACAGCGCCGCAACTACGTGCCCGCGCCGGATTTCGCGCGTGCTTTCTTTGAGGCCTACGCGCAGCCTTCGGCCGACGATATCCGCGGCGAGCTGGCGCGCTTCCTCGGCAAGGCCACTGGCGTGCCAGTCTCGGCCCTGGACTTCGACGAAGCGGCGCTGGAACCGCACCTGCGCATGAACCTGCGCCTGCGCGACGAGCAGGGCAAGGTATTGGCCGAGTCGCGTGTCCTCGACGCCTTGCGTGCGCGCTTTGGCGAGCGCGCCGGTGATGCCTTTGCCGCGCGTGCCGGCCGCGCGCTGGCGGCGGAGGGCCTGCGCGAATTCCCCGCCACCCCGATCCCGCGCCAGGTGCCCGGCGAAGCCGGCGTGCCCGCCTATCCGGCGCTGGTGGACCAGGGCGACAGCGCCGCGCTGCGCATCTTCGCCGACCGTGCCGAGGCCGATGCCGCGCATCCGCAGGGCGTGCGCCGGCTCATGGAGATCGCGCTGGCCGACAAGGTCAAGCAGGCACGCAAGCAGTTGCCCGTTTCGCCCAAGACCGGGCTGCTGTACGCCGCCATCGAGACGCAGGAGCGCCTGCGCGGCGACCTGGTGGATGCGGCGTTGAACGCGCTGCTCGATCACGGCCTCGATGGCATCCGTGACGCGGGCGCCTTCGCTCAGCGCCGCGATGAAGTTGGCAAGCAGCTGTTTGGCGAAGCAATGCAGCGGTTGAAGCTGGCCGAGGAAATCCTGACCGGCGTGGCCACGCTCAAGCCCGCGCTGGAGGCGCCGCTGATGGGCTGGGCGCGCGGTAATCTCGATGACTTGCAGGCGCAGCTTTCGGCGTTGGTGCACCCGGGCTTTCTGCGGCAGACCCCGGCCGATGCGCTGGCGCAGTTGCCGCGCTACCTCAAGGCGATGAGCTTGCGCGCCGAGCGTGCCAAGCGCGACCCGACTCGCGACCAGGCGCGCATGCTGGAGCTGCGGCCCTTCATCGATGCGCTGGCCGAGGCCGAGGCGTCGGGTCAGCGCGAGCGTCCGGAATGGCAGGCCTTGCGTTGGGATCTGGAGGAGCTGCGTGTTTCCTTGTTTGCGCAGGAACTGGGCGCGCGCGGCGGCATCTCGGCCAAGAAGCTTGCGCAGCGGGTGGCGGCGCTGCGCGGCTGACCACCGAACGGTTCCGTGCTTCTTGTCTGTGCTTCTTGTAGGAGGGGCTTCAGCCCCGACCAGGCGGAGTCGTGATCTGGCAAATGGCGGTCGCGGCTGAAGCCGCTCCTACAGTGCGCCCATCAGGCATCCGTTCGGCGCACGCTCACTCGCCATCTTCCACCCGCTCGCCCATCAACTCGCGCTGGCGCTTGTCCAGCTCCTCGGCATAGCGCTTGCGCACGAAACTTTCCGACAGCACACCCAACACCTGACCCTGCGTATCCACCACCGCCATTTCGTCGCTCTGGGTCTGGTCGAAGCGCTGCATCACCGCCACCACATCCGCATCAGCCGGCAACACCACATCGCGGTTGCCAGCGAAATCGCCCAGCACCGCTTCCGGCTTGACCCCGTCCGCATAGACGCTGGCCACGGTGACGATACCGGCATAGCGGCCGCTGCCATCGAGCAACACCACCCGCGTGCCCGAGCCCAGCGGGAAGCGATGGCGGAATTCGGCCACCGTCGCCGCCGCATCCATCGTCGCCGGGTCGCGGCGCATCATCCGCCCGGCACTGAGGTTGTGAATCCAGCCCACGTCGCGCGCGCTTTTGACGCTCTCGCCGCGCAGATGCAGGCGCCACGTCGAGAACGAATAGCCGAAGACCTGACGCACCACCGTGCTCGCCACCAGCACCGCGGCCATCACCGCACTGGCCAGGACGAAGTCGTGCGTGCCTTCCAGCACCAGCATCGCCATTGTCATCGGCGCGCCCACCACCGCGGCCGCCAGCGCCGCCATGCCGGCCAGCGCCGCGGAGGTCGGGTCAACCAGCACGTCGCCCATGCCGAGGTTGATCAGCCCGGCATACAGCGCGCCCACGAGCGAACCCATGAACAGCGAGGCAAAGAACAGGCCGCCGCGGAAACCAAAGCCCAGCGAGATGCCCGACGCCAGGCACTTGAGCAGCAGCAACACGCCTAGCCAGAGCAGCGGCGTATGCCCGGTGAGGTCGATGTGCAGCGCGCCATGGCCTGAGGACAGCGTCTGCGGCGTCACCAACGCCAGCGGAATCAGCAGCAGCCCGCCCAGCACCGGCCGCGCCCAGGCCGGCAGCGGTGTGCGGTTCACCCGCTGCTCGATGCCGGTGACCAGTCGCATCACCGCCACACCGACCAGCGCGCAGACCAGCCCCAGCGCGGCGAAGATCGCATAGTCGCGCGGGTGCAGCGCCGCCACCGTGGCCGCTGGCAACAGATACGGCGGCACGCCGGCAGCCTCGGCAATGAAACTGCCGGCCAGCGCGGCGACCGCCACCGCCGCCAGCGCGGAAGGGGTGTAGGCGCCGATGACGATTTCAAAGGCATAGAACGCACCCGCCAGCGGCGCACCGAAGGCGGCGGCAATCGCGCCGGCCGCGCCCGCGCCGACCAGGGTGCGGATGTCGGCGCGACGCAGGCGCAGCACCTTGCCCAGTTGCGAGCCGCTGCCCGCGCCCATCTGCGTGTAGGCCGCCTCCAGACCGACCGAGGCGCCAAAGCCGTTGGACAGCAGCGTCTGCAGCGACACCACCAGGTTGTCGCGCATCGACATGCGCCCGCCATGCAGCGCGTTGGCCTCCACCGCGTCGAGCAGTTGCCGGCGCCGCGCCCGCGCCGCGCGCCCGATCAGGCCGACCAGCAGGCCGCCCACCGGCAACACCCATAGCGTGTCCAGGCCGACGCTGGGCAGCGAACTGAGCCGCGCGTCCTCGTCGAATCCGTACAGCCAGGCCTGCAGCGAATGCGCCAGGCCGGCCTGCAGCAGTGTCAGCAAGCCAGCAATGAGCCCGACCAGCAGCGCCAGGGCGATGAAGCCGCCTTCGCTGCGGCGAAAGAACCGGCGCAGCGCCGGCAGCAGCCCCGCCTCGCGGACCGTCGCGCCGGCAGACTCGGGCGCGGACATCGGCTTACTTCACGCGGTGCACTTTCGGCGTGGCGTTGGTCCCTTCGACCTGCAGGTACCAGACGCCGGCAATGCCCGGCTTGATCCGCACCTTGGGATTCTGCTTGCGCGCGCTGAGCGAGGTGGACTCGGTCTGCTCCCATTCCTGGCCGTTGGCAAGCACGAAGCGGCGGCCCTTGCCGAAGCCGGTGAACGGCCCGACGATCGAGCTCTCGATCGCCTCCTTGCTGCCGAAGTCGAAGAAGCCGCGGTTCTTGACGATCACTTCCTGGCGGCCTTCCTCGCGCGCCTGCGCCAGCGCGGCGGCGCTGGCCGCGCTGTTGCCGGCCTGGCTGGCGGCCTTGCGCGTTTCCTGTTCGACCTTGCCCTGCAGCCAGTCGTTGAGCGCGGCCAGCTCGGCCGGGCTCAGCTTGTCCAGGCCGGCGGCCTTGAACTGCGCCGGGCTCATCTCCTGCTGCAGGTCGCCACTGACAGTGCGCTGTGCCAGCGCGGTGCCGGCGGGCGAGGCAAGGGCGAGCGCGAGGACAATACCGGTGACGAGCGGGAGGGGCATGCGCATGACATTGGTTCCGGGCCGGGGATGCGCGATAGTGTAGACGCAACCTGTTCGACCGATCGCCGTGCACCACCCGCCCCCCGCCACCCTTGATGACCTGCTGCACCGCCGCTCGGCGGGGGCGATTCCGCCACCGTTGCGCGAGGCGCTGGCGCAGGCCTGGGCGACGCTGCCGACCACGCCCGCTGCCGCGGTGCCAGCCTGGCCGGTGCTGGCCGAGACCCTGGACCTGCTGCACCTGCTCTCGGCCGACGAGGCCACCCTGACCGCCGCGCTGCTGTTCGATTTGCCCGCACTGCGCGCGGCGCTGTCGGAACTGGCGCTGGACCCGCCGCGGCGCCAGGCCATCACCGGCTTGCTCGAAGGCCAGGACGCGGCCGATCAGGTCTGGGCGCTGCACGCCGGGCGCGAAGCCGGGCGCAACAGCGAAGGCCTGCGCCGGCTGCTGCTGGCGATCATCCACGACCTGCGCGTGGTGCCCATCCTGCTCTCGCGCCAGCTGGCGCGCATGCGCGCGGCCGGGCAGCTGCCCGAAGACCAGCGCCGCGCCCTGGCCCAGCTCACCCGCGACATCCATGCGCCGCTGGCCAACCGCCTCGGCATCTGGCAGCTGAAGTGGGAACTGGAAGACCTGGCCTTCCGCTACCTGGAGCCGGACACCTACCGGCGCATTGCCCGCGAGGTTGACGAAAGCCGCGTCGAACGCGAGCGCTACATCGAATCGGTCAGGCGCGCGCTGTCGCATGCGCTGGCCGAGCAGGGCCTGCGCGCCGAGGTCAGCGGCCGGCCGAAGCACATCTACAGCATCTGGCGGAAGATGCAGAAGAAGCATCTGGCCTTCGACCAGCTCTACGACGTGCGCGCGCTGCGGGTGATGGTCGACGACGTGGCCGCCTGCTATGCCGCGCTCGGCGTGGTGCACGCGCTGTGGGTGCCGGTGCCCAGCGAGTTCGACGACTACATCGCCCGGCCCAAGGCCAACGACTACCGCTCGCTGCACACCGCGGTGGTCGGCCCGGAAGGGCGCACCGTGGAAGTGCAGATCCGCACCCACGAGATGCACGCCCAGGCCGAACTCGGCGTGGCCGCGCACTGGAAGTACAAGGAAGGCGGCAAGGGCGCGGAAAAGGCCTTTGACCGCAAGATCAGCTGGATGCGCCAGTTGCTGGAGCAGTCACAGGAGGGCGAAGCCGGTGGCCTGGCCGGCGCGCTCGATGCCGAGCTGGTCGAGGACCGCGTCTATGCGCTGACCCCGAAGGGCGAGGTCATCGACCTGCCGCAGGGCGCCACGCCGCTGGATTTCGCCTACCACGTGCACACCATGGTCGGGCACCGCTGCCGCGGCGCCAAGATCAACGGCCGCATCGTGCCGCTGACCTACAAGCTGCGCAGTGGCGACCGCGTGGAAATCCTCACCGCCAAGGAAGCCGACCCGCGCCGCGACTGGCTGCTGCCGGCCAACGGCTTCCTCGCCAGCGGCCGTTCGCGCGACAAGGTGCGCGCCTGGTTCCACAAGCTCGACCGCGCCCGCAACGTGCAGGCCGGGCGCGAGCTGCTGGATCGCGAACTCAAGCGCCTGGGCCTGCAGCATGCCGACCTGATGGTGGCGGCCAAGCGCTTCCATGCCGACAGCATTGACGATCTGTACATCCAGGTGGCACTCGGCGACACCGGCCCGAGCCAGGTCAGCCGCGCGCTGCTGGAAGCCGAGCGTGCACAGCAGCAACCGCCGCCCTTGCCGCGTCCCACCGCCAGGCGCACCAGCCTGGGCAAGTCCAAGTTCACCGTGCAGGGCGTGGGCAACCTGCTGGTGCAGCTGGCGCGCTGCTGCCAGCCGGTGGCCGGCGAGCCCATCGTCGGCTACCTCACCCAGAGCCGCGGGGTCACCGTGCACCGCGCCGACTGCGCCGCGCTGGCGCGGCTGGGTGCGGCCAATCCGCAGCGGCTGCTGCCGGTCGAATGGGGCCAGGCGGGCGGCGGCTACGAAGTGGACGTGCAGGTGCGCGCGATGGACCGCCGCTATCTGCTCAAGGACGTGACCAACCTGATCGCCCAGGAAGAGGCGCATGTGCTGGAAATCAACAGCGAGAACGTGCGCGACAGCGGCCAGACGCAACTGCGCCTGCGCCTGAAGGTCAGCGACTACGGACAGTTGTCCACCCTGTTGGGCAAGCTGGACGCGCTGCCTGGCGTGCATCAGGTGCGGCGCCTGGGGTGAGTTGATGGCGCACGACGCGTGGCGACTGGCGTCGCCATGTCACCGGCGCCAATCACCCCGCCCGCTAATATCACCAGGTGAATCCCGACCCCTCCCCAGCCCCGTCACGACGCGGCCGCTTGCGCCGGACGTTGCGCGGCGCCGTGACGCGCCCGCTGCGCAGCCGGCGGCTATGGTTGGGCGCAGCCGTGGCCGCCGCCGTATTGCTGGTGCTGCTGCTCGGGTTCAAGCGGCCGCTGGCGCAGTGGCTGTGGCCGGACACGCGCATCCAGCAGTTGCTGGCGCAGGGCGAGCACGCCCTGGCGCAGGGGCGCCTGAGCGCGCCCGACGGCAGCGGCGCGCGCGAATCCTTCGAGGCCGCCCTGGCCCTGGACAGCGACCGCGGCGAGGCGCGCGACGGCCTGGCGCGCACCGGCAGCGCGGCATTGCTGCAAGGCCGCCGGGCGCTGGCGCGCAACGATGTGGACACCGCCAAGCAAGCCCTGGCTCTGGCCCGGGTACTGCAGGTGCCACGCAAGCAGTCCGACGCGCTGGCCACGCTTATCCGCGAGCACGAAGCCGCGCGTGCCGGCCTGGACGAACTGGTGACGCGCGCAAGCCGCGCGCGCGAGCAAGGGCGGCTGGATGGCGAGGCCGACAGCGCCTTGCCGCTGTACCAGCGCGTGCTGGAGCTGGCGCCGGCGCGGCTGGATGCGCTGGAAGGCCGCGAGGACGCGCTGTCCGACCTGCTGCAGCAGGGCCGCGGCGCACTCGCCCACGGTGATCTGGCCGCCGCGGCGGCATGCCTGCGTGCCGCGCGCAACTACGACCCGGGTCATGCCGAACTGCCAGCCAGCGAAGCGGCTTTCAATGACGCGGTGCAGTCGCGCCTGCGTCGCGTCCAGGAGCGCCTGCGCCAGGGTCGCCTCGCGCAGGCGGACGCGGATCTGCGCCTGCTCGCCGGCCTGCAACCGGACCTGCCCGAGATCGCGCGCAGCAGCGAACAACTCGCCAACGCCTACGCGGCCGAGGCTGTGCGCCGTGCGCAGGACTTCGATTTCGAGGCGGCCACCAGCGCGCTGGCACAGGCACGCGCCTGGACGCCAGACGCTGCTTCCTTGCGTAACGCCGAGCAGGCGGTGGCGCGGGCGCGGCAGGCGCAGGCCTCGCAGCAGCCGGCATTGCCCGCCGCGGCCCGGGCACGGCGCCTGCGCCAGTTGCTGACACGCATCGAACGCGCCGAGGCACAGCAGCACTGGCTCACCCCGCCCGGCGAAAGTGCCTACGACGCATTGCGCGAAGCGCAGGCGCTGGCCCCGCGTGATCCGCGTGTGCGCAACGCGGCGGCGCGGCTGGTGCCGCAGACCCGTGCCTGCTTCGAGGAAAACCTGCGCGCCAACCGCGTGCGTGGGGCGCAGGCCTGCCTGGATGCCTGGCAGGTGCTGGCATTGCGCGACGATGGTCTGATACCGGCGCGGCGGCGCCTGGCGCAGCGCTGGATCGCGCTGGGCAGCGAGCGCCTTGGCGCGGGCGATGCCGTGTTCGCGGCCGAAGCGGTGCAGCAGGCCGCACGACTGGACCCCCGCGCCGCCGACCTGGCCGACCTGCAGGCACGCGTGCGCGCGGCCGAGGGGCGCGGTCCCTAGCCGCGCCTGGCGCTGCGAATCAGTCGAAGAACACCCGGCGCACGGTGTCGCGCGCGGCATCCAGCGAAAAGTGCTCGGCCACGTTTGCCAGGCCGTTGGCCGACAGTCGCATCCACAGCGCTTCGTCCTCGTACAGCCGCACCACCGCATCGGCGAACGCGGCCGCCTCGTCGGCCACCAGCACGTCCTGGCCATCGCGCAGGTGCATGCCTTCGACCGCGCAGGTCGTGGCCACCACCGGCTGGCCGTGCGCCATGCTCAGATTGACCTTGCCCTTGACCCCGGCACCGAAGCGCAGCGGCGCCACCGCCACGCGGCAGCCCTCCATGTACGGCAGCAGGTCCGGCACGTGGCCGTGGATTTCCACGCCGGGCTGGCGCGCGGCCAGCGCACGCAGCGCCTCCGGCACGTCCGCGCCGATGCAGTGGAAGCGCAGCGCCGGCAGGCGCTGGCGGATGCGCGGGAACACCTCGCCGATATACCACTGCATGGCGTCGGCGTTGGGCGGATGACCGAACCCGCCGACGAACACCACGTCGCGGCGCGCGGCCCAGCCCGGTATCGATGCACTCACCTCGTGCAGGTTCGACAGCAGCTCGACCCGTACATCTGGTGCTTCGCTGCGCAGCACCTCGCGCTCGGCTGCCGACACCAGCACGGTGATGTCGGTCTGCGCCATGATCGACAGCTCACGCTCGCGCGTGCGCTCGGCCGCGCGCAAGCCGGCCGTGTCAGCGGCCAGCTCGGCGCCACGACGCTCGCGCAGGAAGTGCAAGTCGACCGTGTCGAAGATCGTGCGCGCCTGTGCGGCATGGCGGCGCAGCAGGGGCAGGCTGGCGCTGGCGACGTGGTGGCGCACCAGCAGCACCGCGTCAAAACGCGGGCCGTGCGTGCGCAGCCAGGCAGCCAGGCCCTGCAACTGCGGCGCGTGCCAGACTTCCACGCCGAGCGCCTGCAAGGCACGGGTGTGGCGGCCGCCATGCGCGCGCGCGGTCGGCACGAATACCACGTGCGCACCGGCTTCCAGCAGCAGGCGGATCAGGTTGAACTGGCGCAACGAACCGGAGTCGCGATCCGGTTGCGGCACCGCTTCGTCGAGGATCAGCACCTGGCGCTGGCGCCGGTGCAGCAGGGCGGGCGAGGGCACGTTGCCGGCAGGCGCATGTGTGGTCAGTGCCTGCGCCCACTTGGCGGCGAACACGGCACGGTTGCGTACCTGGTAGGCCTTGATCCCGCTGCCGGTATCAGTGCCGTGGCTGGTGCCCTCGTCGTGGACCACGCGTGCGGCCGGCTGCACCAGTACCTGCCAGCCCGCCGCGCGCACGGCGAAGGCCAGGTCGGTGTCCTCGTAGTACGCCGGGGCGTAGCGCGTGTCCAGGCCGCCGACCTGTTGCAGCAGTGCGCGCGGAATCGCCAGCGCCGCGCCGGACACATAGTCGACCTCGCGCACGTAGGCATAGCGTGGATCGGCCGGCGACTCGAAGCGCCCATAGCTCCACGCGCTGCCATCGGCAAACACTACGCCGCCCGATTCCTGCAGGCGCCCATTCGGGTACAGCAGCTGCGCGCCGACCAGCCCGGCGCGTGGATGCGTGGCGAAGGTGCCGATCAGCGCATCCAGCCAGCCCGGTTGCGGCACGGTGTCGTTGTTGAGCAGCACCACGTACTGGCCGCGGCTCAGGCCGATGCCATCGCTGCAGGCGGCAATGAAGCCGCCGTTGCGCGCGCGGCGCTGGTAGCGCAGGCCGGTGATCTGCGGCAGCACCTGCGCGGTGTCGTCGCCGTTGCCGGCATCGTCGATGACGATGATCTCGCAGGCCAGCTGCGGTGGATGCGCGGCCAGCGCGCGCAGGCAGGCCAGCGTATGTGCCAGATGGTTGTAGACCGGGATGACGATGGACACCCGCGGCGTGTCGCTGGCCGGCACCGCGAACGGCGAGAACGCCGTGGCAGGCGGGAACCACAGTGGTTCACCGCTATCGCCCGCTGCCGGTTGCAGGTGGACGCGCACGCGCGACAGCGTCGCGCGCCAGCCACGCGCGCGCAGGCTGGCCCAGCCGCGGCGGCCCAGACCGATCATGCGTTGCAGGAAATAGCGCAGTTCCGTGGGTGACATGCGGTTGCCGCCGGACTCAGTGCCGGGCCGCGCGCGCAGGGCGCCGCGGCGGGGCAACACGGGCGGTGATCACCGCCGGGGCGGGCTGGGCCATCATTTCTGGATCCATAACATGCTCTGAGCCGGGAATCGCGGCGGCCGCATCGTCCACGCCGGCTGCGCTAGACTCGCCGGAATCCACATTCTCGCATCCCCGTGCCGCGACGCCACGATTACGACGATCCGGAAGATATCGAAGACGACTTCGACGACGACGCTGAAGGCCCTGCCTGGCAGCGCCGGCTGATCGTATGGGGGCTGGCGGCATTGGCGCTGGCCCTGGGCTTCCTCATTCCCTACACGCTGTACCTGAACCAGCAGGTGACTCAGCGCTTTGGCGAGCTGCGCTGGCAGATCCCGACGCGGGTCTATGCGCGGCCGCTGGTGCTTGAGCCGGGCAAGGCGCTGGACGCGGCGACGTTGAAGACCGAGCTCGATGCGGCTTCCTATCGCGACGATGGCAGCGGCCAGTTGCCCGGCACCTACCAGCGCGATGGCAGCCGCTTCGTGATCGCCAGCCGCGGCTACGTGGACGTGGACGGGCGCGTGCCGGCGCGGCGCATCGAGGTGAGCGTGGGTGGTGGCAAGGTCGGCGCCTTGCGCGACGCCGGCAGCCGCAAGGCACTGCGCGCCGCGCGCCTGGACCCGGCACGTATTGCAACGCTGTACGGGCAGAAGCAGGAAGAGCGGCGGCTGGTGCGGCTGGAGGAAACCCCCGAACTGCTGGTCACCGGCCTGCAGGCGGTGGAAGACCGTGACTTCAACAGCCACCACGGCATCGACCTCAGCGGCATGGTGCGCGCGGCGTGGGTGATGCTGCGTTCCGGCGGGCAGACCCGCCAGGGTGCCAGTACGCTGACCCAGCAGCTGGCGCGCAGCGGCCTGCTCGGCATCGGCAAGGAACAGACCGTCACCCGCAAGTTCAACGAGATTCTCTATGCCTTGATCATGGAGGCGCGCTACGACAAGCGCACCATCCTGGAGGCCTATCTCAACCAGGTCTATCTCGGCCAGCGCGGCAGCCAGGCGGTGCATGGCGTGGCGTCCGGCGCCGAGTTCTGGTTTGGCCGCGATCTCAACTCGCTGACCACCGAGCAGGTGGCGTTGCTGATCGGTCTGGTCAAGGGCCCGTCCTATTACGACCCGCGGCGCAGCCCTGAGCGCGCGCTGGACCGGCGCAACTTCGTGCTCGGCAAACTGCATGAAAGCGGTCTGGTCAACGATGCCGAGTACAAGCGCGCGCTGGCCGCGCCGCTCGGCGTGCCGGAGCAGCCCGGGCTGGTCGCGGCCAATCGTTTCCCGGCCTATGTGGACCTGGTGCGCCGCCAGCTCGCCCACGACTACCCCGAAAGCGTGCTGCAAGGCGCCGGCATGAGCGTGCTGACCGGCATGTCGCCCTCGGCGCAGGCCTATGCCGAAGGCGCGGTGACGCGCACCCTCAAGACCCTGGAAAGCAAGAAGCGTCCACCGTTGCAGGCCGGTCTGGTGATGACCGATGTGCACAACGGCGATGTGATTGCCGTGGTCGGCAGCCGCGACGTGTCCCAGCCCGGTTTCAACCGCGCCGTGGAGGCGCAGCGGCCGGTCGGCTCGCTGCTCAAGCCCTTCGTCTATCTGCTGGCGCTGGCCTCGCCGGATCGTTGGTCGCTGGCCAGCTGGGTCGACGATTCGCCGGTGACGGTGCAACTGTCGCGCGGCCGCACCTGGTCGCCAGGCAACGCCGACAACCGCAGCCACGGCACGGTGCGCCTGCTCGATGCGCTGGCCCACTCCTACAACCAGGCCACGGTGCGCGTGGGCATGCAGGTCGGCCCCGAGCGCGTGGCCCAGCTGATCCACGTACTGGCCGGCATGCAGGCCGAGCCGAACCCGGCACTGATCCTGGGTTCGACCGACCAGAGCCCGTACGCCATGGCACAGCTGTACCAGTTCCTCGCCTCCGGCGGCGAAATCCAACCGCTGCATGCGGTGCGCGGCGTGCTCGATCCGCAGGGCAAGCTGCTCAAGCGCTATGACAAGAGCCCGGCACCGGCGCAGGAGGGCGACTCCATCGCCGCCAACCTGATCGGCGTGGCCCTGCAGCAGGTGGTCAGCAACGGCACCGCCCGCCAGTTGCTGTCCGACGGCCTGGGCCGGCTCTCGCCCGCGGGCAAGACCGGTACCACCAATGATGGCCGCGACAGCTGGTATGCCGGCTACACCGGCGACCACCTGGCGGTGATCTGGATTGGCAACGACCAGAACGAGGAGGCCGGCCTTTACGGCGCCACCGGGGCGATGCGGGTATGGTCGGGCATCTTCTCGCGGCTGCCGAGCGCCGCGCTGAAGGTCAACGGCAAGGGCCTGGACTGGCAGTGGGTGGAAGCCAGCGGTTCGGGTACCACCGATGTGGATTGCCCCGGCGCACGCCAGTTTCCGTTCGTGGTCGGTTACGCGCCGGCCTACGTGCCCTGCAGCGCCGCTGCCGCGCCTGTCGAAGGCGAGCCGGCGGCGGAAGGCGGTGGTGGTTGGCGCAGCTGGTTTGGCCTGGACCGGAAAGACAAGGATCCGGAGCCTGCGCAGTCCAATCCCCCGCCCGAACAGTGAGCCCCCTGATGAAGCCGATACTGCCCACGTTCCCCCGCGTTGCCGTGCTTGGCCTGGCCCTGGGCCTGGCCGCATGCTCCAGCGCGCCGCCTCCTGCCGTGCCGACCGATACCACCACGCCGGCGCAGCGCCTGGCCGCGGTCGAGCAAATCGCGGGTGTGGAAGACACCGAACTGTCCGTGCAGCCGCTGCGCGACCCGCAGGTGGATGACCTGCGCGACAGCGCGCGGCACAAGCGCGAGGCCGGCGACCTGGCCGGCGCCGCCGCCGCGCTGGACCAGGCCCTGGCCCTGGTCTCCGACAACCCCGGCCTGCTGCAGGAACGCGCCGAGATCGCGTTGTTGCAGGGTGACTGGAAGGGCGCCGAAAGCTACGCCAAGCGCGCCATCGACCTCGGCTCCAAGACCGGCCCGGTGTGCCGCCGGCATTGGGCGACCATCGAACAGGCGCGCCTGGCTCGCGGCGAGAAGGAAAACGCGGCGTCGGCGAAGGCGCAGATCGAGGGCTGTACGGTTCCTGGGATCAAGAGGTACTGAAGCCGGGTCCCGGCCCCAGCACCTCTTCCGATCGCAGTTCCCCCATGTCCCTGCTCGCCACCGCCAGCCGCGAAGCGCTCGACCAACACGGCGCGCTTGCGCACCACATCACCGGGTTCGTGCCGCGGGCGGCGCAGCTGCATCTGGCCACCGCGATTGCCGAAGCCTTCGACCAGCGCGACGTGCTGCTGGCCGAGGCCGGTACCGGCACCGGCAAGACCTTCGCCTATCTGGTGCCGGCGCTGCTGTCGGGGATGAAGACCATCATCTCCACCGGCACGCGCGCGCTGCAGGACCAGCTCTACCACCGCGACCTGCCGCGCGTGCGCGCCGCGCTGGGTGTCGGCGTGGAGTCGGCGCTGCTCAAGGGCCGGGCCAACTACCTGTGCCGTTATCGCCTGCAGC
Source organism: Stenotrophomonas sp. (assembly GCA_035629025.1). Lineage (GTDB taxonomy): Bacteria > Pseudomonadota > Gammaproteobacteria > Xanthomonadales > Xanthomonadaceae > Stenotrophomonas_A. The sequence goes on from DASPIU010000043.1 coordinate 26,143, forward strand.
AGGCGCGCGGCGAACCGCGCTTTGCCAGCGGCGCGTTCGCCACGGCCGAGCAGGTGGCCCAGTTCCAGCGCATCGTGGCCTGGAGCGGGCGCACCCGCTTTGGCGACATGGCCGAGCTCGAAGCGCTGCCTGACGACTCGCCGCTGCTGCCGATGGTCACCTCCACGGTGGACAACTGCCTGGGCACCGAATGCCCGTTCTGGAGCGAGTGCTTCGTGGTGCAGGCGCGGCAGCGCGCGCAGTCGGCCAACCTGGTGGTGGTCAACCACCACCTGCTGCTGGCCGACCTGGCACTCAAGCAGGAAGGCTTCGGCGAAATCCTGCCCGGCGCGCAGGCCTTCGTCATCGACGAGGCGCACCAGTTGCCGGAACTGGCGGCCAACTTCTTCGGCGAGAGCTTCGGCATGCGTCCGTGGCAGGAACTGGCGCGCGACTGCGTGGCCGAGGCGCGGCTGGTCGGTGGTGCGCAGGCGGCGTTGCAGGAGCCGGTGCGCCTGCTCGACGAGTCGCTGCGTGACCTGCGCGCCGGCATGGAAGGTTTGCCGCCGCGTGGCACGCAATGGCGCGCGCTGGCCCGGCCGCAGGTGCGCGATGGCTTCGACGCGGTGGCTTCGGCCTTGCAGCGGTTGCAGGATGCACTCGCGCCGCTGGCCGATGCATCGCCGGGCCTGGATGCCTGCGCCGCGCGTGCGCGCGAGGCCTCGCAGCGGCTGTCGCGCTGGCTCGGCGATGAAACGCCGGTGGCCGATTTCGCCGCCGCGCCGGAGGACGCCGCGCCCGATAACGACGTGCTCTGGTACGAACTGACGCCGCGTGGCTTTCGCTGCCAGCGCACGCCGCTGGACGTTTCCGGGCCGCTGCGCGAGCACCGCGAGAAGTCCCATGCCGCCTGGATTTTCACCTCGGCCACGCTGGCCGTGGACGGCGACTTTGAACACATCGCCACGCGCCTGGGCCTGCATGACCCGCTGACCCTGCTGCAGCCCAGCCCCTTCGACTGGAACCGGCAGGCCTTGTGCTACCTGCCCGGGCCGTTGCCCGATCCGGCTTCGCGTGGCTATGGGACTGCGTTGGTGGCGGCGATCCAGCCGGTGCTGGAAGCCTCGCAGGGCCGCGCCTTCGTGCTGTTTGCCGCGCACCGCGCATTGCGCGAAGCGGCCGAGGCCCTGCGCGACGGACCATGGCCGCTGTTCGTGCAAGGCGAGGCGCCGCGCGCGACCTTGCTGCAGCGTTTCCGCGACTCCGGCAACGGCGTGCTGCTGGGCTCGGCCAGCTTCCGCGAGGGCGTGGACGTGGTCGGCGATGCGCTGAGCGTGGTGGTGATCGACAAGCTGCCCTTCGCCGCGCCCGATGAGCCGGTGTACGAGGCGCGACTCGATGCGATCCGCCGCGAAGGCGGCAACCCGTTCCGCGACGAACAGCTGCCGCAGGCGGTAATCGCGCTGAAGCAGGGCGTGGGCCGGTTGATCCGCAGTGAGTCCGACCGCGGCGTGCTGGTGCTGTGCGACCCGCGCTTGCAGACCCGTGGCTATGGCCGCGTGTTCCTCGACTCGCTGCCGCCGTTCGCGCTCACCCATGCGCTGGCCGATGTGCAGGCCTTCTTTGGTGCCGCACCGGCAGCGGCCACCGCGACGGCGGACGGGCTGCCTGCCTGCTGAGTGCGGCCCGCTCGCGGTACCCTTGCGCGCGCCATTCCTGCGATTTGCCGCCCGATGAACGTTCTCGCCTTTGAAACTTCCACCGAAGCCTGCTCCGTCGCCTTGCACAGCCACGGTGAAGTGATCGAGCGCTTCGAGCTGGCTCCGCGCCGCCACGCCGAGCTGGCGCTGCCATGGGCCGAAGCGCTGCTGGCCGAGGCCGGGCTGGCGCGCTCGCAGCTCGATGCCATCGCGGTGGGCCGCGGCCCGGGGGCGTTCACCGGCGTACGCCTGGCGATCGGCATCGCCCAGGGTATTGCGCTGGGCCTGGACCTGCCGGTGCTGCCGGTCTCGACCCTGCAGACCCTGGCGCTGCGCGCGCCGGCCGGCGCGGAAAAGGTGCTGGCCTGCATCGATGCGCGGATGGGTGAGGTGTATGCGGCGACGTATGCGCGCGAGGCAGGCGCCTGGCGCGCGCTGTCGGCGGAGGTGGTGATTGCGCCTGCGGAGTTTGAGCTGCCGGATGCATCGGGTGACTGGCACGCGGTGGGTACGGGGCTGGCCGCCGTGGATGGCGTGCTTGCGCAGCGCTTGCGTGGGCAGTTGGTGAGCGTTGATGCGGCGGCGTTGCCGCATGCTGCCGATGTGCTGGCATTGGCGCTGCCGGCATTGGCGCGCGGCGAGGCCGTGGCGGCGGACCGGATCGAGCCGGCATATCTGCGCAACAATGTGGCGTTGACGCTGGTGGAGCAGCGGGCGGCGAGGGCGAAGGCGGCGGGGTGATCGGGGCGTGCCGGTTTCCGCGGCGACCCCCACTGTAGGAGCGGCTCTTGTGGCCTTGGGCCATCAGCCGCGACCGCCATCTGCCAGCTCGCGACTCCGCCTGTCGGGGCTGATGGCCCAAGGCCACAAGAGCCCGTCCTACAACGGCGGCGGGCAGGGGCCGGCAACCTTCAGCGGTCGTCGCGCAATTCGCCGTTCGGCAGGAACAACCAGGTGCGCGTCACTTCCAGAATGTCCACGCCGTCATCGGCCTTGGGCAGGGCAGGGAAGGGCTTGGCCAGCTCGACCACGCGCAACGCCGCCGCATCCAGCATCGGAATGCCGCTGGAGACCAGCACCCGGCTGCTCTCCACACTCCCATCGCGGCGCACGCCCACCGCAATCACCACGCGTCCGGACAGCCGGCGCCGGCGCGCTTCGTCCGGATAGTTGAGGTTGCCGACGCGCTCGGCACGGTCCACCCAGGCACGCAAATAGTTGGCGTACACGTACTCGCGCGTGCTGGCCGAGACGAACTTGCGGTTCGGGCGCTTGGCGTACTGCTCCGAGCGCAGGTGCACCTCGGCCGCCAGCCGCGCCATCTCCGCGTCGCGCTGCTCGCGCAAGGCGTCGGCCGCGCTCTGCGGGCGCTCCACCTGCGGGTTCGGCTGCTGCGGCGGCAACGGTTCCTCGCCGCGGCGGCTGGTCACCACGCGCGTTTCCGGCGGCGGGGTCTGCGCGGCATGGCGCGCCTGCACCGGCACCGGTGCCAGGCCGGTGCGCGGCTGCGGAATCACGCCGGGCTGGCTGTCGCGCGGTCGCGCCGCCTTGTCATGGTCACCGCCGCCCTGCTGGCTGGCCTGGGCCAGGAAGTCGGCCTGCTTCGGCGTCAGTGGCGTGCTGGTCTGGCTGAAGATCACGTCGAGCGTCGGCACCAGCGGTGCGTCATCACTGACCGCGAAACCCACGCCCAGGATCAGCAGCCCGTGCACGATCAGCGACAGCACCAGGGTCGCGCTCAGGCGCTGGTTTTCCGCCTCGCGCCGGTCGGGCAGGCGCGCGGCGTGCATCGTCGCGCTCATGCCGCCAGGCCAGCCTCGATCGCGTCGAACAGCTGGCCGCAGATGTTCAGGCCGAACTGCGCATCGAGCTCGCGCGCGCAGGTCGGGCTGGTGACGTTGACCTCGGTCAGGTAGTCGCCGATCACGTCCAGGCCGACGAAACGCATGCCGCGGCGCTTCATCTCCGGCCCGACCTGGGCGGCAATCCAGCGGTCGCGCTCGCTCAGCGGCCGGCCTTCGCCGCGGCCGCCGGCGGCCAGGTTGCCGCGAAACTCATCGCCCTGTGGGATGCGCGCCAGGCAGTAGTCCACGGCCACGCCATCGATCAGCAGGATGCGCTTGTCGCCGGCGGTGATGTCCGGGATGAAGCGCTGCGCCATCGCCAGCTTGCGCCCGCCGTCGGTGAGCGTCTCCAGGATCACGTTAAGGTTGGGATCGCCCTGGCCGCTGCGGAAGATCGAGCGCCCGCCCATGCCGTCCAGCGGCTTGAGCACGACCTGGCCGTGTTCGGCGGCAAAGGCCTTGAGCAGGGCGGCGTCGCGGCTGACCAGGGTCGGCGGGCAGCACTGCGGGAACAGCTGCGCGGCCAGCTTCTCGTTGAAGTCGCGCAGCCCCTGCGGGTCGTTGACGATCAGCGCGCCTGCCTGCTGCGCGATGCCCAGCACGTGGGTGTCGTAGAGGTACTCCGGGTCGACCGGCGGGTCCTTGCGCATCAGCACCACCTGGCCGGGCCCAAACGCCAGCTCGGCGAAGGCGCCCAGCTCGAACCAGGCCGTGGCGTCGTCGCGCACCCGCAGCGGGGCGACGCTGGCCACCGCCGTGCCGTCGCGCAGGGACAGCCCGCCCGGGCGCACGTAGTGCAGGTGGTGGCCGCGGCGCTGGGCTTCCAGCAGCATGGCGAAGGTGGTGTCCTTGGCGATCTTGATGTGGTCGATGGGATCCATCACCACGATGACGTCTAACGGCATGGTCAACCCGGGCAAAGCGATCAGGAACTGAGCGCGGATGGTAGCGTGGCGCGGCGCGCCACGCTGGGAATTGGGAATGGAGAATGGGGAATCGGCAGAGCAGGGGCCCCGCCTTGCCGATTCCCCATTCCCCATTCCCCATTCCCACCCCGGTTTGGCACACATCTCGCATGTCGGCCGGCCCCCTGCCGGGGGGTTTGCGCAAATATGCGACCCAGTTCCGCCGCAACGCGCTCGCTGCCGTGCGACATTGCTGGGTCCGCATCGCCACGCTTGACAGTATCCGCGGGTACTGGGATATACATGACGTTTCGCAGCGCCGCCGGTAGTGGATGAAGCGTCGCGCGTCCCGGGGACATTGGAATGACTGAAAACATTGCTGCGGGCGGGGAGCTCGCAGGCCTGAGGGTCATGGTCATCGACGACTCGAAGACCATCCGCCGCACCGCCGAGACCTTGCTCAAGCGCGAGGGCTGCGAGGTCGTGACCGCGACCGACGGCTTCGAGGCGCTGGCCAAGATCGCCGACCAGCAGCCGCAGATCATCTTCGTGGACATCATGATGCCGCGCCTGGATGGCTACCAGACCTGCGCGCTGATCAAGGGCAACCAGCTGTTCAAGTCCACGCCGGTGATCATGCTGTCCTCCAAGGACGGCCTGTTCGACAAGGCACGCGGCCGCATCGTGGGCTCGGAGCAATACCTGACCAAGCCTTTCACCCGTGAAGAACTGCTGAGCGCCATCCGCACATACGTCAACGCCTGACCAGGGGGAAGGGCACATGGCAAAAATTCTGCTGATCGAAGACTCGCCGACCGACCGGGCGGTCTTCAGCCAGTGGCTGGAGAAAGCCGGCCACGAAGTCCTCGCCACCGACAACGCCGAAGAAGGGCTGGCCCTGGCCAAGGGGCAGGCGCCGGACCTGGTGCTGATGGACGTGGTGCTGCCGGGCATGAGCGGCTTCCAGGCCACGCGCGCGATGTCGCGTGACGAGGCCACCAAGCACATCCCGGTGCTGATCGTCAGCACCAAGGGCATGGAAACCGACAAGGCCTGGGGCCTGCGCCAGGGCGCGGCCGACTACATCGTCAAGCCGCCGCGCGAAGAAGACCTGCTGGCGCGCATTGCCGAGCTGGTGGGCTGATGCGTTCGCCGTTCGACATCCTCGAGGTCTACGAGCGGCGCAGCCTGGCCCATGCCGTGCAGCTGCCCGAACGCCAGTTCGCCACCGACATCTGGCGTGGCGTCGGCTACCGGGTCGGCAACCGCCGCCTGGTGTCGGACTTCCGCGAAGTGGTGGAAATCGTGCCGATGCCGCCGGTCACCCCGGTGCCCGGCGCGCAGCCGTGGCTGCTGGGCGTGGGCAACCTGCGCGGCAACCTGTTCCCGGTGGTGGACCTGAAACAGTTCATGGAAGGCCGCCGCACCGTGCTGCACGAAGGCCAGCGCGTGCTGATCATGCGCCAGGCCGGCGGTGACGTGGCCCTGACCATCGACGAACTGTACGGCCAGCGCAGCTTCGAGCAGACCCAGGCCACCGGCCCCGGCGAGCTGGCGCAGGGCCGCTATGGCCATTTCGTGGACCGCGCCTTCCGTGCCGAAGACCAGGACTGGGGCGTTTTCTCCCTGTCCCTGCTGTCGCGCACTCCTGAATTCCGGCAGGCCGCGGCGTAAGCCGTGCCTGTCCCGCATCAAGCATCGAGGTCGATATGAGTACCGCCCCGGACGCGCCCCAGAACAAGAAGATTGGTGGTGTCAGCTCGAGCTTCTGGCTCATCCTGCTGGCAGTTTCGCTGATCGTGTTCTCCGCCAACTTCGCCGTGTCGACCTGGCAGGGCAGTCGCCTGGCGGGTGCCAGCACCGGCGCGGCCGACCTGCAGGTGCTCTCGCAGCAGCTGGCCAACCAGGGCCGCGAAGCGGTCTCCGGTGACGCCAAGGCCTTCGCCGCGTTCAAGGACACCAAGACGCAGATCGACAAGACCGTCTCCGAGCTGGAAGGCCGCTACGGTCAGGAGACCGGCGTGTCCGGCCCGATCCGCCAGCTCAAGTCGACCTGGACGCCGCTGGGCAAGAGCGCCGAGCAGGTCATTTCCTCCGAGCCGGCGGTGCTGGCCCTGGCCGGCAATGCCGACCGCTTCACCGGCGCGGTGCCGCAGCTGCAGGCGCAGTTGAACGAAGTGGTGCGCGCGATGACCGTCAGCGGCGCGCCGTCCTCGCAGATCTACAACACCCTGCAGCAGGTTGTGGTTGCCGGCACCATGGCCCGCCGCGTGACCGAAATGCGCGCCGGCGGTGCCGGTGCCGCCGCTTCCGGTGACGCCCTGGCGCGTGACTCGGTGGTGTTCAGCCAGATGCTCGAAGGCCTGCGCAACGGCAACGAGGAACTGGGCATCGCCGCGGTGAAGAATCCCGCCGCGCTCTCGGCCCTGGAGCAGTCGCAGGCGCAGTGGGCGACGATGAAGAAGGACGTCGACGCGATCCTCGCCAGCTCGCGCAACCTGTTTGCCGCGCAGTCCTCGGCGGCCGCCATCACCGGCGGCTCGGCCAAGATGCTCGACGACAGCAAGAAGCTGTTCGATGCCTTCTCCGCCTTCGGCTCGGTGCGCGACACGCGCCTGTTCCCGAACCTGTGGCTGGGCGTGCTGTCCGGCGCGCTGCTGGTGATCTCGATCATCGGCCTGGTCTGGTCGATGGTGCGCGCGCGTTCGCGCGACCAGGAACTGCGCCTGCAGACCCAGGTGGAATTCAACTCGCGCAACCAGCAGGCGATCATGCGGCTGCTGGATGAAATTTCCTCGCTCGGTGAGGGCGACCTGACGGTGAAGGCCTCGGTGACCGAGGACATGACCGGCGCGATCGCCGACGCTATCAACTACGCCGTGGACGAACTGCGCCACCTGGTGACCACGATCAACGACACCTCGGCCAAGGTCGCGGTGTCCTCGCAGGAAACCCAGGCCACCGCGATGCAGCTGGCCGAGGCCGCCGGCCATCAGGCCAGCCAGATCACCACCGCCTCCGAGCGCATCAACGAAATCGCCGCCAGCATCGAACAGGTGTCGCGCAACTCCACCGAGTCGGCCGAAGTGGCGCAGCGCTCGGTGGTCATCGCCGCCGAGGGTGCCGGCGTGGTGCGCGAGACGATCCAGGGCATGGACCAGATTCGCGACCAGATCCAGGAAACCTCCAAGCGCATCAAGCGCCTGGGCGAGTCCTCGCAGGAAATCGGCTCGATCGTGGAACTGATCAACGACATTTCCGAGCAGACCAACATCCTGGCGCTCAACGCCGCGGTGCAGGCGGCTTCGGCGGGCGAGGCCGGTCGCGGTTTCGCGGTCGTGGCCGACGAAGTGCAGCGCCTGGCAGAACGCACCTCCAGTGCGACCCGACGCATCGAAAGCCTGGTCCAGACCATTCAGGCCGACACCAACGAGGCGGTCAGCTCGATGGAGCAGACCACCTCCGAAGTGGTGTCGGGCGCGCGCCTGGCCGAGGACGCCGGCACCGCGCTGACCGAAATCGAGCGCGTGTCCAACGCCCTGAACAACCTCATCAAGAACATCTCCATCGCCGCGCACCAGCAGTCCGCGGCGGCGACGGACATCACCCAGACGATGGACGTCATCCGCAAGATCACCGGCCAGACCTCGCAGGGTGCGGGGCAGACGGCCGAGTCGATCGGCCACCTGGCCCAGCTGGCGGCGGACCTGCGCCGTTCGGTCGCCGACTTCAAGCTGCCGGCGTAAGCGACGGGCGGAACGGGAAAGGAATACGAGAATGACGCGTAGCAATACGCCACTGCAGGAAAAGGCCGGTTTGCTGGCGCACGCGCGCGCGGCCGGTGTAGTCGTGGCAAGCGCCGGGGGGCTGCGATGAGTGCACTGCGCGATGCGATGAGCCACGCGGCGCTGGGCTGGGTGAAGCCCGAGCTGGACGAAACCCTGCGCCAGGCCCGCCACGAGATCGAGTTCTTCGTCGAAGAGCCGGCCGACACCAGCCGCATGCGCTTCTGCGCCGGCTACCTGCACCAGGTGCAGGGCACCTTGCGCATGGTCGAGCTGTACGCCCCGGCGATGGTGGCCGAGGAGCTCGAACTGCTGGCCAAGGCGGTGCAGGACGGGCAGGTTGGCGATGTCAACGAAGCCTGCGCGATGCTGATGCGCGGCACCGTGCTGCTGCCCGATTACCTGGAGCGCCTGCAGAACGGCCATCGCGACATTCCGATCGTGCTGCTGCCGTTGCTCAACGAAATCCGCGCGATGCGCGGCGAAGCGGTGCTCAACGAAAGCGTGCTGTTCGCCTTCGACCCGCAGGCCGGCAAGGCCACCGAGGCCGAACTGGACCATGCCCGCGGCAGCCTGAGCGGGCGCAACCGCGAGCTGCTGGATACCGTCGGCAACGCGGTCAAGGAAGAACTGCTGCGGGTCAAGGATGCCCTGGACCTGCACCTGCGCACCGGCGGCGATGTCGCCGAGCTGCAGACCCAGGTCACCGACCTGGGCAATGTTGCCGATACCCTGGGCATGATGGGCCTGGGCGTGGCGCGCAACGTGGTCGTGCAACAGCGCGATGCGCTGCGTCGCATCGTCGATGGCCAGCAGCAGGTGGACGAGAGCCTGCTGCTCGATATCGCCGGCGCGCTGCTCTATGTCGATGCCTCGCTGGACGACCAGGTCGCGCGCCTGGGCGCCGATGCCAGCAACGACGATGACGTCAATGCCAATGCCAATGCCGCCGAGGTGCGCCGCACCCTGGAAGTGCTGGCGCACGAGGCGATCGCCAACTTTGGCGCCGCCCGCGAACATTTTGTCGCCTTCATCGAGACCAACTGGGACCACAGCCGCCTGGCCGATGTGCCGCAGCTGCTGGGCGAGGTGGGCGGCGCGCTGCGCATCCTCGAACTGCCCGAGCCGGCCGATTACCTGGAAGGCGTGCGCCGCTACATCCAGCGCGAATTGATCGACCGCCAGCGCGTGCCCAGTGGCCGCCAGCTCGACACCCTGGCCGATGCCATGGCCAGCCTCGAGTACTACCTCGAAGCACTGCGCGAACGTCGCCCGGGCCGCGAGGAAATCCTCGACATCACCCGCAGCAGCCTGGAAACCCTGCGCTACTGGCCGCTGCCGAACGAGGCCGAGGCGGAACTGCCGGCCACGCCCGCGGCGTTTGCCGCGGGGGCGCCGGTGGCAGCCGTCGCCGCGGTCGCGCCGGTCGCTGCTGAACCTGTCGCCGAGTCGGTCCCGGCCGAAGCAGAGACCATCGTCGCCGAAGCGGTTGCGTTGCAGCCGATCGAACTGGAACCGGTGATCGAGCCGGTCCAGGTCACTGCTGCCACGCACGAAGTGCTGGTCGCCGATATCAGTCCGCTGCCGGAAGGCCTGCACGTCACCGCCGCCGGTTTCGAGTGGACCCTGCAATCCGAAGCAGCGCCCGCGCAGGTCGCGGCGGTGTCCTTCGACCCGGTCCTGGCCGAGCAGGGCCCCGCCGCAGCGCATGAACCAGTGAACCTGGCGCCGATCGACCTGTCCGCCGATGGCGGGCAGATGCCTGATCGCAGCGAGGCGCCGGTTGTGCAGTCGTACGAGGCGATGTCCTTCGACCCTGTTTCGGCCGAGCAGGACATCAGCCCGGCTGCCGCCGAGGTCAGCTATCACTTCGATACCACGCAGCTGGAAGGCGAGGCGGCCGCGCCGTTCGCCGTCGAGCAGGTCGAGCAGGTCGAACATATTGAGCACATCGAAGCGTCCGCCGCCCCGGCGCCGGCCTTCGACATCGCCGAACTGCCGCCGTTGCCGCCACTGCCGGAAATCGAAGCCGCGCCCAGCGAGGACAAGCCCGAGGCGCCGCGCGCCTTCGATCCGGCCGACCCGGCCCTGGAGGCCGACAGCCCCTTCGTCGAGTCCTTTGAAGCCACGCTGCCGTCCTTCCTTGAAAACGAGGCCGCCGACACTGGCGAGCGCCCGCTGGTGCAGGAAGGCACCATCGGCAAGATCGAACTGGACGAGGTCTCCGCCGCGTTCCTGGCCGAGCTGGACGTGGCCGCCGCGGGCTTCAGCACCGCGCCCGAACCGGCCGCGCAGGCCGCCGAACCGGCTGCTGCCGAAGTCGCGGCCCCGGTTGAAGGCGGCTTCGAGGACGACGGCAACGAGATCGACAGCGATATCCGCGACGTGTTCCTGGAGGAGTTCGACGAGGAACTGGTCAACCTCGGGCAGCTGCTGCCGGTCTGGCGCGCCGCGCCGGACAGCGTCGAGAACCTGCGCCCGATCCGCCGCGTTTTCCACACGTTGAAGGGCAGCGGCCGCCTGGTTGGCGCGCGCACCCTGGGCGAGTTCAGCTGGAAGATCGAGGGCATGCTCAACCGCGTGCTCGACGGTTCGCGTCCGGCCAGCCCGGCCGTGGTCGCGATGGTCGAACAGGCCTATCAGGTGTTGCCGCAGCTCAACGCCGCCCTGCGCGGCGCCGGGCGCATCGAGGCCGACCTGATGGCGATCCAGTCGGTGGCCGACCGCGTCGCCGCCGGCGAGGAAGCCTGGTACGTGCCCACTGCCGCGGCCGCTGTCGTGGCCGCGCCAGCCGGCAACGGGCTGGGTGCCGCCGCGCCCACGATCCTGGCGGCGGAAGGCACGCCGGCATCGGTGGATGCCGTGCTGCGCGAAATCCTCGAAGCCGAGGTCGCCACGCATCTGGAAACCGTGCACGCCTGGCTGGCCGAGGCGCGCGTGCAGCCGCAGCCGGTCACCGAGGCGCTGCTGCGTGCGGTGCACACCATGAGCGGCGCGTTCGCGATGACCGACGTGCCGGAAATCACCGCCGTCACCACGCCGGCCGAATCGCTGGTCAAGCGTTCGCTGGCCGCGGGCCGCACGCCGGATGCCGAAGGCGTGGACGCCATCGCCGACACCGCCGCGGCCATCGCCGCCACGGTTGCCGCGTTGCAGGCCGAGTCGCCGCGCATCCCCTCGTTCGCCGCACTGGCCGCACGCCTGCGCGCGCTGGTCGATACCCTGCCCGAGGCGCAATGGCCGCCGCAGCAGGCGCTGGGCGAGGACGACACCGACGGGCTGATGCTGCTCGACGGCGAAGAGCTGACCGGCCCGCACGACCTGGACGCCTACCTGGACCCGAGCATCGCCGGTGCGTTTGGCACGGCGCTGGCCAAGCCGGCCGACCCGTACGCGGACCTGCCGGTCGAAGAGATCGAGATGTCGCTGCCGGCCGAACCGGTGGCCGTGCACGAAGCTGCACTGACCGTCGAAGTCGACGCGTTGTCCACCGAGCCGGCGCGCGACGAAGGCTATGCCGATGCCATCGCCGCGTTCGAGGCGCTGGAGCCGGCTGCCACGCCGCAGCCGCAGGCCGACGACGGCTGGCGGATCGAGGAAGTCGAACTGGCGACGCCCGCGGGTGCCGCTGGCGACGAGGTCGCGGTCGCGTTCACGCCTGACGAAGTGGGCGCCGTGGTCGAGACCACGACCGAGCCCGCTGCGCCGGCATGGCCGGTCGAAGAAATCATCGCTGTCGTTGCCGAGGACGCCGCGCAGGTCGAGGAAGCCACGGCGTTCGACGCCGGCGAGCTCATCGCCGCCACGCCGCTGGCCGAAGCCGATCCGGTGTCGGACGAGACGGTCGAGGAGATCGTCGCGGTCGAGGCCGTGGAGGTTGTCGAGGTCGTCGAGGTCGTCGAGGTTGCCGCAGCCGAACCGGAGGCATTCACCGCCGCGGACGTGGTGGCCGAAGCCCCGGTCGCTGAGCCCGTTGCCGAGCCCGTCGCCGAGACCAGCCCCGCTGTTGCAGCGGTCGAAGCCGACAGCACCGAGTCTCCGGCCGACACCACCGCCGTGGAAGTCGACGCCGGCCCGCTGGACTTCAGCGAACTGGACCGCGAGCTGGTCGACATCTTCGTCGAGGAAGGCAAGGACCTGCTCGACCATTGCGACGGCCTGATCGCCGGCATGCGGCAGACGCCGGACGACCGCGAGCTCATCGCCGGTCTGCAGCGCGACCTGCACACCCTCAAGGGTGGCGCGCGCATGGCGGGCATCAATGCCATCGGCGACCTGGGCCACGGCATCGAATCGCTGCTGGAAGCGGTGGCCGCCAACCGCACCGAGATCGGCCGCGACGACGTGCGCCTGCTCGAACGCGGTTTCGACCGCCTGCACCAGCTGCTGACGCGCACCGGCGAACACCGCGCCGTGCTGATGCCGCACGATCTGATCAACGCGTTTGAAGCGCGCACCCACGGCCGCGCCGAAGTGCCGGCCGCCGATGCCGACGTGGCGCGGATGATCAGCAACGCCGTCGAGCCGGTGGCGGTCGCCCCGCTGTCGGCTCCGGTGCCGGTCGAAGGCGTGGTGGACGAGGAACTTGGCCCGGCCCGCGCGCCGCAGGAACAGGTGCGCGTGCGCGCCGACCTGCTCGACAGCCTGGTCAACCACGCCGGCGAAGTGGCGATCTACCGCTCGCGCCTGGAACAGCAGCTGGGTGCCTTCCGTGGCGCCATGGCCGAGCTGGACCGCACCAATGCGCGTCTGCGCGACCAGCTGCGCCGCCTGGACCTGGAAACCGAAGCGCAGATCGTCGCCCGCTACCAGCGCGAACAGGACCAGGGCGACACCACCTTCGACCCGCTGGAACTGGACCGCTTCTCCACGCTGCAGCAGCTCAGCCGCGCGCTGAACGAATCGGCGGCCGACTTGGGCGGCCTGCAAGGCGTGCTCGACGACCTGTCGCGCCAGTACGACACCTTGCTGCAGCAGCAGTCGCGCGTGAGCTCGGAACTGCAGGACGGCCTGATGCGTGCGCGCATGGTGCCGTTCGACGGCCTCGTGCCGCGACTGCGCCGCGTCGTGCGCCAGGCCGCCAGTGATACTGGCAAGCAGGTTCACCTGGTGCTGGAAGGCACCCACGGCGAACTGGATCGCAACGTGCTCGATCGCATGGTCGCGCCGCTGGAACACATGCTGCGCAACTCCGTTGCCCATGGCCTGGAAAAGCCGAAGGCGCGCCGCGAAGCGGGCAAGCCGGAAGAGGGCACCATCGCGATCAAGCTCCGCCGCGAAGGTTCGGAAATCGTGCTGGAAGTGTCCGACGACGGTGCCGGCCTGGACCGCGAGGCGATCCGCCGCCGTGGCGAGCAGCGCGGCCTGATCGCGCCGGGTGCGCAGCTGAGCGAGAGCGAGCTGGACCAGCTGATCTTCGCCTCCGGCTTCAGCACCTCCGAGCAGGTCAGCCAGCTGGCCGGCCGTGGCGTGGGCATGGACGTGGTGCGCAACGAAGTGCGCCAGCTCGGCGGCTCGGTGGACATCCACTCCGTGCGTGGCCAGGGCACTGTGTTCACCCTGCGCCTGCCGCAGACCCTGGCGGTGACCCAGGCGGTGTTCGTGCGCATCGGCGAAACCACCTTCGCCGTGCCGGTGGCCTCGGTCAGCGGCATCGGTCGCATTGCCCGCGGCCGCTATGGCTCGGGTGAGAGCAGCTACCACTACGCGGGCGAGGAATACGCCCTGCACGACCTCGGCTCGCTGGTCGGCCAGGCCGCGGCCAACGCCGACGGCGCGGCGCAGATTCCGTTGCTGCTGGTGCGCGCGGGCGACCTGCGTGCTGCCGTGGCGATCGATCAGGTGCTCGGCAACCGCGAAATCGTGGTCAAGCCGGTCGGCCTGCAGATCGCCTCGGTGCCGGGCATCTACGGTGCCACCATTACCGGCGATGGCCGCGTGGTGGTGATTCTCGACGTCGCCCCGCTGGTGCGCCGCCACCTGGCCCAGCCGGCGCGTCCGGCGGCCGAGCCGGTGCCCGAAACCCAGCGCCGCGTGCCGCTGGTGATGGTGGTGGACGACTCGCTGACCATGCGCAAGGTCACCGGCCGCGTGCTGGAGCGCCACAACCTCGAAGTGGCCACCGCGCGCGACGGCGTCGAAGCGCTGGAGCAATTGCAGGAGCGCGTGCCCGACCTGATGCTGCTGGACATCGAAATGCCGCGCATGGACGGTTACGAGCTGGCCACCGCAATGCGCGCCGACCCGCGCTTCAAGGACGTGCCGATCGTGATGATCACCTCGCGCAGCGGCGACAAGCACCGTCAGCGCGCCTTCGAGATCGGCGTCCAGCGCTACCTCGGCAAGCCTTACCAAGAGTTGGATCTGATGCGAAACGTGTACGACCTGCTGGGTATCGCCCGTGTCCGCGAGTAACGAGCCCGGAACCCCGGTGGCGCTGCTGGGCCGCAACGGCCCGGCGCGCGAAAGGATGCGCGAGGCGCTGTCGCTGATCGGCGCGCGCGTGGTGCTGGAAGACGAACCGGGCGCCATCGACGCGCGCACGCTGGCCGATGCCGCACCGGCAGCGGTGCTGGTGGCGTTGGAGCCGGCGATCGAGGACGCCCTCGAAGCGCTGGATTCGGTGCTGCAACAGCCCGGCCTGACGGTGATCTTCGACGAGGCCGAGCTGGCCGCGCGCCGCGAAGGCTGGGATGCGCAGCGCTGGGCGCGGCATCTGTCGGCCAAGCTGCACGGCCACGGCGATGTCCTGCCCCCCGGTGCCGAGCAGGAGCCGAGCTGGGCGCCGGAACCCGGCCTGCCGGTGACCCCGGCGCAGCTGCATTCCGAGCAGCCGGTGAACCTGCACCTGCAGGCCGCCGCGCAGGCGATGGACGAGGTGCCCGGCGATGCGTTGTTCGCGCCAGTAGAGCTGAGCCTGGAAGAGGTGGCCGAGCCGCGGCCCGCCGCGCCGGCACGGCCGATGCTGGAGCTGATTGACAACCCGTTCGCCGATGCGCCGTCGCCGGAGGCGGTGGAAGCCGCGCCTGCGCCCGCAACCACGCCGGCGCCGGCACCCACGCTGCTGGGAGATTCCAGCACCTGGGGCCTGGTGGAAGAAGTGGCGATCGTCGAGCGTCCGCGCGGCGAGGCGCAGTTTGAACACATTCCCAGCAGCGGCTTGTCGCTGGTGGATATCGACCCGGCGACCGAAGCCGCCAAGGCGCACGGCGCGGTGTTGGTGATGGCCGGCATTGGCGGCCCCGACGCGATCCGCCGCCTGCTTGGCGCGCTGCCGGCCGAATTTCCGCGCGCGGTATTGATCCGCATGGCGCTCGATGGTGGCCAGTACGGCAACCTGGTGCGGCAGATGGGCCGGGTCTCGGCGTTGCCGGTGGAGCTGGCCGAAGCGGGCCTGGCGCTGGCGCCGGGCAAGGCCTACATCCTGCCTGACGGCGTGGGCCTGCGCGCAGGCGACACGGGTCTGTCGTTCGTCGAGGACGGCAACACGGCGCTGGTCCCGGCGCTGCCGGCCGACGACAGCGCGGTGCTGCTGCTCAGTGGTGCGAGCGAGTCGCTGGTGGCCGATGTATTGGCACTGGCGGGGCAGGGTGCGTGGGTGGCGGGGCAGTCGGCGGAAGGTTGCTACGACCCGGCGGCGGCCACGCGGCTGGCGCAGCAGGGCCACACGACGGGCGATCCGGCGCAGCTGGCGCAGGCGCTGGCCGAACGCTGGCCGGCCTGACGCCGACGTACGATCCAAGGAGTGATTCGATGAGCTACGCCAGTAACGATGAAATCCGCGGGGTCCTGATCCAGGCCGGCGACGAGCGCGTGTTGTTGCCGAACGCGACGGTGGCCGAGGTGATGTCGCGCGTGCCGGTGGAACCGCTGGGCGATGCGCCGCGCTGGCTGGTCGGGCAGATTGCCTGGCACGGCTGGAAGGTGCCGTTGCTGTCGTTCGCGCGGCTGAGCGGGCTGGGTGAGGAGCCGGCGGCGGTGAACAACAAGATCGTGGTGTTGAAGGCGCTGGGCGGGAATGCTTCGCTGCCGTATTTCGCGCTGCTGACCGCCTCGTTCCCGCAATTGATATCGGTGCCGCGTGACGGCTTGCTGGCCGATGCGTCGGAGGATGCGCTGCCGCAGGGGGTGCATATGCGCGTGCTGCTGGGTGAGCAGAGTGCGTTGCTGCCGGATCTGGATGCGATCGAGGCGATGGTGTTGGAGAACGTGGCGGCTTAGTGCTTCGGTTGGTTGGTTGTGGATAGGGCGGCCTTTGGCCGCCCTTTTGGTTTTTCTGGGGCGTGTCGTCGGGTGACGGTTGTTTGCGGAACTGTTGATCGGCTCGCGTGGTTTGCTGCGTGGCAGCCGGGGGCAGGCCCTGCCAGGACACGTCGTGAACCCATCCCTGGGGACTGCTAGGCAACATCCATGTTGCCTAGCGTCTGGCAGGGCCTGCCCCCGACTGCCCGACAGATCCTCGGTGGCGGATGGGAAAGGCGGGTCTGCGCCAGCTGATGCTGGATCGCGAGCGGGGAAGGAATTTGCCTGGGGCCGTTGTAGGAGCGGCTTCAGCCGCGACGAGCGAAGCCTTGATCTGCGAGATGACGGTCGCGGCTGAAGCCGCTCCTACAGCCACGCGGCCTACAAATCGCCCAGTTGCGCCTGCAACGCCGCAATTGCCGCCAGCCCCGCCGTTTCCGTGCGCAGAATCCGCGGCCCCAGCCGCAAGCCCTGGAAACCCGCCTTTGCCAGGATCTCCCGATCGCGCGGCGACCATCCGCCCTCCGGACCAATCGCCACGACAACCGGCGTGTCCGGCGCCGCCTGCAGCGTCGCCAGACGATGCTCGCCTTGCGGGTCCAGGGTCAGGCGCAGCGCTTCGCTGGGCACCGCCGCCGCCGCGGCGGCCAGAGATTGCGGCGCCGCCAGCGATGGAACACGGGCGCGGCCGGATTGTTCGCAGGCGGACACGATCACGCTGTGCCAGTGCGCAACGCGCTTGGCCATGCGCTGCGCATCGAGTTTGACTTCGGTGCGCTCGGCATTGACCGGCAACACCGCGCTGACCCCAAGTTCGGTCGCCTTCTGCAGGATCAGGTCCATCTTTTCGCCGCGGGCAATGCCCTGCAGCAGCACGATCGCGCGCGGCGACTCGTTGTCCACGCGCTGCGGCTCACCCAGACGCACCCGCGCTTCGCGCTTGCTGGCCAGGGTGATCGTCGCCGGGTAATCATGGCCGTCGCCGTTGAACAGCACGCAGGCGTCGCCCTCGGCCAGGCGCAGCACGCGCAGCAGATGGTTGGCGGCTTCTTCCGGCAGGGCCAATTCGGAGCCGGCGGCCAGCGGCAGCTCGACGTGGCAGCGGGTCACGCGCATGCGGTGGCCTGTTCGATCGCTGCCAGCGTGGTTTCCGCCAGCAGGGCCAGTTGTGCCTCGTCCACGCAGTACGGCGGCATCCAGTACAGGATGTCGCCGAGCGGGCGCAGCACCACGCCGCGCGCCAGCGCCGCGCGATAGGCGTGCAGGCCGACGCGTGCACTGGCCGGGAACGGCGTACGCCGGTCGCCATCGCGGGTCAGTTCAAAGGCCACGACCATGCCGGCCTGGCGCACGTCGGCGACATGGCGATGGTCGGCGATGGGCCGGGATAGCTGCGCCATCGTCGCGGCAGTGCCATGGTTGCGCCGCAGCACGTCGTCGCTGGCGAAGATGTCCAGACTGGCCAGCGCCGCGGCACAGGCCAGCGGGTTGCCCGTGTAGCTGTGCGAATGCAGGAAGGCGCGCTCGCGTGAGTCGTCGAGGAAGGCGTCGTACAACTCCTGCGTCGCCAGCACCGCGGCCAGTGGCAGGAAGCCACCGGTCAGGCCCTTGGACAGGCACAACAGGTCCGGCATCACGCCCATCGTGTGTGCGCCAGCGCCGGCAGGGGCCTGTTCGCAGGCGAACATGGTGCCGGTACGGCCGAAACCGGTGGCGATCTCGTCGGCGATCAGGAACGCGCCATGCGCATCGCACAGTTCGCGCGCGCGGCGCAGATAGGCCGGGTGGTGCATGCGCATGCCACCGGCACATTGCAGGCGTGGCTCCAGGATCACCGCGCAGATTTCGCCGGGATGCTGGTCGAACAGATTCGCCAGCGCATCGGCCGCCTGCAAGGCACGGCTTTCGTCGGACTGCCCGGGCTCGGCCAGGTAGGCGTCGGGCGAAGGCGCGAACAGCGACTCGACCAGCAGCGGCGCGTACACGCGGCGGTACAACGGAATGTCGCCCACCGACAGTGCGCCAATGGTCTCGCCGTGGTAGCCGTTCTCCAGCGCCACGAAGCGCGTGCGCTGCGTCTCGCCACGGTTGCGGAAATAGTGGAAGGCCATCTTCAGCGCGACCTCGACCCCGGCCGAGCCGTTGTCCGCGTAGAACACCTTTGCCAGCGGCGCGCGCCCAGGCTCACGCGGGGCGATCTGCAACAGGCGCTCGGCCAGGCGGATCGCCGGCTCGTGGCCGAAGCCGGCCAGCATCACCTGCTCCAGCGAATGCGCCTGCGCGGCAATGGCCGCGGCGATGCGCGGTTCGGCATGGCCAAACAGGTTGGTCCACCAGCTGCTCACCGCATCCAGGTAGTGGCGGCCGTCGTGGCCGACCAGCCAGGCGCCTTCGCCACGGGCGATCGGCACCAGCGGCAGGGTGTCGGGGTGCTCGCGCATCTGCGTGCACGGGTGCCACAGCACCGCCAGGTCGCGTTGCCGCCAGGCATCGGCCGTGGCATTGGGGTCTGCTAGCATTTCGTTCCGATGAAGCTCTTTGCGCATATGCCCATTCTACTGGCCCGCCTGCCGGCCCGCCGCGGCCCGGCCGTTCCCGCATGAGCCGGCCGCTGCCGGTCATCCACCAGGTCCGCGAGCTCGGCGAAGGCCGCCAGCAGCTGGACCTGGAGTTCTCAAACGGCGAGCGCCGCCTGTACCACCGCCTGCTCAGTGGCGGCCACGGCGCGGTAGTGGTCGTGCCCTTGCTCGATGACCAGACCGTGCTGCTGGTACGCGAGTACGCGGCCGGTGTGCACCGCTACGAGCTGGGCCTGGTCAAGGGCCGCATCGACGAGGGCGAAACCCCGCTGCAGGCCGCCGACCGCGAACTGAAGGAAGAGGCCGGCTATGGCGCGCGTCGTCTCGACGTGCTGCGCGCGATGACCCTGGCTCCGACCTACATGGCGCACCAGTCCTGGCTGGTGGTGGCGCGCGATCTGTATCCCGAGCGCCTGCCCGGCGACGAGCCGGAGGAGCTGGAAGTGGTGCCATGGAAACTCGCCGATCTCGACCAGTTGCTGCTGCGCGAGGATTTCTCCGAAGGCCGCTCGCTGGCGGCGCTGCTGATCGCGCGGCAGTGGCTGGCGGGCAAGGCATGAGCGCGCTTATCGACAGCGCGCTCGGCGAAGCAGTCATCGGCATCGCCCAGGCCGCCGGCGCGGCGATCATGACCGTGTACCGCGATGGCTTTTCCGTGCAGACCAAGGACGATGCCAGCCCGCTGACCCAGGCCGACCTGGCCGCGAACCGGGTCATCGTCGACGGCCTGTCGCGGCTGACGCCGGACATTCCGGTGCTGTCGGAAGAATCGGCGCAGGTGCCCTGGGAACAGCGCCGCGGCTGGACCCGCTACTGGCTGGTGGACCCGCTCGATGGCACCCGCGAGTTCATCAAGCGCAATGGCGAATTCAGCGTCAACATCGCCCTGATCGAAGCGGGCGTGGCGGTGTTCGGCGTGATCCAGGCGCCGGTGGATGGCCGTGTGTGGCACGCCTGGCGCGGCCACGGCGCCTATCGTCGTGACGCGGACAGCAGCAACGAGCTGCGCTTGCAAGTGCGCGCCCCGGCCAGTGCGCCGCTACGCGTGGCCGCCAGCCGTTCGCACCGCGGTGAACGCACCGAGGCGCTGCTGGCGCGGATGGGTGCGGTGGATGTGATCGCCCAAGGTTCGTCGCTGAAGTTCTGCCGCATTGCCGATGGCGAACTGGATGTCTACCCGCGCTTCGGTCCCACGTCCGAATGGGATACCGCCGCCGGCCAGTGCGTGCTGGAAGCCGCTGGCGGTTGCGTGCTCGCTGCCGACAGCGGCGAGCCGTTCCGCTACAACCAGCGCCAGACCCTGCTCAACGGCGACTTCGTGGCCCTCGGCGACCCGGCCTTGCCGTGGCGCCAGTGGCTGCTGGACACGCCGCGATGAACCGCGCCGCCACACGCGACATCGCCGACCTGCTGGCGATCATGGCGCGCCTGCGCGATCGCGAGCACGGCTGCCCGTGGGACCTGGAACAGGATTTCGCCAGCATTGCGCCGTATACGATCGAGGAAGCCTATGAAGTGGCTGACGCCATCGATCGCGGTGACCTGCATGCGCTGAAGGACGAGCTCGGCGATCTGCTGCTGCAGGTGGTGTTCCATGCGCAGATGGCGGGCGAGCAGGGCGCATTCGACTTCGGCGACGTGGTCGCGGCGATCAGCGGCAAGCTGTTGCGGCGCCATCCGCACGTGTTCGGCGCAACCGCAGTGGACGGCGCGGCGGCAGTCAGCGCGAACTGGGAGGCGATCAAGCGTGCCGAGCGCCAGGCCGCCGGCGAGCAGGATGACTCGGCCCTGGCCGGCATCGCGCGCGGCCTGCCGGAATGGCAGCGCGCAGTGAAGCTGCAGTCGCGCGCGGCGCGGGTCGGCTTCGACTGGCCCAACCCCACCTCGGTGCTGGCCAAGCTGCAGGAAGAGATCGAAGAGCTGCGCGAGGAGTTCGCGCAGGGCGAGGTCGCCGCACGCCATGCGCAGCTGCAGGAGGAACTGGGCGATGTGCTGTTCGTCTGCGCCAATCTGGCCCGGCACGCGCGGGTCGATGTCGGCGCCGCACTGCGTGGCGCCAACCTCAAGTTCGAGCGCCGCTTCCGTGCGATGGAAGCACTGGCGCACGCGGCTGGCACCACGATGGACGCGCTGTCGCTGACCGAACAGGAAGCGTTGTGGGACCAGGTCAAGCTGGGTGAGCGCGGCGCGGCATGAAGACCCTGCTGCTGTTCGTGCTGACCGCCGTGGCCGAGATCGTCGGCTGCTACCTGCCGTGGTTGTGGTTGCGCCGCGGCGCCAGTGCCTGGTGGCTGCTGCCGGCGGCGGCGAGTCTGGCGCTGTTCGTGTGGCTGCTGAGCCTGCACCCGACCGCTTCGGGGCGGGTATATGCGGCTTACGGCGGGGTCTATGTCGCCGTCGCCCTGGCCTGGCTGTGGGCGGTGGATGCGGTACGGCCGACGCGCTGGGACCTGCTCGGCGTGGCGCTGTGCCTGTGCGGCATGGCAGTGATCATGTTTTCCCCGCGCACTGCCTGAGCCGGGCCGGCGTATGCTGGCGCTACCACCGCGCCCGGAGGGAGAGGCCATGCGCAGGTTTGCCAGCTTCCGCGAGTTCTATCCGTTCTACCTCGCCGAGCATGCCAACCGCACCTCGCGCCGCCTGCACTTCATTGGCAGCTGCGGCGTGCTGGCGCTGGTCGTACTGGCCATCGCCAGCGCGCGCCCGGTCTGGCTGCTGGCGGCGCTGCTCTGCGGCTACGGTTTTGCCTGGGTCGGCCACTTCTTCTTCGAGAAGAACCGCCCGGCCACCTTCCGCCATCCCTTCTATTCGTTTGCCGGCGACTGGGTGATGTTCCGCGACATCCTGCGCGGACGCATCCCTTTCTAGGCGGCGGCGCGGGCAGGGCTGCGGCATACTGCGGCTTCACAGGGGAAGATCAAGGAGAGGCGGATGTTCACGACGGGATTCCTGACGCTGGTGGTGCTGGTCGTCGGTGCCATCGTCCTGTTCAAGGCGGTGCGCATGGTGCCGCAGGGCTATGAATGGACGGTTGAGCGCTTCGGCAAGTACACCCATACGCTGACCCCTGGTCTGCATGTGCTGGTGCCGGTGGTGTACGGCGTCGGCCGCAAGGTCAACATGATGGAGCAGGTGCTGGAAGTGCCCAGCCAGGACGTCATCACCAAGGACAACGCTGTCGTGCGCGTGGACGGCGTGGTGTTCTTCCAGGTGCTGGACGCGGCCAAGGCCGCCTATGAGGTCGCCAACCTGGAAGTGGCCACGATTGCCCTGGTGCAGACCAACATCCGCACGGTGATCGGCTCGATGGACCTGGACGAGTCGCTGAGCCAGCGCGAGACCATCAACGCCAAGCTGCTGAACGTGGTCGACCACGCCACCAATCCGTGGGGCATCAAGGTCACCCGCATCGAGATCAAGGACATCCAGCCGCCGCAGAACCTGGTGCAGTCGATGCAGCAGCAGAAGATGGCCGAGCAGAACAAGCGCGCCGCCGTGCTGGAAGCCGAGGGCGTGCGCCAGTCCGAGATCCTGCGCGCCGAGGGCCAGAAGCAGGCGGCCGTGCTCGAGGCTGAGGGCCGCAAGGAAGCCGCCTTCCGCGACGCCGAGGCGCGCGAGCGTTCGGCCGAGGCCGAGGCGCGGGCCACGCAGATGGTCTCCGACGCCATCGCCGCCGGGAACGTGCAGGCGATCAACTACTTCGTCGCGCAGAAATACGTCGAGGCGTTCAAGGAACTGGCCACCGCGCCAAACCAGAAGTTCGTGCTGATGCCGATGGAGTCCTCCGGCATCATCGGTTCCATCGCCGGCATTGCCGACCTCGCCAAGCAGGCCTTGAGCGAGCGCGCCAATCCCCCACCGCAGCCGCCGCGCGGCAATCCGCCGCCGCCGCGCTTCGGGGCCTGAGCCATGCGCACGGAAGTCGTGGTGTGGGCCGCGCTCGCGCTGCTGCTGTTCGCGGCCGAGGCGCTGGCGCCGGGCGCCTTCATGCTGTGGATGGGCCTGGCCGCGGCGGTCGTGTTCGTCGTGGTGTGGGTCGTGCCCGACATCCCGTTGCTGATGCAGGCGCTGATCTTCGTGGTGCTCAGTTTCGTCTCGGTCCAGGTCTACCGCACCTGGTTCCGCCGCCGCGACCGCCAGAGCGATCAGCCGCTGCTCAACCGCCGTGCCGAGCAACTGGTCGGCCGGGTCGTCGTACTCGACCAGCCCATCAGCGGCGGCCGCGGCCGCGCCAAGATCGATGATGCGTTCTGGGTGGTGGTCGGCCCGGAACTGCCGGTGGGCAGCGCGGTGCGCGTGGTGGCGGTGGACGGGATGACGCTGAAGGTGCAGGAAGCCTGAGAGCCCCCGGTCCCGGTTCCTGAGATAATCCCGTCTTTGAAACCGGAACCCTTCGCCATGAGCCTCAAGCAGACCCTCCTCAATGCCACCCACCGCGCGCTCGGCGCCAAGATGGTGGACTTCGGGGGCTGGGACATGCCCATCCATTACGGTTCGCAGCTGGACGAGCACCACCAGGTGCGCCGCGACGCGGGCATGTTCGACGTCAGCCACATGACCGTGGTCGACCTGCGCGGCGAGCGCGTGCGTCCGTTCCTGCGCTACCTGCTGGCCAACTCGGTGGACAAGCTCAAGGTGGCCGGCAAGGCGCTGTACACCTGCATGCTCAATCCGCAGGGCGGGGTGATCGACGACCTGATCGTCTACTACCAGGCAGAGGACTTCTTCCGCCTGGTGGTCAACGCCGCGACCCGCGAAAAGGATCTGGCCTGGATCACCGAGCAGGCCGCGGCCTTCGGCGTGCAGGTCAGCGAACGCCCGGACTTCGCGATGATCGCCGTGCAAGGCCCGAACGCGCGCGCCAAGGTGGTCTCGCTGCTGGCCGAGGCCGACCAGGCGGCGGCGCGCAAGCTCGGCCGCTTTGCCGCGCTGCATGCGCAGTCGGCCAGCGGCGTGCCGCTGTTCGTGGCGCGCACCGGCTACACCGGCGAGGACGGTTTCGAGATCGTGCTGCCGGAAGCCGACGCGGTGGCGTTCTGGAACGCGCTGCTGGAAGCAGGGGTCAAGCCGGCTGGTCTGGGCGCGCGCGACACGCTGCGCCTGGAGGCGGGCATGAACCTCTACGGCCAGGACATGGACGAGACCGTCACTCCTTATGAAGCGGCGCTGGCCTGGACCGTCGCCTTGGACGAGGATCGCGACTTCATCGGCCGCGACGTGCTGCAAGCGCAGCAGGCCAGTGGTGCGCCGCGGCAGATGATCGGCCTGGTGATGGACGAGAAGGGCGTGCTGCGCCACGGCCAGAAGGTGCTCACCGCGCAGGGCGAGGGCGAGATTCTTTCCGGCACCTTCTCGCCGACGCTGGGCAAGGCGATCGCTTTCGCACGTGTGCCGGCTGGCGAACCGGGCCAGGTGCGCGTGGACATCCGCGGCCGCGAAGTACCGGTACGCGTCGTCAAGTTCCCGTTCGTGCGCGAAGGCCAGGCCCAGCCCGGCGTGCTCGACTGAGGACTCTCACCGCAGCCCGTACCGGCGCCGGGTGCTGCACCCGCGCCGGGTTGGTTAAACTACGCCTCCATTCCCGACCCTGTTTTCCCGGAGCTTTCCCATGAGCGAGATCCCTGGCGACCTCAAGTTCCTCAAATCCCACGAGTGGGCCCGCGTCGAAGGTAACGGCCGCGTTACCGTCGGCATCTCCGACCACGCACAGGGCCTGCTTGGTGACCTGGTCTATGTCGAACTGCCGAACGTCGGCGACAGCGTCGAGGCCGGCAACGGCGCGGCGGTGGTCGAGTCGGTCAAGGCAGCCTCGGACGTCTACAGCCCGGTCAGCGGCACGGTCGTGGAGGTCAACAGCGCGCTCAACGACAAGCCGGAGACCATCAACGAGGACGCCTACGGCGATGGCTGGATCTTCGTGGTCGAGGTCAGCGAGCCGGACCAGCTCAACGAGCTGCTGTCCCCGGACGACTACGCCGAACTGCTGGACGACGACGCTCACTGACCCTTCACGGAAGTCAGCGCGACAGCAAAAAAACGGCCGCGAAAGCGGCCGTTTTTCTTTGCCTCCGGATCGGATCGGCGCGACCCGGGCGGCCGCGCACTCGCGCTCGCCGATGCCGCGAACAGTGCGTCGCGATCGGCGAACCGGTGACCGACACGAAGCCGACGCCACCCTCGCGGCGTTCGTGCACGGCGTGCGAAGTGGTCGCCGCGGCGTGCGCGGGGGTGGAAAAGTTTGCGCATTTCGCCCGATGCGATGCCGCGAAAGGCACCCGGACGAAAAAAATTTTCGCCCGGCGCCGGTGCCGTTGCGGTACCGGCAAGCGCCGTGGGCGGGTGGGTGCGCGGCATCGCGCGCGCATGCCGCGCTCGCCGATGCGCGCGAACAATACAGCTGAAAAGAAGTGCTTTTTTTTTATCGACCTTGCAGGCGGGCGCGCGCGCGGCGGCTTTGGCGGTGTGCGAAAGACGCTCCAGGCGGGTGCGGCCGCGTGGTCGCGAGGAACCCCGGATGAAAAATTTTTTCGCGGGACTGTTGACAGTAAAAAAAACCGTGATTAGGTTTCGCCCCAAGCAGACGTTGCTGCCGCAGAGAGTGAGTCGAATCGACATCAAGGTGACAAGCAAGCACTACGCATCCACCCCCGAACCCAAGACGGTGGATACGGGTCTGCTTCCCTCCGCGAAAAGCTCAACGTCCATCCATTGCGCACCCGTGTCGGCGTCGACGCGGGTGTTTCTGTATCCGCCGCGTCGAAACCGACGGTCTGGCGGTAGCCGCGGGCGGGACCCCGCCGCGGACTTTGGTTTCACTGGGCACTTCAACTCCATAGTTCACTGACGAGGAGCCATCACATGGCCACTAAGAAAGCTGCGAAGAAATCGGCCGCCAAGAAGGCGGTGAAGAAGACTGCGAAGAAGGCTGCCGGCAAGAAGACCGTCAAGAAGGCAGCGAAGAAGGTTGCCAAGAAGGCCGCCAAGAAGTCGCCGGCCAAGAAGGTCGCCAAGAAGTCCGCTGCCAAGAAGGCAGTGAAGAAGACCGCCAAGAAGGCTGCCAAGAAGGTCGCCAAGAAGTCGGCCGGCAAGAAGGCAGTGAAGAAGTCGGCCAAGAAGGCCACCAAGAAGGTTGCCAAGAAGTCGGCCGCCAAGAAGGGCGCCAAGAAGGCGGTGAAGAAGACCGCCAAGAAGGCTGCCAAGAAGGCTGCTCCGAAGAAGGCTGCGAAGAAGGTCGCCAAGAAGAAGCCGGCCGCTCGCAAGAAGAAGGCCGCTCCGGTCGCGCTTCCGGCTACCCCGGCGCCGCTGATCTGATTCATCTGTCCCGATAGAGCCGTACATCAAGCTCTCTCCCCGGCGCCCAGCGGGGAGGGAGCTTTTTTATTGGGCGACGCATCGGGCAATCGAAACAGGAAGGGCGGCACCATGGCCGCCCTTACGGTTTCGATCGATGGGAGCCCGGGGCTCCCCGCTGTCAGCGCGGCGAGGCCACGGCCTTGCCGGTGGAAGCGCCGCGGCGCGGTGCCGGGGCGTCGGGACGCTCGGCCAGCATGTTGTCGTTGCCGAAGTCGCTGTCCACGTCGATGTCGAGCCAGCGCTGCGCCGGCAGGCCCATCGCCCGGTCGAGGATGGTCGGCAGCAGACCCGAAGGCAGGCCGCTCTCGCTGTTCCACATGATCGCCACGCCGAGGTCGCGTTCGGGCACCAGTGCCACCAGCCCGCGATAGCCCTGCACGGCGCCGGCATGGAACACCACCTGGTGGCCGCTGTAGTCGAACACGCGCCAGCCCAATGCATAGCCGGCCGAATTGACGCGCTGGTGGCGCCAGCCCGAACGCATCTCGCCCGGGGTCGAAATCAGTGGCGCATGCAGCGTGGCCAGCAGCGGCGCGGGCAGCACGTCCGGGCGATGGCCGGTTTGTGCCAGCAGCCACTGCGCCATGTCATTGGCACTGGCGTTGACGCCGGCGGCCGGGGCCAGACGGTAATAAGTGGGCTTGGGGGTCAGCGCGACCCAGCCGTTGCGACTGCGCACATGCGGACGCGCCCAGCTTGGGCTGGCCTGGATGCCGGCCAGGCCGAGACTGGCATCGTTCATGCCCAGCGGCTTGAAGATGCGCTTCTCGACCGCCTGCTCGTAGAAGTTGCCCGACGCTGCAAACACCACATCGCCGACCAGGCTGAAGGCCACGTTCTGGTAGGCATAGCACTGGCCCGGCGCGCAGCGCAGCGGCGCGTAGGCCAGCTTGTGGCTGAGGGTGTAGTAGTCGTCGTTGGATTCGACGTCGCGGTCGTAGGCGTTGCGGGTCAGGCCGACGCGATGGCTGAGCACGTCGGCGATGGTGAGCTGGCGGGTGGCGACCGGATCGCTGAGCTGGAAGCCGGGCACGTAGTCGATCACCTTGCTGTCCCAACGCAGGGTGCCGTCGTTGACCAGCAGGCCGGCCATGGTGCCGGCGAACGCCTTGGACAGCGACGCCAGACGGAACACGGTGTGCGCGTCGATGGGCTGCGGATGGTTGACGTCGGTGACGCCGAAGCCGCGCGCGCTGAGCACGCGCCCACCCTGCACGATGGCGATGGCCATGCCGGGCACGCGCTCGCCGTAGGTGAGCTGCTCGGCTATCGATTCAAACACCGCCGGATCGAAGCCCTCGGCCAGCGGCAGTACCGGGCCCTGTCCGGCGGCGGTGCGATAAGGCAGCGGCTGGGTCGGCGACGCGCTGGCGGTATTGAACGCCTGCAGCGTCTGCGCCGGCGGCGCCGGTGTCTGTGCAGTGGAAGACAACGCGAAGGGCATCAACACCCCGAGCAACCCCGATGCCACCGGACGAAGACGCCGGCGCCTGCTCATGTCTTTCATGTATGTCGTGCCTGTGACCCTGCTTGACGGGATTCTAGCGCCGCTTTTCGCAACAGCACAAACCGCGGCAAGATGAATGGGCATCCTGTTGAAACTGTGAGGGTTTTGCGGTGTTGTCGGGGCTGTAGGAGGGGATGTAGGAGGGGCTTCAGCCCCGAACGCGCCACGACCTGTCAGATGGCGGTCGCGGCTGATGGCCGAAAGGCCACAAGAGCCGCTCCTACAGGGGGGGTGGTTGGGTGGGGTGGGCCGCGGCGCCCAGGATCAGGTCGGCCGCGCGCTCGGCGAGCATGATCACCGGCGCATTGGTGTTGCCACCCGGCAGCGTCGGCATCACCGAGGCATCGACGACCCGCAGCGCATCGACGCCGCGTACCCGCAGTTCGGCATCGACCACGGCGTCCGGATCGGCCGCCGCGCCCATGCGGCAGGTGCCAGCCGGGTGATAGATGGTCTCGGCCTTGGCGCGGATGAAGGCGTCCAGGCCGGCATCGTCCAGGTCATCGCGCGCCGGGAAGATCGGCGCGCCGCGCCAGCGGTCGAATGCGGGCTGGGCCAGGATGCGCCGCGACAGCAGCGCGCACTCGCGCATCATCCGGCGGTCGAAGCCGTCCGCGTCGCTGAGGTAGGCCGGGTCGATCGCCGGCGCGCTGCGCGGATCGGCGTCGCGCAGGCGCAGCGTGCCGCGGCTGCGCGGACGCAGGAAGCAGGCGTGCAGGGTGTAGCCGTCGCCCGGCAGGCGATGGCGGCCATGGTCATCGAGCATCGCCGGCACGAAGTGCAACTGGATGTCGGCGCGCCCATCCTGCGCCAGCGCCGAGCGAAAGAAGCCGCCGGCTTCGGCGATGTTGCTGGTGCCAGCGCCGCGCCGGCCGCGCAGGAAGTAGTGGAAGGCGATGGCCAGCTCACTGGCGCGGTCATAGCTCACGCCCGGCACGGTGTGGACCAGCGTGCAGATGTCGAGGTGGTCCTGCAGGTTGCCGCCGACGCCAGGCAGGTCGACCCGAACCGGCAGCTTGAGCGCGCGCAGGTGCGCGGCCGGGCCGATGCCCGAGAGCATCAGCAACTGCGGCGAGTTGACCGCGCCCGCGCACAGCAGCACCTCGCGCGCGGCGCGGACGGTGTGGGCCAGGCCGCGATGCGCGTAGGCCACGCCGGTCGCACGGCCGCCTTGCAGCAACAGCTGGCGCACATGCACGCCGGTCAGCACCTGCAGGTTGCGCCGCGTGCGCACGGGCCGCAGGTAGGCCGCCGCCGCCGAGCAGCGCGCACCGTCCTTCTGCGTGACCTGGTAGAAGCCGACGCCGTCCTGGGTGGGACCGTTGAAGTCCGGGTTCGGCGCCAGGCCGGCTTGCACGCCGGCGCTGACGAAGGCTTCCGACAGGGGATTGCGATGCCGCAGCGCGCCGACATGCAGCGGGCCGTCGCCGCCATGCAGCGCATCGGCGCCCTCGGCGTTGCACTCGCTGCGGCGGAAGTAGGGCAATACGCTGGCCCAGTCCCAGCCCTCGGCGCCAGCGCGCGCCCAGTCGTCGTAATCGCCGGGCACGCCGCGCACGTAGCACATCGCATTGATGGAGCTGGACCCGCCCAGCACCTTGCCGCGCGGCCACCACAGGCGGCGGCCGTCGAGCGCGGCCTGGGGTTCGGTGTCGTAGTTCCAGTTGACCGCGCGATGCTTGACCAGGCGCGACAGCCCCGCCGGCATGTGGATGAAGGGATGGCGATCACGTGGGCCGGCCTCGATCAGCAGCACGCGGCAGCTCGGGTCGGCACTGAGGCGGTTGGCCAGCACGCAGCCGGCCGAGCCGGCGCCGACGATGATGTAGTCGTACACGTTCCCCTCCCAGGAAGCCGCGAACCGAGCATAGGCACGCCTGCGCGCGCCGGCAACGCGCTGTCGCACCTGCGGAACTGGCGGGGCGGCGGGGCATCGGCTAACGTGCGCGCTTTCTCCTCCCCCCCGGAGCCAGACCATGTTCTTCCGCTGCCCGGGCAGGGCGACGTGCCGGTGCCCATGAGCGCGGCTTCCTCCGGGTCGCGCGGCCGGATCGGTTCGCTGGTCGCGGCGCTGCGCGGGTCGCCGCCGCTGTGGTGGTCGTTTCTGTATTTCTTCTGCCTGCTCAGCGGCTACTACGTGCTGCGCCCGGTGCGCGAGGCGATGGCGGCCTCGGCCGACGTGCAGGCGGTGTTTCCGCAGGCGATGATCGACTTCTTCACCGCCCATGGCATGGCCTTGAAGGATTTCACCCTGCAGGTGCTGTTTACCTGCACCTTCCTGATCATGCTGCTGCTGCAGCCGCTGTATGGGGCGCTGGTCAGCCGCTATCCGCGGCGGGTGTTCCTGCCGGTGGTGTACGGCTTCTTCATCGTCACGCTGCTGGTGTTCTACGTGCTGTTCGACAGCAGCGTGCCGGGGCGGGGCATGGCCTTCTTCCTGTGGGCCAGCGTGTTCAACCTGTTCGCGGTGGCCGTGTTCTGGAGCTTCATGGCCGACGTCTTCAGCAATGCCGACGCCAAGGCCTATTACGGCTACATCGGCGCGGCTGGCACCGTCGGCGCCTTTGTCGGCCCGCTGCTCACCCGCACCCTGGCCGAGCGCATCGGCATTGCCCACCTGATGCTGGTGTCGGCCGGGTTCCTGGTACTGTGCGTGGTCTGCCTGCTGCGCCTGCGGCTGTGGGCGGTGCGCCGCGAACGCGAGCAGCAACTGGTGAGCGGCGAAGTGCCGATGGGCGGCAGCGTGCTGGCCGGGCTGCAGTTGATCGCGCGCGAGCCGCTGCTGCGCTGGATGGCGGTGATGACCTTGTTCGGCGTCGGCGTGGGCACGCTGCTGTACAACGAGCAGGCCGCGATCGTGCGACGGCTGTTCACCGACCCGGCCGCCAGTACCGCGTACTACGCCAGCATCGACCTGGCGGTGAACGCGCTGACCCTGCTGGTGCAGGTGCTGTTTACCCGCCTGCTGCTGTCGCGCTACGGCATCGCGCCAGCGCTGCTGATCCCGGGCATCGCGATCCTGCTGGGCTATTCGATCCTGGCCGTTTCGCCCTTGCCGCTGATGGTCGCCGTGGTGCAGGTAGTGACGCGGGCCAGCGAGTTCTCCCTGGCCAAGCCGGCGCGCGAGACCATCTACACCCGGGTCGGCCGCGAGTGGCGCTACAAGGCCGGTGCGGCGATCGACACGGTGATCTACCGCGGCAGCGACCTGACCTTTGCGTGGGTGCACAAGCTGCTGTCCGGGCTGGGCTCGCACCTGGTATTCGGCGTCGGCATGCTGATCGCGGGAGGGCTGACCCTGGGCGCCTGGCGCCTGCTGCGCGAAGCCGCCAAGCTGCCGGCCGAACGACACGATGGCGATGACGACAGTACGGCTGTCGCGGGCGTGCGCGCCACCTCATGAGGCGAGCCGCGTCCCTTGCCGATGCCATCGGCAGCGACCGAAGATGACGCCACCCTGCACGAAGGACCGTAGCCGATGATGCTTGCCCGCTCGCTCGCCGCCCTGGTGGCGCTGCTGCACCTGTACTTCCTGGTGCTGGAGATGTTCCTGTGGACGCGCCCGCTCGGCCTGAAGGTGTTCCGCAATACACCGGAGAAGGCGCAGACCACCCGCGTGCTGGCCGCCAACCAGGGCCTGTACAACGGCTTCCTCGCCGCCGGCCTGCTCTGGGGCGTGCTGGCCGCCCGCACTGACGTGCTGGTGTTCTTCCTGGTCTGCGTGGTCGTGGCTGGCGCCTACGGCGCCTGGAGCGTGAGCCGGCGGATCTTCTGGATACAGGCGCTGCCGGCGTTGCTGGCGTTGGGCGCGTGCTACCTCGGTCTGTAGAGAACGTCATGGCGCTTCAGGCGCAGGCTGGCCCACACGACGAAGGCGACGAACAGCGGGCCCAGCCAACACGCTGCCAGCCACGCGTGTTGCGGATCCACTGTGGCGCCACTCCATTGCAGCAGCGGATGCACCAGGTTGGCGGCGACATGCGCCAGCCATGCGACCGCCAGGTTCCGCGGCAGCAGGTAGATCAACCCCAGGCCAATGCCGCCCAGGAAGGCAACCGGGCTGGCATGTGGCAACGCAAACACGGCACTGCTCGCCAATAAGGCCAGGCCCCAATGCCAGCGCATGACCAGGTAGCCAAGCAACAGGGCTCGGTAGATGAATTCTTCCTCCAGGGCACCGGTGAGCGTGGCCGGCCAGAACGCCCAGGGCGGCGCGACGGCTGCGGTTGCTTGCGCCAGTTCGGCCAGCTCGCCGGCCGCGGCGGAAGGTAGCGCTAGGCCCATCGCCAGCAGATAGCTGCTTTCGCTGCCCGCGCGCAGCAGTACACCCAATGCGGGTGCCACGAGCAGCCAGGGCAGTACCCGATCGCACTGCGCGGCATCCGGCCACGGCCGCGGCAATGGCCAGCGGCACAGGTGCGCGCCGCCGGCCATGACCAGCAAGGCCACCGCTGCCGACAGCCACTGCGCCTGGGTTTGGTCGCCACGCTGGAGCATGACAACGGCGGCTGCGATGACCGCCAGCAACTTGGCGAGCAGGTACAGTGTGATCAGGTCACGCCATGGCGGCGTCGTGCGTTGCGTAGGCCATGGCATTGCCCCGCGACCCGATTCGGATCGCGGGGTATCGGTTAGCAATTGCCAGTACCCCGACACATCATGTCGGTGGTGGAGTTGATCGCGCTCTCATAGGCATCCGGAAGCTCCCGGATGATGCGCTTGATATCGTCCCAGCATCTCCGATCGTTCCGGCGCCGCAGACCTGTTCGATCTCGGCAGACGTAAGCTCCCGCATGACTTGCTCCATTAGCTGCGCACACCGCGCTGCGTTACTACAACGCGAACCGATGCCGGAAAGCCATTGGAGAAATCCAACGAACCACTCAAGCCTTGCGCGGCGAAACCCACATCGCGATCCGTGCCTGGAACACCTGCTCGCCTGCAGCATTCCGCACGGCCACGTCCACCGGCAGTTCGTAGCCTTCGGCGGCCTCGCGCAAGGGCACTGCTGGCGTAGCCGTGGCGTACAGGGTGCCGGTGGCCTTGCGCTGATACTCCACGCGCATGCCCTTGGGAATCCAGCGCATCGAAGGTGGCAGGCTGGCATCCACCATGACCCCGCCGACCAGCTCGGCCAGGTTGCACAGCGCAATCGCGTGCACCGTGCCGATGTGGTTGTGGACGCGGCGGCGGTCGGCGATGCGCGCTTCGCAGCGGCCTGGTTCCAGCAGGGTGATGCGCGGCGCGATCGTGCCGAAGTAGGGTGCCTTGAAGCAGATCGCGCGGGAGAACAGCCAGTGGCCCGCCGGCCAGCGGGTGATGCGTTGATACAGCTGCAGCAATGGGGTCATCGTGCTTGCTCCGGATACGAAGACGGCGGGCCTGCGCCCGCCGTCGTCATTGTTGCTGTGGGCTGGCTCAGGCCGCTTCGCGCGACTGCCCGCCGCTGGCCTTGTCGTAGTGCGTCGCCGCGCGCAACTCGTGGGTGTCGAAGTCGTCCACGGTGATCGTGTCCAGGGTGATCTCGCGCAGTTCCTCCAGCAGCTTGCGCTCCTCGGCGCTGATCACGCCTTCGGCCACGGCCTCATCCAGCTGCGCGCTGAATTCCAGCGCCTCGATGCCCTTGGTCTTGAGCGCCTTGAGGAACTTGCGCTCCACCGGCTCGGCCATCACCGCCTTGGCCAGATAGCTGGCGATGCGGCCACCGGGGTTGTTCTCGCACGGGGTCAGGAACACGCCCTTGGCCAGGCGGTCGCGAGCCTCGTTCGGCGCCATCAGCAGCGCGGCGACGCGACGCGACAGACGGTCGCCGGGCGCCTCGGCACGACGGCCCAGCGGGAAGATCAGCGCCCACATCAGCCAGCCGACCGGACGGATCGGGAAGTTGCGCAGCGCGGCCGACAGCGAGGTCTCGATCTTGTGCACGCTGTCATGGAAGGCCCAGGCCAGCAGCGGCTGGTCGGTCTGCGGCGCGCCTTCGTCGTGGTAGCGCTTGAGCATGGCGCTGGTCATGTAGATGTGGCTCAGTACATCGCCCAGGCGGCCGGACAGCGACTCCTTGAACTTGAGCTTGCCGCCGAGCATCAGCATCGACACATCGGCCATCAGCGCCAGATTGGCCGAATAGCGATCCAGCTTGCGGAAGAAGCGGCGGGTGTAGTCATCGCCCGGCGCGGCACCGATGCGCGCACCGGTCAGGCCGAACCAGAACGAGCGCACCGCATTGGAGATGCCGAAGCGGATGTGCCCGAACAGGCTCTGGTCGAAGTCCTCCAGGCCGCGCGCGGTGTCGCTGTCCTGGGCGGCCTTCATTTCCTTCATGACCCACGGATGGCACAGGATCGCGCCCTGGCCGAAGATCAGCAGGCTGCGGGTCATGATGTTGGCGCCTTCGACGGTGATGCCGATCGGCGCGGCCTGCCAGGCACGGCCGGCGAAGTTGCGCGGCCCCAGGATGATGCCCTTGCCGCCGACCACGTCCATCACGTCGCTGATGACCTCGCGGCCCATCGTCGTGCAGTGGTACTTGGCGATGGCCGAGGGCACCGACGGCACGTCACCGCGGTCCACCGCCGCGGCGGTGGCCTGCGACAGCGCGCTGATCGCATAGGCCTTGCCGCCAATGCGCGCCAACGCCTCTTCCACGCCCTCGAAGCGGCCAACCGACAGGCCGAACTGCTTGCGGATCCGCGCGTACGCACCGGTCACCACGGCGCCGAACTTGGCGCCGCCGCTGGCGGTGGAGGGCAGGGTGATCGAACGGCCCACGGCCAGGCATTCGTTGAGCATGTTCCAGCCCTTGCCGACCATGTCCACGCCGCCGATGAGCTGGCTCAGCGGGATGAATACCTCATGCCCATGAATCGGCCCGTTCTGGAACGGCGAGTTGAGCGGGAAATGGCGGCGGCCGATTTCCACGCCGGGCGTTTCGCGCGGCAGCAGGGCCAGGGTGATGCCAATGTCCTTGGTGTCGCCGAGCAGGCCTTCCGGGTCATACATGCGGAAGGCCAGGCCAATGATCGTGGCCACCGGCGCCAGGGTGATGTAGCGCTTGTCGAAGGTGAGCTTGACGCCGAGCACGTTGGCGCCATTCCACTCGCCCTTGCAGACGATGCCGTAGTCCGGGATCGAGGTGGCATCGGAGCCGGCGAACGGACCGGTCAGGCCGAAGCACGGCACTTCCTGGCCGGCCGCCAGGCGCGGCAGGTAGTAGTCCTTCTGTTCCTGCGTGCCGTAATGCACCAGCAGTTCGCCCGGGCCCAGCGAATTCGGCACGCCGACGGTGGAGCTGACCACGCTCGACACCGAAGCCAGCTTCTGGATGACCTTGTGGTGCGCCAGCGCGCTGAAGCCGAGGCCGCCGAACTGCTTGGGAATGATCATGCCGAAGAACTTGTGCTTCTTGACGAACTCCCACATTTCCGGCGGCAGGTCGGCATGGACGTGGGTGATTTCCCAGTCGTTGATCATCTTGCACAGCTCTTCGACCGGGCCGTCGAGGAAGGCCTGCTCTTCGGCGCTGAGCTGCGGCTTGGGATAGTTCAGCAGCTTCTGCCAGTCCGGATCACCGGTGAACAGCTCGCCCTCGAAACCCACCGAGCCGGTTTCCAGCGCAATGCGTTCGGTCTGCGACAGCGGCGGCAGCACCTTGCGGAAGAACTTCATCAGCGGCGCGGTCAGCAGCGGCTTGCGGATGAAAGGCAGCAGCACCGGCACGGCGACCAGCGCCACCAGCACCGCGGCAATGATCGTGGCCGTGGCATTGGCGCCGAGCAGCCAGCCAGCCACCAGCAGCGTGGCGCTGATCGCCACCCATGCGGCCAGGCGCATGCGGTGGTAGGCGGCGAAGCCGGCCGCCAGCAAGACAAGAAGGAAGGGGGCGACGATGCTCATGGTCCTGCTCCAGGTACGTACTCGGTAGCGTGCTTGATGTCGGGGGACGCGGTGGCGGCGTGTACCGGCGGCAAAGCGTCCAGATAGTGCAACACAGCGGCGGTAAATGCGCTGTTCTCATCGCCTGCCAGCATATGCGTGGCGTCGGCCAGGCGCACGTGCTGTGCGTGCGGAACGAGTGCAAGGAATTCGGCCACGGTCTGCGGCGTGACCAGGTCGCTGCGCCCGCCGCTGACCAGCAGCACCGGGCAGCGCACCTGTGCGGCGGCCTGCAGCAGCACTTCCTGCTGTGCGAAAGCGTCGCCACCGGCGAGTTCGTCGATCAGGCGCGGGTCCCAGTGCCAATACCAGCGGCCGCCTTCGCCTTCATGCAGCAGCTTGCGCAGGGCCTGGTCGGATTTGCGCGGGCGGTGCGGCACATAGGCGGCAATGGCATCGGCGGCGGCATGCAGCGAATCGAAGCCGTCGGGATACGCGGTCATGAAGCGCAGGATGCGCTCGACGCCGGCGGTCTCCCAGCGCGGCGTGATGTCGACCAGCACCATCGCGCGGAACAGACCGGGCCAGCGCGATTCGGCGAGCAGGCCAAACAGGCCGCCCATCGATGCGGCGACCAGCACCGGCGGCGGCGACATCTCTCCGGCCAGCACGATCATGTCGTCGGTGAACTGGGTGCCGTCGTAGCGCAGCCCTGCCGGGTTGCGCGTGGATTCGCCGTGGCCGCGTGCATCGTAGGAGAGCGCGGCATAGCCGGCTTCGGCGAGAACGCGCGCGGTGTCATCCCAGGCGGTGCGGGTCTGGCCGAAGCCATGCGCCAGCAGCACGCTGCCGCGATGCCCATCGCCAATGCGCGAGGCGGCGAGCACGGCGTCACCGGCCCCGGCGAGCAAGGCATCGGGTGGCGTGTTGGGCAGAGTGGGTCGACTAACCATACCTAATGGTATGGATGCGCCGCACGCCCTGTCAATACTGATTGGTATGGTTCGCGAAAGCGAAGCGGGGCGAGGGTTCTGGGGAGGGCGAAGAGGCACGCATACTGCAACCGACTGCGGCGTATGGTTAAATCGCGCAATGAGCGAAGACAATGCATCACAGAACGATCCCTCGGGCCGTGCGGGCGGCCGCACCAACCGCCTCAGTGCCGAAGACTGGGCGCAGGCCGCGCTGGACCTGATCGCCGAGCAGGGCGTGGGAGCGGTGGCGGTCGAGCCGCTGGCGCGCCGCCTCGGTGTGACCAAGGGCAGCTTCTACTGGCACTTCCCTTCGCGTGACGCCTTGCTGCAGGCGGCGCTGGAGCGCTGGGAGCTGTTCGAGCAGGAGCAGGTGTTCGGCAGCCTGGAAGACATGGAAGACCCGAGCGCGCGCCTGCGCGCGCTGTTCCAGCTCGTCGCGCACGAGGTCAAGCCGCACGTCATCTACAGCGAATTGCTCAAGGCGCTGGACCATCCATCGGTGCGGCCGGTGATTGACCGCGTCTCGCAGCGGCGCATGGACTATCTGGTGGCCTCGTTCCGCCAGGCCGGCCTCAGTCGCACCGACGCGCAGCATCGGGCGCGCCTGGCCTATGCGGCGTATGTCGGTTTCCTGCAGCTGTCATTGCAGCTGCAGCAGCCCAAGCCGGCGCGCGAGGATTTCGAGGCGTATGTGGAGCACGTGATCCAGACCTTGATTCCGGGTTGAGCCCGGCAGGTCACTGAAGAGAGAAAGGCGCGCAGGCGCTTTTTTCTTTGTCGCAGCGACGCGTTGCAGAAAGAACTACGGCCCCTTTCGGGGCCGTAGTCTTGCCATTGCAGCTGACCGGATCGATCAGAAGCGCTGACGGTACTGCATGTACAGGAAACGGCCCGGCAGGTCGTACTGCGGATCGAACATGTTGTACGACACGCTGTAGGACACCGGCGGATCGCGATCGAACACGTTGTTCGCACCGATCGAGATGGTGGCGTTCCACGGGGTGTTGTAGCGGAACTGGACGTCGTTGTACGTCGTCGACGCCATGTGGTTGCGCGGGTCGGCGCCATCGGCGGTCGTGCGGTTCGGATCCGAGCAGTAGATCTGCGCCAGATCGTCGTCCAGCGGGCAGTTCTCGGACATGCCGGACTTGTAACGCAGCCCCCAGGTCACGCCGAAGTCGCCCAGGCTCCAATCCAGGTACAGGTTCGCACGGACACGCCAGTACGGATCCTGGTTCAGGTAACGGCCCTGGTACTGCTCAGGAGCCGATTCGGAAGTCGCCTTGGTTTCCCACTTCGACAAGTAGGTGCCGTCGAAGCTGATGGCGAACTGGCCAATCCCGGTCTCCGGCAGGCGGTAGTTGGCCGACAGATCCCAGCCTTCCACCTTGTACGAGGACAGGTTCATCAGCTGCTGACGCACGTTGGTGATGTAGTACGCCTGGTCGGCGTACGCCGGATCACGCGTGATCAGCGGGCAGTAAACCGCAGCTTCGGAATCCGAACCGGCGTAGCACTTGTCCAGGATGAACTGCGCATCCGGACGGGTGATGGCGTCGTCGACGGTGACCTGCCACCAATCCAGGCTGACGTTCAGGCCGGTCACGAAGCTCGGGCTGTACACGAAGCCGAGGGTCTTGCTCTTCGAGGTTTCCGGCTTCAGCTGTTCGTTGGAAGCCCAGGTCCACGGCTCAAGCGTCTGCTTGGCGCCCGAACCGGCACCCGGCTGCACGAAGTTGGCCGGCACGCCCTGGTCGGCACAACGCTCGGCAACCACCGGGTTACCGCGCTGGCCAGCCGAAGTGGTGGAGCACGGATCGGCGTAGGTCTCGAACGAGTCAGCGTCACCCGCGAACAGGTTGCTGATGCTCGGCGCACGGAAGCCTTCGCTGTAGTTACCGCGAACCAGCAGGTCCTCGATCGGCTTCCAGCGGAAACCATACTTGTTGTTGGTGGTGTTGCCGAAGTTGCTGTACTTCGAGTAGCGCGAAGCCACGCTGAAGTCCAGCAGCTGGGCGCCCGGCAGGTCAGCCAGCACCGGGATCGACAGTTCCACGAAGAACTCGTCTAGGTCGTAGCTGCCGGCGGTCGGCTTGGCGCCATTGCCGGTGCTCAGGCCGGCGGCGATGAACGCATCCGGATCGAACTGGCCGCTTTCCTTGCGGTACTCGTAACCCGCGGCGAAGGCCAGCGGGCCGGCCGGCAGGGTGACGATCTCGCCGCTGATGTTGGCGGTGTAGCCCTTCGACTCGACCGTGGACGAGTCATGCGCGGTGAACGCGGTGTAGGCCAGGGCCTCCGGGGTGATCGAGCCGCGGTCGCCCAGCGGATTGACCGGCACGCAGCCCGGGATGACGTCGCCGCCAGCAGCGGTGACGCACACCGGCACGCCGTTGCGCAGCTCGGACGGGCCATAGGCGAGGTTGAGGTTGTTGACGTTGAACAGACCGTAGGTCAGGTCGTTCTCATCCGACTTGTCGTAGCGGTAGCCGACGTCCCAGTCGAAGGTGCGGTCGGCGAACTCGAAGAAGCCTTCCAGGCCACCGTAGAAGTGCCAGTTCTTGACGTTCTGGTTGAACGAACGGCCGCCGGTCTCGATGAAGCGGCGGTTGACGCCGGTCAGGTCGACACCGAAGGGGTTGTACATGCTGTCTGCGTCGAGCGTCAGGCCGGTCACCGGCATGGCGGCCAGCAACTGCTCGGACTTGCGCTCGTTGTACAGCGCTTCGGTACGGAAGGTCACGTTGTCGGTAACGTTGTACGTACCCTGGGCGAACAGCGAGGTGCGCTCGTTCGGGGTCAGCAGGTAGTTGTCCGGCGAAGTGTTGTAGCCGTGGGTGTTCGCGTTGTAAACGGTCTCCACGCCATTGATCAGGATGTAGCGGCGGCCGCCGCGGACGTACGAGCCCGGGAAACCGGTGCCCGACTGGCCGCTGAAGAACGGAGGACCACCGGCGGAAATGGCGCGGTCACCCGCCATCACTTCCTTCTCGTTGACATACGAGGCGCCGATCATCAGCGACGCGCGGTCAGTGGTGGTGCCCAGGGTGAAGTCATAGGCTTCACGGTCGCCATCGCCTTCGCTGTACTGGCCGAAGTACGCGCCGGCTTCGGCGCCTTCGAAGTTCTGCTTGGTGATGATGTTGACCACGCCGGCGATCGCATCCGAACCATAGATCGTCGAGGCGCCGTCCTTCAGCACTTCGATACGCTCGATGATCGAGGTCGGGATGGTGTTCAGGTCGACGCTGCCGTCCAGGCCGGTCGTCCAACGGCGACCGTTGACCAGCACCAGGGTGCGCTGGCTGCCGAGGTTGCGCAGGCTGATGCCAGCCGAGCCGTCACCGCCGTTGTTGAAGGTGCGGTTCAGGGCCGCGCCGCTGGCAGAGATGCGCTGCAGGATGTCGGCGACCGAGGTCACGCCCTGCTTCTCGATATCCTGGCGCGAGAGCGTCAGGACAGGCTGCGAGGTTTCAATGTCCGCGCTCTTGATGCGCGAACCGGTCACCTCGATGCGATCGAGGTTGGTCGGGGTCCCCGACTCCTGCGCGAAAGCGACGGTGGACATGCCACCGGCGCCCACGACAAGCGCGAGCACAACTGCATCACGCAGTTTGTTGGACTT
Organism: Stenotrophomonas sp.; assembly: GCA_035629025.1. Lineage (GTDB taxonomy): Bacteria > Pseudomonadota > Gammaproteobacteria > Xanthomonadales > Xanthomonadaceae > Stenotrophomonas_A. The sequence continues at coordinate 66,507 of DASPIU010000043.1, forward strand.
GCAATTCATTAGCTCTCTCTCCAAGTGAGATCTTGGTCTTGCCAAGGGTTTGGCCAGCGGAGGTTCGAAAAAGCGAACCCAAAACCGACAGGCTTGACCCGATGGTAGCCGCGTTCTGCGGAGAATTAAAGTACCGTTAACGAAAGGGGAGAAATGCGTGAATTCGCGTGCGCGGCCGCGGCGAGGGCCCTCTCCCCGTTCACGTCCCCAGACATGCAAACGCCCGCGCGAGGCGGGCGTCAGTCGGGTCAATCTGTCCTTGATTCAGGGACTTACAAGTCCTGCTCGTAGCGAACGTACGGCACCGTGCCGTCGCTGTTGCTGTCGTTGTTGGGAGCGAAGGGATTCTTGCCCCGGGTGACGATGTTCTCGGCGCCAACGGTCAACTGGCCGCTCCACGGCGTGCGCCAGGTCAGGCCCAGGCCCAGACCCTGCCACTTCTCCGGCTGGCCCGGCACGTCCACCACGCGCCCGATGATGTTGGCGCTGAAGGCGCCGTAGCCACCGCCGACGCTGAGGGTCTTGCTGTCCCACTCGTTGACCAGCGCCGGTGCGGCGTCGGCCAGCGGAATCAACCGGGCCTTGGCGAAGGTACCGCCAATGGACACGAAGCCTTCGCGGCCGATGTTCTTCTGGCCGAAGACGGTGAGGTCGTTCTGCTCCACGCGCGAGGCCGGCGAACGTACGTTGCCGGTGAGCCAGGCGGGGAGGGTGTCTCGGCCGGTGCCGGCGGTCAGACCCAGGCGGGTGGTGCCGCGGTTGAAGCCAACCGTGCCGGAAAGATGGCGGTTGCTGTCATCGCTGGCATCGTCATCGCCCAGCGTGGCCAGCATGCAATGGCTGGCGAGCCCGCTGATGCTGGTGCCGCGGCTGCTGTTGCACAGCAGGCCGAGCGAATCGCCGGACGACAGGCCGAAAGCGGTATCGAGCGAGTTGCGTCCGAAATGCCAGCGCGCGCCGGCCTTCTGCTCGCCAGTCGGCTCCAGGTACAGCAGAGCCTCGACCTTGCCGCTGCCCTGGTTCCACACCGGCAACACCGTGCCGCCGTCCTTGCCAGGCAAGGCCTGCGCATGCGCACCCGTGGCCGCGGCGAACGCGGTCAGCAGGGCCAGCGAGAGGCGGGTAAGGATGCGCATGTCGACCGTCAGACCAAAAGGTGAGCGTCAAGTTCCCGGTATGCCGGGCCGACGATGCTAGGCGGTTTATGATTCTTTAACAAGTCTCCGTCCTCCCCAGAACGCAGTCCCGCATGTGACGGCCCGCACTATATGGCGTGCTACTGGAGCCGTTCGGACGCCGGCGGGCTGGCCGGCACCTTGCCAAACAATACGCCGAACTCGGTCAAAGGGAAGTGATATTCGCGGCCGCAGAACTCGCAGCGGATTTCCACCGCGCCGGTGGCCTCGGCGGCCGCCTGCGCTTCTTCCTCGCCCAGGGAGCGCAGCATCGCGGCCACGCGTTCGCGCGAGCACGAACAGGCGAAGGACAGCGGCTTGCTGCCCAGCAGCTGCGGGCTTTCCTCGTGGAAGAGCCGGTGCAACAGGGCGGCGCCGTCCACGGCCAGCAGTTCGGGCGCGGCCAGGGTGTCGAACAGCGCGCTGGCGCGCTGCCAGCCATCCTCGTCGCCGCCGTCGCCGGGCAGCTTCTGCAACAGCAGGCCGGCAGCGCGCTCGCCGTCGGCGGCCAGCAGCAGGCGCGTCGGCAGCTGCTCGGACTGGCGGAAATAGTCCTCGAAGGCTTCATCGAGGGCTTCGGCATGCAGGCCGACCAGACTCTGGTAGCGCTGCGGTTCGCGCGGATCCAGGCCCGGGTTCTCGATGGTGATGGCGAGCAGCGCGCCTTCGCCCAGCTGGCGCAGGTCGGTTGGCGCATCGCCGTCCTCGGCCAGCTGCACGATGCCGCGCAGGGTGCCGGCCGCGGTGCATTCGGCAAACAGCGTGCGCAGGGCGCTGCTGCCATCGCCGCGCAGCTGTACCGACAGCCGACCGTCGACCTTGGTGTGGCCGGTGAACAGCGCGGCCGCCACGCAGGCTTCGCCGAGCAGGCGACGCGCCGCAGGCGGGTACTCGGCCTGGCCGCGGATGTCCTGCCAGGCCGGGCCGAGGTGGACGTGCACGCCGCGCACGCCGGCGGTGGGAAGCAGGAAACGGGTCAGCTGGTCTGGTGTGTTCATCGGTCGGAGCGTAGGCGGCGCCTGTTGCCGGATAATGCAACAGGCGACCGGAGCGAGGGGATGCGGTGACGATGGGGGCTGAAACGGAGATTCACAAGGCGCCGCCGCGCCCGCGCTGGCGGCGCTGGCGCAACTGGCTGCTGGCCTTGCCACTGCTGTTCGCCGCGGCCAGCGTGCTGCAGGTACTGGTGCTGCGCTTCGTCGATCCGCCTTTCAGCACGACCATGGCGCTGCGTTATGGCGAAGCCTGGGGCGAGGGCGACTGGGGCTTCCGCCTGCATTACCAGTGGCGCGACCTGGATCAGATCGCATCGAGCGTGCCGATTTCCCTGGTCGCCGCCGAAGACCAGCGCTTCCCGTTGCACAACGGCTTCGATCTGCAGGCCATCGAGCGTGCGCGCGACCACAACGCGCGCGGCGGGCGCCTGCGCGGAGCCAGCACCATCAGCCAGCAGGTGTCGAAGAACCTGTTCCTGTGGCAGGGCCGCAGCTGGCTGCGCAAGGGCCTGGAAGCCTGGTACACGGTTCTGATTGAGCTGTTCTGGCCCAAGCAGCGGATCATCGAGGTCTACGCCAACATCGCCGAGTTTGGCGATGGCATCTATGGCGTGCAGGCGGCGGCGCGGCAGTTCTGGGGCAAGGATGCCGCGCGCCTGAGCCCGGGCGAGGCCGCGCGTCTGGCCGCGGTGCTGCCGGCGCCGCGCCGCTATGACGCGCGCAATCCAGGGCCATACGTGCAGCGTCGCGCCAACTGGATCCAGCGCCAGGCGCGGCAGCTCGGCGGGCCTGCCTATCTGGCGCAGTGAGTACCGCACGGGTGGCGTTTGCGTGTAGCCGCGCCGTCGCCGGCTCCGTACCATCGAACCATGTCGCCTGAACTGCCACCGGACCTGCTTACCGTCGTCGTCGCCGCCTGCAACGAGGCCGATAGCCTGCCGCGCCTGCATCCGCGCATTGTCGCGGCGCTGGCACAGGTGCCGGACCTGCGCGGGCGCGTGCTGTACGTGGACGATGGCAGCAGCGACGCCACCTGGGTCGTACTGCAGGAACTGGTGGCCGCCGATGCCAACGTCGGCGCGATCCGACTGTCGCGCAACTTCGGCAAGGAGCTGGCGCTGACCGCTGGCCTGGATCAGGTCGAAGGCGGTGCGGTGCTGCTGCTCGATGCCGATGGCCAGGACCCGCCCGAGCTGATCCCGCAATTCGTGGCGCTATGGCGCGCCGGCTATGACAACGTATTTGGCACGCGCCGGGTGCGCGCGGGCGAAAGCTGGCTCAAGCGCACTGCCGCGGCGGCGTTCTATCGGGTAATCGGGCGTCTGTCGCGCACGCCGATTCCGGCCGATACCGGCGACTTCCGTCTGCTCTCGCCGCGCGCGCTGTCCGCGCTGCGCCAGCTGCGCGAGCGCCACCGTTTCATGAAGGGCCTGTTCGGCTGGGTCGGCTTCCGCCAGGTCACCGTGCCCTACGACCGCGAGCCGCGCCTGGCCGGGCGCAGCAAGTTCACCTTCTGGAAGCTGTGGAACTTCGCCCTCGAAGGCATCACCAGTTTTTCCACCGCGCCGCTGCGGGTGGCGACCTACCTGGGGTTGCTGACCGCGATCTTCGCGCTGCTGTTCGCGGTCTGGGTGGTGCTGAAGGCCGCGCTGTGGGGCGACGAGGTGGCCGGCTGGCCGACGATGATGGCGGTGATCCTGTTCCTCGGCGGCATCCAGCTGATCGCGCTGGGCATGATCGGCGAATACCTGGGCCGCCTCTATGACGAGGTCAAGCAGCGCCCGCTCTATCTCGTCGACACCCGCATCGGCGGCAGTGGCGTATCCTCCGGGCACTCGTCCAGCCAGGGAGCGAACCATGCTTACGGTGCGGCAACTGTTGGGGATGAAGAAGGCTGAAGTATTCGCCGTGGGCGTGGATGCCGCGGTGATCGACGCGGTCCGCCTGATGGCCGAAAAGAGCATCGGCGCGGTGTTGGTGATGCAGGGCCAGCGCCTGGTCGGCATCGTCTCCGAGCGCGATTACGCGCGCAAGGTGGTGCTCAAGGATCGTGCTTCGTCCCGCACCCGCGTCGGCGAGATCATGACCGCCGAGGTGGTGACCGTGCGTCCCGATGAAAGCGTGGCGACCTGCATGCAGCTGATGACCGAGCGGCGCTTCCGCCACCTGCCGGTGGTGGAGGATGGCCAGGTCAAGGGCGTTATCTCGATTGGCGACCTGGTCAAGGCGGTGATCGAGGAGCAGGCGCGCGACATCGACCAGTTGCAGCGCTATATCGCCGGCTGATTGGCACAACGCGCGCGTTCAGCGCGCGTACTTGCCGCCGCAGTCCGCGTCCTTGCCGGGACCGGTTTCGATCGTCGCCAGCAAGGCCGCGGGCGGGGTGATCGTCGCCAGTGCCACGGCAATGGCGCCGCGCAGACCCAGCGCCTTCAGGTCAGGCATGAACGAGGGATCGGCGAACGTGCCGCCGATCCGCAGCGGCGAGCGGAAGGTGAGGATGCTGCGATCCTTCGGCCGCGGTCGCAGCAACAGGTCGAGCTTTTCATCCTTCAGGTTGACCGTGCCCTCGCCGACGATCAGCGTATCGGTGGTATCGAAGGCCAGGCTGCGGCTGGTCATCAGGCCGTCGCGCACGCCGAAGTCGGCAAAGGCGCAACGCAGCGGAATCTGCCGGTCGTCGGTCAGCAGGAACTTCAGCGCCTCGCCGATATCCAGGCCGGCCAGTTCCATGATCAGGTTGCCGATATGGCCGCGGCCCATCGCCACGCCCACATTGCCGTCGCTGTTGCCGAGCATCTGCGCGATCGAGTTGCCGTTGCCGCTCAGTTCGACATCGCCGCCAATGGCGCCTTCGGCCTGCTGCGCCAGTTTGGAATCAGTGAACAGCTTGTCCAGGTGCACGCCGCGAATCTGCGCCTGCAGGCGCGTCGAGATCTGCGGCTTGCGCGCATCCATGCGGATGTTGGAGCGGATGTCGCCGCCGGCAACGCCGAAGTTGAGCGGATGCAGTTCCAGCAGTCCGTCGTGCAGGCTGAGCGTGGCGTCCATGTCATCCAGCGGCAGCGACGGGGCATTGATGCGCTGGGCGCGCCAATGCACTTCGGCATCCATGGAGCGCAGCTTGGACAGGTCGTAGGGTTTGGAGGGCAGCACGCGCCCGCTGGCCTTGATCTTGGCGGCTTCGGCCTTCTGCTGCGCGTTGGCGGTCTCGCCGGCGTCGGTTTTCGGCGGCGCGCCGACGAAGCCGGCGAGGTCGTCGAAGTCCAGGCGCTTTGAAACCAGCTCGGCGCGCATGAACGGCCGTGCCGGTGCGGTATCCACCTGCACGTCGCCGGCCAGGTCGCTGTCACCGGCGCGGCCCTTGAAGTCGAGATAGCGCCAGACATCGTTCTGGCGCTGCAGGCGGCCATCGAGCTGGTACGGCGGCGTGGACGGAATCGCCAGGCCGAGCAGCGGGTACAGGTCTTCCATGTCCTGCCCGGACAGCGCCATCTGCAGATCGAACACGCGGAACTGGAACGGATTGGTCAGCGTGCCGCGCACATGCGCGCGGGTGGCGCCGGCACTGCCGCGCAGATCGATGCGGAAAGGATGCTCGGTCTGGCTCAGCTCGAGTGGCGAGGCGGTGTTGCCGCGCAGGGTGAAGGGATTGCCGCGCCAGCGTCCCTTGCCAGCGATGCCGATCGGCGCGGCGGTATCGCGGCCCTGCACCGGCAGGCTGTTGACGCTGACGTCGATGTCGGTCTTGCCGGCGGCGTCCACATACTTGAGCTGGCCCTCGCGCACGCGCAGGCGGCCAAGGGTGGGCAGGGTGCCGTCACCGCCGCCGCCATCGAACACCCAGTTGCCCGGATGTTCCTTGTTGCCGGCTTCCAGCAGCAGGTCCGGGCGGTCGAGACGGATTTCCGGGATGCGCACGCGGCCGATCAGCAGCGGCCAGAAGCGCACATCGATCTCGGCGCGCTCGATGGTCGCCATGCGCCGCTGTTTCGACCAGTCGGCATTGGCCAGGGTGATGTCGTCGCCGCGGATCGTGGTGACCCGGCCCAGGTCCACATCGAGATGGCCGAGGTGGAACTCGCGGCCGGTGCGCGCCTGCACTGCATTCTCCACCGGGCCGCGGAACCAGTTCCAGTCCCACAGCACGATCAGCAGGACGATCAGCGCCGCAATCACGCCCAGGACCACCAGCCAGCGCCGGCGGCGCGGGCTCAGGCGGCGTGTGGGCCCGGTCGCGGCGGGCGGGGGAGATGCGGGCACATTCATGCGCCCATGGTTGGCACCGGCGTGTGCAAGCAGCGCGAACGCCGCTTGAAGGGCGCGTCACAGCACTTGCAGGCTTACCGCAACAAAGTGACAGACGCTGCCAGCCAGTACGAACAGGTGCCAGATGGCGTGGAAGTAGCGGATCGAATCGCGCTGGTAGAACCACGTGCCCAGGGTATAGAACAGCCCGCCGGCGAACAGCCAGGCCAGGGTCACGCCATCGACCGAGCTCAACAGCGGCTTGATCGCCACCACGACCATCCAGCCCATTCCGATATAGATGAAAGTGGACAGCAGGCGGAAACGGCCGGTGAAGAACAGCTTGAACACCACGCCGGCCACGGCCAGTGTCCAGATCGCGGCAAACAGGCTCCAGCCCCAGGGGCCACGCAGGGCGACCAGGGTGAACGGCGTGTAGGTGCCGGCAATCAGCAAGTAGATCGCGCAGTGGTCGAGCACCTGCAGGCGCGCCTTGGCGCCGGGGTGGGGCACGGCGTGATACAGGGTGGACGCGACGTAGAGCAGCACCAGCGTGGCGCTGAAGACGATGGTGGTGACCAGTTGCCACAGATCGCCGTGGACGGCGGTCAGCGTGATCAGGACCGAGCCGCCTGCGAGGGCGGCAATCGCACCCAGGCCGTGGGTCAGCGCACTGGCGATTTCGTCGCGCAGATCGGTGGAGGGGGAAGCATCCGCGTTCATGCCCTCACGTTACCGCAGTTGCGAGCGATTCGCATCGCCGATGCATGGCAGTGCTTGCCGTCACTGCCACTGGCCACCACGCGGCGATCAATCGATCGCCACGCTGTGCGCGTGCTCGCGCGTGGCAGAGAAGCGCACGTCCGGCGCACGCTCCTGCGCCAGTTGCAGGTTGACCCGGGTCGGCGCCAGGTAGACCAGCTGCCCGGCGGCGTCATAGCCGAGGTTGGCGGCGTTCTTCTCGCGGAACTCTTCGAGCTTCTTCGCGTTGTCGCAGTGGATCCAGCGTGCGGTGACCACGTTGACCGGCTCGAAGATCGCATCCACGCCGTATTCGTCCTTGAGCCGATAGGCGACCACATCGAACTGCAGCACGCCCACCGCGCCCAGGATAAGGTCATTGCTCATCAGCGGGCGGAAGAACTGAGTGGCGCCTTCTTCGGACAGCTGCGCCAGGCCCTTCTGCAACTGCTTGAGCTTGAGCGGATCGCGCAGGCGCGCGCGGCGGAACAGTTCCGGGGCGAAGTTGGGGATGCCGGTGAACGACAGCGCCTCGCCTTCGGTGAAGGTGTCGCCGATGGAGATGGTGCCGTGGTTGTGGATGCCGATGACATCACCCGGCCAGGCTTCGGCGGCGATCTCGCGGTCGGAGGCCATGAAGGTCAGCGCATTGGCCAGCTTCACCTCCTTGCCGCTGCGCACGTGGAAGGCCTTCATGCCGGCGCTGAAGCGGCCCGAGCACACGCGCATGAACGCCACGCGGTCGCGGTGCTGCGGGTCCATGTTGGCCTGGATCTTGAACACGAAGCCGCTGAGCTTTTCCTCCACGGGCTGCACCTGGCGGCCGGTGGTGGCACGCGGCTGCGGCGGTGGTGCGTGTTCGACGAAGAAGTCCAGCAGTGGCTGCACGCCGAAGTTGTTGACGCCCGAGCCGAAGAACACCGGCGTCTGCCGGCCGGCGAGATAGGCGGCCAGGTCGAACGGGTGGCTGGCGCCCTGCACCAGCTCCAGTTCGTCGCGCACCTGCTGCAATAGCTCGGCGCCGATGCGTTCGGCCACGCCGGGGGCATCGAGCGAGGGGAAGATGGTCGAATCCTGGCGGGTGAAGTTGCGCCCGGGCTCGTACAGGTGGACCTCGCCGCTGAGCAGGTGGACCACGCCCTTCAGGCGCTGGCCCATGCCGATCGGCCAGGTCACCGGCGCGCACTGGATCCCGAGCACGGTCTCCACTTCGTCCAGCAGGTCGATCGGGTCCTTGCCTTCGCGGTCGAGCTTGTTGATGAAGGTCATGATCGGCGTGTCGCGCAGGCGGCACACCTCCATCAGCTTGATGGTCCGCTCTTCCACGCCCTTGGCCACGTCGATCACCATCAGCGCCGAGTCCACCGCGGTGAGCACGCGGTAGGTGTCCTCGCCGAAGTCGGCGTGGCCGGGGGTGTCGAGCAGGTTGACGATCTTGCCCTCGTACGGGAACTGCATCACCGAGGAGGTGACCGAGATGCCGCGCTCCTTCTCCAGCGCCATCCAGTCAGAGGTGGCGTGGCGCGCGGCCTTGCGGCCCTTCACCGAGCCGGCCATCTGGATCGCGCCGCCGAACAGCAACAGCTTTTCGGTCAGCGTGGTCTTGCCGGCGTCAGGGTGGGAAATGATGGCGAAGGTGCGGCGGCGCGCGGCTTCGGTGGAAACTTCGGACATGAGCGAGCGCGCCGGGCGGCGCAGCGGAAGCGATCGGAGCCGCGCATTATAGCCGGCCGCGAGCGGCCATCAGGGCGCGGCCGGTTCGGCGGCCAATGCCCGCGGCAGCTGCAGCTCGCCCAGCGGCCCGCGCATCCGGAACGGAATGGCCGCCAGTCTCAGTCCGGCGTTGACCTGTATGCCGAAATGCAGGTGGGGCGCGGTGCTGAAGCCGGTCTGCCCCGAGCGGGCGAGTGGTTCGCCGGCGCGCACCGATTGCCCCGGCCGCACCACGATCCCGTCGGCGGCCAGATGGGCATAGACCGCCATGCTGCCGTCCCGGTGCAGTACACGGATGAGATTGGCGTGGGCCATATCGCGATCGCGGTCGCTGCCGCCTTCATGGAAGCCGCTCTCCACCTGCAACACCAGGCCCTCCCGCGCAGCCAGTACCGGCGTGCCCTCGGGCAGGGCGAAGTCCAGCGCATAGCGGTTGGCGGCGTCGTGATGGCTGAAGCTGCCCTCGAAGCCCTGGTCCACGCGCACCGGCACCCCGGCAAAGGGCAACTGGTAGACCTGGCCATCGGGCAGGGCGTGGGGGTCGCCCGGCACCACTTCGACTTCAAGGCCGAGGCCCGCCGCGTCGCCATCGACGCGGTACAGCCGCGCCAACGCGCGGCGCTCGCCCGCCGCCAGCACGGCGTCGGCCGGCAGCGCCGGCACACTTTCATAACCGCCGCTGGCGCGGGCGCGCAGCCGCACCTGGACCGGACCGGGCAACGGATTCTCGACCCAGGCCACATAGCCGCCGCTGGCAGCCACCAA
>DASPIU010000044.1:0-64434 GCA_035629025.1 Stenotrophomonas sp.
GCCAGCTGTTCCAGGCCAGCGGCGGCTTGAGCTACGTGGTGCGGGGTGGTGTCCATTGGCAGATAGATTAGGAGTCCTAACTAATCTGCACAAGCCGCAGGGCGGTTGATTTTTTCGATCGGTGCGATGGGTGGTAGTGCGGGATTGGGCTGTACTGACAGCTGATGGGGCACGGTCGCGGCTGAAGCCGCTCCTACAAGGTGTCCTGGGTGTCCTGTAGGAGCGGCTTCAGCCGCGAACGTTGTCGGCCTGCGCCGATAAGGGCAGGCGTGATCGAAGCGCCTAGAACGTCACCACGACCGAGGGCGCGCTGCGCTGGGCATCGCCGTGGAATACCGCCTCGATGTTGTTGCCATCCGGATCGAGCACGAAAGCCGCGTAATAGCCCGGATGGTAGGGCCGCTCACCCGGCGCGCCATTGTCCCGGCCACCGGCCGCCAATGCCGCACGATGGAATGCCTCGACCATCGCCCGGTCCTGCGCCTGAAACGCCAGATGATGACGGCCCGTCAGTTCGCCCAGCGCCGCCTCGCTGCTGGCCGTGGACACGAACAACTCGTCCGCCCAGAAATAGTCCTCGCCCTCGCCGCCCAGCGGCACCCCGAGCACCTCGAATACCGCCTCGTAGAATCGGCGGCTGGCGCTCAGGTCGCGCACTACCAACTGCAGGTGATCAATCAGCCTTCCGCGATGCAATTGCTGCGTTTCCATGATCCGCTCCTGGTGAGATGGCCGGGCCTTGATAACAGCCCCCACCGAAAACCTGGATCAAGATCGCAAGCGGCACAACCAGCCCGCCACGGAGTGCCTGCTGGCAGCCCTCAGGCCGCCTCGGCGCAGCGCGCGCACAGCCCGTGCACTTCCAGCGTCTGCGCCTGCGGCTGGAAGCCCAGCGCCTTGGCCCGCGCGTCCAGCTGCGCCACCACTTCGCGGTCCTCCAGCTCCACCGCACTGTGGCAGCGATCGCAGATCAGGAACGGCACCGAGTGCTGGCTGCTGTTGGGATGGTGGCAGGCCACGAACGCGTTCACCGACTCCAGCTTGTGCACGAAGCCGTTGGCCATCAGGAAGTCCAGCGCGCGATACACGGTGGGCGGCGCGTCGGCGCCCACGCCCTTGCCCTCGCGCACCCATTCCAGCAGCTCGTAGGCCTTCACTGGCTTGCCCGCATCGGCGATCAGCCGCAGCACGTTGGCGCGAATCGGGGTCAGGCGCAGGCCGCGCTCGGTGCAGGCACGTTCGACCGCACTCACGAACGCATTGGCGTCATGAACGTGGTGGTGCGGGTCGGTGCAGGCGTGCGTGCTCGGCATGGTGGCCTCGGCGGATGGCGGGCGGACGGCTCAGACGGCCGTACGCACCTTGATAAGCGCGGCATCGATGCGTTTCAAGGCCTCGTCGTGCCCGGCCAGGTAAACCGTATGAGAAATATCGGGGCTTACCTGGGTGCCGGTGATGGCTACCCGTAACGGCTGTGCGATTTTTCCCATGCCCAGGTCGAGTGCCGCCGCCGCATCATGCAAGGCCATGGAAACGTTCTCCACGCTCCATTCGCCGAGCCCGGCCAGCAGCTCGCGGGCCTTGACCAGCGGTGCCTCGGCCGCCGGCTTGAGGTGCTTGGCCACCGCGTCGCCATCGTAGTGGGTCAGCGGCTGGTACCAGACCGCGGCACGCTCGGCCATTTCCTTCAGCGTCTGCACGCGGTCGCGCAGGGCCACGACCACGTTGGCCGCCGCCGGCCCGCGGCCGAGCGGCAGGTCGAGCTTGCGCAGCTGGTATTCCAGGTGCGGGGCAATCGTTGCCGGGTCGTCGCTCTTCAGGTAGTGCTGGTTGACCCAGCCGAGCTTGGCCATGTCCAGGCGCGCGGCCTTGGAATTGACGTCCTGCACCTGGAACAGTTCGATCAGCTCGGCGCGCGAGAACAGCTCCTGGTCCCCATGCGACCAGCCCAGCCGCGCCAGATAGTTGATCAGCGCATGCGGCAGGTAGCCGGCATCCTTGTACTGCATCACATCGGCCGCGCCGGTGCGCTTGGACAGCTTGGCGCCCTGCTCGTCCAGGATCATCGGCATGTGCGCGAACTTCGGCACGGGCGCGCCGAGCGCTTCATAGATGTTGATCTGCCGCGGCGTGTTGTTGATGTGGTCATCGCCACGGATGACTTCGGTGATACCCATGTCCCAGTCATCCACCACCACGGCGAAGTTGTAGGTGGGGTAGCCGTCCGGGCGGAAGATCACCATGTCGTCGAGTTCGCTGTTGGCGATCTCGATGCGGCCCTTGATCAGGTCATCGAACACCACCGAGCCTTCGGTGGGGTTCTTGAAACGGATGACCCGGTTGGGATCATCGCGCCACGGCAGGTTCTGCTCGCGCGCGGCGCCGTTGTAGCGCGGCTTTTCCTGTTTGGCCATCGCGGCCTCGCGCATGGCGTCCAGCGCCTCGCGGGTTTCATAGGCGTAATAGGCCTTGCCCGCGGCGATCAGCTGCTCGGCCACCTCGCGATAGCGTTCGACGCGCTGGGTCTGGTAGATCGGGCCTTCGTCGTAGTCCAGGCCGAGCCACTCCATCGCTTCGAGGATGGCGTCGATGGCGCCCTGGGTACTGCGTTCGCGATCGGTGTCCTCGATGCGCAGGATGAACTCGCCGCCGCGGTGCCGCGCTTCGAGCCAGCAATACAGCGCCGTGCGCGCCCCGCCGATATGCAGGTAGCCGGTAGGACTGGGGGCAAAGCGGGTGCGGCAGCTCATGGAACGCTCGGGGCAGACGGATGACCGGTGATTTTAACCGGCAAGGGGCCTTGCGACCCATCGGTGCGTCAACACCGCCCCGCCGCTCCCGTGTAGGAGCGGCTTCAGCCGCGACCCCCATCCGCCCGCAGCGATCCATCAAGCAGCCGAAGACATCCTTTCCACCCGCGCCCGCAAGATCCCAGGCCGCAACTGCCCCTCCCAATCCCGATCCACCGCCACCTGCCCGCGCCGCGCTCCCGCCGCCAGTGCAGCAAAATCCAGCTCCGCCACTGCCCACACCTGCGAGCCCATCGACCGCACCACCACCGCATCGGCCGGCAACCCCACATCCATTGGCGCATGAATCGCCGCCTCGCCACTGTTCGCATCCAGGGCCGGGCCCCATGCCGACAGTCCCGTCGTGACCGCCTGCGCCACGAACATCCGGTTCTCCAGCGCCCGCGCCATGCAAGCCACCTGCACCCGCGTCGCCCCCGCCGCGGTGTCCGTGCAACTGGGCACCACGAGCAGCCGTGCGCCCGCCTCCTGCTGCGCCCGCACCGGTAGCGGGAACTCGCTGTCGTAGCAGATCGCGATGCCCGCCCGCACCTCATCGGCCTGGAACACCTTCAACGCATCGCCGCCTTCGATCACTCCTGTCTTTTTCTCGAAGGCGGTCAACTGCAGCTTGTCCTGCCAGCCGTGCTGGCCCTCGGGCGTGAACCAGTAGCTGCGATTGCGGTAGCGAGCTTCCCCGCTGGCCAGCAGGAAGCTGCCGGCCACGATGTGCATCCCGTGCTGCCGCGCCAGGGCGGCGAACAATGCCATGTAATCGCCGTGGCGCTGCTGGATCGCGGCCAGCGAGGCGCGCATGTCAGCCAGTACCGGCAGCCCGAACGTCGCCGCCAGTTCCAGCGACAGATACTCCGGCAGTACCGCCAGGCGCGCGCCGGCCTGCGCGGCCTCGGCGATGAGCGCAGCCTGCTTGTCGGCAAAGGCGCCAAAGTCCCGCGGCTGGCCGACCGGGTATTTCGCAACCGCGACTTTCATGTCGATGCCTCCAGTGCGCGACGAGCGCCTCGGTTCTCGCGATCCTGCTCTGCCTGCGGCGTCCAGACCACCCTCACCTAGCGCGCAGCCTTGGCGCGGCGGGCGGCGAAGCTCGCTTCCACTTCGTCATTGCTTCGGCCTTGGCCGTCGCGCATCGACTCCCGTGCAGCATCCACCTTGCGTTGCAGGAACTCGTCGTACTCGCGCGCCTGGCGCTGGCGCTGGACGAATTCGCGCATCAGTTCGCGCAGGATTTGAGAGGCGGGGCGATGCGCCGCCTCAGCCTCGGCCATGAACTGCTCCCGCAGCTCTGGTTCCAACTTCATCGTGAACACGGCTTCTTTTGGCACGGCGGTCCCACCAGCGCGGAGGTGATGACACAGTATATACGTCGTCATTACCTGTCACCGCATCCGCCCCGCTCCTGCCAGAACAGCCAGGCCGCTTCGCGCCGCGCATCCAGCAGCAGGCCGAGCCGGCGATCGTCAGTGCAGCCCCAGAAGGCGCCGCCTGGCATCGGCCACCAATGCCAGCAACCGTGGCTGCCTGTGGCGTCGCCGCGTCCATGCCACTGCCGCACGCCCTGTTCGCGAAGCTCGGCGGCCACCTGCGCCGCCAGCCGCAATCCGACCATGCCGCGCCGGGCGCCCAAAGCCAGACGCGACAGCGGCGAGGTTTCCCAACGCTGCGGATCCGGCGGCGGCAGCAGGCCGATCGTTTCCAGGCCCGCCGGCAACAGCCGGCGGGCCCTGCGGTGCAGGCTAGGCAGGGAGATCATCGCGTTCGCCCAGCGCGTACCAGTCCAGCCGACGGGTGAGCCACATCACCACGCCAAGGATGCCGAACAGCAGCAGCGAGCCCATCAGCAGCGCGTTGTCCTCCGACACCAGCAGGCTGTAGAGCACGCCGTACAGCGCGGTCAGTAGCGCGGCAAAGCCCGCCGCCAGCGCGCGGCTGCGCATCACTCCGGCCAGGTAGAAGAACTGCAGACCAATACAGGCCGCCGCCGAAATCAGGTACGACTGCCAGAAGGCGATGTGTTCGGACAGGCTGAACAACAGCAGGAAGAAGATCGCCAGGGCCAGGCCCACCAGCAGGTACTGCACCGGGTGGATCTTCAGTTTGCGGATCAGCTCCAGCAGCACGAAACCGGTGAAGGTCAGCAGCACGAACAACAGGCCGTATTTGCTCGCGCGGTCGGCCAGCGTATAGACATCCACCGGGTCCACCAGGTCCACCTGCAAGGCGTCGGCGGCCTGGCCCTCGCGCAATTGCGCCTGCGCATTGGTCGCCAGCGCCGACAACGACCAGCGCGCATTGAAGCCCTCGCGGCCGATGTCGCGGCGATTGGGCAGGAAGCTGCCGCCGAACAGCGGATGTGGCCAGGCCGAGGACAGCGACACCTCGGTGCTGTCACCGATCGGCACGATCGCCAGCGAACGCGTGCCATCCAGCTGCATGTCCAAGGCCACCCGGCCCAGCGCCGGCAGCTGCCCGGCATCGGGGCTGGGCGGCGCGGGCAGTTCGGCGTTCACCCCCTGGCGCAGCGCTCCAGCGCCCGCGCGGACCGGCAGGGGCAGTCCATCGACCTGCAGCGCCGGCACGCCGACCAGGCCGCGCGGGTCGGACAGGCCCACGGCCAGGTAGGGCCGGCCGTAGACGCGGCCGTCCACCGCGCTGTAGGCCATCGGTGCGAACTCCGCCTTGACCTTGGCCTGCCAGGTATAGACCGGCACCTTGAACACGCCGACGCGGCGCTCGCCCGGCACCAGCACGCCATCCACCCACAGCCGCGCGGGCGCCTGCATCACCACACCGGTTTCCTGATGCCTCTCGACGCGGGTCTGCCCATCCTCGTCGCGCACCTTCATTTCCACCTCGCGCGTCCACGGCACGTAGCGCAGCGGCCCGACAAAGCGCTGCTCGCCGGCCTTGCTCCGCGCCACGCGCTCGATCGCCTCGTCGCGGTAGCCGGCGCGGTCGGAGATGACCCCGCGGATCAGCAGCAGGGGTATCACCAGCAACAGGATCAGCCCGCCCAGCACGGCGAACCGCAACAGCAGTTTCACGGATTTCATCGACGGCCCCTCGTTGGAGAAGGCCGCAGCGTGGCGCGCCGCGATGTGCGCAGTCAGGAGCGAATTTGAAGCGAGGGTGAAGTCAGCGCGGCGGCGCCAGCGGCAGCCACAGTTCGGCGCGCGCGCCGCCCTGCGGCCGGTTGTGCAGCTGCACCTCGCCACCGTGCAGCCGCGCCACTTCCCGCACGAACGGCAGGCCCAGGCCGGAGCTGCGTGGGGTCCCGTCCGGTCGCGCCAGCGAATAGAAGCGCTCGAACACCCGTTCGCGCGCGTAATCAGGCACGCCGGGCCCGTCATCGTCCACGCTCAGCCGCAGCCGCCCGTCGGCCAGGCTCGCCGCCAGCACCACTTCGCCGCCGCGTGAGGAGAAGGCCAGCGCGTTGTCGAGCAGGTTGACCAGCGCCTGGCGCAGCAGGAAGGCATCACCCTCGACCGTGCCTGCACCAGCGGCGGCTTGCAGCTGCAGGGCCACCCCACGCGCCCGTGCCGGCGCCGCCACCGCGTCCAGCGCCTGTTGCAGCAAGGCAGCGACATCGACGGCCGTGCGCTTCTGCAACCAACCATGCTGTTCGACCTCGGCCAGCGCCAGCAGCTTGTCGATGGTTTCGGTCAGGCGCCGCTCCTGCGCCTGGATGTTGTGCAGGAAGCGCTGGCGCTCGGCCTCCGGCAGCGGCTCGTGCAGCAACTCGGCCGCGCCGCGGATCGCGGCCAGCGGGCTTTTCATTTCATGAGTCAGCGACTGCACGTACTGCTCGACATAAGCCTTGCCTTCGAGCTTGCGCCGCATCTGTTCCAGCGCCTGGCCGAGGTCGCCGATCTCGTCGCGCCGCCGCGGCGGCGGCGGCACCGGCTCGCCCGCGCTCACCGCGCGCGCATAGCGCTGCAGGCGGCCGATGCCGTGCATCAGCCACCAGGTCGCGAGCAGGCCGATCAGCGCCGAGATCGCCACCAGCCACGCACCGCGCTGCAGGATGTTGCGCTGGCTGGCGAGGATGAACGGCTCGATGCTGCGATTGGGCTGGGAGACGCTGAGCACGCCGATCAGCGGCCGGGCGCCAGTGCCGCCGTCGGATGCAGCCGTGGCTGGCGCGAGGATCGGCGCGGCGACGTGCATCACTGTCGGGCTTTCCGGGTCTTCGGGATTCTCCGGCGAAGACCGCGCCCCATATTCCCCGCGCAGCGTGCGGTAGACATCATTCCAGCGCGAGTTGTCGCGGCCCAGGTCGCGGCCTTCCGAATCGAACACGACCACGCCGTGCGCATCGGTAATGGTGATGCGCTGATCCACCTGGCGCTTGGGAAAGCGCCATACCTGCGCGACCGGGTCGCGCCGCTGCGCCTGCAGCACCTGTCGCGCAAAGGCGCCATCGGCGATGCGGCCTGCGGCCAGGTCCGGCGCGGCCATTTCGGCGTAGAGGTTGGCGCTGTCCACCAGGGTCGATTCCAGCGCCTGGCGCACGCCGGGCTTGACCTCGTTGACGAACACGCGCATGACGAAGAACGCGGCGACACCGGCGATCAGGAAGAAGCCGAGGAAGAGCTTCAGGCCAAGCCGCATGCACCGTCCTCAGGGTTCGAGCGCATAACCCAGGCCGCGATGGGTGCGGATCGGGTCGGGATCGGCGCCGGCCGCGCGCAGCTTGGCGCGCAGGGTCTTGACGTGGGTATCGACAGTGCGGTCGGCGCTGTCGGCATCGCTGTCCCAGGCGCGGTCCATCAGCTGGGCGCGGCTGTAGATCGCGCCAGGCCGCTGCAGCAGGATCGCCAGCAGGCTGTACTCGTAGCGGGTCAGCGGCAGCAGGCGGTCGCGGTAACGGATGCGGCAGCCTTCGCGGTCGATCGCAAAATCGCCGTGCTGGCGCCAGCCGGCCTCGGCATCCGCATCGGCGGGCAGGTGCCGGCGCAGCCGCGCACGCACCCGCGCCACCAGTTCGCGCGGCGAGAACGGTTTGGCGATGTAGTCGTCGGCGCCCAGCTCCAGGCCCAGCACGCGGTCGATCTCGTCATTGCGCGCGGTGAGGAAGACCACCGGGACCGCGCTGAAGGCGCGCAACGCCCGACACACCTCGAAGCCATCCAGGTCCGGCAGGCCGACATCGAGCAGCACCAGGTCCGCCGGCGCCTCGCGCTGCCGCGCCAGCGCCTGCCGGCCCAGGGCGCAATGCTCCACCGCATAGCCCTCGCTGCGCAGCGCGTAGAGCACGGTGTCGGCGATGGCGGTCTCGTCTTCGACGAAGAGAATGCGGGCGCTGGCGGGTGGCATGGCGCGCAGCATAGCGGCAGCCGCCCGCCTGCGCTGGCGCGGCCGGCAGCCGAACCCTCTACACTGCCGCCCATGAATTACCGCCACGCCTTCCATGCCGGCAACCATGCCGACGTGCTCAAGCACACCGTGATGCTTGCCTTGATCGATGCGCTGCAGCGCAAGGACACGCCCTGCTTCGTCCTCGACACCCATGCCGGACGCGGCCGCTACCTGCTCGGCGGCGCCGACAGCCAGCGCACGCTGGAGGCCGAGGACGGGGTGATGCGGCTGATGGGCGCGCCCAAGCTGCCGGAGGTGGTCGAGCGCTACCTGCGCGCGGTGCAGTCCGACAACCCGGTCGGCGCACTGATCACCTACCCCGGCTCGCCGCTGCTGGCGGCGCAGGCGCTGCGCGCGCAGGACCGCATGGCCTGCTGCGAGATGCAGCCCGAGGAAGCCGCCGAGCTCAAGCGCCTGTTCGCTCATGACAGCCGCGTGCGGGTGCATGCCGGCGATGGCTATGCGGCGATCCGCGCCTTCCTGCCGCCGCGGGATGGCGCGACGCGGATCGGCCGTGGCCTGGTGCTGATCGATCCGCCGTATGAAGCCCAGGATGCCGAATACCCGCAGATCATCGCCGCGCTGCGCGAGACGCTGGCGCGCTGGCCGCAGGCGGTGTGCGCGGTGTGGTACCCGATCAAGCAGCGCCGCAGCCTGCAGCCTTTCCTGCGCAAGGCGGCGGCACTGCCGGCCAAGTCGGTGCTGCTGGCCGAATTGCTGGTGCGCACGGACGACTCGCCGCTGCGCTTGAACGGCAGCGGGATGCTGCTGGTCAATCCGCCCTGGCAGTTCGAGCAGGTGGTGGCCCCGGCGCTGCCGGCGCTGCGCACGCACTTGGGCGGCGCCGGCTCGGCGACGCGCCTGGAATGGCTCAAGTCAGGCGCCTGAATCCGTAGCTCACAAGGGGCTCACGCCCCGTGAAGGTAGAGTGACGCCGCCTGCGCCCACGGGCGTTTCCGGCAGTTTTTGCCCCCGCCAGCAGTCTCGACCCGAACCTGTCGACCACCCCCGGTCGGCCCCAAGGAAGCCCGGTCATGGCCATCCGCAATCGAATGCCGCCCTGGCATGAAAACTTCAACTTGCCCAATGGACGCACGCTGTTGCTGCGCCCGGTCCGGCCGGAGGACGGCCCGCCGATGCAGGGCGCCTTCAGCCTGCTTGGCCCGGACGAGATTCGCGCGCGCCTGCTGGGCCCCGGCAGCGAGATCAGCCCGGAGATGCTGCAGCGGCTGACGCACCCGAACCCGAAGAGCGAGATCGTGCTGGTGGCGGCCGAGCAGCTGCCACCGGGCGAGGCAGTGGTGGGGGCCATTGCGCGGGCGGGCATCGTGCCGGGGACGCGCGAGGCGGAGTACACGATCCTGGTGAGTCATTTCGTGGCCGGCCAGGGTCTGGGCCGGCAGTTGATGCGCAAGCTGGTGAAGTGGGCGCGGCGCAAGTATCTGGACCGGTTGTATGGCGACACGCTGAAGGTCAACGAGCCGATGTTGCAGTTGGCGCAGTCGTTGGGGTTCAAGCCGCAGCCGCATCCCAGTTCGCCGGAGTTGTTGCGGATGGTGTTGGAGTTGGAGGGGTAGGTTTCTTTTGCGGCTTGCGGCCGGTTTGGTCTGGGTCGGTCGCGGGCTGGTGGTTTTTTGGCTTGCGATGTTGATCGGCTGTCTCTGGTCTGTGCGCGGCAGCCGGGGGCAGGCCCTGCCAGGACACGCCGTGAATCCATCCCTGGAGGCTCGTAGGCAACATCCATGTTGCCTACGGTCCTGGCAGGGCCTACCCCCGACTGCCCGATAGATCGCCGATGGCGGATGGGAAAGCGGATGGCGCGCTCACCGCGGCTCGCTGTAGCCGTTGTAGGAGCGGCTTCAGCCGCAACAAGCGGAGCCGCGATCTGGCAGATGGCGGTCGCGGCTGAAGCCGCTCCTACGGTGGGCCCTTCATGCATCTGGAATGCGGGCATCGGCATCGGCACGAATGCGTGCACCGCCTGCGCTGCTAAAATCAACGGCAATGGCGTCTTCCAAACTCTCCGCTCCGCCGCTGCCCCGTGCCGGGCAGCTCCGCGCCTATTGGCGCAATCCTGCCTCGGCGACCGCGCTGGCCTGGTATGTGGCACGTGCCGCGGAAGCGCACGACGGGCCGCTGCTGGTCGTGGCACGGGACAACCACGGCGCGCACCAGCTCGAATCCGATCTGCTCGCCCTGCTTGGCGAACATGCTCCGGTGCCCGTGGTGCCGTTCCCGGATTGGGAAACCCTGCCCTACGACCAGTTCAGCCCGCATCCGGACATCACCAGCCAGCGCCTGGCTGCGCTGCATCGCCTGCCGACGCTGCGCAAGGCCATCGTGATCGTGCCGGTGCAGACGCTGATGCAGCGTCTGGCACCGCTGAAGTACATCGTCGGCGGCAGCTTCGACCTCAAGGTCGGGCAGCGCCTGGACCTGGAAGCCGAAAAGCGCCGCCTGGAAAGCGCCGGCTACCGCAATGTGCCGCAGGTGATGGACCCGGGAGATTTCGCCGTGCGCGGCGGGCTGCTCGACGTCTTCCCGATGGGCACGGCCACGCCGCTGCGCATCGAGCTGCTCGACGAGGACATCGACTCCATCCGCCAGTTCGACCCCGAATCACAGCGCTCACTGGACAAGGTCGCCGCAGTGAAGATGCTGCCCGGCCGCGAAGTGCCGATGGACGATGCCAGCGTGGACCGCGTACTGGCCACGCTGCGCGAGCGCTTCGATGTCGATTCGCGGCGCAGCGTGCTGTACCAGGATCTCAAGGCCGGCCTGGCGCCGTCGGGGATCGAGTACTACCTGCCGCTGTTCTTCGACCAGACCGCCACGCTGTTCGACTACCTGCATGCCGACACCCTGACGCTGGTGGCGCCGGGCGTGTCCAACGCGGCCGATGCATTCTGGGCCCAGACCCAGCAGCGCTACGAGCAGCGCCGCCACGATGTCGAGCGCCCGCTGCTCGCGCCCGAGGCGCTGTACCAGGCCCCGGACCTGCTGCGCGAACGCCTCAACACCGGCGCGCGCATCGAGGTCTGGCCCGCCGACCACGCGCGCATCGCCGAGGCCGCCGCACTCGGCGACCAACCGCTGCCGCCGCTGCCGGTCGCGGCCAAGGACGCGCCGGCCGGCGAGGCGCTGAAGTCCTTCGTCGGTCATTACCCCGGCCGCGTGCTGATCGCCGCGGACTCGCCCGGCCGGCGCGAGGCGCTGCTCGAAGTGCTGGCCGCGGCCGCGCTGCAACCGCGCGTGGTGCCCGACCTGCCGGCCTTCCTCGCCGACGAGAGCGCGCGCTTCGCCATCGCCGTGGCGCCGCTGGAAGATGGCTTCGCGCTGGATGCGCCGCGCATTGCCGTGCTCACCGAGCGCCAGCTGTTTCCCGAGCGTGCCACCCAGCCGCGCCGTGCGCGCCGCGCCGGACGCGAGCCCGAGGCGATCATCCGCGACCTCGGCGAACTGTCCGAAGGCGCGCCGATCGTCCACGAAGACCACGGCGTGGGTCGCTACCGCGGGCTGATCGTGCTGCAGGCCGGCGGAATGCCGGGCGAGTTCCTGGAGATCGAGTACGCCAAGGGCGACCGGCTGTATGTGCCGGTCGCGCAGCTGAACCTGATCAGCCGCTACTCCGGCGCCTCGCCGGAAACCGCGCCCCTGCACTCGCTGGGCGGCGAGCAATGGACCAAGGCCAAGCGCCGCGCCGCCGAGAAGGTGCGCGACGTGGCCGCCGAACTGCTGGAAATCCAGGCCCGGCGCCGCGCCCGCGCCGGCCTCGCGTTGCAGGTGGACCGGGCGATGTACGAGCCGTTCGCCGCCGGCTTTCCGTTCGAGGAAACGCCCGACCAGCTCGCCGCCATCGAGGCCACCCTGCGCGACCTGGCCAGCAGCCAGCCGATGGATCGCGTGGTCTGCGGCGATGTCGGCTTCGGCAAGACCGAGGTCGCCGTGCGCGCCGCCTTCGCCGCGGCCAGCGCCGGCAAGCAGGTGGCCGTGCTGGTACCGACCACCCTGCTGGCCGAACAGCACTACCGCAATTTCCGCGACCGCTTCGCCGACTATCCGCTCAAGGTCGAGGTGCTGTCGCGCTTCAAGAGCACCAAGGAGATCAAGGCCGAGCTGGAGAAGGTCGCCGCCGGCACCATCGACGTGATCGTGGGCACGCACCGGCTGCTGCAGCCGGACGTGAAGTTCAAGGACCTGGGCCTGGTCATCGTTGACGAGGAACAGCGCTTCGGCGTGCGCCAGAAGGAAGCGCTCAAGGCAATGCGCGCCAACGTGCATCTGCTCACCCTGACCGCCACGCCGATCCCGCGCACGCTCAACATGGCGATGAGCGGCCTGCGCGACCTGTCGATCATCGCCACGCCGCCACCGAACCGGCTGGCAGTGCAGACCTTCATCACCCAGTGGGACAACGCCCTGCTGCGCGAGGCCTTCCAGCGCGAGCTGGCGCGCGGCGGCCAGCTGTATTTCCTGCACAACGACGTGGAAAGCATCGGCCGCATGCAGCGCGACCTGTCCGAGCTGGTGCCCGAGGCGCGCATCGGCGTGGCCCACGGGCAGATGCCCGAGCGTGAGCTGGAGCGGGTGATGCTGGATTTCCAGAAGCAGCGCTTCAACGTGCTGCTGTCGACGACGATCATCGAATCGGGCATCGACATCCCCAACGCCAACACCATCATCATCAACCGCGCCGACCGCTTCGGCCTGGCCCAGCTGCACCAGCTGCGCGGCCGCGTCGGCCGCTCCTACCACCGCGCCTATGCCTACCTGGTGGTGCCGGACCGGCGCTCGATCACTCCCGATGCGGAAAAGCGCCTGGAGGCGATCGCCTCGATGGACGAGCTGGGCGCCGGCTTCACCCTGGCTACGCACGACCTGGAAATCCGCGGTGCCGGCGAATTGCTCGGCGAGGACCAGAGCGGGCAGATGGCCGAAGTCGGCTTCAGCCTGTACACCGAGCTGCTGGAGCGCGCGGTGCGCAGCATCAAGCAGGGCAAGCTGCCCGACCTGGATGCCGGCGAGGAAGTGCGCGGCGCCGAGGTCGAGCTGCATGTGCCGGCGCTGATCCCCGAGGACTACCTGCCCGACGTGCACACCCGCCTGACGCTGTACAAGCGCATTTCCAGCGCGCGCGACAGCGAGGCGCTGCGCGAATTGCAGGTGGAGATGATCGACCGCTTCGGCCTGCTGCCGGACCCGGCCAAGCATCTGTTCGCCATTGCCGAGCTCAAACTGCAGGCCAATGAACTGGGCATCCGCAAGCTGGAGCTGGGCGAAGCCGGCGGGCGCCTGGTGTTCGAGGCCAAGCCGAACATCGACCCGATGGCGGTGATCCAGATGATCCAGAAGCAGCCCAAGCTGTACACCATGGACGGGCCGGACAAGCTGCGCATCAAGCTGCCGCTGCCGCAGGGCGAGGACCGCTTCAACGCGGCACGGGCGCTGTTGACCACGTTGCGCAAGGGGTAAACGCGTTTCCACCGACCACCGGAGTGCTCCCATGTACGAAGCCCTGCCCTCTGCCGACCATGTCGGCGCCTACCGCTTCACTGGCACGCTCAACCGCGAGGACTACGACCGCTGCATTGCCGATGTCGAGGCACGGCTGCAGCGCCACGGCCGCATCGGCATCTATTGCGAACTGGACGGCTTCACCGGGCTGACCCTGCCGGCCCTGGGCCGCGACCTGGAATACGCGCTGCGCAACTTCGGCAGCTTCCACCGCTTCGCTCGCGCCGCGATCGTCACCACGCCGGGCTTCGTGGCGACCATGAGCACGCTGGCCGCGCGCTTGCTGCCGCAGACCGAGCTGCGCGTGTTCGCCCCCGACGAGCGCGTGCTGGCGCAGAACTGGGTGGGTGACTTCGACCCGGAGCTGGATTCGGCCGACGCCGACTGAGCCGGCATCCGGCATGCCGCTATAGCTGCGACTCCAGCGGCAGCCAGCCGATCACCCGCGCCGCGCCACGCCGCCACAGGCTGGCTTCGGGCTCATGCGTCCAGGTCACCGGCGGGCGCGCGGCATCGTCGTGCCAGCGCAGCGCATCGCCCGCCAGGGCCAGGCGATAGCTGACCGCCGGCGCGGTCTTGCGCGCGTACAGGCGTTGCAGTTCGCGCGCCATGTCCGGCTGCGCGAACAGCAGGCCCATCTCGGTATTGAGGTTCATCGAGCGCGGGTCGAGGTTGAACGAACCCACGAAGCCGGTGCGCCCGTCCACGACGAAGGCCTTGGTGTGCAGGCTCGCGCCACTGGAGCCGAACAGGCTGCCGTCGGGGCGGCCATTGGGCTTGAGCTCGAACAGTTCGATACCACGGCGCAGCAGGTCCACCCGGTAGCCGGCGTAGCCGCCATGCACGGCGACCACGTCGTTGGCGGCGAGCGAGTTGGTCAGCACGCCTACTTCCACGCCGCGCGTGCGCAGGTTGCTCATCCAGCGCAGGCCCTCGTCGCCGGGCACGAAGTACGGCGAGATCAGCAGTAGCTGGCGTTTCGCGCTGGCCATGTCCTCGATCAACACTGGCGTCATCCAGTCCGGCGCGGGTGGCGCGCCGGCCGCTTTTTCCGGCGGGTCGGAAACGATATGCGCGGCGCGCGACCAGTGGATGGTGCGGCGGCGCTCGACCAGGCTGCGCACGCCCGGCGACTGCGCCAGCTTCTGCAGATAGGGGCGCGCGGACGGCGAGGCCAGGCCGCTGCCCAGGGTCTGGCGCACCGCGGGCAGGCTGGTGGAGGGCTTCTTCACCAGGGCCGACAGCGGAATCGCGTTAGGGCTGTTCCAGTAGGCATCGAACAGGCGCGAGGCTTCCCCCACCGCATCGCCGACCACGGCCACATCGGTATCCATGAAGTTGGTATCGCGCGCGGCGTCGAAATACTCGTCGCCGACGTTGCGGCCGCCGACGATGGCGACCTGGCCGTCGGCAATCCAGGTCTTGTTGTGCATGCGCCGGTTCACGCTGACCAGGCGCAGCACCATCTCCACGCCGCGCATGAAGGTGCCCTCGCGCGCGCGGGTGGGGTTGAACAGACGCACCTCGATCAGCGGATGGCTGTCCAGCGCGGCCAGCACGTCGCGGCTGCCGCGCACGTTGAGGTCGTCCAGCAGCAGGCGCACGCGCACGCCGCGGTCGGCGGCACGCAGCACGTCGTTATAGAGCAGGTTGCCGGTGAAGTCCGGGCGCCAGATGTAGTACTGCAGGTCCAGGCTGCGCCCGGCGCCGCGCGCCAGCAGCGAGCGCGCGGCGAAGGCATCCACGTTGTCGGACAACAACACCATGCCGGTCTGGCCGGGGTGCGCCTGGGTCTGTGGCGCGACGGCGAGATCGACCGGGGTGCGTAGCGCGTCCACCGCCAGGGCGTGGCTGGCCGGCCCGCGCGCGTATTCGGCGAAGCGGCCATAGCTCCACAGCGCTGCCAGCGAGGCGAGCACGAGGGCGAGCAGGACGAAGGCGATCCACTTCACGGTTTTGCGCGTCATGCCGGCATTCTAGGGCCGTCACGTCGGCGTGCCGTGCAGGGGCCCGGCCGGGCCCAAGGAAACGGCGCGGACAAGGCCGTCCGCGCCGGGGAGGGAAGGAGCGGGGCCGGGGCTCAGCGCGGCGGTTCGATCACCACGTACTGCACCGTGGTGCCGGCATAGCGCGGCTGGTACCAGGTATTGCCGCATTGCTGATAGGCAATGCCGTTGATCACCGTGGTCACACAGCTGGGCGGCACGGAGTTGACGATGGAACCGATGACCGCCGCGGTGACCATGGTGGTCGCGGTCACCGCCGCGGCAGTGGCCACGGGATGGTCGTACCAGCCGCCATGCCAGTCATTGTCCACATCCACATCGATGTCGCGATGCACATTGATGTCGCGGTTGACGTTGCGGTTGACGTTGACGTTGCGGTTGCGGTTGGTGTTGTGGTTGATGTTCGCCGCCGTGGGTCGGTGATAGTTGCCGCCAGCGCGGGCCGGTGCGTGATTGATGCCGGTGCGGGCCACCGAGCGTGTACGCGGAGCCGCGTCGGCCACCTGCGCGGCCATCAGCCCCCCTACCCCGGCCAGCATCGCGACCGCGACCAGGAAACGCATCGTGCGCATGTTCATGGCTGATCCTCCGCGGCGACGGCCACGTCCACTTCGACCAGTTCGATCTTTGCCGCGCCCTTGGGCGGCACGAAGGTGAAGGCAGAATCCTTGAAGCTGGCGTTGGTATCCCACGTCAGCGTGGTGCTGTATTGGGGCTGCGCCGGGTCGTCGGTGGTGGTGATGACCAGCCGGCGCGGCAGCGGCTTGTCGCCGGCCTCCAGCCACAGCTGCCAGTCCACGCCATCCTGGCGGAAGGCGTACTGCTCGGTCACGCTGCCATCCACGCGCGCCGGGCCGACAAAGGTGGCAGACTTCAGCGCCGAGACCGGCGCCGCATCGGTGCCCCACAGGAACAGGTCCGGCAGCGGCAGTTCGATGCCGTAGCGGTCGCGCACGTCGTCCATCAGCGCGCGCAGGGTCGGCGGCGCATCGACGCTGGCGTAATACTTGTTCTTCGGCCCGTAGACTGTGAGCGTCTTGCCGTCGTAGTAGAGCTCGCGCTCCTTGCGGTCGGTCTTCCAGCTCAGCCGCAGGTCGTTGGGCGTGCGCACCTTGTAGTCGACGCTGCCGGGGAACTGCAGCTTCTGCCCGTCCTCGGTCACCACATCGATGGTGGTGTCGCCGTGCACGCTGAAGCTCTTGAGGCTGCGCAGGTAGGCGCCCATCTTCTGCAGCGCGGCGACGGCTTGCGGCTCAAGTGGGGAGGCCGCGGCGGCTTGCGCGGCGGGGGCGGCGGGCTTGGCCGGTGGCGCCGCCAGCGCGGCCGGCGCAAGCAGCGCCAGACTCACGGCGAGGTAAAGCAGGGGTCGGGACATGGTGTTCTCCAGGCGATGCATGAGCCACCGGCCATCGGGCGCCAGCGGAGTGGCCGCGGCGGCGCCCTGGCTGGCCGGGTCGGTATAGAGAAGACCACTGCAACCCGGCTACGCGCGTCGGATGAACTACCGGTCGGGTGTGAGTAAAAACTACTGGTGTTAGCCGCCCGCCATGGCACGCGCCGCACCGGCGGTGGCGCCAATGTCAGCAATATTGACCACTTCCGCGCGGAGGGGATTTTTCCAATCGCCGCTGCGATTCGGCCAGTGCATGCTGCGATGGCTTGAACTCAGCGAACGGCGGTTATCGCAGTGCCCTCTAACGACAGGCAGTCATCACTCGATTTTCTCCGCATCCTCGCTCTGGCCTTGGGTACCTTCACTGTTGTCGATTTCGCGTACAGCAGGGTCGTTCACGCCGAGTGGGCGTGGGGCTCATTGGCCTTGGGCATGGCGTTATTGCTGAGCGGATGGCATGGCCGAAAGCGACGCCGCGATGGAAACTGATCGAACCTGTTCGACCTACTCCGAGAGCTCAGATCGAGGTGCGGGCACCTCGCGCCGACACGCCCAGCACGGTGCCGCGACCTGGCAGCCGACTTCCTCGTCGATGACGATCAGCTCGCCGCTGCCGCCGCAGATCGGGCATGGCTCTGCGGGCACTTCGGCATCTGGCGTGTTCTGCATCCGGATCACCTGGCGTGGGCGAGTGATGACGCTTGGCGAAGGCCACGCGGGCAGCTTACGCCGCCCTCGCCCCTGATACCGGCCCTTACGTGACCGGCCGGCCGAAACGAAAATGCCGGGTCGGTTCGCGCGCGGCGCGCAGGCGCCGTGCATGTGCGGCGAGCAGATCACCCCGGGTGAGGATGCCGGCCACGCGCAGTGGGTGGCTGCCATCGACGACCACCAGCCGCCCGACATCGGCTTCGACCATGTGGTCGGCAGCCTCGCGCAAGGTGTGGTCCTGCCGTACCACCAGCGGCGCGCGGCGCAGCAGCGACAACAGCACGAGGTCGTCCGCCTTGCTGGCATCGAGCAGGTCGCGGCGGGTCAGCACGCCGCGCAGCACGCCTTGTGCATCCACCAGCGGGAAGCCCTGGTGCGATGTGCCGTGCCCGCCACTGGCGAGCCACTGCCGGGCCTGGCCCAGGGTCCAGTCGGCCTGCAGGGTGATCACGTCGCGGCTGCAGGCTTCGCGCACCGCGATCTGGTCCAGGTGATCGGCGCTGTACTCGGACGGCACGCTGACGCCACGCCGGGCGATCTTCTCGGTCATGATCGTGTGCCGCATCATCAGGCCCGACACCAGGTAGGCCACCGCGCAGGCGCCGAGCAACGGCAGCAGGCCGTTGGTCTGGTGAGTGACTTCAAACGCGAACACCACCGAAGTGAGAAACGCGCGCGAAGCGCCGGCAAACATCGCCGCCATGCATACCAGTGCCGCCATGCGTGCGTCCACGCCGAGTGCGGGCGCATACATCACCGCGAGCAGGCCGATGACGCCACCCAGCGCGCCGCCAATCGTGAACAACGGCGCCAGGGTACCGCCCGAGGTACCGCTGCCCAGTGCCACGGACCACGACAGCAGTTTCATCAGGCACAGCGCGAGCATGCCGGCCAGACCCAGGCCGCCACTGAGCACCAGGCTGATGTTGTCGTAGCCCACGCCCAAGGTGCGCGGCATGAACCAGCCAACGATGCCGACCACCAGACCGCCGATCGCCGGCCACCACATCCAGTGGAGGGGCAGGCGTTCAAACGCGCCCTCGATGCCGTAGGTCAGGCGGGTGACGCCAACGCTGGCCGCGCCGACCAGCGCCCCCATCGCCACGTAGGCGGCCAGGGCGGCGAGCGTGGGCGCGGCAACCTGCGGCATTGCGAACACCGGCGCGGCGCCTTCGAAGTACACGTGCATGGCGCAGCCAACCATGGCCGCGAGGGCGACGGGAATCAGCGAGCGCGCGCGGCGTTCAAACAACAGCAGTTCAATGGCGAGCAGGACCGCCGCCACCGGCGCGGCGAAGATGGCGGACATGCCAGCCGCCGCACCTGCGCACAGCAGCGTCTTGCGTTCGTCGGCGGTGACATGCATCCACTGCCCGAGCAGCGAACCGAGCGCACCGCCGGTGGCGATGAT
The DNA here is from genome assembly GCA_035629025.1 of Stenotrophomonas sp. Classification (GTDB taxonomy): domain Bacteria; phylum Pseudomonadota; class Gammaproteobacteria; order Xanthomonadales; family Xanthomonadaceae; genus Stenotrophomonas_A. The sequence continues at coordinate 19,201 of DASPIU010000044.1, forward strand.
CGGGCCTTCAGCGCCGAAGGGGCCGCCGGTGCCGATCGCCACCGCGGACGACGCGGGTTTGAGCCAGGTAATGATCGGCGGGATGCGGCTGTCGTTGCGCAGCACCTGTTCCATGGCTTCGGGAATGCCGTGGCCGCGGATCGCCCGCGAGCCGTAGCGCGCCATCAGCCCGACGATGAGGCCGCCAATCACCGGGATGGCGATGGCCCAGGCGCCGAGGCTGTGGTGGGCCGGACTGGTGAGTTCGGTGCTGATGCGTCCGTAGTAGGCCAGGTTGGTGACCAGGCCGATGAGCGCGGTCAGGCCTTGCGCGACGACGGAGACGGCCAGGGCGAGCACGACGCCGACCGTGGCGATCCAGGCGACGCGGCCATCGAGCGGCCGGAACTGCCGCGGCATGTGCGCGTCGGCGAGCGTGGCGTCGAGTGATGGAGCAAGCGGCAGCGCCGCGCGGGAGTGCGAGGAGTCAGGAGCGGACAAGGAGGCGGGCCGGCGGGGAGACCGCGGCGAGGTTACGCAGATGTGGCGCTAGTGGCTGGCTGGAAGATGAACGGAGGTCATCGTGGACCCCCCGCCCACCACTGCAGGAGCGGTTTCAACCGCGACCGCGATCTGCCAGATCGCGTCTGCGCTCGTCGCGGCTGAAGCCGCTCCTACAGGGAGCCAGCAGAATTCTGAAAGCCTGATGGCGCAGTTGTGGGAGGGGCTTCAGCCCCGACGAACGGAGCCGCGCTCTGTCAGACCGCGGTCGCGGCTGAAGCCGCTGCTACAACGAACATGCGCGGGCTGCTTATTTCGCCTTGCCCTGATTGGCCACCGCTTCGGCCGCGCGCCTGGCCGCTTCCGGATCGCCCAGGTAGCGGTAGCTCTGCACGGCCAACTGGTCATCCAGTTCAAACAGCAACGGGATACCCGTCGGAATGTTGAGTTCGAGAATGTCTTCGTTGGAAACGTTGTTGAGGTACTTGTACAGCGCCCGCAGCGAATTGCCGTGCGCGGTGACCAGCACCGTGCGCCCTTCCTTCAACTGCGGCGAGATCGCATCGAACCAGTACGGCAGCACGCGCACCAGGGTGGTCGCCAGCGACTCGGTGGCCGGCAGCGCGTTGCGGTCCAGCCCGGCATAGCGGCGATCGTGCGCCGGGTGGCCGGGGTCTTCCAGATCCATCGGCGGCGGCGGGATGTCATAGGAACGACGCCAGATCTTGACCTGCTCGTCGCCGTGCTTGGCCGCGGTCTGCGCCTTGTCCAGACCCTGCAGGCCGCCGTAGTGGCGCTCGTTGAGGCGCCAGCTCTTGTGCACCGGCAGCCAGTCCTGGTCCAGTTCCTTCAGCGCGCCCTGCAAGGTGTGGATGGCACGCTTGAGCACGGAGGTGTGGGCAACATCGAACTGCAGGCCCTCTTCCTTCATCAGCCTGCCGGCGGCGGCGGCTTCGGCACGGCCCTGCTCGGTCAGGTCCACGTCGACCCAGCCGGTGAAGCGGTTGTCCAGGTTCCATTGGCTCTGGCCATGGCGCAGCAATACGAGTTTGCGGGTCACTACGGGTTCTCCGGCAGCAGGGGAATGACGCCTGGATTGTAGGCCAAGGCCGCACCGCGATGCCGGACACCGCGCTCGGGCGGCGGCGTCGGCGGCTCGATCCGTCCCACCCATGGGTCTGCCGGCAACGGCAGGCGCATGCGATGCTCGCGCCCACCCATCGCCATCTGGAGCCCCCGCCCATGACCACGATCATCGCCCCGCGCGTCCACGACATCGGGGGGCTGCAAGTGCGCCGCGCGGTGCCGAGCCTGCAGGCACGCAGCGTCGGTCCGTTCGTGTTCGTCGACCACATGGGCCCGGCTGTGTTCGAGCCCGGCCAGGGCATCGACGTGCGGCCGCATCCGCACATCGGCCTGGCGACGGTGACCTTCCTGTGGTCGGGCGAGATCGGCCATCGCGACACGCTCGGCTCCGAGCAGGTGATCCGCGCCGGCGACGTGAACTGGATGACCGCCGGCCGCGGCATCGCGCATTCGGAACGCACGCCGCCGCCCGAGCGCGGCCGCGAGCACGCGCTGCACGGCATGCAGACCTGGGTCGCGCTGCCGCGCAGCCACGAAGAAACCGCGCCGGCCTTCTATCACCATGCGGCCGCCACGCTGCCGCAGCAGCGCCGCAAGGGCGCGTGGGTGCGGGTGATCGCCGGGCGCGCGTACGGCGAGGAGTCGCCGGTGCAGGTGTTTGCCGACACCCTCAATGTCGCCATCGATCTGGAACCGGACGCCGAAATCGACTTGGACACGCAGCACGTGCAGCGCTCGCTGTACATCCTCGAAGGCCAGGCGCAGTTGGACGGCATCGACGTGCCCGAGCGCCACCTGATCATTCCCGAGGAGGGCGCGCGCGGCCGCCTGCGCGCCAAGACGCCGCTGAAGGCGATGCTGATGGGCGGCGAGCCGCTCGATGGGCCGCGCCACCTGTGGTGGAACTTCGTCTCCAGTTCCAAGGAACGCATCGAGCAGGCCAAGGACGATTGGCGCGAAGGCCGCTTCGGCACGATCCCGGGCGACGACAAGGAATTCATTCCGCTGCCGGAAACCCCGGCACCGCCGCCGGCGAACTACCCGTAACGCCGCGGGCGTGATGGTTTCCGATGGAACCATCCGCCGGCGCACGGACGATTTGCTCCACGGCCCCGGCTTGGCTATGGTGAGGCGGTCCGCGCGTTCCTTGTGACGCGCGGCACGTCGGGGACGCGCATGGGGATGCGCCACGCGGGCGATTCGGGAGGACCCGCGGGCGAACCGACCCAGGCAATGCGCGCTGCCCTGCTTGCATTCACTGCCAGGGGAAAATCGATGAAGTCCGCTATCAGTCCGTCCGTCCTGTCTGTCGTCCTGTGTGCCGGCCTGTCCGTGGGTGGCACCGCCATGGCGCAGCAATCGCCCAGTTGCCCTACCCTGCCCCCGGCCGCCGGCCTGGAATGGAAGCAGCTGGCAGGCGCCGACTATCTTTCCTGCAAGGCCATTGCCGCCGACGGCCGCGAAGTACTGGGCGTGATGCTCACCGCGCGCGACCCGGGCCTGAGCCTGCCGCGCGATCGCCGCGAGGAAAAGGGCCAGCTGGCCGAAGAGGATTTCTACTGGTACCGGCCGGACCTGGGCGGGCGCGAGCTGGCGAACCGCCGCGTGGCGGTGATTTCGCTGGGCAAGAAGCGCTATGCGCAGGTCTGGATCGACGCCAGCGACACCCAGGAACTGGGCACGCTGCAGGGCCTGGCGCAGCGGCTGGATCTGCAGCCGGCGAGCCTGGCGCTGGGGCGCTGAGGCGCGCCTGCCGGTAGCGTCTGCTGCCGGGCAGTGTCGGAAACTAAGAAAAACTACCGTTGCCAAGGCGCGGTGGCCGGCTTTGAATGCGCGCATCCCGCCTCTTCCGGGCGGGCCTGCACAGGAGATGCGTCATGTCACTGGCTAAGCGCTTGGCGGCGGAGTTCCTCGGTACGTTCTGGCTGGTGCTCGGCGGTTGCGGCAGCGCGGTGCTCGCGGCGATGTTTGGCGGCGACGCCAATCCGCTGGGGATTGGTTTTGTCGGCGTGTCGCTGGCGTTCGGCTTGACGGTGCTGACGGGCGCATACGCGTTCGGGCACATTTCCGGTGGGCACTTCAATCCGGCGGTGAGCCTGGGACTGGTGGCGGGCGGACGATTTCCGGCGCGCGACCTGGTGCCCTACTGGGTCGCGCAGGTGCTGGGTGGCTTGCTGGCGGCGGCGGTGCTGTTCTACATCGCGCAGGGGCGTGCGGGTTTTGCAATTGATCCGCAGGCGGCGGGGGCTTTTGCCAGCAACGGCTATGGGGCGTTGTCGCCTGGGGGTTATGCGCTGGGCGCGGCGTTCGTGTGCGAGGTGGTGCTGACCGCGGTGTTCCTGCTGGTGATCATGGGTTCAACGCACACCAATGCGCCGGTGGGTTTTGCGCCGATCGCCATTGGTCTGGCGTTGACGTTGATCCATCTGATCAGCATTCCGGTGACCAATACGTCGGTCAATCCCGCGCGATCGACGGCGGTGGCGGTGTTTGCCGGGTCCGGTGCGCTTGGGCAGTTGTGGTTGTTCTGGCTGGCGCCGTTGCTTGGCGGAGTGATCGGCGGGGCGATCTACAAGGTGCTGGGGCGGCCTGACCCGGATATCGTGGGTAGTGGCGGGTGACCACGAGGTGCGGCCGAATGCCGAGCCTCGCGCTGTAGGAGCGGCTCTTGTGGGCTTCTCGGCCATCAGCCGCGACCGTGATCTGGCAGATCGCAGCTGCGCTCGTCGGGGCTGAAGCCCCTCCCACAAGGACCCCAGCCAGGTTTTGCTCGTCGGTGCTGAAGGCCCTCCTGCAGGGACCCCAGCGGCCTCGCCAATGTCTGCTGGGCGCACTGTGGGAGCGGCTTCAGCCGCGACCGTACAGTGTCGGCGTCCTTACATCGTCGTATCGATCACCACTTCGCCGGTAAGCAGCCGATGGATCGGGCACTTCTCCGCGATCTCCAGCAACCGCGTCCGCTGCGTGACATCCAGCGGTCCGGTCAACGTGATCTCGCGGGCGATGCGCGTGCTGCCGGCGTCGCGGTGGGTGTAACGCAGCTGCACCTCCACGCCTTGCAGCGGCCATTGCTTGCGTGCCGCATACATGCGCACGGTCATCGCGGTACAGGCGCCCAGAGCACCGAGCACCAGCGATTCGGGGTCCGCCGCCGCATCAGCGCCACCATTGGCGGCCGGGGTATCCGACCGCCAGGTGTGGACGCCATCGCTCAGTTCGGTCAGATAAGGCGCGGCGGCGCTGTGTGCGGTGACGCTGCGATCCTGGCTCATGGCGAGGCGTCCAAGTGGAGTGGGGGCATCAGAAGCGGCCTTCCTGAAAATCAACAAAGGCCTGCATCAGTTCCTGCTTGGTGTTCATCACGAACGGGCCGTGGCGCATCACCGGTTCGCCCAACGGGCGGCCGCCGACCAGGATCAGGCGCGCGCCCTGGCTGCCTGCGCGCAGCTGCAGTTCGTCGCCGCCGCCGAGCACGCCCATCTGCTGCGATTCCAGCGGCCGCGCGGACTCGCCCTCGCCCACCGTGGCCGCGCCTTCAAAGACGTAGGCAAACACGTTGTGGCCGGCAGGCAGAGCGTAGGACCAGGCGACGTTGGCGGCCAATTCGATGTCCAGGTACAGCGGGTCGGTGGCCGGCTGCGCGATCGGGCCCACGGTGTCGCCGACACTGCCGGCAATCACCTTCACCGTAACGCCCGGCGCGGGCTGCGCCAGCGGGATGCGCTCGGGCGGGTATTCCTGATACCTGGGCTCGGCCATCTTCTCGCGCGCCGGCAGGTTCACCCACAGCTGGAAGCCACGCATGCGCCCGGATTCCTGCTCGGGCATCTCCGAGTGGATCAGGCCGCGGCCAGCGGTCATCCACTGCACGCTGCCCGGGGTCAGCAGGCCCTCGTTGCCGTGGTTGTCCTGGTGGCGCATGCGCCCATCGAGCATGTAGGTGACGGTCTCGAAGCCGCGGTGCGGATGGCTCGGGAAACCGGCGATGTAGTCCTCGGCCTGATCGGTGCCGAATTCGTCCAGCAGCAGGAACGGGTCCAGCTCGGGCAATTCGGCCGAACCGATCACGCGGGTCAGCTTGACGCCGGCGCCGTCGGAAGTGGCGCGGCCGCGCAGGGTGCGCACGATGCGTGCCGGGGTCGCGGTCGGGGTGGCGCTCATGGCGGTGCTCCAGTGAAGTTGCGCACAGAATGGGCGCGCACCGGGCCCGGACCAATGCCGCCACGCGCAACCTATTGTTCCGCGAATGGGCAAATCGGTGAATGCGCCATTCGACCAAAGTCCTAGGGCGCGGCATTGACCCCGACGCGGCGCAGGGGGAACCTTGGGCGCATCTTCCAGGAGGGGATCTCATGAAAGGCTTTTCCAAACTGGCCTGGGCCGCGCTCGCGCTGCTCGGCGCCTTCTGCCTGGGAACCATTGCCCTGCGCCGTGGCGAGCAGATCAACGCGCTGTGGATCGTGGTGGCGGCGGTGTCGATCTATCTGGTCGCGTATCGCTACTACAGCCTGTTCATCGCCAGCCGGGTGATGCAGCTGGACCCGACCCGCGCCACCCCGGCCCAGCTCAACAACGACGGCCTGGACTACGTGCCCACCAACAAGCACGTGCTGTTCGGCCACCACTTCGCCGCCATTGCCGGCGCCGGCCCGCTGGTCGGCCCGGTGCTCGCCGCGCAGATGGGCTACCTGCCCGGCCTGCTGTGGCTGGTCGCGGGCGTGGTGTTTGCCGGCGCGGTGCAGGACTTCGTCGTGCTGTTCCTGTCGACGCGGCGCAACGGCCGTTCGCTCGGCGACCTGGTGCGCGAGGAAATGGGCCAGGTGCCCGGCACCATCGCGCTGTTTGGCGCGTTCCTGATCATGATCATCATCCTGGCGGTGCTGGCGATGGTGGTGGTCAAGGCGCTGGCCGAAAGCCCGTGGGGCATGTTCACGGTGATGGCGACCATCCCCATCGCGCTGATGATGGGCATCTACATGCGCTACATCCGGCCGGGCCGGATCGGCGAGATTTCGGTGGTCGGCCTGGTGCTGCTGCTGGGTGCGATCTGGCTGGGCGGCAAGGTCGCCACCGACCCGACCTGGGGCCCGGCTTTCACCTTCGACGCCAAGGCCATCACCTGGATGCTGATCGGCTACGGCTTCGTCGCCTCGGTGCTGCCGGTGTGGTTGCTGCTGGCGCCGCGTGACTACCTGTCCACCTTCCTCAAGATCGGCACCATCCTGGCGCTGGCCATCGGCATCGTGATCGTGATGCCGGAGCTGAAGATGCCGTCGCTGACGCAGTTCGCGAGCACCGGCGACGGCCCGGTGTGGAAGGGCGGCATCTTCCCGTTCCTGTTCATCACCATTGCCTGCGGCGCGGTGTCCGGCTTCCATGCGCTGATCTCCTCGGGCACCACGCCGAAGCTGCTCGCCAATGAAGCGCACATGCGCTACATCGGCTACGGCGGCATGCTGATGGAATCGTTCGTGGCGATCATGGCGCTGGTGGCTGCGGCGATCATCGAGCCGGGCGTGTACTTCGCCATGAACAGCCCGGCCTCGGTGGTCGGCAATGACGTGGTGGCGGTGGCGGCCAAGGTCAGCGAATGGGGCTTCACGATCACGCCGGAGGTGCTGGAGGCGACGGCGCGTGATATCGGTGAGTCGACGATCCTGCATCGCGCCGGTGGCGCGCCGACGCTGGCGGTGGGTATCGCGCAGATCCTGCACCACGTGTTGCCGGGCGAGAACACGATGGCGTTCTGGTACCACTTCGCGATCCTGTTCGAGGCACTGTTCATCCTGACCGCGGTGGATGCGGGCACGCGTGCTGGCCGCTTCATGCTGCAGGACCTGCTGGGCAACTTCGTGCCGGCGCTGCGCCGGACCGAGTCGTGGGGCGCGAACATCATCGGCACGGGCGGTTGCGTGGCGCTGTGGGGCTACCTGCTGTACACCGGCGTGGTGGATCCGTTCGGCGGCATCCAGACGTTGTGGCCGCTGTTCGGCATTTCCAACCAGATGTTGGCGGGCATTGCGCTGATGCTGGGCACGGTGGTGCTGTTCAAGATGAAGCGCGACCGCTACGCGTGGGTCACGATCGTGCCGGCGCTGTGGCTGCTGATCTGCACGACGGCGGCGGGCTTGATCAAGATCTTCGACAGCAATCCGGCGCAGGGTTTCCTGGCGCAGGCCGGGAAGTATCAGGCGGCGATCGCCAGCGGCACGGTGACGGCGCCGGCGAAGGACGTGCATCAGATGCAGCAGATCGTGACGAATGCGTACGTCAATACGGGTTTGACGGCGCTGTTCCTGTTCGTGGTGTTCGCGGTGCTGTTCTACTCGATCAAGACGATCGTGGTGGCGCGGCGCAATCCGCAGCGGACGGACAAGGAAACGGCGTACGTGGCTCTCACGCCGGCGCAGATGGCGGATCTGTGATGGGTACGGGTCTGGTTCCGGTCGGGCAGTACCAGGCGCATCGCCGGATATGGCGGCGCCTGGTGCAGACGGCGCGGCTGTGCTGCGGGATTCCGGATTACGACAATTACGTGCGGCATACGATGGAGAAGCATCCGGACCGGCCGGTGATGGACTATCCGGCTTTCTTTCGCGAGCGGCAGGAGGCTCGGTATGGGGGGAAAAACGGGTTTCGTTGTTGCTAGGCTGGGTTTTTGATGGTCTTTTTTCTGGAGGGCGGCCGATTGGCCGCCTTCTTTATTTTTCGGCTGCTGTCGGTGTGGCCTCTTGGTCTTTGCTGCGTGGCGGCCGGGGGCAGGCCCTGCCAGGACACGTCGTGAACCCATCCATGGGGACTCCTAGGCAACATCCATGTTGCCTAGGGTCCTGGCAGGGCCTGCCCCTGACCGCCCGACAGTTCAGCGCGTGGGGATGGGAAAGCAAGAGCAGGTTGGATGGCGTGCTTGCTATGTAGGTCGGCAAGACGCAACGCGGCTTGGCCGTGGTGGTTACACGAACATGCCGCCTGAGGCTTCCACGCGCTGGCCGTTGATCCATTGGGTGGCCGGGTCCAGGAGGGCGGCTACCACAGGGCCGATGTCGTCGGGCTTGCCGGGGCGGCCGAGGGCGGTGACGGAGGCGACCATGGCGTTGACCTGGGGGTTGTCGCGGACGTGGCCACCGCCGAAGTCGGTCTCGATCGCGCCGGGGGCGATCGTGTTGACGCTGATACCGCGCGGGCCGAGTTCCTTGGCCAAGTAGCGGGTGAATACTTCGATGCCGCCCTTCATCATCGCGTAGGCGGAGCTGCCCGGCAGGGCGAAGCGGGCCAGGCCGCTGGATACGTTGAGGATGCGGCCGCCATCGGCAATCAGCGGCAACAGGGCCTGGGTCAGGAAGTACGGGCCCTTGAGGTGGATGGCAACCATGTCGTCGAACTGGCTGGCCGTGGTCTCGGGGATGGTGGCGTACAGGCCGACGCCGGCGTTGTTCACCAGCGCGTGCAATTGCGTGGCCTGCCACTGGCCGAGCTGTTCGCGCAGGGCCTGGACGAAGGCGGGGAACGTGGCGTGATTGGCGACGTCGAGCTGCAGCGCGGCGGCGCGGCGGCCCAGGTGTTCGATTTCGGCGACGACCGTTTGGGCTTCGTCGGCGTGGCCGCGGTAGGTGAGGATGACATCGCTGCCTGCGCGGGCGACGGCCAGCGCGGCGTTGCGGCCCAGGCCGCGGTTGCCGCCAGTGATCAGGGTGATGCGAGGGGAAGTGCTCATGGGGCGTCTCCGTCGATGCGCGGTATTGCGCTTGCCGGCCACGTTATTGATCTTGACCGCGGGGATAAACCATCACAATCTGAGCTGACTGTTCAAAGACGGCGAACAATCGTGGACCTTGGCGCGTCCTTGCGGGCATTCCAGCGGGTGGTGGAACTGGGCAGCTTCACTCGCGCCGCCGAGTCGCTCGGCCTGCCCAAGGCCAGCGTGTCGACCACCGTGCAGCAGCTCGAAGCACGCCTGGGCACGCAGTTGTTCCATCGCACCACGCGGCGCGTGCAGCCGACCGCCGATGGCCGCGCCTTCTACCAGCGCAGCCGCGACGTGCTCGCCGACATGGAAGAGCTGCAGGCCATGTTCCAGACTGAGGGCCGCGCGCTGCGTGGGCGCCTGCGCGTGGACATGGGCAGCGGCATGGCGCGGCATTTCGTGCTGCCGGCACTGCCCGCCTTTCTCGCCGAACATCCGCAGCTGGAAGTCGAACTCAGCGCCACCGACCGCCTGGTCGATGTGGTTCGCGAAGGCTTCGACTGCGTGTTGCGCGGCGGCCATCCGCAGGACAGTTCATTGGTGGCGCGCACGCTTGGCTCGATGCGCATCGTCAACTGCGCCAGTCCCGCCTACCTGGCGCGGCGCGGCACGCCGCGCACGCTCGATGAGCTCGCCGGTCACGACCTGGTGCACTACGTCAGCACCCTGGGCCAGCGCTCAGCGGGGTTTGAATATCGCGAGGGCACGCAATACCGCCTGCTGTCGATGGGCGGTGCGGTCACGGTCAACAACGTCGAGGCCTACCACGCCGCGGCGCTGGCCGGACTGGGCATCATCCAGGTGCCACTGCTCAGCGTGCGCCAGGCGTTGGCGCACGGCACGCTGGTGGAAGTGCTGCCGCAACTGGTCGCCGAACCGATGCCGCTCACCCTGCTCTACGCGCAGCGCCGGCACCTGCCGCGGCGGGTGCGGGTGTTCATGGATTGGCTGGCGGAACTGCTGGCGCCGCATCTGGACCCGCCGTTGCCCTAGCCCGCGCCGGCAATTCGCAGCGCGCGCTTACGGCCCGTATTCCCAATCGTAGGGCGCGCCGCTGGGCCCGAGCACGAAGTCGGTCAGTTCGCTGAAGCCGCCTTCGGCGCGCACGTCGTTGGCCAGCAGCAACAGGCAACGGCGCTGGGCCTGCAGGCAGACCAGCATGTTGCCGGTGGTGTCGTTGTGGCCGCCCTTGAGAAAGGCCGGTCCCTGCGGACCGGTGAACGTCACCACGCCCAGGCCGGCGGCCAGATCCTTGCGCCGCTGCGCGGGCGGCAGTTCCGCTTGCAGGGTCGGGAACTGCGTGCGCGTGGTGATCGGCAACTGCGGGCGCAACATCTGCGCATGCTCGCGCGCGGGCACACCCCTGCCATCCACCAGCGCGGCGGCAAAGCGCGACAGATCGGCGATGGTGGTGTCCATCGAGCCGGCCGCGCGCACTTTCGAGCGCTCGTCGTGCGGTTCGGTCTTGCCTTGCTCGTCCCAGCCATCGGCAAGGTTGGCGGCGAAATCCGGGCGCCACTTCAAGGCCGTGCGGGTCATGCCCAGTTCGGCGAAGACCGCATCGGTGCCCTGCCCCACATCCAGGCCCAGGCCGCGTTCGAGCACAAACTGCAGCGTGGCCAGACCGTCGCCGGAATAGGCGTAGCGCGTGCCCGGGTCGAAGTGGAAGTGCAGCTTCTCGTCTGGTTCGAGAAAGTTGAAATTGGCAAAGCCGCTGCCGTGTTGCAGCAGGATGCGCGGGGTGAGCTTGCGCCAGCGCTCGTCCAGCGCGGTCCAGTCGGTGTAGCGATTGACGATGTCCGCGCCGGCATATTCGGGCAGCGGCCGCGGCAGGTATTCGGCGATGCTCGTGTCCAGGTCCAGCCGCCCCTCGCCGATCCAGCGCATCACGGTGTAGGCAAAGACCGTCTTGGTCAGCGAGGCGCCGTACATCACCGTGTCCACGGTAAGCGGATCGCCCTGCGCGTTGCGCTTGCCGTAGGCCTGCACGTAGACCGGGTGGCCCTGGTCGATCACCGCCACGGCCATGCCCTGCGCGCCGGTGCGCTGCATCAACGCAGCGACCTTGGCATCGATCTGTTCGGAGGTGGGCAAGGCACGCGCTATCGCCGGCGTGCAGATCAGCAACAAGGTGACGCACAACCCACTGCCGATGACGGACTTCATGTCGCATTCCCCGGTCGCGGCGCGGCCGGCCGCCATGGGCCCACGCTATCGGCCCGGCGCCGGCGGCGCCCCTGCCGCAAGTCACGCGCGGTACTTGCGTCGCCTCCGGCCCCGCCCTAGCCTGCCTCGGCCCACCTCACCCGGACAGCCCATGCGCAGCAGCGATCCGTTTGCCGATTTCCTCGCCGCCTACGCGGCCGCGGTGCGCGCACGCGATACCGACGCCTTTGTCGCGCTGTATGACGAGTCGCTGCACGTGTTCGACATGTGGCAGGCGCCGCCGCTGCTCGGCCTGCCGGCCTGGCGCGAGATGGCCGAAGGCTGGTTCGGCGGTCTCGGCGACGAGGTGGTGGTGGTGACCTGGCGGCAGGCGCAATCGCGGGTGGAAGGCGACCTCGCCTTTGGCCACGCCCTGCTCAATTTTGCCGCGCAGGCGCCGGACGGCAGCGTGCTGCGGGCGCTGGACAATCGCCTGAGCGTGGCGATGCGGCGCGGCGCCAGTGGCTGGAAGGTCTTCCATGAGCACACCTCCGCGCCGGTACAGCACGCGGACCTGCGCGCGGTGCTGCAGCTGCCATAGCGGCAGCGCGGCGCTGCCACGGTGCTGCTCGCGGCCTTCGCGCCGCTTCCACCGCGGTCGCGGCAGGCTCGCGCGATAGCCAGGAGCCCGCGCATGTCCTTGCCCGTCACGCCCGATCTGCACCGATCTCCGCACCCGGCGGTGCCGGCATGAGCCGCGCGCGCGACCCGCGCAACAGCCATGGCGCCGATGCGGTGGAAGGCCTGCGCGTGGACAGCTATAACCTGGCCCTGGTCCGCGCCGATGGCGAGGGCTTTGTCGGCGACCTGGCCAGCCAGACTGCCTTTCGCGAATTGCTGGACGAGGCGCGGCAGCACCAGCGCACCGGCAAGGACCCTTTTGGCAAGACGCCCACCACCGAAGTGAACAAGCGCGACATTGATCTGGTGCTGGTAGGCGGTGATGCCGACGCCGCGCACCTGGTGCACATGGCGGTGGAGGCGCATGCGCAGCGGCTGGTCGAGGTCACGCGCTGCTTCCTGGCGCAGCCGCCATGGCAGCAGGTGGAGGCGATCGTGCTCGGCGGCGGCTTTCCGGAAAGCCGCTTCGGGGCATTGGCGATCCGCCGTGCGGACCGCCTGTTGCGGCAGGCACGGGTGAAGGTGCGGCTGTGCATCCTCGACCAGGACCCGGACGAAGCGGCGCTGCTTGGCTGGAGCACGCTGTTGCCGCCGGCCGCCCGCCAGCATGCGGCGTTCCTGGCGGTGGATATCGGCGGGACCAAGCTGCGTTGCGGGCTGGTCGAACATCGCCTGGACAAGGCCGGTGACGGGCGCAAGGCGCGCGTGCTGGAACACATGCAGTGGCGGCATGCCGACGACCAGCCGGCACGCGGCGAGGCCATCGCGCGCCTGGCCGGCATGCTCAACGGGCTCAATGCGCAGGCGCGGACGCTGGGGGTGGATTTGGCGCCGTTTGTCGGCATTGCGGTGCCGGGCAAGATCGAGCCGGATGGGCTCATTTCGCAGGGCGCGCAGAATCTGCCGGGCGATTGGGAAATGCCTTTCGACTTGCCGGGCGCGTTGGGAGAAAAGCTCGATCGCGTGGGCCGGCAGCGGCCGCGGGTGTTGCTGCACAACGATGCGGTGGTGCAGGGCCTGAGCCAGCGCCATGCGATGCGCAAGCACGCGCACTGGGGCATATTCACCATCGGCACCGGATTGGGCAACGCGAGTTATTCGCGGATTTGAGCAAGGCGTGTGGCCTTCGCGCGATAATCCGCGCAGCCCCGAACGACAGAGTGACCATGCACCCTTCGACCTTGGTGTTCTTCGTCAAGCTGCAGCTCAAGCCCGAATGCGTGGACGAGTGGCGTACGGCGCTGGACGAACTGTTGCGTGACATGGCGCGCGAGCCGGCGTTTGTGTCCTGTCATCTGGATCGCGATGCGCAGGACCCGAATCTGTTCACGCTGTACGAGCACTGGAACGAGCCGTCGGTCGAGGCCTTCCTTGCACACCAGGCCACCGATTATCGCGACCGCTACGAGGCCCTGTTACCGGGCTGGTTGCAGGCGCCGCGGCAGGCGCAGGTGTTGCTGCCGTTGCGGCAGTGGATGCGGGCGGGTTGACTTGGTGTTGCTGGGGTCGTTGTGGGAGGGGCTTCAGCCCCGACGAGCGGAGTCGCGATGTGACAGATCACGGTCGCGGCTGAAGCCGCTCCTACGGCCGCTCCTACAGTGTGCCCATCGGGCATTCGGGAACCGGTCGGGCGTCAGCCGGCGCCCGCCATCGCCCGCAGCGTGATCCCGAGGACATAGGCCAGGTAGGTCCCGGTGGCGTAGCCCAGCGTGCCGAGCAGCACGCCCACCGGCGCAAGAGCCGGGTGGAACGCCGCCGCCACCACCGGGGCCGAAGCCGGACCGCCAATGTGCGATTGCGAGCCGATGGCGAAATAGAAGAACGGCACGTTGAGCAAACGCCCCAGACCCCACAGCAGCACGATGTGCACGCCGATCCAGATCAGCCCGAGCAGGAACAGCCAGGGTCGGTCGAGCAATGCCAGCAGATCCATCTGCATGCCGATGCAGGCAATGAGGAAATACAGCAGCAGCGTACCGATGCGCGAGGCCCCTGCCCCTTCCAGCGTGCGCGCGCGGGTGAAGCTCAGGGCCAGGCCGCAGCTCGTGGCCAGTACCACCACCCACACGAACGGCGAGTCCAGGCTGAAGCGCGAGGCCCAGGACACGTTGGCGTCGAACCACGCCGACAGCGGCGCCGCAATGGCGTGCGCCAGCCCGACTGCACCGAAAGCCACGCCAACGATCACCATCAGGTCGCCCAGCGAAGGGATGCGCTCGTGCTGGGCCTGGAAAGCGGCAATGCGCTCCTTGAGCTCGTCCAGCGCGCGGGTGTCGGCGCCGCTGCGCGCGTCGATCTTCTGCGCGCGCCCGGCCAGGAAAATGAGCGTGGCCATCCACACGTAACCCACGCCGACATCGACAACGGCGAACTGGCCGAAGGTGGTGGCATCGACATTGAACACTTCGCGCATCGCCAGCATGTTGGCGCCGCCGCCAATCCAGCTGCCGGCCAGCGCGGCCATGCCGGCCCAGGTATCGCCGGCCACGGTGGACGGGTGCAGCCAGCGCATCAGCGCAAAGGCGACCACCGCGCCAAGCATGATGCTGATCGAGGTGCCGACGTACATCGCCAGCAACTTCGGGCCCAGGCGCAGGATCGCGCGGATGTCCACCGCCAGGGTCAGCAGCACCAGCGCGGCCGGCAACAGGATGTCGCGCGCGACCGGGTTGTACAGGCGCGTGTGCTCACCGTCGATCAGGCCCACGGTGTTGTAGATACCGGGGATCAGGTAGCACAGCAGCAGCGCCGGCACGATGCTGTAGAAGCGCTTCCACACGCCCTGTTCGCGCGAGGCGGTCCAGAACACGGCGCCGAGCGTGGCGGCAATCAGGCCGAAGACGACGATGTCGTTCTGGATCAGGGCGGTGCTCGGAGGATTCATGCGACTTCCCGGCGCACGGTGTGGCGCGCGTTGGCTGAAAACGAACGGGGCCGGACACCAGCCCGGCCCCGCTAGCGTTGCTTACTGGCCGATGTGTTCCTTCAGCCAGCCGTTGACGGTGTCATGCCACAGGATCGAATTCTGCGGCTTGAGCACCCAGTGGTTCTCGTCCGGGAAATACAGGAACTTCGATTCCACGCCCTTGCGCTGCGCAGCGGTGAACGCAGCCAGGCCCTGCTCGACCGGGATGCGGAAATCGAGCTGGCCATGGATGACCAGGATCGGCTTGCTCCAGTTCTTGACGTGGTTGACCGGGTTGAACTTCTCGTACTTGTCAGCGTTGTCCCACGGCGTGCCGCCGTTCTCCCACTCGCTGAACCACAGCTCCTCGGTGCTATAGCCCATCATGCGGTTGTCGAACACGCCGTCGTGATCGACCAGGCACTTCCACGGCTCGTTCCAGTTGCCGGCGATCCAGTAGGTCATGAAGCCGCCGTAGCTGGCGCCCAGTGCACAGGCCTTGTCACCGTTGAGGAAGCCGTACTGCTGCTGCGCCGCGGCCCAGCCCTTCTGCAGGTCTTCCAGCGGGCGGTCGCCCCAGTGCTGGCTGATCGCATCGGTGAAGGCCTGGCCGTAGCCGGTGGAGCCGTGGAAATCGATCATGACCACCGCGTAGCCCTGGCCGGCATAGGTCTGCGGATTCCAGCGGTAGCTCCAGCCGTTGCCGAAGCTGCCCTGCGGGCCGCCATGGATCAGGAACGCCACCGGATACTTCTTGCCCGGCTGATAGTTGTACGGCTTGACCACGTAACCGTGCACGGTCTCATCGTTCCAGCCCTTGAACTGGAACTGCTCGAAGTCGCCGAACTGCACGTCCGGCAGCATCTCGGTGGCGCTGGGCGTGATCGCGCGCGGGTTCTGCGCGGTGGCATCGGCCGCTCCCGGCATCCTGCCTCCCGCGGCACTCGTGACGTCCTGTACATCGGCCACGAAGATCTGGTCGCCGCTCTTGAGCGAGTTGCGGGTGAAGGCCAGCGTCGGACCGGCCAGTACCGGCGAGCCGACACTGCCCTCACCGACCAGGCGGGTGGCCTGGCCGCTGGCGATGTCAATCTTGAACAGCGGGTGTTCGCCCATGTCATCGGCACTGGTGTAGATCGCCTTTCCATCTGCGCTGAGCACGATCTCGCCGGCCGAGCGGTCCCACTGCGGCGCGATCTCGCGCGCCTTGCCGCTGCCCAGGTCCATGGCCATCAACGCGAAGCGGTCGGCCTCGAAGCCCGGGCGCTGCATCGCGCGGTAGTACAGGGTCTTGCCGTCGGCACTGAACACCGGGCCGGCGTCCCAGGCCGGGTTGACCTTGGTCAGGTTGACCGCGGCCTTGCTGCCGGCGGCATCGAGCTTGTACAGGTCGAAATTGGTAGACCACGGCTCCTGACGGCCGGCCACGCGAATGCTGGCGACCACGCTCTTGCCATCGGGCGACCACTCGTAGTCGTCGTTGCCGCCGAACGGCTTGGACGGCGCATCGCCGGCGATCTTCGCGCTGATCGCGGTGGCGGTGCTGGCCTTGGCCTCGCCCTGCGGCAGGCGCGCGACGAACAAGGTGTTGCGGCGGCCGTCGTTCCAGGTATCCCAATGGCGCACGAACAGCGAGTCGAAGACCTTGCCGCTGGCCTTGCTCGACTCGGCGGCATCGAGCTTCTTCTTGGTGCAGGCCAGGTCGGACACGCAGTCCTGGAACACGCCGGCGCTGAACACGATGCGGTCGCCCTGTGGCGAGAGCTTGAAGCTGGCCACGTCCACGGCGAAGTCGGTCAGCTGGCGCGGCGTGCCGCCTTCGGCCGGCATCGCGTACAGCTGCTGGCTGCCGTTCCTGGCGCTGAGGAAGTACACCGTCTGGCCGTCGCGGGAGAAGGCCGGCGAGTTGACGTTCCAGCCTTCGGGGCTGATCTGCTTCGGCGGGGCCATGTCGCGGGTGCGCAGGTCGCGGCGCCACAGGCTGTTGCTGGCCTTGGTCTTGTTTGCGTCCATCACCCGCTTGGAGAACACCAGCACGCCGCCGTCAGGGCTGAGCGTGGGCGAGGACACGCGGTCCAGGGCGACCATGTCGCGCACATCGAAACCGCGCGCGGCGGCCAGCGCAGGCAGGGCGGCCAGCAGGCACAGGGGCAGCAAGGCTTGGCGAAGCTTCATGGGTTCTCCGGGACGGGACGGCAAACCCCCGATGGTAGGGGCGCGGCCGGTGCGGGCGCAAAGGACTGAAGTCATGGCCTGTAGGAGCGGCTGTAGGAGCGGCTTCAGCCGCTCCTATGGACAACCGTCGTCGCCCCGAAAAACAAAGGCCGCCCAAAGGCGGCCTCCGTTGCAACGCAGCAAACAGCGACTAGACCTGCTCGCCGCGCTTGCCCGTGCGATACAGCAGCCAGCCCACCAGTGCCAGCACGATCAACCCGATCCACTGACTCAGATGGAACATCTCCGGCAACGCCAGCACGTCGGCACGCGCCGACACCACGATCGGCACCGCGATGGCGATGCCCATCAGCGCCTCGCCAGTGATCAGGCCGGCCGAGAACAGCACGCCAGGGCGATGCGCGCGATCACGCGCTTCCTCGTCGTCCGGGTTGAGCTTGTGGAAGCGCTCGACCAGGTGCGCCAGCAGGCCGCCGAGGAAGATCGGCACCATCAGTTCCAGCGGCAGGTAGATGCCGATGGCCGCGGCCAGTACCGGCACGCGGAAGCGCGAGCCACGCGACTTCAACCAGCCATCCAGCGCGATGACCGCCGCACCGACCACCGCGCCAATCGCGATCATGGTCCACGGCAGCTGGCCGCCGAACAGGCCGCGCGCCACCGAGGCCATCAGGTTGGCCTGCGGCGCCGCCAGCGCGTTCGGGTGTTCCGGCGTCGGCGCACCGATGCCGTAGGCCTGGGCCAGCAGGTTCAGCACCGGCGCCATGATCAGCGCGCACGAGAACGCGCCAATGCCGAGCATCAGCTGCTGTTTCCACGGCGTGGCGCCGACCAGATAGCCGGCCTTGAGGTCCTGCAGGTTGTCGCCGCCTACTGCCGCGGCGCAGCACACCACCGCGCCGATCATGATCGCCGCCACCGCGCCCAGCGGCGCGCCGCCCACGCCCACCGGCTGCAGGCCGCTCTTGCCCAGCAGCAGCACCAGCACCACCGAAGCAAACAGGATGGTGGAGATGGTGATGCCCGAAACCGGGTTGTTGGACGAACCGATCAGGCCGGCCAGGTAGGCCGACACCGACACGAACAGGAAGCCGGCGGCGATCATGATGATGGTCATCGGGATCGACACATGCCACTGCTGCACGATCGCCTGGTACAGGCCGAGCAGCGGCAGGGTGAAGGCGACCAGCGCCACCAGCATCCACTTCATCGGCAGGTCGCGTTCGGTCTCCGCAATCGCCACGCCACCGGTGCTCTTGCGCGCGGCGGCAAAGCCGCTCTTGATGCCCGACAGCAGCGACTTGCGCAGCGAGAACAGCGTCCAGATGCCGCCGATCAGCATCGCGCCCACGCCGAGGTAGCGGATCTTCGCGCTCCAGATGGCGTAGGCCGCATCGGCCGACGGCGCGCCGGCAATGGCCGTCGCCAGCGCCGGGTCGCTGTTGGCGAAGAACGCCTGATACAGCGGGATGGCGATGTGCCAGGACAGGATCGAACCGGACACCACCACGATGCCCACGTTCAAGCCGACGATATAGCCCACGCCGAGCAGCGCCGGCGACAGGTTGGTGCCGATGAACGCGGTGACCTTGGAACTGCCGACATAGGCCGACTGCACCCAGGTGTCGGGGATGACGCGCAGGCCGCTGGCCGCGGCCAGCTTGACCACCGCGCCGATCGCGCCGGACACGGCCAGGATCTTCAGGCCCGGGCCGGGGTTTTCACCGGCCTTGAGCACTTCGGCCGCGGCCTTGCCTTCGGGGAAGGGCAGCGGGTCTTCGACGATCATCGAGCGCCGCAGCGGCACCGAGAACAGCACGCCGAGCAGGCCGCCGAGGCCGGCGATGCCGAGCACCCACCAGTACTTGAAGTCCGGCCAGTAGCCCATGATCACCAGCGCCGGGATGGTGAAGATCACGCCCGCGGCGATCGACGAGCCGGCCGAGGCGCCGGTCTGGACGATGTTGTTCTCCAGGATCGAGCCGCCGCCGAGCAGGCGCAGCACGCCCATCGAGACCACGGCGGCCGGGATCGCGGTGGCGATGGTCAGACCGGCAAACAGGCCCAGATAGGCGTTGGCCGCCGAAAGCACCACGGCCAGGACGATGGCCAGTACCACGGCACGGAAAGTGAGCTGGCGCGGTTGCGCGGCTAGGCTCATGGAAACCCCCAAAGGAAGAATGGCAAAAAATCCGCCTCACGCTAGCTGCTGGGGCGGGTTTCTGTCCAGTTGCGGGTGCAACAATCCCCCCTGGCCATCGCGATCGGGCAATGGCCCTCCCCTGTAGGAGCGGCTTCAGCCGCGACCGGCCGGCCGGTCGCGGCTGAAACCGCTCCTACAAGCCGCCTGCAGCCACCCCTTGCAAAATGCCGCCCCCTATACTCGCGCCTTTGGTCCACCGCCCGCCGCATGACCGCAGCCGCCCTACCCCGCACCGACGACTTCCTCGGCCACCCCAAGGGCGTCTACGTCTGCTTCTTCACCGAGATGTGGGAGCGCTTCTCCTTCTACGGCATGAAGGCGCTGCTGCTGCTCTACCTGACCAAGCACCACCTGTTCGGCGATCGCGCCGGCCTGGACCTGCTCGGCGCCTATGGCGGCCTGGTGTACTGCATGCCAGTGATCGGCGGCATCCTCGCTGACCGCTGGCTGGGCATGCGCAAGGCCGTGGTATTCGGCAGCATCCTGCTGGTGCTGGGCCACATCGGCATGGCGGTCGAAGGCCACCCCGCCGCGCGCGTGGCCGGCGCAATCGCGCGCGACGAAGGCGCGCTGTCGATCACCTACCTCTCGCTGGCGCTGATCATCGCCGGCGTCGGTTTCATGAAGCCGAACATTTCCACGATCGTCGGGCGGCTCTATGCCGAGGACGACCCGCGCCGCGATTCGGGCTTCTCGCTGTTCTATGCCGGCATCAACCTCGGTGCACTGTTTGCCTCGCTGGTCTGCGGCTTCCTCGGCGAAGCCTACGGCTGGAAGTACGGCTTCGGCGCGGCCGGGATCGGCATGCTGCTCGGCCTGGGCATGTTCCTGTGGGGGCAGAAGTACCTGCATGGGCACGCCGAGCCGCCGCGCCCGCAGGCCTTGCGCGAACGCGTGTATGGCCTGCCGCGCGAATGGCTGATCTACCTCGGCGGCGCACTGGCGGTGCTGCCGATTGCCGCGCTGATGTGGGCGGCGGCCAATGGCGTCGCCTCGCTCGGCGGCGAGATCAGCCTGGCGCTGATGCTGATGCTCGTGGTGCTCGGCGGCGTGCTGCTGTGGTTTGCCTGGTTCACCGGCACCCGTTGCACGCCGGAACAGCGCCAGCAGATGTGGGCGCTGCTGGCGCTGATCTTCATGGCGCTGGTGTTCTTCACCCTGTACGAGCAGACCTATGGCTCCTGGGTCACCTTCACCGATCGTTTGCTGACCAAGGACGTGCTGCCTTCGCTGGTGATCCGCGAAGGCACGCCACTGCCCTGGTCCATTGCCTCGCTGCTGCTGGCACCGCTGGGCTTCGTAGTCGCTGCGACGATGTCCGACCGCAACGCGGACTCACCCGCACCGCGCCTGCTGTTTGCCGGCGTCAGCGTGCTGATGCTGGTGTTCCTGGTACGCGATTGCATCGTGCTGCCGCAGACCGCCGGCTCGCTCACCTATCTCGGCGCGCTGTTCCTGGTGCTGCTGGCACCGCTGTTCGCCGCGCTATGGGCATGGCTGGACCGCCGCCACGCCGACCCGTCCAAGCCGGTGAAGTCCGCGCTCGGCCTGTTCTTTGCCGCGCTGTCCTTCGTCCCGCTGGCGCTGGCCGCGCAGCAGGTCGGGGCCACTGGCGCGATCGCCAGCGTGTGGTGGCTGGTGCTGGCCTACCTGGTGCTGGAAATCGGCGAGATGTGCCTGGCGCCGGTCGGCCTGTCGGCAGTGACCCAACTCGCGTTGCCGCGCGTGGTCAGCCTGATGATGGGCACCTGGTTCCTGGCGACGGCGTTTTCCGAGGCGCTGGCCGCGCTGTTCGGCAAGCTCGCCGCCATCGACGTGCCCGAAGGCGCGCAGATGGACGTGGCCCAGGCCGCCGGCAGCTACGCGCACCTGTTCTGGCTGATGATGTGGATCGGCCTGGGCTGCGGCGTGTTGGCGCTGCTGTGCGCGCCGCTGCTGCGGCGCTGGATGCATGGCGTGCGCTGAGCCGCGTCCGGTCAGGGCTGCGCCGACGCTGCCCCGGCCTGTTGCCCGCCGAGCGAGCGGGCCAGGAAGGCGAGCAGCTTGCTGTAGTACTCGCGGCGGTGCTCCAGGGTGTAGAAGCCGTGCGCCTCGGTGCCGTAGTACAGCGTCTCTACCGGCACGCCGGACTTCTGCAACGCGGCGGCCATCTTCCTGGTGTGCTCGATCGGCGCGCGTTCGTCTTCGCCGCCAGCGGCCAGGAACACTGGCACCTTGATCCGGTCGGCCAGGTTCACCGGCGAATTCGCCGCCAGCGTGGCCGGGTCGCCCAGCCATTCGCGCAGGTAGTTCTTGCCGAACTGCACCTGCTGGATGTCGCCGCGGGCAAACATCATCGGCAGGTCGTAGACGCCGACATAGCCGGCCGCGCACTTGTACAGCGTCGGCTCCTTGGCGGCGCCCATCAGCGCGGCATAGCCGCCATAGCTGGCGCCGTAGATGCAGACCTTGCCGGCGTCGGCATAGCCTTGGGCGATGGCCCAGCGGGTGGCGTCGGTGAGATCGTCCTGCATGCTGCCGCCCCACTGCTGGGCGCCGGCTTCCTCGAAGGCGTGGCCGTAGTTGCTGGAGCCGCGGTAGTTGAGCTGCAGCACCGCGTAGCCGGCGGCGGCCAGCATCTGGGTTTCGCGGTTGTAGTCCCAGTCGTCGTGGACGCCGAACGGGCCACCGTGCGGCAGCACGACCATCGGCAGGGCCTTGCCGTCGCTGCCGCGCGGGCGGGTCAGGAAGCCATGCAGGGTGAGCCCGTCGCGGGCCTTGAGGGAAATGCCCTTGACCTGCGCTGCGCCGCGCGGGTCCACCCAGTCGCGGAGCGCGGCGATGTGTTCGGCGCGGCGGGCCTGGGTATCGAACAGGAAAAACTCGGCGGGGCTGCTGTCCGACCAAGCCTGCAGCACCAGCTGACGGCCATCGCGGGTACCGGAGGTGATCAGCACCGCCTGACCGCCGAAGGCCGCTTCAAGCGAACGGTACTGGCGCGCGTCGGCGCCCTGTTCGTCGAAGAACAACGTATGCGGGCGATCGGTGAGCACCATCGCGCCCACCGGGATGCGCGTATTCAAGCGATAGAGGATGCGGCCGGGGTCGGCCACGGCATCGCGCAGCACGGTCTTGCGCTGGTCGGCGGCGATGTCCCAGGCCACGATCGAATCGGGGCCCTGCGGATTTTCCACCCGCAGGTAGGCGATCTTGTTGTCTTCGGAAAAGCCCACCGGGTATTCGGCAAGGCCATCGGCGACCGCGCCACCGACCAGCCGCCACTGCGCGCCCTCGCCTTCGCGGTAGTACAGGCGCTGGACATTGTCGCTGGCCGCGCCCCAGACGAAGCGGACCTGCCCGGCGTTGTCGATGGCGAAGCGGCTGCGCTGCACCGGCGAGCGCGCCATCAGCACGCGGCGGCCGCTGCCGATGTCCAGGCGCTCGGCGGTGCTGTAGGTGATGTCGCGGGTAAACGGGGTGATCGACACGACCACATTGCGGTCATCGCCGGGCACCAGGCCCACCACATCGGCGGCGGCCTGCTCGAACTGCTTCTTCGGCTTGATCAGCGTGGCCTCGCGGTCACTGCCGACGCGGTAGCCGATCAGGATTTCCGAACGGCCGCTGGCCGCGTTGATCGCGAACAATTCGCCGGTGGAATACGGCTGGTCGACGCTGCCGAACTTCTGCGCCACATCGAGCAGCACGCGGTTGTCGTTGGCCCAGTAGAAATTGTTGACGTGGGTGTTGCGGCCGAGCGAGAAGGTGCCGGTGATCGTGTTGTCCTTGCGGCGCACGATTGCCAGCGCGGTGCGGTCTTCGGTGGGCACGGTGGCGGCGAAATACTGGCCATCGGGCGAGATCTTGAAGTCCTCGAACTGGTCGTTGCGCAGGAACGACTCCAGATCCACCTGGGCCTGCGCCGGCCGGGCAAAAGCACACAGCGCCGCCAATGCGACGCACCAGACTGCCTTCATTGTTGTCCCCTTCCATGCTGGGCCTGAGCGGCCGGCCACCGCACCCCTTGGGCCCGGGCGCGGTGGCTCGCCGCGGGCCGCTGAACGGTAGCACAGGAGCTCGGGAGCGGGGACCGGGGACCCGGGACCGGTGCGCTCCTGCGCGTGGGTGGATCACGCCTTGCTCCGCCACGGGAACTGTCAGTGTAAGGGCACCTGCTTTTCGGTCGGGTCCCCGGTCCCCGGTCCCGAGTTCAACCAACTCCCCCTGCGTCAGTTTCAGCCTCCTGCTCAATCCAATCGCTTCCAGAAACGCCTCGTCGTGGCTGACCACCACCAGCGCGCCTTGATAGCCGCGCAAGGCCTGTTCGAGTTGCGCGACCGAGGCCAGGTCCAGGTTGTTGGTTGGTTCGTCGAGCAACAACAGTTGGGGTGCCGGCTCGGCATGCAGCAGGCAGGCCAGGGTCGCGCGCAGGCGCTCGCCACCGGATAGCGCAGCGGCGGGCAATGCCTGCCGTGCCCCGCGGAAGTGCAGGCGGGCCAGCAGGTTGGCGCGCTCGGTGGCCGGCAACCGCGGCGCAAACGCGGCCAGGTTTTCGGCCACGCTGCGGTTGGGATCGAGCAGGTCCAGACGCTGAGTCAGAGTCGCGATGCGCGCGGCCGTGCGCCGCACCGTGCCGGCATCGGCCTCCCGTGTGCCAGCGAGTACCTGCAGCAGCGTCGTCTTGCCCGCGCCGTTGGCGCCGTACAGGGCAATGCGCTCGGGCCCGCGAATGGTGAGGTCGATGCCGTTGCCGGCAAACAGCGCGCGCCCACCCTGCTGTACGCGCAGACCTTCACCATGGAACAGCACGCGGTCACCGGGCACGCGCGTGGCCGGCAAGGTGAAGTCATGCACGACCGCTTCGTCCAGGTGCTGCGCTGCTTCTCGCAACTGCGCCTGCGCCTGCGCGAGGCGATCGGCATGCACGCCTTCGGCCTTGCCCGCGGCCACCTGCGCGGCGCGTTCGCGGTTGCCGGCGACAATGCGCGGCAGACCGGCATCGGCCAGATGGCGCGTGGCGTTACCGGCGCGGCGTTCGCTGCGTTCGCGTGCCTGCTGGCGCTCACGCTGCTCGCGCCGCACCTCGCCGCGCAGCTGACGCATGCGCTGTTCGTTGGCTTGCTGTTCGGCCTCTACGGCCGCGCGATGCGCGTCCCAGCCGCCGCCATGCAGGCGCAAGCCGGTCGGGCGCAGTTCGGCAATCTGGTCCATGCCTTCGAGCAGCTCGCGGTCATGGCTGGCCACGAGCAGGCAACCGGACCAGTCCGCTAGCAGCTCGCGCAGGCGTCGGCGGGCATCGCGATCGAGATGGTTGGTCGGTTCGTCGAGCAACAGGACATCGGGACGTTGCAGCAGCTTCGCGGCCAGCGCCAGCCACATCGCTTCGCCGCCACTGAAGCTGTCCAGCCGCCGCTGCAGCGAGAGCTCGCCCAGGCCCAGCCGCGCCAGCAGGGCCTGCGCGCGCTCGCGCAGATCCCAGTCGCCGTCCAGGCATTCAAAGTCGGCGTCGCTGCCGCTGCCGGCGAGAATCGCGTCCAGCGCGGCCAGGCGGTCGGCGATGCCAAGTGCCTCGGCCACGCTCGTCCGCGGCGCGATGGCGAAATGCTGCGGCAACCAGGCCAGGGTGCCCTGCACCTCGATGGTGCCGGCCAGCGGTGCAAGTTCGCCGGCGATCAGCCGCAGCAGCGTGCTCTTGCCGGCGCCGTTAGGCGCGACCAGACCGGTACGGCCGGGGCCCAGCACAAATGAAAGCCCGTCCAGCACGGGCGTGCCGTCGGGCCAGGGAAACGAAAGTCGGGAAACGCGGATACGCGCCTCGGACATGGGAATCTCCGTCGTGAGCCGTGCCGTGCATCGGATGCCGGCATGGCGGAATCGGTCGCGCGCTGCACCGGGCAGCTGCGGTCGTCTACGAGGAGCGCCTTGCTCACATGTCCGCGGGAATCTCCAATCAGGAAGCCATAGTCTAGCCCGCGTCCGCGGCGCCTGGCTGAGCCGCGTCCAACTCGATGGTGGCGCGCAGCCCGCCGCCTTCGCGATTGGCCAGGCGCAGCCGCCCGCCCAGCGCCTGCGTCAGTTGCTGGGCGATGGCCAGGCCGAGGCCGGTGCCACCGCTGGCACGGCCGCGCGAGGCTTCGAGGCGATGGAAGGGCTGCAACACCGCCTCCAACGAGTCGGCCGGAATGCCCGGGCCACGATCCAGCACATCGATGCAGACCGTGCCGGCCGGGGTCACGCGCAGCGCGGTTTCGGCACTGCCGGCATGGGCCAGCGCGTTGTCGATCAGGTTCTGCACGATGCGCCGCAGCACCTGCGGATGCGTCTGCAAGGCCACGCGCTCGCTGGCGCCGCGCTGCACCGGCTTGCCGATGTCCTGGTAATCGCCGACCACGCTGTCGAGGAACGCGCCCAGGTTCAGGCGCACGGCCGGGCCCTTGGCGACATTGGCGCTGCGCGCGTAGTCGATGCCTTCGCGCACCAGCTGGCCGAGCTGGGTCACATCATCCAGCAGCCTGGCCTGCGCCGGGCTGTCGTCCATCGCTTCCAGGCGCAGGCGCATGCGCGTGATCGGGGTTTGCAGGTCATGCGAGATCGCCGCCAGTATCTGCATGCGTTCGGATACATGCGCGGCCACGCGCGACTGCAAGGCATTGAGCGCATGCGCGGCCTTCGTCACTTCCAGCGGACCGTCCTCCGGCATCGGGCTGCCGGCACGCGCCGGGTCTAGCTTGTCCGCCGCCGCGGCCAGTTGCGCCAGTGGCCGCGTCGCCAGGCGCACCGCCAACCAGGCACAGGCCAGCAGCAACACGACCTGCGCGGCCAGTACCCACGGCAACCAGCGCGCGACCGGCAACAATGAAGGGGTGACTTCAATGGTCAAGGGCTGGCCGTCGGCCAGGGTCAACTCCACCTCATAGCGTTCCGGCATGGTGGACACCGTGCGCGCGCGCAGCGCGTAGTGCTCCTGCAGCGAGCGGCCGATCAGCTCGGTGACCTGACGCGCACGCTCGCTGCTCAACGGCGTGCCGGGCAGTGCCGGACGCAGCAGGTAGCGGTAGGTGCGGCGTTCCAGCCGTGGCAGCCAGGCCATGCGCTCGGCCGGCGGCAAGTGTTCGAGCAGGGCCACGCTCACCGGCACGTCCTGTTCCATGCCGGCCAGCATCATGCCGCGCGTGGCCATCGCGCGTTCGTAGAACAGCAGGGCGAACGACAGCGCGTGGGCGAGCAGCAGGCCCGCGGCCAGGATCAGCACCAGCCGCGTGCCCAGCGTGCGCGGCAGCCAGGCGCGGCGCGCGGGCGCGAGGGCATTCATGCCGCGTCGCCGATCAGCGTGACCGGCTGGCAGAACACGTAGCCCTCGCTGCGCACGGTCTTGATGTAGGCCTGCTCGCGTGCGGCATCGCCCAGGCGCTGGCGCAGGCGACTGACCAGCAGGTCGATGGAGCGGTCGAAGACCTCGGCATCGCGGCCCTGGGTGAGGTTGAGCAACTGGTCGCGGCTGAGCACGCGCTGCGGGTGATCGACAAACACGCGCAGCAGCCGGAACTCGGCGCCACTGAGCGGATAGGCGGTGCCCTCTTCATCAAGCAAGTGGCGCGAGGTTGTGTCCAGGCGCCACTGACCGAAGGCGATCAGGCGCGCGGCCTCGCTCACCTGCAGGTTGGGCGGCAGCATGCGCGCGCGCCGGATCACCGCGTTGATCCGCGCCAGCAGTTCGCGCGAGGAGAACGGCTTGACGACGTAATCGTCGGCGCCCATCTCCAGGCCGATGATGCGGTCGGTTTCATCGTCGCGCGCGGTCAGCATCACCACCGGCACGTTGCGGTGCTTGCCGGCACGCAGGTTGCGGCACAGCGACAGGCCGTCCTCGCCCGGCATCATCACGTCCAGCACGATCAGGTCGACATCGCTGGTCTCCAGCGCCGCCTTCATCTCGCGACCGTCCGCGGCCTGAGTCACGCGCAGGCCGTTCTTGCGCAGGTAGTCGCCGACCATCTGGCGGATGTCGCGGTCGTCGTCAACGACGAGGATGTGGTCGGTGTGGGACATCGTGTCTCTCCGCGGGCAATGGATGGATGTTAGCGCCCCCGTGGGGACTTGCTGCGGGGCTCAGCCGCCGTCGAAGCCGGGCGCGCGGTCGGCGGGCTTGAGCCCGGCCGCTTCGAGGATGGTGGCGGTCACTTCACCCGGCGCGGACAGCGGCGATACATGGCTGGCGCCCACCGAGCGCAGTTCGGCACCGATGCGCTGCGCGGTGGCGACCTGCAACGGCGGCGACAGCATGCGGTCCTTGCGCGAGACCAGGTACCAGCTCGGGCGCGTGCGCCATGCGGCCGTGTCCACCTTCTCGCCGAGCGCAGCCGCCTTCAACGGCAACTGGTGCTGGTACACCTGGCGCAGCTGCGCCGGACGCAGGTCCTGGGCAAAGTCGGCCTGCACAGTGTCCGCCGACAGCGAGAGGAAGCCCTCGCGCTCCTGCAACTGCTGCAGGCCCGGCGCCACCGGGAAACCCTCGCCCTGCTGGGCGGAACTTTGGCCGGCATCCGGCGCGAACGCGGCCACGTAAACCAGGGCGGCGACCTTGGGGTCATTGCCGGCCTCGGTGATCACGGTGCCGCCCCAGGAGTGACCGACCAGCACCACCTTGCCCGGCGCGGCGGCGATCGCGCGGCGCGTGGCGGCGACGTCATCGCCCAGCGAGGTCAGCGGATTGTCCACGGCGATCACCGGCACGCCGCGCCGATGCAACCGTTCGGCGACCTTGTCCCAACTGGACGCATCGGCAAAGGCGCCGTGCACCAGGATCACGGTCGGCGCGGAGGTGGGCGCGGTTTCGCGGGCGCCGGCGGCGGCCGGCAGCAAGGTGGCGGCCAGGGCCAGCAATGGGGCCAGGACGGGTGAACGCAGCATCGGAGAGCTCCTCGGGTTGGGGCTGCCATTGCAGCGCCGCGCTGTATCGGGCGGTTGTCGCCGCCAGGTGCGATGCGTAAGCAAGCGCGTCCGCCGGCCGCCTGCATACGTTGCGATACAAAACCGCCGGCGCTTTGTATCGCAACGTGTCCAGGCCCGGCCTGGCGCGAAAAAGCGACAAAACCGCCGCCGCCCCGACACGCAGGCGATACGCCCGGCCGCTGGAATGGCCCCGTCGCCAACGGACTGTCCGCTGGCCCTCGCCTACAGGACCCGTCCATGTCTATCGCCTCCTCCCCCTCCCGCCCCGCCGCCCTGGTCTTTGGCGGTTCCCGCGGCATCGGCGCGGCCATCGCCCGCCGCCTGGCCCGCGAAGGCCACCCCGTTGCCCTGACCTATGTATCGCGTGCCGACAGCGCGCTGGCCGTGGCCGATGCCATTCGTGCCGAAGGCGGCCAGGCGCTCGCCCTGCACGCCGACAGTGCGGACGCGGCTGCGATCACCGCAGCGGTCGCGCGCGCAGTGGAAGCGTTCGGCCCGCTGCAGGTGGTGGTGGTCAACGCCGGCATCTATCGCAGCAGTCCGCTGTCCGAGGTGCCGCTGGAGATGCTGGACCAGATGCTGGCGGTGAACGTGCGCGGCGTATTCCTCGCGATCCAGGCCGCGGCGGCGCAGCTGCGCGACGGCGGCCGGATCATCACCATCGGCAGCAACACCGCGGTGCGCGGCGGCGTGCTCGGCAGCAGCCTCTACGCGATGACCAAGTCCGCCGTGGCCACGCTGGTGCGCGAACTGGCGCCGGACCTGGCGCCGCGCCGCATCACCATCAACAACATCCAGCCCGGCCCGATCGCCACCGACCTCACCG
The DNA here is from genome assembly GCA_035629025.1 of Stenotrophomonas sp. Classification (GTDB taxonomy): domain Bacteria; phylum Pseudomonadota; class Gammaproteobacteria; order Xanthomonadales; family Xanthomonadaceae; genus Stenotrophomonas_A. Next base: position 48,377 of record DASPIU010000044.1, read on the forward strand.
CTGGCTACCTGGAAATGCTGGTCGAGCGCAATCCGCTTGGCCGCGTCGGCCAGCCGGAGGAAGTGGCCGCGCTCGCCGCCTACCTGGCCGGTGACGAAGCCGGCTACATGACCGGCGCCAGCCTGACCCTCGACGGTGGCTGGGCGGTCTAGCCCGCATGCCTCGCGCTTTCGTCGCCCTCTCATTGCATCCAAACAAGGACACTGCCATGCACACTTCGACCCCGCGTTCCCGGCTGATTCGCGCATTGCTCGCTGCGCAACTGCTGCTGGCCGGCACCGCCGCTGCCGCCACACCGCCCACCCCGGCCGCTGCATCCACCGCGCCCGGCGCGCTGGTCGCCAACAAGCACGTCGATGCCGGTGACCTGAACATCGGCTACGCCGAGCTGGGCCCGGCCAAGGGCGAAGTGGTCATCCTGCTGCACGGCTGGCCCTACGACATCAACAGCTATGCCGAAGTGGCGCCTCGACTGGCGGCGCAGGGCTACCGCGTCATCGTCCCGCACCTGCGCGGCTATGGCAGCACACGCTTCCGCTCGGCGCAGACGCCGCGCAATGGCGAGCCGGCGGCACTGGCTTCCGACGTCATCGCGCTGATGGACGCGCTGCAGATCAAGCGCGCCACACTGGCCGGCTTCGACTGGGGCGCACGCTCGGCCGATATCGTTGCGGCGTTGTGGCCGCAGCGGGTCAAGGCGCTGGTGTCGGTGAGCGGCTATCTGATCGGCAGCCAGGAGGCCGGGCGCAAGCCGTTGCCACCGCAGGCGGAATTGCAGTGGTGGTACCAGTTCTATTTCGCCACCGACCGCGGCCGCGACGGCTACGCGCAGTACACCCACGACTTCGCCCGGCAGATCTGGCAGCTGGCCTCGCCGCAATGGAAGTTCGACGACGCCACCTTCGCCCGCAGTGCCGCGGCGCTGGACAACCCGGACCAGGTCGCCATCGTCGTGCACAACTACCGCTGGCGCCTGGGCCTGGCCGAGGGCGAACCGAAGTACGCGGCGCTGGAGCAGCAGCTGGCGCAGGCGCCGTCGATCAGCGTGCCGACCATCACCATCGAAGGCGACGCCAACGGCGCGCCGCATCCGCAGCCGGCGGCGTATGCGTCCAAGTTCACCGGCAAGTACGAACACCGCACCTTCAGCGGCGGCATCGGCCACAACCCGCCGCAGGAAGCGCCTGAGGAGTTCACCCAGGCGGTGATCGACGCCACGCGGCTGTAGCCGCGACCTGCTGGCCTCGGCCATCGCGCTTCGCCGTGTCTGTCCGCCGCGTGCCCCGCCCGCTGGGCGCGCCTTGCCAGGAGTTGCTCATGAGTACCGCTGGTTCCGTTCTCTCTTCCAAGGCCACGCGCGGCAACATCGGCGCGCAGGTTTGCGTGCGCCCATGATCACTTACCTCCTGGCCATTGCCGCCGGCATCGCCACCGTGCTTTCGCCGTGCATCCTGCCGGTCCTGCCGATCGTGCTGGCAACGACGGCAGGACGCGGCCGCAGCGGACCGCTGTTTGTCATCGCTGGCTTTGTCGCCACGTTTGCCGCCAGCGGCTTGTTGATCGGTGCCTTGTCGGCGTCCTCCGGGGCGTTGCAGGGCGGCATCCGCACCGGCTCGATCGTGGTGCTGCTGCTTGCCGGCCTGGCCTGCTTCTGGCCCGCGCCGTTCGACGCCCTGGTCGCGAAGTTCCAGCAGTGGCGCGCCGCGCGCGGTTCGGCGCCAAGGCAGCACGCGCGCAGCGACGGCCGGCTCGGTGCCGTGCTGGTCGGCGCATCGCTGGGGCTGGCATGGACCCCTTGCGCCGGACCGGTGCTGGCGTCGGTGCTGTCGCTGGCCGCCAGTACCCAGGCCCCCGCGCAGGCCACGGCGTTGCTTGGCCTGTACGCCGCCGGCGCCGGTTTGCCGATGCTCGGCATCGCCTACGGCGGGCAGTGGGTGGACACGCGGCTGGGCTTCTTCCAGCGCCGCGCCAGCCTGTTCCGCCGCCTGTTCGGTGCCCTGGCCATCGGGGTGGCCGTTCTCCAGTTGTTGCAGTACGACGTACTCGTTTCGGCCTGGGCCACCGAATGGCTCCCCTCCGTTGCACAAGGACTCTGATCATGAACAAGCTCAAACCCCTGGTGATGTTGCTGGCGGCCTGCGTGTTTGCCAGCGCCTGCTCGCCGCAAGTGCAGGCCGACCCCGTCGAGGCCACGCACAGCGCACCGGCGCCGATGGCCCCGGAATTCAAGGGCATCGACCACTGGCTCAACAGCCCGCCACAGACCCTGCAGCAGCTGCGCGGCAAGGTGGTGCTGGTGGAGTTCTGGACCTATTCGTGCATCAACTGCATCCACGTGCTGCCGCATGTGAAGCAGTGGCATGCCGATTACAAGGACAAGGGACTGGTGGTCATCGGCGTGCATACGCCCGAATACGGCTACGAGAAGCAGCTCAACAACCTGCAGGCGGCGGTGAAGCGCTTCGGCATCACCTATCCGGTGGCGCAGGACAACGGCTACCAGACCTGGAACGCCTACGGCAACCAGTACTGGCCGGCGCTGTACCTGATCGACCAGAACGGCCGCGTCGTCTACCAGCACTTCGGCGAGGGCGGCTACGCCCAGACCGAGGCCAGGATCCAGCAATTGCTGGCCCACTGAGGAGTTCGCCATGTCACAGCAAACCTCATCACAGAGATGGTTGATTACCGGCAGTTCGCGCGGCCTCGGCCGCGCCCTGGCCGAAGCGGTGCTGCAGGCCGGGCACCGCCTGGTCGCCACCGCGCGCGATCCGGAGCAGCTCGCGGTGCTGTCCACGCAATATGGCGATGCCGTGCGCACCGTCGCACTCGACGTCACCGATCCGCTGGCCGCGCAGCGCGCGGTGCAGGCCGCGAGCGAGGCCTTCGGCGGCCTCGATGTGCTGGTCAACAACGCCGGCCAGGGCGACGTGAATGCCGTGGAAGACACCTCGCTGGAGGATTTCCGCCGCCAGATCGAGACCAACCTGTTCGGCACGATCATCGTGACCAAGGCGGCGATCCCATTGATGCGCGAGCAGCGCAGTGGCCACATCATCCAGTTGTCGTCGGTGGGTGGGCGCATTGGCGCGCCCGGCCGCGCGCCCTACTCTGCCGCCAAGTGGGGCGTGGAGGGCTTTTCCGAGTCGCTGGCGCTGGAAATGGCGCTGGTGGGTGTGCATGTCACATTGGTCGAGCCGGGCGGGTTTCGCACGGATTTCGCCGGCGCTTCGACCACGCTGCGCGAAGGGCGTGCCGATTACGACGCAGTGGTCGGCGCCGCGGCGCGCCGGCAGCGTGCGTATGACGGGCAGCAGCCGGGCGACCCGAAGCGCGCGGCGCAGGCGATCCTGCGGATCGCGGCGATGGATGATCCGCCGCTGCGGATCGCGCTGGGCAGCGATGCAGCCGATGCGATCGAGGCGGCGGATGTGAAGCGGCTGGAGGAGTTGCGGCGGTGGTGGGGGTTGAGTGTGTCGACGGATTTTCGCTAGACAGCGGCGCCGGCATTGCATTTCCCGGAAACGAACAACCCCCGGTGTGACCGGGGGCTGTGGAGGGCGAACCTGGAACTCGCCCGGAATGCAGCGCAGAGGATCAGAACGGAATATCGTCATCCGCAAAATCATCCATCGGCGGCGCGGACTGCTGCGGCGCCGGAGCCTGCCGACGCGGCGCATACTCCTGGCGCGGGGCCGACTGGCGCTGCGGGCGATCACCACCGCCACCACCGCCGCCGCCGCCGCCTTCGCCGCGGCCACCGAGCATCTGCATTTCATCGGCAATGATGTCGGTGGAGTACTTCTCCACGCCGTCCTGGCCGGTGTACTTGTCGTAGCGGATCGAGCCTTCGACGTAGACCGAACTGCCCTTGCGCAGGTATTCGCCGGCGATTTCACCGAGCTTGCCGAAGAAAACCACGCGGTGCCATTCGGTGCGCTCCTGCTGGTTGCCGTCGCGGTCCTTGCGCACGCTGGTGGTGGCCAGGCTGGCGCGGGTCACGGCCATGCCGCTCTGGGTGTACTTGACCTCGGGGTCGTTGCCGAGGTTGCCGACGAGGATGACTTTGTTGATGCCGCGGGCCATAGCTTTTCCGTCCGGTGATACTGGGAATGTGGGGCGGCGAACGCGGCGGCGCGGAGCGCGGCACCGGATCGGCCGGCGGATCGCCCGGCGGGCCATCCGAAGCGGGCATATTAACAGCACCGGCCGGTGCCTCCCCGCCCCGGCGCGGCGCGGATGGCTGCCGTGGCATCGGAGTCTGCCGCTTGCGGCGTCAGCCCGCCGCCCGTGCCCCGCTCAGGCTGGCGCGCAGGGTGAAGCCCCGGCGCGCCTGGGCGCTCAGCGCACCGCTACCTGGATCGCGAACTCCACCTTGTCGCCGCGCCGGGCACTGGCGCGCATCTGGTACACCTGGACCACGTACTCGCCGTCGGCCGGCAGCTTGCCCTGCCAGGCAGTGCCCGTGCCGCCATTGCCAATGGCCTGGGCGGTGCCGGGCTCATCCCCGGGCTTGAACACGTTGAAACTGGCATTGGGGCTGCCAGTCACTTTCACTTCCAGGGTCTGGCCGGCCTTGGCGCCGATCGTGTAATGCACGCTGTCGTAGCCGCTGAAATGGCCCTTGAGCGTGGCCTCGCTGGCGCCGTGGGTGAAGTGGACCGGCACCGTGGTGACCTGGTCGGCGCCGGAGGCGGACAGGGTCAGGCCGGCGAGCAGACAGGCCAGCGCAAGAACGGCAAATACATGCTTCATGCTTTCCTCCGGGTTGAAGAACATCGCAAACAAAGCCATCTGCATCGGCCGCAAGGCCGAGTCGATCGGTAGAACGCGTGTTTCCCGTAAGACAGTGACCGCGCGGCGCCTCTCCCCATGCACGCGGCGGTCTGGCGCAGACTAGCCCAATCGCGCCGGCACGCCTCCCGCAGCGCAGCAAGCGGGTCGCGGCTGGTGCGGTGGCGCAGCACGCGAACGCCGCGGCAACGGCAGTCGCCTATAATTCCGCGACGCATCCAGCCCGAACCGCATGAGCCTCGCCGAAGACCTCCGCCCCGCCCTGGGCCTGCCCCAGATCCAGCAGCTCGCAGCCCCCGACATGGCGGCGGTGGATGCCCTGATCCGCAGTCGCCTGGCTTCGGACGTGGTGCTGATCAACCAGATCGCCGACCACATCATCTCCGCCGGCGGCAAGCGCCTGCGGCCGATGCTGGTCATGCTCGCCGGGCGCGCGCTTGGCGGCAGCGGCGCCGAGCACCACCAGCTGGCGGCGATCATCGAGTTCATCCACACCTCGACCCTGCTGCACGACGACGTGGTGGACGAGTCCGACCTGCGCCGCGGGCGCAGCACCGCCAACGCCCTGTGGGGCAATGCGCCGAGCGTGCTGGTCGGCGACTTCCTCTACTCGCGCAGCTTCCAGCTGATGGTCGAGCTGGACCGGATGCCGGTCATGCGCATCCTCGCCGACACCACCAACCGCATCGCCGAAGGCGAAGTGCTGCAGCTGCTGCACGTGCACAACCCCGATACCGACGAAGCGGCCTACCTGCGGGTGATCGAGCGCAAGACCGCGGTACTGTTTGCCGCCGGCACGCGCCTGGGCGCGCTGGCCAGTGGCGCCGACGAGGCCATGCAGCAGCGCCTGTACGACTACGGCATGCAGCTGGGCTACGCGTTCCAGATCGCCGATGACGTGCTCGATTACGCCGCCGATGCCGCCGACCTGGGCAAGAACCTGGGCGACGACCTGGCCGAGGGCAAGGCTACCCTGCCGCTGATCCACGCCATCGCCCACTCCGACGCCGCCACCCAGGCGCGCCTGCGCCAGGTGGTGGAACAGGGCGATTCGGCGGCGATGCCCGAGGTACTGGCCGCCATCCACGCCACCGGCGGGCTGGAATACAGCCGCCAGCGCGCGACCGAATACGCGGAGGCCGCCGAGCGTGCGCTCGATGGGCTGGTGGAGAATGAAGCGGTGGCTGCGCTGCGGGGTCTGGCGCGGTATGCGGTGGCGCGGACTTATTGAGGCTGGGTGGCTTCGGCGCGTTGGCCGCCATCTGGTTGATGGCGGCTTCGTTGGTCGCGGCTAAAGCCGCTCCTACAGGGGCTCGGGCGAGTTTGTGCGTCGCCTGGGGCCCGTGGTCATTTGGCGCGCATCAGTCGCCGAAGCGCTCTTCGAAGAAGTCGTCCATCATCCGATAGGCGCGCTTGGCCGCGCGTGGGTTGTAGACGCAACCCGGCGGGCTGTTGGCATCGGCCTCGGCAAAACAGTGCACCGCGCCGCTGAAGTTGACGAACTGCCAGTCCGCGCCACCGGCGTCCATTTCCTTCTGGAACGCGACGATGTTCTCGGGGGTGACGCTGCGATCGTCGGCACCATTGAGCACCAGCACCGGTGCCTTGACCGCGCCGGCCTGCGCCGGCATGTCCGTGGTAATGCCGCCGTGCAGGCTGACCACGCCCGCCAGCGGCGCGCCCGCGCGCGCCAGCTCCAACACGGTAGTGCCGCCGAAGCAGAAGCCGAGCGCGCCGATGCGCGCCGGATCGACCGGCGCCTTGCCGGCCTGCGCCTTGAGCGCGTCCACTGCCTTCAACGCGCGGGCCCGCAAGGTGGCGCGGTCGCTGCGCAGCTTGCCGGAAACCTGGCCGGCTTCCTCGTCGTTCTTCGGCCGCACGTTCTTGCCGTAGACATCGGCAACCAGCACCACGTAGTCGTCGCCGGCGATCTGCTTGGCTTTGGCCACCGCCGACTCATTGACGCCGCGCCAGTTGGGCACCATCACCAGCCCGGGGCGCTTGCCTTCGCCATCATCGTCGTAGACCAGCACGCCGCTGAAAGTGTCCTGCCCCACCTTCCACTCGACCGGCCGGGCCTGCATCGCCGCCGAAGCCGACAGCGGCAACGCCACCGCCAGCAAACCCACCGTCCACAACAAGGGATTGCGCCTGCTCATCGGACTGCCTCCGGTTGGATGTGGCGCGAGTGTAGCCCGGCGCGGCGTCACCTGCGCTTGTGCACAGCCGGTGTGGATTGAAGCGGGAGAAGCCTGTGGACAATTGTTCGCAGCCCTTGCGCGGCAAGGGCCCTGCGATGGATGGTCAATATTTCGCCAGCGTTGTTCGTGTTTCTCCACAGCGGGTGTGGACGACTTGCGGGGAAGTTTGTGGATAACTGCGCGCAAGGCAGAACGCGCAGGGCTTTGCGGCGGATTGGTGAAAAATTGGCCAGCCCTGGGTCTGACGGATCGGGGCTGCGCTCGTCGGGGCTGAAGCCCCTCCCACAATGACCCCAGACCGCCGCCGTGATGGGTGATGGATGCACTGTAGGAGCGGCTTCAGCCGCGACCGGAAATCGTCGGCTGCGGGGAGCTTCTGGGACAGGGAATTTCTGGTCGCGGCTGAAGCCGCTCCTACAAAATGCGGGTCAGGGATGTGGTCAATCGGCCAACGCGCTCGCGATCACGCCACACCCAACCCCGCAATCGACACGATCGCGTCCGCGTCAAACCCCGACAGCTCGGCGAAGTGCCGGCCGCGAGCCACGTAGTCGCGGTACGCACCGAAGCTGGGCGCCCCGGGCGACAGCAACAGCGCGCCACCGGCGCTGCCCAACGCGGTCCGTGCCAGCGTGATCGCCTGCGGCAGGTCGGCGGCAGCATGCAGGCCGAAGCGGCCGGCTGCGGCAAGCGGCGCCAGCAGCGCGAGGATACGCGGGCCATTGGCGCCCATGGTGACGATCTCCACCGGCGGCTCGGCATCGCTGGCCATGTGCTCGGCAAAGTCGTGCCAGTCCAGCCCGCGGTCGTGGCCGCCGACCAGCACGGCCACGCGCTGGCCGGGGAAACAGGCCAGCGCCGCCAACGTCGCGTGCGGCGTGGTGCTGATGGAATCATTGACGTAGCGGATGCCGTCACGCGCGCCCAGGGTCTGCAGGCGATTGGGCAGCGGCTGGAAGGTCAGCGCGGCCGCAGCCATCCGCGCGGCATCCAGGCCCAGCGCCTCGATCGCGGCCAGCACCGCGCACAGGTTGCCGCGGTTGTGGCGGCCCGGCAGGGGCACGCGCGCGGTGTCCAGTACCGCAACCTCGCCGCGATACACCACGTCCTCGCGCATGTGCCAACCCTGCGGCTGGTTGAACCAGCGCACCTCGCTGGCGGTGAGCTGCGGGCCGAGTGCGGCCAGGCGCGGGTCCTGCGCATTGAGCAGGGCGATGCGCGGTGCGGCTTCGGTGACCAGCGCGAGCTTGTCGGCGACATAGCGCGCTTCGTCGCCGTGCCAGTCCAGGTGTTCGGGGAACAGGTTCAACACCACCGCCACCTGCGGGCGCGCACCGCTGCGCGCGACTTCGCGGGTCTGGTAGCTGGACAGTTCGATCGCCCAGTATTGCGGCGGCGGCTGCGGCGCCAGCACTTCCAGCAGCGGCAGGCCGATGTTGCCGGCCAGCGCGGTGCGGTGGCCGTCGGCGCGCAGCAGGTGGGCCAGCAGCGCGGTGGTGGTGCTCTTGCCCTTGGTGCCGGTGATGCAGACCGCCCCAGGCACGATGCCGCCGGGTTGCGCATGTTCGGCAAACCACAGCGCGGTGGCGCCGATGAAGTGCGTGCCTGCCTGCGCGGCGGCCAGTGCCTCGGGCCGGTTCGGGCTGATGCCGGGCGACTTCACCACGATGGCAAAGCGCGACAGCGCCGCCGCGTCAACCACGGTTTCCACCTGCAGGCGGGCATCGCCCAATGCCTGGGCTTCGGCCAGCTCATGCTCGCCGCAGAACAGGGTCAGTGGCTGCTGCGGCAACGCCTGGCGAATGGCGGCATAGGCCGAACGGCCCTCGCGGCCCCAGCCCCAGAGGGCAACGCTCTGGCCCTCAAGCTGCGAAATTCGCACGCAGGCGCTCCCACAGCGGAGCCGGAATGCGGTGTTCGCTGCCGAGCACCAGCTGCGGCGCCAGCGCCAGTTCGTCGGCCGGCAGCTGCGGCTGGATCTCGCGGGCAAAGCGCTGCACGAGCACGTCTTCCTTCCACTCCGCGCGCGCGGCCAGGGTCGCCATCGCCGCGCGCGATTCGCGGCCTTCGCCCACGCATTCAAACGGCTTGTGGTCCTGGTATTCCAGCAGGGCGTCGAAGCCGCCGGCCTGACTGGCATCGTCGAGCAGGTTGCGGCCGAAGATGCGCACGAGGCGCGTCTTGGGCATGAATGGCGCCAGCGCCAGAAACACGAAGTGGCACTTTGGGCAGATGCCGCACCAGCGGTTCACCGGGCGCTCGCCCATGATGTGGAAATTGCGGTTGCAGCTGGAAAAATGTGCGTCGTAGCGGTCGGTCTTGGCGAACTGGCGCGCGACCGCGAGCTCGGAAAGCGGGCGCAGCAGCGAGTAGTAATGCAGGTCGGCGGCGACGTGGCGCTCGATGTGCTCACCGAGCGCGCGCTCCCAGTCCCAGCCCTTGGACCACTGGTGGTTGACCTCGCCGGTGCCGGGAATCAGGCTGCCATAGCTGGCCGAGCGTTCGTTGGAAAACACGACCTGGTCGGCGTCGCTGAGCAGCGCGGCCAGCAGCATGATCATCGAGTTGATCGCCGTCACCGGGATGTGTCCGTTGTAGGCTCCCTGCTGGTTGAGCTCGAACAGCTTCGGCGCCAGCGTGCGGCCGAGGTTGAGCACGGGCAGGCCGGTGCGCTCGGCGCAGGCACGGATCAGCTGCGAGCCGCCGACCCAGGTCACGGTCTGTTCGACGCCGGCGGCGCGCAGTGCCTCGATGCTGACCAGCGAGTCCTTGCCGCCGCCGATCGCCACCAGCGCATGCGCGCGCAGGCCCAGCGCCGGGGCGGGCGCGGCGTCGGCCGCGGCAACCGGCAGCTTGAAGCGGCCGCGCAGGTTCAGGCCATTGCGATAGGCGAACTCGCCCAGCCCATGCAGGTACAGATCCTCGACCAGCGCCGCGGTGGCCGCGTCGATCTGGTAGCCGTCGATAAGCACCTGCGCGGGCACGGCTGCCTTGTAGTAGCTGACACCGGCAAACAGATGCAGCAGGCGCAAGGCGCGCTCCACCGCTTCGGCGCGGGCGCCATCGAGCTGGAAGGGCGCGCCCGGCACGGTGATCGTCTCCACCAGCTCCGGCCCCTGGTCGAACGCGTACACCAGCGAGGCCACGCCGGTGCTGGCGTCCAGGCTGCAGCGGACGAAGCGGAAACAGGAGACCTGGGTTTTGTCGAAAGCAGTCATGGTGTATTCGCAGGCAGGCAACCCGGTTTTCGCGCGCGGTTGCGCGCGGCCGGGGCAGTCATGTGGGGGAATGAAGCAGGGGCTCAGCCGGCCGGCACATCGATGACATCCTCGCGCGGCAGCTCGCGCTGGTTGTAGGTGCTGGCCATGGAATAACCGTAGGCGCCGGCGTCGGCAATCAGCATCACATCGCCAGGCACGGTCGCCAGCGGCAGCTGCCGGCGCTTGCCGAACACGTCGGACGACTCGCAGATCGGGCCGACCACGTCGAAGGCGCCGCGTGCGTCGTCGTCCAGGCGCGCGAGGTTGTCGATGTCATGCCAGGCCTCGTACAGCGCCGGGCGGATCAAGGTGTTCATGCCGGCATCCAGACCGACGCGGTGGATGCCGTCCTTCTCGATCACCTGCGTGGCGTGGCTCAACAGTACGCCCGATTCGGCCACCAGGAACCGGCCCGGCTCGATTGCCAGACGGAACGCCGGGTGCACCGCGCGCACTTCGGCCAGGCCCGCGGCCCAGCGTTCCAGGTCGAAAGGCTCGTCCTCGGCGCTGTAGGGCACCGGCAGGCCGCCGCCGATGTCGATCGTCTCCACCGTGCCGATGCGCCGCGCGAAACCGGCCAGCTCGTCGAACATCAGCCGCCAGTGCTGGCTGCTTTCCACGCCGCTGCCCAGGTGCGCGTGCAAGCCGGTGATGGTGATGCCGAGCGCACGCGCGGCATCGACGAATTCGTCCACGCGCGAAGCCGACAGGCCGAACTTGGAATGCTTGCCGCCGGTATTGACCTTTTCGTGGTGACCATCGCCATGACCCAGGTCGATGCGCAGCCACAGGTGGCGGTTGCCGAACACCTCGGGCCAGCGGCGCAGGGCTTCGACGTTGTCCAGGGTGACGGTGACACCGAGCGCGAACGCCGCTTCGTACTCGGCCTTGGGCGCGAAGCTGGGGGTGAACAGCACGCGCCGCGGCGACAGTTCGGGCAGCGTGTCGAACACGCGGCGCAGTTCGCCATGCGAGACGCACTCCAGGCCAAAGCCTTCCTGCACCAGGGCTTCGAGGATGGCCGGGTGCGAGTTGGCCTTGATCGCGTAGTAGCGCTGGTCGATGGCGGGGATGGCCTTCAGCGCACGCGCACGTTCGCGCACGGTGGGCAGGTGATAGACGTAGCGCGGCGTGCCGGCCTGGGCCAGGCGCAGCAGGTGCTCGCGCTCACCGCGCCACCACGGCACCGGGCGCGGACGCACCGAACCGGTGATCTCGCGCCAGCGCGGGCCGAACACATCGCCCTCGCCTACCGGCATGGCACCGCTGTCGATCAGCTCGGCATGCAGGATCGGCAGCAGGCCATCGGCATCGCTTTCGTCGATCACGAAGGTCAGGTTCAGGTCGTTGGACGACTGCGAGATCATGTGCACGCGCTCCTGCCCGAACGTGGCCCACACGTCGGAAAGCTTGTGCAGCAGCGAGCGCATGCCGCGCCCGACCAAGGTGATCGCCGCGCACGGAACGATGATCTTGACCCGGCAGATCTGCGACAAATCCGCCGACAGCGCGGCCAGCACATCGGTGTTGACCAGGTTCTCGGACGGGTCCAGCGATACGGTGACGTTGGTCTCGGCGGTACCGATCAGGTCCACCGACAGGCCGTGTTGCTTGAACAGCGCGAACACATCGGCCAGGAAGCCGACCTGCTGCCACATGCCGATGCCTTCCATCGACACCAGCACGATGCCGTTGCGGCGGCTGATCGCCTTGACCCCGGGCACCGGCTCGGCGGTGCCGTCGATGCGCGTGCCTGGCAGGTCCGGGCGCTCGGTGTCGAGGATCGCCATGGCCACGCCGGCATCGCGGCAGGGCTTGATCGAGCGCGGGTGCAGCACCTTGGCGCCGGTCGTGGCGATTTCCTGCGCCTCGTAATAGTCCAGGCGCGTCAGCAGGCGTGCATCGGGCACTTCGCGCGGATTGGCGCTGAACATGCCGGGCACGTCGGTCCAGATTTCGACACGGCTGGCCGCCAGCAGCGCGCCGAAATAGGCGGCCGAGGTATCCGAGCCGCCGCGGCCGAGGATCGCGGTGCCGCCATCGGCGTGACGCGAGATGAAGCCCTGGGTGATCAGCATGCGCGTGGGCTGCGCGTCGAAGCGCGCCTTCCACGCCGCATCAGATTGCCATTGGCAGGACACCGACAGGCGTCGCGACCACTCGCTCTGGTTCGGCTGCGGCGGCAGTGCGCTGAGCCATTCGCGCGCGTCGGCCCAGCCGATGTCCAGGCCGTTGGCGGCGAGGTAGGCCGCGCCGAGCGTGGAAGAGAGCAGTTCGCCCTGGCCCAGCACTTCGGCCTGCCAGTCGAGCGTGCGCGTGGCGGCGCGCGGATCTTCGAGCAGCCCGCGCAGCGCGGCCAGGCGCTTGCCAAGCACGGTATCGGCGTCCAGCTCGAGTTCGGCGAGGAAATCGCGATGGCGCTGGACGAGCGCGTCCACGCGCGCGGCGCTGTCAGCCGCGCCCTCGGCAATGGCGGTCAGCTCGTTGGTCACCCCGGACAGCGCCGACACCACCACCAGCACCCGCGCGCTAGTTTCGTCCGCACGTTTTTTTGCCAGCTTCCCGATCGTGTCCCAGCGATGGCGACGCGACACCGAGGTGCCGCCGAACTTGAGGACGATCCAACGATCCACAGAAGGGGAAGCTGACATGGTTGCGGTTGTCTACGATAGGGGGGAAAGCCGCGCCGCCAATGGGCGCGTAACCCCCGATTCTACTGCCACGGACCACCCCATGACTGCCCGCCGCTATCTCCAGCTCGACGTCTTTTCCGACCGGCCCGGCGCCGGCAACCCGCTTGGCGTGATAGTGGACGCCGCCGACCTCGCCGAGGCCGACATGCAGGCGCTGGCCGCCTGGCTCAACCTGTCCGAGACGATCTTCTTCCTGCCGCCGGACAGCGGTGCTGACTACCGCATCCGCATCTTCACCCCGCGCATGGAACTGCCCTTTGCCGGCCACCCCAGCGTCGGCGCGGCCTGGGCCGCCAGCCACCTCGGCCTGGCCTCGCCACGCAGTGGTCAGCTGGTGCAGCAATGCGCCGCCGGCCACCTGCCGGTGCAGCTGAGCGGCCCGCGCGGCGACCTGCGCGCGAGCGTGCGCAGCCCGCGCGCGCAGCTGCGCGAGCTCGCCCCACCGCCCCTGCCCGCCGGCCTGGCCGCGATCGCCACGCAGCCGGCCGCACTCTGGAACAACGGCCCGGACTGGTGGCTGCAGGAAGTGCGCGACGAAGCCGCGCTGCGCGCGTTGCAACCGGACTTCGCCGCCATTGCCGAGTTGCCCGGCCACGGCAAGCTCGCCGCCTTCGCCCTGTGCGACGGCAGCGCCGGCTATCAGGTCGCGGTGCGCGCCTTCGCTCCCGGCGTGGGTGTGCCCGAAGACCCGGTCACCGGCAGCGCCAATGCCTTGATCGGCGCCTGCCTGGCAGCGCAGGGCCGCGCGCCCGGCGATGGCCGCTATGTAGCCAGCCAGGGGCGGGAGCTGGGCCGCGACGGCCGCGTGCGCGTGCAGATCGACGCCGAGGGCGAGGTCTGGATCGGCGGGCAGGTACAAGCGGTCATTGATGGGCAGATCGACTGGTAAGCTGCGCGACTTTCGACTGACGGCCTCGCCCATGACTTCGCGCCGCTTCCTGCAACTGGATGTGTTCGCTACCCGTGCCGGTGGCGGCAACCCGCTGGCGGTGGTGCTCGACGCCGAAGGCCTGGACGATGCCGCAATGCAGGCCATCGCCCGCTGGACGCGCCTGCCGGAGACCACCTTCGTTTTCGCCGCCACCGAGGACGCGGCCAGCTACCGCATCCGCATGTTCGCGCCGCAGAAGGAAGTGCCGTTCGCCGGCCACCCCAGCGTCGGCACCGCGCACGCGGTACTGGAAGCGGGGCTGGCGAGCGCACGCGACGGGGTGGTTGTGCAGGACGGCATCGCCGGACAGCTGCCGCTGCGGGTGCATGGCGAGGGCAGCTCGCGCAGCATCGCCATCCGCACGCCGCGCGCTCGCGTGGCGGAAGTGGCGGCCGCGGACGACCCGCGTCTGGCCGCGGCCGTGCGCGACTGGCCGCTCGGCGCGCTGCCACCGGCCCTGATGGAGGGTGGCCGCCGCTGGTGGGTGGTGGAACTGACCGACGAAGCCAGCCTGCGTGCGCTGACGCCGGACTGGGACGCAATTGCCGCGCTCGCGCACGCCGACGACAGCATGGGCGTGTTTGCCTACGCACGTGCCGACGCCGGCAAAGACTGGGATCTGGCCGTGCGCGCCTTTGTGGGCAACGGCCGCCGCTTCGAGGACGCCGCCTCGGGCGCGGCCAACGCGGTGTTGGCGGCGTGGCTGGATGAGCGCGATGCCCTGCCCGGCCGTGGCGGACGCTATCGCGTCAGCCAGGGGCGGGAAATCGGCGCCGATGCGCGGCTTGAGCTGTTTGTCGACGAGCAGGGCGAGGTGTGGTCCGGCGGCCAGGTGCAGACGGTGATCCGCGGCACGCTGGATTGGCCGCAGGATTGATCCGAGTTATTCAGGCGCCGCCTCGACCCGCACGCGGATGCGATCGCCGGGGTTGTAGTCGCTGTGGGTGTGGTAGGTGCGGCCGCCGTATTCGTAGGTGACGTCGTAGCCGTCCACGCGCTCGCGCTCGTCGGGCACCGGATCGCAGACCCGGACATAGCCCTGCCGGTCCTGCGGGTGATTGGCGTCGTAGACCGAGCGGCCCGCCATGCCGCCGGCCAGGGTGCCGACTGCCGTTCCGAGCAGCTGGCCGCTGCCGCCGCCGAAGCGACTGCCGACGACCGCGCCGGCGACACCGCCGATGACGGTGGCGAGGTTGCGGCCGGGGGTGTTGGATACGGGGCCGTTGCTGTAGCCATCGTCGTTGTAATAGCCGTCGTTGCGGTAGGTGTTGTCGCCGTAGCTGCCTTGGGCTGGGCGGTCGTAGCAGCGCGGGGACTCGCGGCTGGGTTCGTGGACGATGATGGGGTCCACGCGGACTACCCGGGCGTAGTCGTAGCCGACGTCGGAAGAGGCGCGGTCGTCGCGGTAGCTGCGGTCGTCGTAGGGGTTTGGGTCGTCGCGATAGTCGTTGCCGCTGTAGCGCTGGGCCTGGGCGGTGGTTGCGGCGGACAGGGTGATAAGCAGGATCCCCATGGCCCATGGTTTGGCGTTCATTGCGGTGCACCCCCGAGTGGATGCGGGGATGCTTGCTTTGAGGGGGTGAAATTGGACTGAATGGGTTTTGGGGTGGTGGGCGCGCGGGATGGCCATGCCGCTACCGTCCTCAATCAGAGTGCTATGCGATCCGCGCGCCCTGAGCAACGGTATCCCGGCCGCTGATAAAGATCGTGGTACCGCGTTTGCCTCCGATGATCGTTTCATCGAACGTGCTGCCTCGGCCGTCACCCCGGCCCTTGGCCATCGACGCACTGGCGTAAATGCCGATGCCCGCTTCCGACCCAAAGGTCACGCCCGATCTCGCCAGAGCTGGCCTTGTTGCACTCCTTGATCTCGTTGCCCTGTTCAGCAGACAACAAGAACAGGTTGGCCCGCGCCGCAACCGTGGTATTGACCCCCTCGATGCGACTGCCGACCGCCGCCCCATCGCCCTCGCGCGCAACTACGGACACGTCGCCGTTCTGGCTATAAACGGTGCTGGCGTTGTTGCCGGTCTCGGTAAACCGGGTCTCGCTGCTACTTGAGCTGCCACCGATGCCAACACGCAGGCTCATCCCGCCGTTGTTGGGCTTCTTGCCACCATTAACCACGTCCTTGGCGTTGGCAATCTGCCCATTGGCTGCACTACCGTTGACAGCACGC
>DASPIU010000045.1:0-38808 GCA_035629025.1 Stenotrophomonas sp.
CTCAAGCCCCCTAAAGGAACCATGTAGACTACGTGGTTGATAGGTCAGGTGTGTAAGTGCAGCAATGCATTGAGCTAACTGATACTAATGATCCGTGCGGCTTGACCATATAACCTCAAGTTGCCTTGGTCCCAACGACACTCGTTGGTAGATTCCAAATGCAAGCTACGTCACAAGTAACTATGCGAGACCGGGCGCCGTATGCGCTTCCCTGCGCAAGAGCCCGCACATCCATGTGCGGACTGTTGAAGGAAAGCAAAAACTGGCGACGCTCCAACCGTCTCCCTGGTGAAATTAGCGCTGTGGAACCACCCGATCCCATCCCGAACTCGGAAGTGAAACGCAGCTGCGCCGATGGTAGTGTGGCTCAAGCCATGCGAGAGTAGGTCATCGCCAGGGGCTTTACCCCGCAAACCCCCAGCCCACGGCTGGGGGTTTGTCTTTGCGCGCAAGGAAAATACAAAGGTCTGGCCGCATTGCAGGGACAATCCCCGCGCGCAGCGAGCCGCGCGCGAGCGCAACTGGGAGTAAGAAGTAAATGGTAGCCATCGTGGCTACTCAAGCGAGATCAGCTGCTGACCTCGGCCTTCCTGGTCTACCCACAGGAAGGATGGCGCGCCCGGAGGGATTCGAACCCCCGACCAATGGCTTCGGAAGCCACTACTCTATCCGGCTGAGCTACGGGCGCGTGGCCGAGCATTATGCCAGAGCTTGCCGCGGCGCGGGGAAAGCGCAGAGCTTATCTCTTATCAGCCTCGAACGGGCCTGCAGTGCAGGCTGGTATCCTGATGACATGAGTTACGAACGCTTTGAATCGCGCTCGCCCGCCGGCGGGACTACGCCGTACTGGCGCGACCGTTTGGGCCAGTACTGGAAGCTCGTACGTGGCGATCGTCCCATCGGTACCTTGCTGCTGCTCTGGCCGACATGGTGGGCCTTGTGGCTGGCGGCCGATGGTCTGCCACCTGCCTGGACGCTGTTCGTCTTTACTGCCGGCGTGTGGCTGACGCGCTCGGCGGGTTGCGTCATCAATGATTACGCCGACCGCTGGCTGGACCCGCATGTTGAGCGCACACGGCTGCGGCCCCTGGCGACTGGCTCGGTTTCCGGGCGCGAGGCGTTGGCGGTTTTCGCGGTCCTCATGTTGGTGGCGTTCGGGCTGGTGTTGACGCTCAACTTGCTGACCATCGGCATGAGCTTCATCGGCTTGTTCCTCGCCGCCACCTATCCCTACCTCAAGCGCTATACGCACCTGCCACAGGTCTACCTCGGCATGGCCTTTGGCTGGGGTATCCCGATGGCATTCGCGGCCGTGCAGGGCGAGGTTCCGGTCGTGGGATGGCTGCTGTATCTGGCCAACATTCTTTGGTCGACTGCGTATGACACCTGGTACGCCATGGTCGATCGCGATGAAGACATCAAGATGGGCTCGCATTCCACCGCGATCCTGTTCGGCGACATGGACCTGGTTGCGCTGGGCGTGCTCTACACCCTGACGTTCGCTGCGCTGGCAATGGTGGGTACGCGTATGGGACTCGGGCCCGCTTACTGGGCCGGCCTGGGCATCGCCGTTGCATTCGTGGTCTACGAGTTCGTCATTGCCCGTCACCGCGAGCGCGGGCCGTGTTTCCGTGCCTTCCTGCACAACAACTGGGTGGGCGCCGCAGTGTTTTCCGGTATCGCGGCTGATCTGGTACTGCGTCACTCGTAAGTACGCAGCGTCAGTCTCGCTTGCACGCGGCGGTGCGGCGAGCAGCGACAGCCAAGGCGACCAATCAGACTTTCAATCCGCGCACCTTGAACGCGGCAATGATCTGCACCACGCCATAGACAATGGCTGCCGCGCCAATCCAGATCGTGGTCACCTTCAGGCCTGCCAACGGATTCAGCACGTACAGCACGCCAAGTGCGATCGCCAGCAAGCCGCTCAGCGCGATCAACCACTCGCCGCGAATCTCCTTGCGCACGCGGATCGCGAACACGATGCGGTAGACGCCGGCGACAATCAGCCAGGCCGCGAGGAACAACACCAGGATTCCCGCCGTTGCGACCGGGTTGAACACGGTCAACAGGCCAAAGATGATCGAGACCAGCGCATACAGCCCCAGCCACGCCTTGGAGATGGCGACGTGCTTGTCGAACAGCGCGAGCAGGCTGACGAGGCCTTCCGCCAGCGCCATGACACCCAGCGCCCAGGCCAGAGCTGCCGCCGCCGCGACAGGACGGGTCACGGCGATGACCCCGAACAGCACGCCGAGCACGCCGTACAACAGCAGTACCCACCAACTGCGGCCCAGGGAAGAAAAAATCCCGACGACCCCGTAGCGTTCTTGCGTACTCATGACCTGCTCCTTATCGGCCGGCATTGGCGGCCTCGGCTGCCGTGCCGCGCTGATCCTACGCCGCCTGCAGCGAGCCAACTTTCACGCGTTCTTCATGGCGCCCGGGCGCAGATCCAGGCGTCAACCTGGACCGCGCCGGCTCGGCGCAATGCCCGGGCCGCGGCGTGGAGTGTGGCGCCGGTGGTCATCACATCGTCGACGAGTACGACACGACGAGGCACCGGCGCGACACAGTGAAATGCGCCACGCACGTTGCGCTGACGCTGGGCCGCGTCCAGTGTGGTCTGTGCCCGTGTCGCCACGCGGCGGCACAGGGCGCGGCGCCAGGGCAGCCCCAGGACCGGGGCAAGAAGACGGGTGAGTTCGGTCGCCTGGTCATAACCGCGCTGGCGTAGGCGCCGCGCGTGCAGCGGTACGGGCACCAGGATCGCGGGGCCGACGCAAGCCGGCGCCAGCGGGCAGGCCATGAGCTGGGCAAGCAAGCGGCCGGCGACCAGGTCGCCATGGAACTTGAAGCGCCGCAGCAGCGCGTCCACCGGCCACTGATACAGGAAGACGCCCCGCACCGCGGCCAGCGGCTGGGCCGTGCCGAGGCATGCTCCGCAGCGCAGGCCGTGGTCGCCGGGCTCGATCGGCAGCGCACACTGCACGCAGGCAGCGCCCAGCCACGGCAGCGTGTCGAAACAGCCGGCGCACAGGTCCAGCTCGCCGTCACCGCTTTCGTTGCACAGCAGGCACTGGGGAGGAAACAGCCAGCGCTGCCAAAGCGACCATTGCCGGGCGATGTGCCTTCCAGTGAATACTCGCGCTTGCTTCATGAGTGCATTGTGCGGACCGCTGACGCCCCGCGCCGTCAGCCAATCCCGCGCCGTGCCGTGGGTCCAGTCCTCGTGCAGGACGCAGTGAACCGGCAGCGGTACAGCGCCGCCTGCGAGCCTCGCTTACCATGTTCATCCACGACAGCGGGAGGTGAGCATGATCCGGGTCATCCTGTTGCAAGGTGGCGACCGCTACCAGCGCGAGCTGCGCGACGACGCGCCAGAGCTGCTGGACCAGGACGGCGTGACCTACTCGTTGCGCGCCGGGCCGCGTACCCCGCAGGAAACCGATCATCCGTGGGAGCCGGTCGCGGTGTATGCGCCGGACGAGTACAACGAAGAAGAGTTCCAGGAGATGTATGCCGCCGCGCGGCCCCATGTCGAAGAGCTGCAACTGAAGTACTGACGCCCACTTGCTGGGCCACGCTGAATCCGCGAATTTCCGCGGCGTGGACTCGGCCGCGCGCCAGCTGCCTTACTATGCGCGCATCGCGGGAATCCGCACTCCTTGCTTCCGCCGTGCAGCCAAATCGCCAGCTCTCCTTCCTGTCGCGCCTCGTCTGGGCCCTGTTCGTTGCCGGATGCCTCGCTTTCGCGGGACCGGCCCTGGCCCAGGCCCAGAGCGACAATCCCGTCGCCGACGCGCAGAAGCTGCTCGACAGTGCCGAAAACCGCCTGGCTCAGGTCAACAAGCGGCTGCCTTCGGTGGAGGAAGCCGAAGACTTCATGCGCCTCAACGAGCAGCTGGCCTCGGTACAGCGCGACGCGGAAGCGGCCACCCACCTCGTCGATGCGCCGCTGGCCGATACCCAGGCGCGGCTGGAACAACTCGGGCCGGCGCCGGCGGCCGGAACACGCGAGTCACCCGACATCGCCAGCCAGCGCCGCGAACTCACCCTTCGCCAGGCCCGCCTGAGTGATGCGCGCAAGCGCGCCGAACTGCTTGCACTGGACGCGCGCCAGGCCGCCACCGCGGTGGAGCAGCAGCGATCAGAGCAATTCAACCAGCGGCTGACCACGCGCGCGCCATCGCCGCTGTCGCCCACGTTGTGGCGCGGCCTGGCGCAAGCGGCCCCCGCCGACGTTGCGACGCTGTCGGAGTTCGGTCGCGACGCCGCAGCGCGGCTGCGTGCCGCGGTGGATCGGGAAGGCTACGGCACCCTGGTCGGCGGGCTGGCACTGACCCTGTTGCTGGCGTTCCCGGCGCGCATCTTCCTGCGGCGCCTTGGCCGGCGTTTGATCACTTCGCGGGGGCCGGGCGGGCGCTTGCGGCGCTCCGCGCTGGCGGTATGGCTGATGCTCGTCGGTACGTTGAGCATGGGCCTGGCATCGGCGGTCCTGGTGGGCACGCTGCAATCCATCGGTGCGCTGGGCGATGCCTTGCAGCCCTTGGGCGCAGCGCTGGTGCGTGTCACCTTCGTCGCGGCCTTCATAAGCGCCTTGAGCGGCGCGCTGATGTCGCGCGGGCAGGCCTCATGGCGTTTGTTCACGCTCGACGACGCTTCGGCCGCGCGCCTGCTCTGGCACTGCCATGCGGCAGCCTGGCTGGCGTGGGTGCGCTACATGCTGATCGAAACCCTGCGCGTGGCCGGAACCAGCGATGTGCTGGGCCAGGCGCTGGATGCAGTAAGCGCGTTGCTCTATGTGGCGCTGATCCTCTCGGCGCTGGCCAGCCTGACGCGCTCCTTGCACCAGACCGAGCATGACGCCAGCGCCGAGCCCGATCCCAAGGCGGTCAACAGCACGGCCAAGGCGCCGCCGCGCAACCTGTCCACGCGCGGCGGCGGAGTGGTCGCGCTGGCGCGGATCCTGGGCTATGTCGGCGTGTTGCTGGCGCTGTTGGCGACGCTGCTGGGCTATCTGAACTTCGCTCTGTTCGTGACCCGGCAGATCATCGTGTGGGTCGCGCTGGTATGGGGGGCGATCGGCCTGCTGATGGCCTTCATCGACGATGCCTGCACCTGGCTGGTACGGCCCGAGAACCGCCTCAGCCGCGCCCTGGTCGGCATTGGCGTGCGACCCAGCCTGCTCGCGCAGGCCGGTGCGCTGGCGTCGGCTGCGCTGCGTGTCTGCCTGTTGGTCACTGGCGTGGCAGCGCTGTTGATGCCCTATGGTTCCAACCTGTCGATGTTCGGCAACCTGTTCCAGGCCCTGTCCACCGGACTGAAGCTGGGCAATGTGCGCTTCGCGCCCACCGAGATCTTCGGTGCGATGGCCACGGCCGCCATTGGCTGGGGCGTACTGCATGGCGCGCAGCACTGGCTCAACCATACCTACCTGCCCAAGACCGAGCTGGATGTGGGCGCGCGAGCCTCGGTCAGCGCGGTGGTGCGGTACGTGGGCCTGGTCGTGGTGGTGCTGTGGACACTCGCCGCGCTCGGCATCACCGCTGCCAATCTGGCGCTGGTGGCCAGCGCGCTGTCCGTGGGTATCGGCTTCGGTCTGCAGGCGATCACGCAGAACTTCATTTCCGGGCTGATCCTGATGGCCGAGCGCCCGGTGCGCGTGGGCGACTGGATTCGCCTGGGAGACCAGGAGGGCGACATCAAGCGTATCAACGTGCGTGCTACCGAAATCCAGATCGGTGACCGCTCCACCCTGATCGTTCCCAACTCCGAGCTCATCACCAAGAGCGTGCGCAACATGACCCTGTCCAATCCGCTGGGCCGGGTGCAGCTGCAGTTCTCGGTACCGCTGGGCACGGACATGGCGCACGTGCGCGAGCTGCTGTTCGCGCTGTATGCCGAGCATCCCAAGGTGCTGCCCACGCCGGCGCCGTCGGTCTTCATCGATGGCATTGCCAATGGGCAGGCGAACTTCAACAGCTTCCTCTATGTCGGCAGCCCGCGCGACGCCTATGGTGTGCGCAGCGATCTGTTCTTCTCGCTACTGGCACGCCTGGCCGAGGAAGGGATTGCGCTGAGTACGCCGCAGGATATTCGTGTGGTGCCGGCGCCTGGGTTGCCGATGGCGGGGGAGCGGGAGGGCGATGGGAAACTTGCAGGCCAGCCGTGATGGGCGCAACTGCGCCACTGCGGGTGCAGGAAAGTCGGAACCCCGGGCAACAAAAAAACCGCCTCTCGGCGGTTTCTTTTCAACCCATTGATCCGCAAGCGAACCATGGTGGCTATGGGTGGACTCGAACCACCGACCCCAGCATTATGAGTGCTGTGCTCTAACCGGCTGAGCTACATAGCCTAGGGAGCCGCGAATTTTCGCGGCAGGCGCGCCGCCTGTCAATATTTTTGTTCGTGGCTTGTGACCCGGCGGCGGCCATGGCAGAGTCGGGTCAGTAGATTTTTCAGGAGTCCGCATCGTGATCGATCCGGACGGCTACCGACCGAACGTCGGCATCGTGCTGATGCGGCAGGACGGCCAGGTGTTCTGGGCGCGCAGGGTGCGCCGGGACGGGTGGCAGTTCCCGCAGGGCGGCATGAACTCCGACGAGACCCCGGTCGAAGCCATGTACCGCGAGCTTCAGGAGGAAACCGGGCTGCTGGCCGAGCACGTCGAACTGCTCGGCGCCACCCCTGGCTGGCTGCGCTATCGGCTGCCCAGCCGGGCCGTGCGCCGCAACGAGCGGCAGGTGTGCATCGGCCAGAAGCAGGTCTGGTTCCTGCTGCGCCTGACCGGCGACGAGTCCCACGTCTATCTCAACCATACCGAGACGCCCGAATTCGACCACTGGCGCTGGGTGGACTTCTGGTACCCGGTCGAGCATGTGGTCATGTTCAAGCGCGGCGTATACGCCCGCGCCTTGCGCCACCTGGCGCCGCTTGCGCGCGGCATCGCTGGCGAGGGCGTAGGGGCGATGCCCGGGGCGGCGCAGGAGGCCTGGTTACCGGGCAGCAGCGCCGGCCATGAGCGCCCGCGCAAGCGCAGCCGGCATCGCGGCGGGGCCGGCCGCCGATCGGGCTGAGATCGAAGGGCTGAACGCGGTCGGGTTAAGCGAATTGACAACAATTCGCATTTACGCTGGAATGGCTGCGCCCCGACTGGGGGTGCTCCCGCCCGCCGCCGCCCGTGTACGTCTGCATCTGCAACGGTGTCACCGACCACCAGATTCGCGAAGCCGCTGCCAGCGGTTGCACCAGCGTCTCCGAACTGACCATGCGCACCGGCTGCGGCAGCAACTGCGGTTCCTGCCTGGACATGGCCGCCGGCCTGCTTGAACAGGCCCGCCTGTGCCAGGACCTGCCGCTGCCGATCCTCGGGCTGGCCGTCGCCGCCTGAGTTGTCCGGCCGGCTGCAGGCCGGCTTTCAATGATCACGATTCGCGTTCCTTCATTGACGGAGCGAAGGCGCTAGAGTGCGCCCGCTCAATCAGGGAGACAGCGCATGAAAGGCGACAGCAAGGTCATCGAGTTCCTCAACAAGGCGCTCTACAACGAACTGACCGCCATCAACCAGTACTTCCTGCACGCCAAGATGCTGAAGAACTGGGGCCTGAAGGAACTGGCCGAACACGAATACAAGGAATCCATCGAGGAGATGAAGCACGCCGACAAGCTGTCGGACCGCATTCTCTTCCTTGAGGGCCTGCCGAATTTCCAGGCGCTGGGCAAGCTGCGCATCGGTGAGAACCCGACCGAAATGTTCCGCTGTGACCTGGCGCTGGAAACCGAAGCGGTAGTGCTGCTGCGCGAAGCGATTGCGTACGCCGATTCGATCAGCGACTACGTGAGCCGCCAGCTGTTCGTGGACATCCTCGAATCCGAGGAAGAGCACATCGACTGGCTGGAAACCCAGCTCGACCTGGTCGCGCGCATCGGCGAGCCGAACTACCTGCTGACCAAGCTCGAAGACTGATCACTCGCCGGCGGGCAGCGGACGCTGCAAGCGCGCGATCTGTCCGCTGAGGGCCAGACGCGCGCGCGCGTACTCGGCAATCACCAGCGCCACCATCACCGCCGGCCGCTCGATCGGGCCGGCGCGCGCGGCCAGCTCGATCCGCCGCGCCGCGTTGGCCAGGGCGATGGCGCCAACGTTGGCGCTGGAAGACTTGAGCGTGTGGCTGGCCTGGCGCAACTCTTCGTTGTCGCGCGTGCCCGACGCCGTTTCCAGCCGCGCAATCAGCAGCGGTGCATCTTCCAGGAACAGGCGCACGATGCCGGCGGTCTCCGCGCCGGCCACTTCATGCAATTCGTCGAGCACCGTGGTGTCGAGGATCGGCAGTGCCGCCGACTGCGCGCTGGGGGTCACCCGCTCGGCCTGCAGTTCGGCGGGCGCGCCGGGCGCGGCGGCGCCATCGCGGCGTGGCAGCCAGCGGGCGAGGCAGTTCTCCAGCTGTTCGCGCGATACCGGCTTGGGCAGGTAGTCGTCCATGCCCGCTTCCAGGCAGCGCTCGCGGTCGCCGGCCATGGCGTTGGCGGTCATCGCGACGATGGGCAGGCGCGGCGCGCCGGCTTCGGCTTCCAGCGCGCGCCAGCGGCGGGTGGCTTCGTAGCCGTCCAGCACCGGCATCTGGCAATCCATGAACACCAGGTCGTGGCGGTGCTGGCGCAGGCAGTCCAATGCGGCCTCGCCCTGGGTCGCAATCTCGGCTTCATAGCCCAGGGTCGCGAGCATCTTCTGCGCCACCAGCAGGTTCACCGGGTTGTCTTCCACCAGCAGGATGCGCGGCTCGCGCAGCGGTGCGGCGGCGGGCGCCTCGGCCGTGGCCGGGGGCGGGATCGCCAGGCCGGGATCGGCAGTGGCGTCGGCGGCGACTGCGGCAACGGCGGGCAGGCGGCGGTCCGGAATCAGCGCCGCGCGCAGCTCGGCTTCGCTGGCCTGGCGCGGCAGGCGGTCAAGGTGGTCGTCGAGCTCGGCCGGCAGCGGCTCGTCACCGCACAGCCAGATCAGGCGCGTGGCCGCGTGTTCGGGCGAGCGCGCCACGGCGCGGTGCAAGGCGCGGGCGCTATAGCGCAGTTGCTCGTGGTCGGCCACCACCACGTCGAAGCTGGCCGCCGGCTGCGCGGCGCTGGCACGCAGGCGCTCCAGCGCTTCCTGCGTGCTGTCCACGCAATGCAGGCCGATGCCCCAGTTGCGCATCAGCAGCTGCCAGCGCTGGCGCAGGCGGTCATCGTTGGATACGAGCAGCACGCGCAGGGCCTCGCGCAATGCGTGGCCCTGCTGCAGGTCGCCGATGACCTTCAACAGCGGTATCTCGAACCAGAACGAAGCGCCGGCGCCGGGCTCGGACTCCACGCCAATGCGCCCGCCCATCAGGTCGATAATGCGCTTGCAGATCACCAGCCCCAGCCCGGTGCCGCCGTACAGGCGCGTGGTCGAGGCATCGGCCTGGGTGAAGGCGCGGAACAGCCGCGCCTGCTGTTCGGCGGCAATGCCGATTCCGGTGTCGCGCACCTGGAAGCGCAACAGGTGCTGCGCCTTGGTTTCGCCCAGGCGGCGCACGCTGACATCGATGCCGCCGCGCTCGGTGAACTTGATCGCGTTGCCCACCAGGTTGCCCAGCACCTGGCGCAGGCGCACCGGGTCGCCACGTACTGACAGGCGCACGGCCGGGTCGATGGCCACATCCAGGCGCAGATGTTTTTCCTCGGCGGCGCGCTGCATCAGCTGCACCACGCCGTCCATCAGCTCGCGCAGGTTGAAGGTGGTGATCTCCAGTTCGAGCTTGTCGGCTTCGAGCTTGGAGTAGTCCAGGATGTCGTCAACGATGCGCAGCAGCTGCAGCGAGCTGGCCGTGGCGGTCTGCAGCATTTCGCGCTGGTCCGGCGCCAGCGCGCCGCGCGAGACCAGATCGAGCATCGGGATGATGCCGTTGAGCGGCGTGCGGATCTCGTGGCTCATCGTGGCGAGGAATTCGCCCTTTGCCAACACCGCCGCTTCGGCGGCCTGCTTGGCCTGCAGCAACTGTTGCTCAAGCTGGTCGTGGCGCAACAGGTCCAGGCGCAGGCCTTCGATTTCCTGTCCGGCCGCCTCCAGCCTCTCGCGCAGCAGCCCTTGCAGCCGTCGCGCCTCGCGCAGCCGCCGCCAGTGCATGGCGGCCACGCCCAGCGCGGCCAGCATCACCCCCGTGGCTGCCAGTGCCAGCCAAAGCCCCATGCCATGGCCGGAGGTCATTGGCACGCTAGAGCACCGCGTTGTGGAAGTCGAAGTCCAGTTCCTTGCCGACCGACTGCACCAGGTTGCCCTGGATCAGATCCACACCGCCCATCCACATCGCCGCCGCGGCCTGCGCGTCCTCGATCTGCTGGCCAATGATCAGCAGGCCGTGGCGATGGGCCAGGTTGATCGCTTCGCGCAGCTGGTCGCGTAACGTCGCGTCGGTATGGCTGCCGGCGTAGCGGCTGGCCATGCGCACGTAGCCCAGCGGCAACTGATTGAACAAGGCGTTGTTCTCTTCGCCCGGCTCGAACTGGCTCAGGCAGAACTGCACGCCAGCCGCCATCAGCCGGGTGCAGAACTGTTGCAGGGTCACGGTATGGATCAGGGCATCGTCCAGACGCAGGTCGATCACCAGCGAGGTGCCGGCGATGCCACGCTGTGCCAGTGACTGCTCCAGCCACTCGGCAAACGCCTCGCGTGCCAGCGTGCGGGCCGATTGCGACACGAACAGGCGCAGCGGCGGGGTGGCGTGCTGGTAGTGCTGCAGCAGACCGAGCGCGTGATCGAGCACCTGCTGGTCGAGGTCGGCGATGCGCCCGGCTGCCTCGGCCGCCGGAATCACCTGGCCGGCCTGCAGCAGCGTGCCGTCCGGACGGCGCAGGCGCAGCAGCACCTGGTACTGCGCCAGATCGCCGCCGGCCACTGCCACGATCGGCTGATAGGCCAGTTCCAGCTGCCCGTCCACCAGTTCCAGGTGCGCGTCGGCTTCGGCCTCGGTCGGGGCGAAGCTGCGCACGCCTTCCGGTTCCAGGCGCGCCTGCAGCGCGGTGCGCTCGGCTGCTTCCAGCGCGCTGCCGGCATCGCCAAAGCCGTGTTCGAGGGTGGTCACGCCAATGGCGCAACGCAGGTGTACCGATTCGCCCTCGCGCACTTCAAAGGCCTGCGCGGCCAGCTGCCCGCGCATTTCCCGCGCCAGCTGAGCCAGCGCGGCGCCATCCAGGCCTTCGGCCAGCAGCAGGAAACTGTTGTCGTTGAGCCGGGCCAGCAGGAAGGGCGTGGCGACCCGCGCCAGGCGATGCCCTGCCTGGTTCATCAGGCGCTCGAAGGCGGCATAGCCGAAGCGCTCGCGCAGGCCGAGGGCACTGGCGATCTCGATGAACATTGCCCCGGCGTCGGCGCGGCCGAGCAGGCTGCCCAGCAACTGCATCAGGTGCGCGCGCGTGGGCAGGCCGGTTTCCGGATTGTGCAGCGAGCCGTCATTGCCGCTGAGATGCGCCTGCTGGCGCGCGCGGCGAATGCGGTTGGAGACCGCGGCAATCAGGTGGCGCGGGCGGATCGGCTTGTTGAGGAAGTCGTCGGCACCGCTGTCGAGCACTTCAAACTGGCGCTCCGGGTCCGGGTCGCCGGTCAGGAACACGATCGGCAGCAACTGGTGCTGTGGTTGCTGGCGGATCAGCGTGGTCAGGCGGATGCCGTCCAGGTCCGGCATGTGCAGGTCCATCAGGATCAGGTCCGGACGGTAGTCGGCGATGGCCTGCGGCACCGCCGCCGCGCTCATCTCCACCTGCGCGTGCATGCCGGCGCCGTGCAGCACGCTCTGCGCGAACAAGGCCTGCGAACGATCATCCTCGACGATCAGAATGCGGTACGGGCTGTCGTTGGCCTGCAGCAGGCCTTCGTCGTTGTCCGCGCTCACTGCCGGCGCGGGTGTCCCGCTCGCGGCCGGCGACGGAACTGACGGCGCTTGCGCGCTCACCTGCACATTGGCGGCCAATGACGGCGACGCAGGCGCAGCGGCCGCCGGCATCGCCACGGCCTCAGCCTCGGCCTGCGGGCGCACGCCGCCAATCTGTTCGGAAATGTCGTCCCAGCGCCGCCAATAGTCCGTCGGCGGCGTTTCGGCGCGCACGCCACGTGGATTGGATGCGGCCGGTTGTCGAGCGACCATGGAGACTCCCCCTGTCAGCGACGCCGATTATGCGATGAACTTCACGACAGCGGGGACTGGGCCGGGCCTGATCGGCCGCGGCCGGGGCGCAGCGGCGCCACCAGGCGCCGCATCCCGCGCCACAAGGTGCGCCAGACCCACCACACCAGCAGTGCCCCGATCACGCTGGCACTGACCACCACGAGCAGCGCCAGCCACGGATGCGCCAGGGCCAGGGCCAGTGTCGTGGTCACCACCGCGTCCTCGGCCAGCGAAGCGACCCAGTTGCTCGCCGGCTCGGGCGAGGTATTGAGCAGGGCGCGCGAGCCGGCCTTGAGCACATGGCTGGTCAGCGCCACGCCCGCGCCGGCGGCCAGGGCGCCGGCGCCCAACTGGCCATCGGGCGAGAGGGTCGCCGCGGCCAGGAACGCGCCCGCCGGCACCCGCGCCAGCGTGTGCAGCAGGTCCCACACCGAATCCACGCCTGGAATCTTGTCGGCAAAGAACTCCGCCAGCGCCAATGCGCCGGAGGTGCCCAGCACCCAGGCCGATTCGGTGGCCCGCAGTGCCGGAGGCAGGTCCACCCAGCCCAGCGCGCCGGCCAGGCCGATGCCGAAGACCGTCAGGTACACGCGGATACCGGCCAGCCAGGCCAGCAGGATGCCGATGACGAACAAATGCGCTTCGCTCATGGTGTCGTGCTCGAATGACCGGACGGCCACTATCGGCCAAGCGCCCAAGTCATGCCAGTACGGCTGGGCGCCGCGCTGCGCCCATCTGGCACACTAGCCAGCCCTTCCACAGGACACTCGCGCCCCGCCGCGCCGGACCCCATGAATCGACCGGTTCCCCGCATCCAGCTCGTCCGGCATGGCTCGCCTTCGGCGCGCCGCGTGCCGCTCGTCGCCTGCATCGTGATCGCTGTCGTGTGGTTGCTGTCCCTGGTTGCGGTGTGGCTGCTCGCCAGTCGTCTGGCCGCGCCGCAGCTGGGCCAGGCCCAGGCCGAACTGCGCGCCAGTCAGCGCAAGGCCGCCGACCTGCAGCAGCAGATCCAGGCGATGAAGCAGCGCCAGGTCAACCTGACGGTGTCCGATCAGATCAGCCGCGCCGCCAACAACGAGGTCCAGGCCTCGCTGGCCGAACGCGACGAACAGATCGCAGCCCTGCGCGCCGATGTGGCCTTCTATGAAAGGCTGGTCGGCGCCACCAGCCAGCGCAAGGGGCTCAACGCCCATTCCATCGAATTCGCACCCGAGGCCGGCGGCACCTGGGCCTATACGGTGGTGCTGACGCAGAACCTGAATCGCGGCGCCATCAGCGAAGGCCAGTTGCGCTTCGCGGTGGAAGGCGTGCGCAACGGCAAGCTGACCACGGTCAGCTGGAACGAACTGCACCAGAAGCCCGATGCTCCTGGGCAGGCGTATTCGTTCAGGTATTTCCAGCAGTTGAGCGGCAGCGTGATCCTGCCCAAGGATTTCACCCCACAACGTGTGCGAATCTCGCTCAGTGGCGGTGGGGCGCCCGTAAACCAGACATTCGATTGGAAAAGCGCCGGTGATCCAGGCGCGGGGGAGTAGGCATGTTCGGCAATAAAACCAACCGTGGCGACCAGACCGTCGTCGATACCCTGATTGGCGCGCAAGTGGTGATCCGCGGCGACCTGGTCTTCAGCGGCGGGCTGTACATCGAGGGCCGCGTGCACGGCAAGATCATTGCCGAGGACGGCACTGCCGCCATGGTGACGCTGGCCGAGCAGGGCCGCATCGAAGGCGAAGTGCGTGCGCCGGTGGTCGTCATCAATGGCCAGCTCGACGGCGATGTGCATGCGGCCGAGCGGGTCGAACTGGCGCCCAAGGCACGGGTGCATGGCAACGTGCATTACCAGGTCGTGGAAATGAGCGCCGGCGCCCAGCTCACCGGGCATCTGATCCATAGCACCGGCGCGGCGGCCCTGCCGTCGCCGCGCGAGGATGAAAGCCGCCTGGCCCTGGCTGCGGTCAGCGGCTGACACCGTTCAGCGGGACGGGCAGGGCAGGCGCTGCATCAAACGCTGCGTCCGCCCTGGCGGGTTGAATCGCCGGGCCCACGGCCCCATCCTGCGCGCATGACTACGCTTGTTTCCCTGCCGGGCGCCGCGGCCGCGCCGGATTACCAGTCGCTGGAGCGCCCGCTGAACTTCACCCACGCCGCGGCGGCGAAGGTGCGCGAGCTGATCCAGGACGAGGGCAATGCCGAACTGGCCTTGCGCGTCTACATCCAGGGCGGCGGCTGTTCCGGCTTCCAGTACGGCTTCGAGTTCGACGAGAACCGTGCCGAGGACGACCTGGCGGTCGCCACCGACGGCGTGACCTTGCTGGTCGACCCCTTGAGCCTGCAGTACCTGATGGGTGCCGAAGTCGACTACACCGAAAGCCTGACCGGCGCCCAGTTCGTCATCCGCAATCCCAACGCCAAGACCACCTGCGGCTGCGGCAGCAGCTTCAGCGTCTGAAGCGCGCGCGGTAGCGCCGTTGCATCGCACCAGGGCCGGCATCGCCGGCCTCTGCTGTGGTGATCCGGCCGCTGCGGTTGCGGTGAAACAGGTTTGCCGGCACGCTTCGGCAGATGCCCGCACCTGCCCCGACCTTCTCCGGTTTCGCCTTCGTCCAGCAACCGCTCGACCGCGCCGATGCCTTGCGCGACGACGCCGACGCGCTCGCCCGGCTATGGCCGCAGGCGCGGGTGCTGATACTCGACGCCGAGGGCCAGGCCCATGCCGACGCGCAAGGCCAGCCCGCCGCGCTGACCGGTAGCGACCTCGGCCCCGGGCCGGGCACGGCGATCTTCCTCGGCCTGGATGGCGAGCAGGCGTGGTTTGGCGTGGATGCGACCCAGGTCACCGTCACCGCCAGCGGACTCATCGACCTGCGCCGTGCTGCGGCCGAATGGCCAGCGGCTGCCTCCACCGCCTTCGCCTATGCCCGCGGCATGTCCTACTGGCAGGCACGCACCCGTTTTTGCGGCGTGTGCGGTGGCGCCATTGAATTCCGCCGCGGCGGCTTCATCGGCCACTGCGCGCAATGCGGCAACGACCACTATCCGCGCGTGGACCCGGCGGTGATCGTCGCGGTCAGCGACGGCGAGCGTCTGCTGCTCGGCCGCCAGGCGAGCTGGGCGCCGCGGCGTTATTCGGTGATTGCCGGTTTTGTCGAGCCGGGCGAATCGCTGGAGCAGACCGTGGCCCGCGAAGTCCTGGAGGAAACCCAGGTGCGCGTGGACAGCTGCCAGTACCTCGGCGCGCAGCCCTGGCCCTTCCCCGGCGCGCTGATGCTCGGCTTCCGTGCCAGTGCCGATGGCGCGCAGACGCCGCGAGTGAATGGTGAGCTGGAAGACGCGCGCTGGTTCTCGCGCGAGGAAGTGGGCGCGGCACTGGCGCGCGGCGCCGTTGACGACGGCAGTGCGCTGCAACTGGCGCCGCCGATCTCCATTGCCCGCGCCCTCATCGAACACTGGTACCAACAAGGCTGACGGCAGACCGGCCTTGCCGCATCATCGCCGGTAACCGGCACCCGCCCGGCCCGATCCGCCGCAAGGAGTCACCCGTCCATGTTCACCGCTCTGGTTGCCGTGATCGTCGCGTTGGCCCTGGGCCATGTCGTGCCCGCGCACGTCGCGCGGCTGCGCCATTTCGGCTGGTTCGAGGGCTGGGTAGACTGGCTGCAGGCGCAATCGCACGGCCGCGGCGTCTGGCAAGGTCGCTATGGGCCGCTGCTCGCCCTGCTGCCGCCATTGCTGCCGGTGCTGTTGCTGCAATGGCTGCTGCGCGGCCATGGCTACGGATTGTTGTCGCTGCTGTACGGAGTGATCGTGCTGGCCTGGACCTGGGGTCCGCGCGACCTGGACCGCGATGTCGAGGCAGTGATCGACGCCGATGACCCGATCGGCCGCCGCGCCGCCGTCGCGCATCTGCAGGCCGGCGGCGGCAGCCTGCACGAGGACGCGCCTTCACTGGTCGAGGCGGTGGTCGTCAACGGGCTGCGGCGCTGGCTTGGCGTGCTGTTCTGGTTCCTGCTGCTCGGCCCGTTCGGCGCCTTGCTGTACCGCCTGCTGGTGCTGATGGTCGAAGGCCCGCTTGCGAACCGGCTGCCGCCAGCCAACGAACGCGGTGCGCACACGCTGCTGGCCCTGCTGGAATGGTTGCCGGCCCAGTTGATGGTGCTGTCGATGGCGCTGGTCGGCAATTTCGACACGGTGTTCCGCGCCTGGCGCGATGCGCAGGGCAACCGCTGGTCGCTGGAGCCGGCGTTTCTTGGCGCCGTGGCGCGGGCCAGTGTGCGCGCCGAACTGCGCGAAGAAGCGCACGACTACACCGATGTCGGGCTGGTGCCGGTATGGCGCCGCCTGCCGGAAGTACGCGACGCGATGAGCCTGGTCTGGCGCGTGCTGCTGTTGTGGATGGTGGTGCTGGCGCTGCTGGTGATTGCGGGCTGGGTCGGTTGACCCCGTGGCTCAGCCTGGCGCCAGCGTGGTGAAGGGAAACCACGGCAGGTTGCGCGCGACCCAATAGGCCGGCAGCAGTACCAGCCAGAAATTCGGGCGCGATACCACGGCCACCACGGGCGCAAACCAGCGTGCGCGCCAGCCTGCCTGCCATGCCAGCAGACCGGGGACCAGCGCCAGTCCGGCCATGACGCCTGGGTTCATGCGCCAGGCGCGGAGCAGGTCCAGGTGCACCAGCGCGTGCATGGCGCGGGTGAGTCCGCAACCCGGGCAATAGAACCCGGTGACCAGGCGGAACACGCACGGCGGGAACGGATTGCCCGCCACGTTCGGGTCGAAACGGTACAGCAGCCACACGCCGACGACGGCCGCCGGAGCGGCCGCCGCCAGGATCAGCCAGTGCTGGCGCGGTAACGCCATCACGACATCTGCTGCACCTGCTGCATGTACTCCATGTAGCTCTGCATGCCGCCGGTGGCGATGACGAAGATGTTGATGATCAGGCCGACGATGGCCAGCGCCGTGGTCACCCAGCACCAGATCTTGGCGTTGGCCGACGCGCGGCGCGCGCCATCCAGGTCGCCCTGCACCAGCAGCGAATTGACCTTGCTCGAGAAGACGATGGCGACGATGCCGGTGATCAGGCCCGGGCAGCACAGGCACAGGGCCAGCACCGTGGAGATGATCGACCAGGCCAGGTAGTTGGGGATCGGCTGCGGCGCGGCCGGCGGAACAACGGGGGGTACTGCGCTCATGAGAGCTCCTTGGGGTGGTGGGGCGGAATCAGCAGGCGCGGCGGCGGCAACCGGAAGCACCCGCGCGGCCAGCGGGCGTGGCCAGGTGCACGAGCGCGGCCGGGCCACGCACGCACACTGGCGAATGGAGAGCGGAAGACGGCATGCAGTTCCCCTGATCCCTTCCTTCCACGGCCACCGGGGTGGTCGCGCTGCACGCAAGAGTAGCCCTGCAGCCGACGCTTGGAAAGCCGTGCCGACGGCGCTGCTCAGGCCAGTTCGCCGCGCAGCGCGCGCACCTGTGCTTCCAGCGCCGGCGCGTCCACGCCCTGTGGATCCAGCGGCGGCGCGGCCACCACCTGTACCCGCGCGCGGAAACGGCGCGGCACGCGCATGCGGCCCAGGCGTGAATCGCGCCGGCTCCACATGCTGCTCCACATGCCGCGCAGCGCCATCGGCACCACCGGCACCGCGCGCCGTTCGAGGATCTTCTCCACGCCGGACTTGAATGGGGCGATGCTGCCATCGCGGGTCAGCGCACCCTCCGGAAAGATGCACACCAGTTCGCCGTCAGCCAACGCGGCATCGATCTCGTCGAACGCATGCTGCATCAGCTCCGGGTTCTCGCGCGCCCCGGCAATGGGAATGGCCTTGGCGGTGCGGAAGATCCAGCGCATCACCGGGATGTTGAAGATCTTGTAGTACATGACAAAGCGCACCGGGCGCGGCACCGTCGCCGCCAGGATCAGCGCGTCCATGTAGCTGACGTGGTTGCACACGATCAGCGCGGCGCCTTCGTCGGGCACGTTCTTCTCGATGCCGTGCAGCTCCAGCCGGTACAGCGCGCGCACCAGCAGCCAGCTGAGGAAGCGCATCAGGAACTCGGGAACGATGCTGAAGATCCAGATCGCCACCAGCGTGTTGGCGATGGCCAGCGCCAGGAACACCTGCGGGATCGTCCAGCCCAGGCCGCGTTGCACCGCGATGCCCACCACCGCCGCGGCGACGATGAACAGCGAGTTCTGGATGTTGAGCCCGGCGATCACCCGCGACAGTTCCTCGCGCGGCGTACGGCTCTGGATCAGCGCGAACAGCGGCACCACGAAGAAGCCGGCAAACACGCCGATGCCGAGCAGATCGAACATGATCCGCGCGCTGCCTGGCTGGCGCACGAAGCCCATCACGTCCAGCCCGGCGGCCAGGGCCTGCCCGGGCCGGGCGAAGTACAGATCGAGCATGAAGGCGCTGATGCCGAACGCGCCCAGCGGCACCAGGCCAATCTCCACCGTGCGCCCGGACAGCTTCTCGCACAGCAGCGAGCCGGTGCCGGTGCCGATCGAAAACAGCGCCAGCGCGAACACGTACAGCTCCGGCCGGCCGCCCAGGTTGAGTTCGGCATAGCCCGGCAGCTGCGCGGTGATCACCGTGCCGATGAACCAGAACCACGACACACCGAGCACGGCGTTGCGCACCGCCAGCTCGCGCCGGGCCAGGCGCATGATCGCCAGCGATTCGGGGATCGGGTTCCAGTTGATCTTCAGGTCCGGGGCGCCAGCGGCCACACGCGGCACGCGGCGGGCGACAAGGTTGCCGGTCAGGGCCAGGGCGATCACCGCCACGGCGGCGACCACGGTGCCGTGCGCGCCGGCAATGGTGAAGATCAGTCCGCCGAAGATCATGCCGCACAGGATCGAGATCGAGGTGCCCATCTCGACCAGACCATTGCCGCCGGTCAGTTCCTCGGGCTTGAGCACCGAGGGCAGGATGGAATATTTCACCGGCCCGAACAACGTGGACTGCACGCCGGTGCAGAACAGCGCCACCAGCAGCACGATCAGGTTCTCGGTGAGAAAGCCCACTGCGGCCAGCGACATCACCACGATCTCCATCGTCGTGGTGATGACGATCAGCCGCTGCTTCTCCAGCTTTTCGGCGATCTGTCCGGCGATGGCGGAAAACAGGAAGTAGGGCAGGATGAACAGTGCCGGGGCCAGGTTGGTATAGACCAGGCGCTGAGACTGTTCAACGGCCAAGTAGCCGAGCAGGCCGATGATGGCCTGGCGATAGACGTTGTCGTTGAAGGCGCCCAGGGCCTGTACGGCGAAAAAGGGCAGGAAGCGTCGCTGCTTCAACAGCGCGAACTGGCTGTGGCCTGACATGCGGTCTCCTTGGCGGTCGCGCGCAGCCTAGCAGGACAATGAGTCGCTTTGGGATGCGCCGTCAGCCCGGCCGGCACCTGCTTGGGCATACTGTGCGCCCCCCGCACCGGTGCCTTCGATGTCCACTGCTTCGCACTACCCTCGCATCAAGCAGAGCCTGGTCCTGTTGATGGCGGTGGCCACGGGCCTGGCGGTGGCCAGCAACTACTACGCGCAGCCGCTGTTGCAGACGCTGGCGCAGACCTTCGGGGTCGATGCGCGCAGTGCTGGCATGGTGGTGACGGTGGCGCAGCTGGCGTATGCGGCCGGGTTGCTGCTGATCGTGCCGCTGGGCGACCGGCTGGAGCGCCGTGGCCTGATCGTGGGGCTGTTCGTGCTGTGCGCGGTGGGGCTGCTGGTCAGCGCGGCGTCGTCGACCTTCACGGTGCTGTTGCTCGGCACGCTGGTCACCGGCCTGTGTTCGGTGGCAGCGCAGGTGCTGGTGCCGTATGCGGCGACGCTGGCCGCGCCGCACGAACGCGGCCGCGTGGTCGGCACGGTGATGAGCGGGCTGTTGCTGGGCATCCTGCTGGCGCGCACGATCTCCGGCCTGCTGGCCGATGCTGGCGGCTGGCACACCGTGTACTGGGTGGCGGCGGGGCTGATGCTGGTCGTGGCCGCGCTGCTGTGGCGCGGGCTGCCACGGCATGATGGCGACGCGAGCCTGTCCTATCCGCGCCTGATCTTCTCGGTGCTTACGCTGCTGCGCGACGAGCCGGTGCTGCGTGGCCGCGCCGTGCTCGGTGGCCTGATCTTCGCCGGCTTCAGCGTGTTCTGGACCACGCTGGCGTTCCTGCTGGCCGGGCCGGACTACCACTACGGCACCGGGGTGATCGGCCTGTTCGGGCTGATCGGCGCGGCCGGCGCATTGGCCGCCAACCTAGGCGGCAAGCTGTCCGACCGCGGCCACGGCACCCTGGCCAGCTGGGGTGGGCTGGTGATGCTGCTGCTGTCGTGGGCGCTGCTGTGGGCGGCGCCGCATTCGCTATGGCTGCTGGTCATCGGCGTGCTGCTGCTCGACGTGGCGGTGCAGGGCGTGCACGTCAACAACCAGAGCGTGATCTACCAACTCGACGCGGCGGCCCGCAACCGCATCACCTCGGCCTACATGACCTGCTACTTCATCGGCGGCGCGCTGGGTTCCAGCGCCGGCACCATTGCCTATGCACGTGGCGGCTGGCATGGCGTGGTGGTGGTGGGCGCGGCGCTGGCGGTGCTGGCGCTGGGGTGGATGGCGCTGGTTGCGGAGCGGCGCACCGCGGCGGACTGAAACTCAGGCGCCGGCCATTGTTTCCGGCGCGTGTTCGGCGCCGCGCGGCGACACTTCGGCCACCACTTCCTGTGCCGCCGCGCGCAAGCGCGGCAGCAGGCGCAATACCAGGGCCAGCTGTGTGCGCAGCAGGCGCTGCTTGGGCGCGGCGTCGGCGGCGATCTCTTCCAGTTGTTCGGCCAGGCCGACCTCCACGCTTTCGTCCACCGACGGCAGCGGCGCGCGCTGCGCCAGGCGCGCGGCAATCGTGTCCAGGGCCGCGCGCACGTAGCTGCCTGCTTCCAGCGTCGCGGCATCGAGTTCGAGCTTTTCGCGGTGCGCGCCCAGCGCGGACAGATAGCCCAGCAACACATTGGACAGGGCCAGGAAGCGGAAGCCTGCATCCAGGTTGCGGCGCACGTAACCCGGCTCGCGCACCATGTTCGCCAGTGCGGCCGACAGCGCGGCATCGGCGTTGTGCATGTCGCGGCGGGCGATGCGGTAATTCAGGTCGTCCCGCTGGCCCAGGTCGTATTGGCTCAGCACCTCGCGCAGGTAGCGCGAAGCGCTGGCCAGCACATTGGCGATCACCGCGTGCAGGCGTCGCCCCTGCCAGTCCGGCAGGATCAGGAACGCGGCCAGCGCCGCGATCAGGCAGCCCACCAGCGTGTCGATCAGCCGCGGCCACAGCAGCACGAAGCCATCGCCAAGCAGGTTGAAGCACAGCAGCGCCATCACTGTGATCGCCGCGGTGGCCAGCAGGTAGCGGTCGGTACGGGTGACGAAGAACAGCAGCGCCGCCAGCAGCGCCAGCAGCAACTGGGTCTCCATGCCGGTGAACAACTGCATCAGCACCCAGGTCGCGCCGAGGCCGACCAGCGTGCCGGCGATGCGCTGCACCAGCCGCAGCCGGGTCGCGCCATAGTTGGGGCGGCAGACGAAGGCAGTGGTCAACAGAATCCAGTAACCGTGATGCGCATGCATCAGCCGCATCACCGCATAGCCGGCCAGCAGTGCCAGCGCCATTCGCACACCATGGCGGAACAGCACCGAGCCAGGCGTGAACTGTTGCAGCAGGCGCCGGCCCATTTCGCGCAGCGTATGCGGCGAGGAATCGCGCAGGCGTGTGTCGATGCCGTCCAGCGGCGTGTCCGACAACGACGACTCGGACAGCCGCCGCTCGATGCCATGCAGGTTGCTGGACAGCAATTCCAGCGAGCCGAGCAGCCGCGCCTGGCGTGGCTCGGCGCGCGCATGCAGATAGTCCAGCGACTGCCGCAGGTCTTCGGCGGCCTGGCGGCTGTCGGCGCCCTGCACGAAGGGCTGGCGCAGGCGCAGTGCCTCGCCCAGCGCCGCGCAGGCATCGCCCTGCAGCGACAACAGGCGGCGGCAGCGATACAGCACGTCGCTATGGAAGAACGCTTCGGTCAGCGCGTCGTAGGGATAGTGCGAGGAGCTGGCGCGCTCGTGGAAGTCCTGCGCCAGGTAATACAGGCGGAAGTACAGGCCCGATTGCACGCCAGGCCGCCCCGAGCGGCCGAAGCGGCTGAGGATGGCGCCCTTGGCCGCGTTGAGTGCAGCGACCACGCGCGCGTTCTGCTCGGCCAGGGCCAGGCGGCGGACCTGCAGGTCGTCACCGCGCACCGGTTCAAACAGGTCGGCCTTGCGCCGCAGATATTCGCCCAGCACCGCGAACAACTGCGCCAGGCGTTCGCGCACCGGACGATTGGCAAACAACGCCGCCCACAGGATCGACAGCAGGCCGTACCAGGCCGCGCCGACCAGCAGCAGCACGCTGCCGTGCCAGGCGGCATTGTCGCTGGCGCCGGCGGCCTGCTGCTGGTCCAGGCCGATCATGGTGTAGATCGCCAGGGCCACGGTGGCCTGGGCAATGGAAGCGTAGCGTTCGCCCAGCGCGCCGAGCAGGGTCAGGGCGAAAGTGGACAGGGCCAGCGCGGCCATGAACGCCCAGGGGTGCGGGAACAGCCACACCACCGCCGCCGTGGCGCAGGCAAAGCACAGCAGCGACAGCAGCACCGACTTGGCGCGGCCGAGCCAGTTGTCATCGGTCTCGGCAATGGCGCTGGCGATGATGCCCAGGAAGATCGCCGGCAGCGCCGCGATCTGGCCGCCATACCAGCAGCTGGCCATCGCCACGCCCAGCGCGATCAATACCCGCAGGCCATAACTGGCCTTCTCGTGGGCCCATAGCCGGCCCAGGCGCGATTCGATCGTCGGCTTGGTCACGGCCCCATTATGGCGATCGCCGCGCCGTCGCGGGGGCGAAAAGCGTCAGCGGTTCAACGCCCTTCTTCGCGGGCAATGGCGCGCCAGCCGATGTCCTTGCGGTGGAAGGCGTGCGGCCAGTGGATGCCGGCCAGCGCCGCATACGCGCGCCGCTGCGCCTCGCGCACACTGTCGCCCAGCGCCGCCACGCACAGCACGCGGCCGCCGGCACTGAGCACGCGGCCGTGCGCATCGAGCGTGGTGCCGGCATGGAAGACCTTGGCATCGGCCGGCACCTGCGCCAGGCCCTCGATGATCTCGCCGGTCACCGGCGTGTCAGGGTACGGCCGCGCGGCGATGACCACACCCAGCGAGGGGCGCGGGTCCCACTGCGCGGTAACGCCATCCAGGCGGCCATCGATGGCCGCTTCCAGCAAATCCACCAGGTCCGACTGCAGGCGCAGCATCACTGGCTGGGTTTCCGGGTCGCCGAAGCGCACATTGAACTCGATCACCTTGGGCGCGCCGCTGGCATCGATCATCAGCCCGGCATACAGGAAGCCGGTGAAGGGGATGCCATCGGCGAGCATGCCGCGCACGGTCGGCTCGACCACGTCGCGCATCACTCGCGCGTGCACCTCGGCGGTGACCACCGGCGCCGGCGAATAGGCGCCCATGCCGCCGGTGTTGGGGCCGGTGTCGCCGTCGCCCACGCGCTTGTGGTCCTGACTGGTGGCCATCGGCAGCGCGTGGTGGCCATCGACCATCGAAATGAAGCTGGCTTCCTCGCCGTCGAGGAACTCCTCGATCACCACCCGCGCGCCGGCATCGCCAAAGGCGTTGCCGGAGAGCATGTCGTGCACGGCCGCCTCGGCCTCGGCCAGCGTCATCGCCACGATCACGCCCTTGCCGGCGGCCAGGCCATCGGCCTTGATGACGATGGGCGCGCCTTTCTCGCGCACGTAGGCCAGCGCGGCGTCGATGTCGTGGTGCACGGCGTAGTACGCGGTGGGGATGCCGTGCCGGGCCAGGAAGTCCTTGGCGTAGGCCTTGCTGCCCTCCAGCTGCGCGGCGGCCGCGGTGGGCCCGAAGATGCGCAGGCCGGCAGCGCGGAAGCGATCGACCACGCCGGCCACCAGCGGCACTTCCGGGCCGACCACCGTCAGTGCCACGCCTTCGTCCTGGGCCAGCTTGAGCAGCGCGTCCAGGTCGGTGACCTTGATCGCCACGTTGCGGCACTTGTCCTCGTTGGCGGTGCCGGCATTGCCGGGCGCGACCAGCACCTGCGTCACGCGCGGGGATTGGGCGATCTTCCAGGCCAGCGCGTGTTCGCGGCCACCGGCACCAATGACGAGGATCTTCATGCGGTCAAGGCTCCTGCGTGCCGTGCGGCTACGCGATGAAAAATGCGGGGTGGTAGTCGACCCGTGCCCGCGGCGCGTCGCCGTCGCCGATCAGCAGGGCCTGGAAATATTCGGCCGGTGCGCCTTCAAAGCGCAGCGTGGGCACCGGCGCAAAACCAAAGCGCGCATACCAGGCCGGGTCGCCCAATACCACGCAGCCACGCGCACCCAGTGCCGGCAACTCGGCCAGCACCGCGCGCACCAGCGCGCTGCCCACGCCGCGGCCCTGGTCCGCCGGGTCCACCGCGACCGGGCCCAGGCCGAACCAGCCGCTACTGCCATCGTCCAGCGTCACCGGCGAGATCGCGACGTGGCCGGCAATGCGCCCGTCGATGTCGGCCACGCGCGACACGCTCAATGCGCCGGCCTGACGCAGCGCCTCGACAATGCGCGCCTCGGTGCCCGACGCATGCGCCGCCTGCGCAAACGCGGCGGCGATCACCCGGGCAATCGCGTCATGGTCGGCGGCGGTTTCCTCGCGTATCCACATGGCGCACCTCGCGCGTCAATCGATGGGGTCGGGTCGCTGGATCAGTGGCGGAAGTGGCGTACGCCGGTGAACACCATGGCCAGGCCGTGCTCGTCGGCCGCGGCGATGACCTCGGCGTCGCGCATCGAGCCGCCCGGCTGGATCACCGCGGCGATGCCTGCCTCGGCGGCGGCATCGATGCCGTCGCGGAACGGAAAGAAGGCATCGGACGCCATCACCGAACCCGGCACCACCAGATGCGCGTCCTGTGCCTTGATGCCGGCGATGCGCGCCGAATACACGCGGCTCATCTGCCCGGCGCCGACGCCAATGGTGCGGTTGTCCTTCGCATAGACAATGGCGTTGGACTTGACGTACTTGGCCACGCGCCAGGCAAACAGCAGGTCGCGCAATTGCGCTTCGCTCGGCGCCACCTTGGTGACCACCTTCAGCTCGCCGGCGCTCATGCCGCGGTTGTCGGAGGACTGCAGCAGCAGGCCGGAGCCAATGCGCTTGCTGTCGTAGTTGTTGAGGCCGGCGCCGTGCGGAATCTGCAGCACGCGCACGTTGGCCTTCCTGGTGGCGTAGTCCAGCGCGCCAGGCTCGTAGTCCGGCGCGATCAGCACTTCGACGAACTGGCGGTCGAGAATGGCCTTGGCCGTGGCTGCGTCCAGCGTGCGGTTGAAGGCGATGATGCCGCCGAAGGCGCTGGTCGGGTCGGTGGCATAGGCCAGCTCGTAGGCATCGCCGCAGGCCACGCCCACCGCCACGCCGCACGGATTGGCGTGCTTGACGATGACGCAGGCCGGGGCATCGAACTGGCGCACGCATTCCCACGCCGCGTCGGCGTCGGCCAGGTTGTTGAAGCTCAGTTCCTTGCCCTGCAGCTGGCGGAATGTGGCCAGCGTGCCCGGCACCGGATACAGGTCGCGGTAGAAGGCGCCGCTCTGGTGCGGATTCTCGCCGTAGCGCAGGTCCATCACCTTGACGAAGGTGGAATTCATCTGCGCCGGGTACTCGGCGCGCTGCGGCACGGCCTGCGTGGCATCGGCCACGGCGGAAAGATAGTTGCTGATCGCCGCGTCGTACTGGGCCACGCGGTTGAACGCGGCCACCGACAGGGCGAAGCGCTGCGCGGCCGACAACTGGCCGTTGTTGGCATCGAGCTCGGCGAGCAGACCGGCGTATTGCGCCGGATCGGTAGCCACCGCCACGCGCGCGAAGTTCTTCGCTGCCGAGCGCAACATCGCCGGGCCTCCGATATCGATGTTCTCGACCGCATCGGCCAGCGTGCAGCCAGCCTTGGCGGTGACCGACTCGAACGGATACAGGTTCAGCACCAGCAGGTCGATCGGCGCGATGCCGTGTTCGGCCATCACCGCATCGTCGGTGCCGGCGCGGCCGAGCAGGCCGCCGTGCACGCGCGGATGCAGGGTCTTGACCCGCCCGTCCATCATTTCCGGAAAACCGGTCAGTTCGGCTACATCCTGCACGGGCAGGCCGGCGTCGCGGATCGCCTTGGCGGTGCCGCCGGTGGAGAGCAGTTCAACGCCGCGCGCGGCCAGCGCGCGGGCGAGTTCGATCAGGCCGGTCTTGTCGGAAACGGAAAGCAGGGCCCGGCGGACGGGCAACAGATCGGAGGACATGGAAGCGCGTGGGGAGCGGAGCAGGACCGCTATTGTAAACGGCTGGGAATGGGGAATCGGGAATGGGGAATCGTCAGAAGCGGCGCTCCTGGCGATTCCCCATTCCCGATTCCCGGTTCCCGCGGCTGACAGGCCGCTAAGAGAGGCCGTATTCCTTGAGCTTCTTGCGCAGGGTGGCGCGGTGGATGCCCAGCATCGCCGCGGCGCGGCTCTGGT
Source organism: Stenotrophomonas sp. (assembly GCA_035629025.1). Classification (GTDB taxonomy): domain Bacteria; phylum Pseudomonadota; class Gammaproteobacteria; order Xanthomonadales; family Xanthomonadaceae; genus Stenotrophomonas_A. The sequence continues at coordinate 26,761 of DASPIU010000045.1, forward strand.
TGCCCTCGCAGTGGTTGAGCACTTCCACGAACAACGGAATTTCCATCTCGCGCAGCACGATCTCGTACATGTCGTCCGCGTCGCTGCCGTCCAGGTCGCGCAGGTAGCGGCGCACGGACTGGGCAACATGTTCGCGCAGCGGCGACTTGGGAGCACCGCGGCTGGCGTCGGGACGGGTGGTGGCTGCGTTCAAGGACATCCCCGGACAAAGAAGCCGGCGGGCAGGCCACCGGCGAGGGGGAGTGAGTCTAGCGCGTGCGTCCGGCGCCTGCCATCCGTCGGGCGCGGGGGCGCGGCACGGCCGGGCGCGGCTCAGTGGAAGTCAAAGGTGAACGCTGCGGTGCCCGCTGCCGGTTCACGCACGCGAAAATCGATGCGTCCGCTTTGCCCCGGCGCCAGCGTTTGCCCGGGGTCGGGCGCATGGCCGAGATATTCCGTGGGCGAGAACACGCGGCTGCCAATCACCCGGCCGTCCGCGTCGGAGAGCGACAGCTGCAACCAGGGCCAGGCCTGGGGCCAGCGCGCGTCGTTGCGGAAGCTGGCCTGGACGCGCAGTACCGCCGTCTCCCCGGGCGAGGGCCGCACGTCGCGGTCCAGCATGGTGAAGGCCGAGGGCTCGTGCCACACCGGCAGCTCGCAGCGCAATGCGCCGCAGACCGCCGACAGCAGGGGACGCCAGTGCGCATCGGCCGCCAGTCGCGCACGGTCGGCCAGCAATATCTGCAACACCAGCAGCAGGGCGAACGCGACCAGCACGCCCCACTGCCAGGCCGGCGCGCGCGGTGCGCGGGCGCGACTGCGCGGTTGTGCGAAGCGCGGTGCCGCCGCGGCGGCAACCGGCAGCCTGGCGGCGCCCCAGTCCACTGCAGGTTCGGAGCTGGGGGCCGCGGCGGGCGGCACGTCGGCCAATGCTGCAACGGCCGTTGGCGCCACGGGCTCTGGGGTGTGGGTGGTTGGCGCGGTGACGCCGGGCGCCGCGTCGCCGGCTTCGCTGACTGGTGCGGGGGCCAGGTCCGGCGTGGCCTGCACCCGCGTGACTTCGGTCGGCAATGTGGCCTGCTCCGGCTTTGCAGCCGGCGCCTGGGCGCTGTCGCCGGCATCCGCGGGCGGCTGCCCTTCGCGGGCGGGGCTGCGCAGGAAGGCAGCCAGGGGACGACGCGGCGGCGGAGTTTCGGTCATCGTCGGCGGAAGGCGGGAAGAATCCTTATTCAATCATGCGGAGTATGCCGGCCGAAACCCGCGCGGTTTTCTGCTTGCCGGGCAATCCATGCCAAGCAAGCATGCCTGTCATGGATTGCATGGAAAGCGATACTGGCTGGCCGCGAAGTGTGGAGCGCCGCACGCACCTGCGTTGCTGTCGCCGTGGCGACCGTGCAGCCGCCGCCGTGCGGGGTGCGTCAGCGCCGTCGTCGCGGTCCCGGGCTCTGGATCAGTTCGAGCAGAGCGCTGCGTTGCCGCGGCCGCAACTGTTCAAACGCCGCCAGCAACTGGCGCTGCTGTTCGCTCAGCGGGTGATAGCGCGCCTCTTCCTCGGTGATCAGTTGCGCCGGGCCGAAGCGCGGTTCGCCGCGCCCGGTGGCCAGGTACTCGAAGTGCAGGCCGCTGCGCCGGGCCACCGCGATGAGGTTTTCCACCGAGGGCGCGGTGCCGTCCGCCATTTCCCATTGCGCCACCGCGCTGCGCGAGATGCCCAGTTCTGCCGCAAGCATTTCCTGGGTCAGCCCGGTCAGGCGACGTGCTTCTCGAATCCTTTCGTACAGCTTGCTCACTCCGTTTCCGACCTGCGCTGCTACCGACAATCCGGACATATAACGTCCGTCATCGCGCTACGGGCTCGCGTACCTTTTCGGCAGAATTTTGTCAGCAATTCTGACCTTGACGGAAAGCTGCAGTACAGGTCCGTGGGTTGTGACGCATGCGTGCGCTGATGTCGGCGCAGCATCCACGCGGCGCACCTGGCGTGCGCCTGTATCGCGTGTGGTGGCTGGCGGGGCGTGCCGAAGCGATACCGGCATCGCTGCGCCGCATGCGTGCAGCGCGCCGGGCAGAGCGGGTGCGTCAGATCTGCATCACCATTGCGCTGTGCGCCATCGTGATAGTCGCGCGCTGGACGGACTTATTGGTGTTGTCGATGGTAGGCATGACCCTCCCAGGCGTAGCCTATCTGGCGCGTTGGCAACGGCTGCGGGCACGCGCGTCCCGGCTGCGCCGCAACGGTGCCCGGCCGGGGCCGTGGGTGTGGGCCATTGATGCCGAATCGGCCGCGTGCACGGCGCACATCCTCGCCGCCGTGCCGGGCAGGTTGGATCAGGCGCGGCGCACGCCTTCGATGCGCATCCAGTCGCCGTCCTGTTCGCAACGCAATGCGTCAAACCATGCGGCGTAGCGCGTCAGCAATTCTTCTTCCTGTCCGTGCAGGATGCCGGACAACGCGATGCGTCCACCGGCGGCCACGCGTTCGGCCAGCGTCGGCGCCAGCGCATCCAGGGCCGACGCCAGAATGTTGGCGACGACAATAGGATAAGTCGCACGCGGCTCATCGTCCGGCAGATACACGCTGAAGCGTTCGGCCACGCCATTGCGCTCGGCATTGTCATGGCTGGCCAGCAGCGCCTGCGGATCGTTGTCCACGCCGACCGCTTCGCTGGCGCCAAGCTTGAGCGCGGCCAGCGCGAGGATCCCCGAGCCGCAGCCAAAGTCGAGCACGCGCGCGCCCTGCAGCCTGCCCTCGCTGGTCAGGCCATCGAGCCAGCGCAGGCACAGCGCAGTGGTCGGATGCGTGCCGGAGCCGAAGGCCAGGCCCGGGTCCAGGCGCACGACGGCGGCCTCGGCGCTGCGGGCGTCTTCCGGCAGTTCGTGATTCCACGGCACGATGAAGGTGCACGTGCCGAAGCGCATCGGCTGGAACTGGTCGAGCCAGGCGCGTTCCCAATCCTCGTCGGCCACCTGGCGGAACTGCACCTGCGCCCAGTCCAGACCGGGGTCGAAGGCTTCCAGCGCGGCCAGCAGGGCGAGCGCGTCGGTGTCATCGGGGAACAGCGCGGTCAACACCAGGCTGTTCCACAGCGGCGTCTGGCCCACACCCGGTTCGAGGATGGCGCGCTCGTTGCTGGTTTCGGCGTCGGCATCGAGCAGGGTCACTGCCAGCGCGCCGACATCCTCCAACGCGTTCTCGTAGCGGGGCTGGGTGGTCTCGGTGCAGTGCAGGGTCAGTTCGAGGAACGGCATGGGGGTGCAATGGTCGACGGCAGGGCGGGCATCGTAGACCACCACGGCGCCCGGCGCTTTCGGGGCCGTGGCCGGCCGCTTGCGTTAGACTGCGCGCGCGCGGCCCGCAAGGCCCGTATCACCGGCGTCCCGCGCCCCGCGAGACCGCCGCCCAGCCCGTCTCACTCCAGCCGGTCCCCACCCGGGAAGCCATGCCCCAGAGCCGCGTTCTCCCGTTGCTGTTGCTGATCGCGCCGGTCGCCCTGCTGGCGGCGGTGTGGTGGCATCGCGTCGGCTGGATGCCGGCCGGGTCTGCGCTGCCGGCGCCGCGCGCGGCGGAAACGGCAGCGACACGCGCCGGGGCTTCGCCCGCGCCGGCGCCGCGGCGCGACGGCCGGGAGTTGAGCACGGTAGGCCCTGGTCTGCCACTGGATCTGCGCGGCGGTTTCGAGGCCGAGAAGGATTTGTATCGCTACGCGCAGCGTCTGGCCGACAGTGCTCGCAGCGGCGATGCAGAAGCTGGCTGGATGTTGAGCCGGGTCCACGATTACTGTGCCGCCTATGCGCAGGACCCCTCCGGCTACGCTGCCGACAGCGTGACGCTGGCATCGCAGCCGATGCCGGGGGCGGCGGCAATGTCCGACGCGCGCCAGCGTCTGCAGTCGCGCTGCGCCGGTTTCGTTGCGGGCGACGGACTGACCGCGGCCAGCATCCTCGGCCAGCGCGTGCAGGCGGCGCAGGCCGGCAATCTGGCGGCCGAAGCGGCACTGCTGGCGCTGGGTCGGCCGTTGCTGGCCACGGCCGAGTACAAGCGCGGGCTGGTGCAGCGGGTGATCGCCTCGCGCGACCCGGAGGCGTATCTGGCGCTGTCCGGGGCGATGGGGATCAATGCGCGCGGCGACGAGGCATTCAGTGGCTACGTGGCCGGCGACCAGTATGCGCAGCTGGCCTGGCAGCTGGCGGCGTGCCGGCTGGGTCTGGCCTGTGATGCGGGCAGCAACCTGATGACGAGTTACTGCGCGAACGGCGGCATCTGTTCGGCCGATGCCAGCCAGGATTTTCCTTCCTTCGTGATTGATGCCGCGATACCGCGGCAGAGTGCCGACAAGATGGACGAGATGGTGAACACTTTGGTCAGTGGTTCGGGAGAAACGTCATGAAGTATCGCCGCTGGTTGGTTGGGGCCCGGTTCTGGTTCTGGGTAGTGGCTTTCGTGGCGTATTCGGCGGCGGCGGTGGGCATCGTGCTGATCGATACGGCCGATAGCCGGTATCAGAATCTGTCGCAGGTGCGGCTGACGAGCGTGCAGTCGGACGAGCAGGCGCGGCGGCTGGGCGCGGCGCAGGTGGCGGCGCTGTACCGGGCGCAGAGCGGGATGCCGTTCGCGAGTCTGCCGCCGGGTTCGACGTTCCAGATCGTGTGGCCGGATGGCTCGAAGGAAACGGTGACGGTGGTCGATCCGGCTTCGAGCACGGGCAATGAATTGCAGGCGGGGTCGCAGCAGGCGGCGAACGCGAGCGCGGATGTTGAGGTGCGCTGAGGGCAGCTTTTATGCGGCTGCCAGGGTTTCATGCGCGGCGCCCGGGGGGCAGGCCCTTTCGGGACACGCGGTGAACCCATCCATGGGGCTCCTGGACGCCATCCATGGCGTCTAGGGTCCCGAAAGGACCTGCCCCCCCCGGGGCGCCCGATAGATCGCGGCGACGGACGGGAAAGCGGGGCGACAGCCCCGACCTGCCTCACACCAATGCGATGGACTGGTTCTTGCGCTCGGCCAGGCGCTTTTCCAGGTAATGGATGTTCTGCCCACCGGCCTGGAAGCCCTTGTCGCGCATGATCCGCTGCTGCAGTGGAATATTCGTGCGAATTCCGTCCACCACCATCTCGCTCAGCGCCACGCGCATGCGCGCGATCGCGGTTTCGCGGTCCGGGCCGTGCACGATCAGCTTGCCGATCATCGAATCGTAGTTCGGCGGCACGCGGTAGCCGCTGTAGATGTGCGTATCCACGCGCACGCCCGGGCCGCCCGGCGGATGGAAGGCGGTGATCAGGCCCGGATGCGGCATGAAGGTCTCCGGGTCTTCGGCATTGATGCGACATTCGATCGCGTGGCCGCGCAGCACGATATCGCTCTGCTTGATCGTCAGCTTCTGCCCGGCAGCGATGCGCAGCTGCTCGCATACCAGATCGATGCCGGTGATGCGCTCGGTCACTGGATGCTCCACCTGGATGCGGGTGTTCATTTCGATGAAGTAGAAGCGGCCGTTCTCGAACAGGAACTCGAACGTGCCCGCGCCGCGATAGCCGATGCGCAGGCAGGCTTCCACGCAGACCTTGCCGATCTCGTTGCGCAGCTCTTCGGTGATGCCCGGCGCTGGTGCTTCTTCCACCACCTTCTGGTGGCGGCGCTGCATCGAGCAGTCGCGCTCGCCGAGGTGGATCGCATTGCCCTGGCCGTCGGCCAGTACCTGGATTTCGATGTGGCGCGGGTTCTCCAGGAACTTCTCCATGTAGACCTGATCGTTGCCGAACGCCGCCTTGGCTTCCGACTTGGTGGTCTCGATGGCGGCCTTCAGCGCGCCCTCCGCATGGACCACGCGCATGCCGCGGCCACCGCCACCGCCGGCGGCCTTGATGATCACCGGGAAGCCGATCTCGCGCGCCACGCGCGTGTTGGCGACGATGTCATCGCCCAGTGGCCCGCCCGAGCCCGGCACGCAAGGCACGCCGGCCGCCTTCATTGCGCGGATCGCCTCGACCTTGTCGCCCATCAGGCGGATGGTGTCGGCCTTGGGCCCGATGAAGATGAAGCCGGACTGCTCCACGCGCTCGGCGAAATTGGCGTTTTCCGAGAGGAAGCCATAGCCGGGGTGGATCGCCTGCGCGTCGGTCACCTCGGCCGCGGCGATGATCGCGGGGATATTGAGATAACTCTCGGTCGAAGGCGCCGGGCCGATGCACACCGACTCATCGGCCATGGCCACGTGCTTGAGGTTGCGGTCAACGGTGGAATGCACCGCGACCGTGCGGATGCCCAGCGTGTGGCACGCGCGCAGGATGCGCAGCGCGATTTCACCACGGTTGGCGATTACGACTTTATCGAGCATGGGAGGGCCGTGAATGGAGAATGGGGAATCGGGAATGGGGAAACGGCTGCATCTTCATTTTCCCTTCTTGTTCAAGGCATTCATCAATGCGGTCAATTTGGCAAAAATCATGTCGATCAGATGGTCCAGTGAACCAATGTCTTCGACATAGCCAAGGCGACGGGCGATCTGGAGATGCGTGCTGGCCTCTGACAAGGAACCGCGTGCGATGGAGAGGAAGCGCAGGTACTCGGGAGTGGAGCGGCGCGCAGCGCCCTCGGCTACATTGGCCGGAACACTGACTGCGGCACGACGCAGTTGAGCCGTCAGTCCGAAACGTTCGTTTGCCGGAAACGCGTCGGATAGCCGATAAGTCATTTCCACCATGTCCATGGAGTCCCGCCAAACTTCGAGCCGTTCGTGCGGCCGCTTTGACGATTCCCCATTCTCCATTCCCGATTCCCGCAACTTCAGCCAATCACAAACAACGGCTGATCAAACTCCACCGGCTGGCCGCTTTCGCCGAGGATGGCCACGATCGTGCCGGAGACGTCGGCTTCGATCGGGTTGAACATCTTCATGGCCTCGATGATCGCCAGGGTCTCGCCAGCCTTGACCGCCTGGCCGACGCTGACGAAGGCCGGCTTGTCCGGGGCCGGCGAGGTGTAGAACGTGCCGACCATCGGCGCGCGCAGCACGTGGCCCTCCGGCAGGGCGTTGCCGGGCTTGGCGGTGCCGCCGGTGGAGGCTTCGGTCGGCGAATGCATTGGCATGGCCGGGGCCGGCGCGGCGGCGGCCGGGGCGGCCATCATCACCGGCGCGGGCGCGGCGAAGCTGCCCTTGGGCGCGCGCGCCAGGCGCACGCTTTCCTCGCCTTCCTTGATTTCGATTTCGGCGAGGTTGGATTCCTCGAGCAGGTCGATCAGCTTCTTGATTTTGCGCAGATCCATGGTGGCCTCTTGATTGAACGTGGAACGGCGGCGCGGGGCCGCCCGGGATTCGTAAAGTCTTGGGGTCAGCCCGGCCCGAGCCGGGCCAGGGCGGCATCCAGTGCCAGCGTGTAACTGTCCGCGCCGAAGCCGCAGATCACCCCCACCGCCTTGTCGCTGAGGTAGCTGTGATGGCGGAACGATTCGCGCGCGTGCGGGTTGGACAGGTGCAGCTCGATGAAGGGGATCGCCACCGCCAGCAGCGCGTCGCGCAGGGCGACCGAGGTGTGGGTGAAGGCGGCGGGGTTGATCAGGATGAAAGCGGTGCCGTCCTCGCGCGCGGCCTGGATGCGCTCGACCAGCGCGTGCTCGGCATTGGACTGGAAGCTGTCCATCGCGTGGCCGGCGGCTTGGGCGCGGGCCGCCAGGCGGGCGTCGATTGCGGCCAGCGTGTCGCGGCCATAGACCTCCGGCTCGCGGGTGCCGAGCAGGTTGAGGTTGGGGCCGTGCAACAGCAGCAGTCGGGCCATGGCGAAGACGGAAGCCGGAAAGGCCGCGAGTCTGCGCGATGCCGGCGATACTGTCCAGATAGGCGAAGTTGCCGTTGTTTTAAGCGATCGTTTTAATTCTGCCGGAAAGCCGCGCCAGTGTTGGCAGCGGCGGGGACCGGCCGCTGGCCGACCCCTCGCAATCGATCTTTGCTGCGCTGCGATCTCGATCACAGACGCGACGTTGGCCGCGCAAAGCCCGCACGTTCCCAGCGCATTCCGCACCGGGCTCACCAGGCGTGTGCCTCAGCGCGCCGCCCGCAGCAGCGCGTCTTCGACGATGGCCTGGGTCAGCACCGTTGGCAGTATCGTTGGCGGCGCGCCCGGTCCGTAGACCACATACAGCGGTACGCCGACCGCCTGGTGCTGGCGCAGGAAAGCACTGATCGCCGGGTCTTCGTTGGTCCAGTCGCCGGTCATGTACACCGCATCCACGCGGCGCAGCGTGTCGCGGAATTCGTCGCTGCCCAGCACGTGGCGCTCGTTGGCCTTGCAGGTCACGCACCAGTCGGCGGTCATGTTGACGAAGACCACGCGGTTGTCGGCGCGCAGGCGGTCCAGCAGCTGCGGCGAATAGGCGACCTCGCCAGCCTGGGCGACGGCGGCGCGCGGCGGCGCGATCCGGGTCACGCCCCACACCGGCAGCAGGGCCAGCAGCAGCATCAGACTCGACAGCGCCAGCCCAGTCCGATGGCTGCGCCAGCGGCTGCGCTCGAACCACCACAGGCCCAGTGCCAGCAGCGTCGCCCCCACCAGCACCAGGGCCAGCGCGTCGACACCGCGCTGCTTGCCCAGCACCCACAGCAGCCAGATTGCCGTCAGGTACATCGGGAAGGCCAGCACCTGCTTGAGCGTTTCCATCCACGGCCCGGGCGAGGGCAGGCGCCGCGCCAGCGAAGGCACGAAGCCGATCAGCAGGAACGGCAGCGCAAGGCCCAGGCCCAGCACCACGAACACCAGCATCGCCGCCAGCGCCGGCGCGGCAAACGCATACGCCAGCGCCGTGCCCATGAACGGCGCGATGCACGGGCTGGCAACCACGCAAGCCAGCACGCCGGTAAAGAAGTCACCCACCGGGCCATTGCGCGAAGCCAGCGACTGGCCGATGCCGCCGCCCACGCCCAGGGTGAACAGTCCCGACAGGCTCAGGCCGATGGCGAACATCAGATAGGCCAGCATCGCCACGAACCACGGCTGCTGCAGCTGGAAGCCCCAGCCCGCCGCCTGCCCGGCCGCACGCAACGCGATCACCAGCGCGCCAATGGCGCTGAAGGACACCAGCACGCCGAGCGAGTACCACAGCGCATGGCTGCGCGCGCGGGCCCGGCTCTCACCGCTGTGGGCCAGGCCGAGCACCTTCAGTGACAGGATCGGCAGCACGCACGGCATCAGATTGAGCACCAGGCCGCCGGCCAGCGCCGCCAGCAGCACCCAGAACAGATTCTGGCGCGGCGACGGCGGCAGGCTGCGGCCGTCGTTGTGCGCGGAGGCATCGGGCGCGTCGAGCGCCGCATTGGCCGCCGCCGGCTTCGGCCGCGCGTTGCCGCTCAGCGGCTGGATCGGCAGTGGCGCGGCGCTGGCCTGGTCCGGCGGGGTCAGCTTGCCGGCCGGCAGCGACAGCTTCACCCGCCGCGTCATCGGCGGGTAGCAGATGCCGTCGGTCTGGCAACCCTGGAAGGTGGCGACCAGGGTGATGTCGGCCGGGTCGGTCGTGCGCCGCAGCAGCGGCAAGGTCACTTCGGCCTGGTCGAAGTACACGACGACATCGCCGAAGTGCTCGTCATGATGCGAGCGCCCCGGCGGCCACTGCGGCATGCCGGTGTCCACCTGCTTGCTGCCTTCCAGCGCCAGCGAGGTGCGATCGCGATAGAGGTAGTAGCCCGGCGCCGGCGTGAAGCGCAGCAGCAGCGTATTGCCGTCGCCGACGATGGCCTCGAACGCGAACGCCTGTTCGGCCGGCAGCGGCAAGGCTTCCATGCCGCCGCCCGGCAGCCCGGGCAGGCCGGGGCCGGCGCCTGGCAATGCCGACGCACGCGGCAGACCGGCCGCGCCGCCCGTAGCCGCCGAAACGCCCGCAGCAGCGCCGGTGTCGGCAGGCAGCTTGACCTCGATGCGACGCTTCTGCGGCGGATAGCACACGCCGGCATCGGCACAACCCTGATAGCGCACCTCCACGGTGACGCTGCGGACGCCCGGATCGGCCTGGCCGGCCAGCACTGCGCTCAGGTGGCCGCGATAGGTCTCGACGTTGCCGAAGAATTCGTCGTGTTTCTTGTGGCCTTCCGGCAAGGTCAGCGGCCCGGGCCGGAAGCCTGTGCCCACCGGGCTGACCGCGATGCGGTGCCGATACAGGTAGTAGCCGTCGGCGATCTTCCACTGCAGCTCGATGCCGTTGCTGTCATCGGCGTGCGCACTGAGCGCGAAGGCCTGGTCGACCGGCAACAGGTCGGCTTCAGTGAAGGCCAGGGCGGGCAGGCAGGGCAGGGACAGCGCGCATAGCGCGAGCAGGCGGTGCAGCCACTTCATCAATCAGACATCCTCGGAGGTTTGTGCCCGCACCCAGTCCAGGTAGGCGGGCAGGCCGGCGCTGGCGTCAATGGCCAGCGCTTCCGGCAGGTCATACGGGTGCAGTTCGTTCAAGCGCGCGATGGCTGCTTGCAGTCGCTCGCCGCGGGTCTTGATCAGCAGTTGCACTTCCTCTGCTGTCTCCACCGCGCCATGCCAGCGGTATACCGAATGGGCGCCAGGCAGCTGCGTCACGCAAGCGGCCAGGCCTTCCTCCACCAATGCACGGGCGATGGCCCGGGCGCTGTCGGCGTCGGGGCAGGTGCTCAGCAGCAGGTGGACCGAGTCGGCGGCAGGCATCGGGCCAGTATAGATTGGCCTGCAGACGGCGGACCGCCCGCGCGCCTGACGCAAAAATTTTTCCTCCGTGCCCCTTGAAAGCCCCGCGCAGATCTCCATAACTGGCCCGTCCCGCCTGGCGGGTTTTTTCGCGCGCTGTGTTGGCACTCTCCCAGTGCGAGTGCTAACATCGCCAGCCTTTCCCAGACCAATCAATCACTTAAGAGGGTCTTTCAATGAGCATCAAGCCGCTTCACGACCGCGTTGTGGTCAAGCCGATCGAAGCCGACGAAATCTCCGCCGGTGGCATCGTGATTCCGGACTCGGCCAAGGAAAAGTCCACCAAGGGTGAGGTCGTCGCCGTCGGCGCCGGCAAGCCGCTGGACAACGGCAGCGTGCGCGCGCCGGCCGTCAAGGTGGGTGACAAGGTCATCTACGGCCAGTACGCCGGCAGCAGCTACAAGTCCGAAGGCGTCGAGTACAAGGTGCTCCGCGAGGACGACATCCTGGCGATTGTCTGACGGCTGCGAATCGGGAATCGGGAATGGGGAATAGGCAAGCCCTCGCTGCGCCTTCCTCGGTTTCCGTCCCGGTTCCATGACCCGCTTTTTCCTATTCCCCTTTCTCCATTCCCCATTCCCGAGGTAACAAAATGGCTGCCAAGGATATTCGTTTCGGTGAAGACGCCCGTTCGCGCATGGTGCGCGGCGTGAACGTGCTCGCCAATGCCGTCAAGGCCACCCTGGGCCCGAAGGGCCGCAACGTCGTGCTCGAAAAGAGCTTCGGCGCCCCGACCATCACCAAGGACGGCGTCTCCGTCGCCAAGGAAATCGAACTGGCTGACAAGTTCGAGAACATGGGCGCGCAGATGGTCAAGGAAGTCGCCTCCAAGACCTCCGACAACGCCGGTGACGGCACCACCACCGCCACCGTGCTGGCGCAGGCGTTCATTCGCGAAGGCATGAAGGCCGTGGCCGCCGGCATGAACCCGATGGACCTCAAGCGCGGCATCGACAAGGCGGTCACCGCCGCCGTCGCCGAGCTGAAGAACCTGTCCAAGCCGACCGCCGATGACAACGCGATCGCCCAGGTCGGCACCATCTCGGCCAACTCCGACGAGTCGATCGGCAACATCATTGCCGAGGCCATGAAGAAGGTCGGTAAGGAAGGCGTCATCACCGTTGAAGAAGGCTCGGGCCTGGACAACGAGCTGGACGTGGTCGAGGGCATGCAGTTCGACCGCGGCTACCTGTCGCCGTACTTCGTCAACAACCAGCAGAGCCAGTCGGCCGACCTGGACGACCCGTTCATCCTGCTGCACGACAAGAAGATCTCCAACGTGCGTGACCTGCTGCCCGTCCTCGAGGGCGTGGCCAAGGCCGGCAAGCCGCTGCTGATCGTGGCCGAGGAAGTCGAGGGCGAAGCCCTGGCGAC
>DASPIU010000046.1:0-54633 GCA_035629025.1 Stenotrophomonas sp.
TGAAGGCTGACGAGGCCGCTTGGGCCCAACCCCATCTCCCGGCGGCGGCCGCGCAGCTGGTAGCGCAAGACCCAGGACTTCGATCCTGTGGGGCCGATCAGCAGGTACAGGCCGCCACCATCTGCGTGATAGCCTGAGCGGGTCGTGGTTTGAACTGTGCGCGCGCTGAGTCGGTGAAGCGGCCTAGCCATATTGCCCCATGATCTGCCCCATGTTCCGGGGTGTGGTTCGGTGAGGGAACATGATTGGGGTGTAGCGGCGCAAAGCCTGAGATTCAGGCATATCGAGTGACCATGAGACGGCGGGAGAGGCGATAATCGGCCTCTCACTCCGCCAGACTAAAGCCGCTGATTCCAGCGGCTTTTTTCATTTCTGCGCTATCGATACCACCCGATGAAGAAGCCGCCCGATGGGCGGCTTCGACTTCAGTGCCGGACCAGCGCCCGGCAGCACAGTCCTCAGGACTCTTCGTCTTCCGACTCGTCCTCTTCCTCTTCCAGCTCGCCATCGGCACCGATGACCGCCACGCCCTCATCGTCGGCGCCTTCGCGCACCAGCGTAAAGAACGCATCGAAACGGTAGACGCTCAGCTCCGGCACGTCCTCGAAACCGTAGTGCGCGCAGATTTCGCGGAAGCGCGCGTGCACCGCGCGCCATACCGCCGCGTCAATGTCATCGGTGCCGAACCAGGCGTACAACTCGTCCCAGGCGCAGGTGGCCGCGCCGTAACGGGCAACGCGGTCGATCAGGTTGGAAAAGGCAACATCGTGGTGCGCGAGCATGGTGGTTCCTCGTGGCTGAAACCGGAATGGAAACAGCCCGGCGCGGCGAAGTCAAAGCCGGCTCGCCGCGCCATGTGGACGCTGCAAGACCACTGGTCTTGCAGCGCGACCACTTATTGCCAACCCTGCAACGGCAGGTCGAACAGCAGCACCTCGGCGTCCTGTGCATTGCCCAGTACCAGCAGCGATTCGTCGCTGGCCTGCACCGCGTCGCCGGCCTTCAGTGCCGCGCCGTTGACCGCCAGCGTACCGCGTGCGACTTGCACGTAGGCGCCGCGGCCGGCGGCCAGGGTGTGCTCAACCTGGTCGTCGCCGTCGAGGATCGTCGCGTACACGCGCGCATCCTGGTGCACCGTCAAAGAGCCGTCCGCACCATCCGGCGAGACGATCAAACGCAGCCGGCCGCGCTTGCTCTGCGTGTCGAAATGCTTTTCCTCGTAACTCGGCTCGATGCCGTTGCGCTCCGGGAACAGCCAGATCTGCAGGAAGTGCACCGCTTCGCTCTGCGAGCCATTGAACTCGCTGTGGGTCACGCCGCTGCCGGCGCTCATGCGCTGCACGTCGCCGTAATGCAGCACCGAACCGGTGCCCATGCTGTCCTTGTGCTCCAGCGCGCCGCCGAGTACGTAGGAGATGATCTCCATGTCGCGGTGGCCGTGGGTGCCGAAGCCTTCGCCCGGCTTGACCTGGTCCTCGTTGATCACCCGCAGCGGCCCGAAGCCGGTGTAGCGCGGGTCGTGGTACTGGCCGAAGGAGAAGGTGTGGCGCGAGCTCAACCAGCCGTGTTCGGCGCGGCCGCGGGTGTTGCTCTGGCGAATCTGCAGCATTTCGTGCTCCTCATGTTCGATGATGTCGATCGGAGGCCGTTCCTCCTTGCCGCATAGTCTCCGCGCTTCTTTAAGGAACGGAAAGCGAGTAGATTTGCTCGATACCATCGATGGAATCGAACATGAAACTCAGCCTGGAAGCCCTGCAGATTCTCGATGCCATCGACCGCCGCGGATCCTTTGCCGGGGCGGCCAAGGTCCTCTACAAGGTCCCCTCGACCATCTCCTACACCGTCGCCAAGCTGGAGGAGGACCTGGGCGTGCAATTGTTCGAGCGCGCCGGGCCCAAGGCCACGCCCACCCAGGCCGGGCGCGAGCTGCTCAAGGAAGGGCGGCACCTGCTGCGCGCCGCGCAGGAACTGGAGGTGCGCGTGCGCCGGGTGGCCTCGGGCTGGGAATCGGAATTCGCCATCGGGCTGGACTCGCTGTTTCCGCCAGCCGTGCTCGGCGAGCACCTGCAAGCCTTCTACGCGGCGGCCGACAGCACCCGGCTGCGACTGGTCCGCGAATCGCTGTCCGGTACCTGGGAGGCGCTGCTCGACCAGCGCGCCGACCTGGTGATCGCGGCGGGCGAGGGACCCAGTGGGGGCGGCTATGTCGTCGAACCGCTGGGCACGCTGCGCTTCGTTTTCGTGGTGGCCCCACAGCATCCCCTGGCTGCCCACGGGCGCATCGACGCTGCCGAGCTGGCCCAGCACCGCGCCGTGGCCGTGGCCGATTCGGCACGGCGCCTGCTGCCGCGCACGGTCGGTCTGCAGTCCGCGCAGGATGTATTGAGCGTGCCCGACATGGCCGCCAAGTTCGCCTTGCAGTGCGCCGGCCTGGGCTGCGGCTTCCTGCCCGAGCCCTGCGCACGCCCGGCGATCCGCTCGAGCGCGCTGGTCGCGGTGGAAGTGGACGAGCCCAAGCCGGACGAAACCTTCTACCTGGCCTGGCGCACGGGCGAGCAGGGCGAGGCCCTGGCCTGGTGGCTGCGGCGACTGCGCGCGCCCGGGCTGTTCGAGGGCTGGCTGCAGCGCCTGGCCGCAACGGACTATTCCGCCACGCCGCTTGGCCTGGCGTGATAATGCCCCCACGCTGCGCACCTCTTTCCTGGATTTCCCCATGCACGCCCTGGTCGAGCAGTTCGGTTTGGCGCTGGTGTTCGTCAACGTTCTGGCGCTGTCGCTCGGCCTGCCCGTCCCGGCCATGCCGACGCTGGTTCTGGTCGGCGCCGGTTACGCGATGCAGGGTCAGCACTCGGCCTGGCTCGGCGTGCTTGCCGCGTGGCTGGTGTCGATCTGTGCCAGCCTCATCGGCGATACCGCGTGGTTCCTCGCCGGGCGGCGCTATGGCAACCGCACGCTGCAGTCGCTGTGCCGGCTCTCGCTGTCGCGCGACACCTGCATGAAGAAGACCGAGCGCTTCTATGGGCGCCTGGGCATTCGCGTGCTGGCCTTCGCCAAGTTCGTGCCCGGGCTGTCGATGGTGTCGGTGCCGCTGGCCGGGGCGATGCAGGTGCGAATGAAGCCGTTCCTCGGCTATGACACGCTCGGCGCGGGGCTCTGGGCAGCGGTGGGCCTGGGCCTGGGTGTGGCGTTCTCGGGGCAGGTCGAGCAGGTGCTCGCCGCGTTGGCGGAGCTGGGCTCGCGCGCCTTCGGCGTCGTCGGCATTGCGCTGGCGCTGTACGTGGGTTGGCGCTGGTGGCGGAGGCATCAGTTGCTGCGTTCGCTGGAAGTGGCACGGATCAGCGTCGACGAGTTGTACGCGTTGATGCAGGACCCGGCGCATGTGCCGGCGGTGCTGGACATCCGCGCGCCGGGATATCGCGACCTTGAGCCGTACACCATCCCCGGCGCCGAATTCGCCGATGAGCGTCGCCTCGGCGACATCCTTGCGCGCGTGCCGCGCGATCGCAGCGTGGTGATCTTCTGTGCCTGCCCGGACGAAGTGTCCGCGGCGTGGCTGGCCGCGCGCCTGCGCGAACATCGCTATCTCGACGTGCGGCCGCTGCGCGGCGGGCTCGACGCGTGGCGCGCGGCAGGCTACGCGACCAGTGCGCTGGCGGTTCCCTCGGACAGTGATGCGTTGCCGCCACCCGCGGTAGCCGTCTAGCGCAGGGGCGGCGCGCAAGACAGGCGCGCAAAAAAAAGACGACAAGCTAAGCTTGTCGTCTTTTTGACGAGTGGTGCGCCCGGAGAGATTCGAACTCCCGACCGCCTGGTTCGTAGCCAGGTACTCTATCCAACTGAGCTACGGGCGCGTCGTCAGGAGGAGAATTATGCGGGAGTATGCGCAGGTCGTCAACGCCCCGTAACAAAAAATTTCACGCCAGCGCGCCGGCCAGTCGCCGTGCGACTTCGGCCGGCGTTTTCATCCAGGAAAAATGGTCGGCGCGGGTGCCGAGCGTGTCCGCCGTCAGTACCTGGAGATTGCAGGCTCCCCCGAGCTTGGCCGTCAACGCCTGCATCGAACTGGCCGGCGCCATCCAGTCGTTGGCCATGACCAGCGCTTCGACCGGCATCCTCGTACCAGCCATGCCACCTTCCAGGTCCGGCTCCCAGCCGCGCGCGGCGTAGTGATTGCTCAGGCCCACGCGCGCCCAGTCGGCGATGAGTCCGCGCGCCTCGGTGCCACCGAAGCCGACGCGACGGCCGGGCAGGGTGCCGTGCCGCTGCGCCAGCCACGGCAGGAAGCGATAGGCCCACGGCAACGCATAGCGCAAGGGTGCCGGAAAACTGCGCCACCATGGCGTGCCACTGGCAACCAGCCAGACGCGCGCGAACACGTCGGGCTGCTGACCGGCATGGCAGCACGCGAGCTGCCCACCGAGACTGTGGCCGCCGATCAGCAGCGGAATTCCCGCGGCGAGTTCCTGCAATGCCTGCTGGCTGGCCGGGATGTCATTGCCGAGCACTTCGCGATAGCCCCAGTTGCAATCAACCGACGCACGCAAGTTGCTGCTGCCGTTGCCGCGCCATTCGTGCAACAGCACGGCCACGCCTTGCGCGGCCAGTGCGTCGGCCAACGCTTCGTAATGCCGGGCGGCAACGCCCAAGGCTGGGAGCCACAGCAGCGCGGCGCGCGGATGCGCGGGCAGGCGCGCGATCAACTGCCATTGGTGGCCATCGCTGCCGGTGACGGCGATCGCGCTTGTCCGCACCAGCATCAGTGGCGCGCCGCGCCGAAATGGTCGAGCACCAGCACCTCGCCGCGGCCAGGTCGATAGCCGCTCTGCAACGCGCGGGCCACATAGTCGATGCCGGCCTCGCAGGCATTGCCCAGCGACAGCCCGTTGCACAATTGCGCGGCGATCGCCGAAGCCAGTGTGCAGCCGGTGCCATGCGCGTCGACGGGCAGGCGCGTATGGATGTACTCGTTGCGGGCCACGCCATCGTCGAAGCGATCAATCACGCGCTGGCCTTCGGCCAGGTGCCCGCCCTTGAGCAGCACGGCAGTGGCGCCCAGATCGAGCAGCCCGGCACAGGCGCGCTCGGCGCCGGCAGCATCGGCAATGGCGTGGCCGAGCAGCAGTTCGGCCTCAGGGATGTTGGGGGTCAGCAGCGTCGCACGCGGCAGCAGGCGCTGGCGCAGCGCGTCCAGCGCGTCGTCGGCGAGCAGCTTGGCGCCGCTGGTGGCGACCATCACCGGGTCGAGCACGATGAAGGGCGGGCGATGGTATTCCAGCGCATCGGCCACGCAATGGATCACCTCGGCGTTGGCCAGCATGCCGAGCTTGACCGCCTGGATTTCAAAATCCTCGAAGCAGGCATCGATCTGCGCGCGCAGGAAATCCAGCGGCGGCACATGCACCGCGGTGACGCCGCGGGTGTGCTGCGCGGTCAGCGCGGCAATCGCCGACAGGCCATGCACACGGTGCGCGGCGAAGGTCTTGAGGTCGGCCTGGATGCCGGCACCGCCGCCCGAATCGGAGCCGGCAATGGTGAGCGCGGAAAGGACTTGGGTTGTCATGCGCCGATTGTGCACCGGCACGGCGCGGCCTGCATCGGCCGCGGCGCTAACCGGCGGCGCGCAGCAGGGTCCATTGCCGGTAGATGAAATACACGCCGCCGGTGATCCCGGTGATCGCGGCCGGCAGGTACAGCGCGTGATAGCCGAACAGCGCGAACAGCCAGGCGCCGGCGAGGCTGCCGCCGAGAAAACCGCTGACGATCAACCCGCACAACATCAGGCGCCGCGTCTGCAAGGGCAGGCCGCGCAGCAGGTGACCCAGGCCGATGCCGAGGTCGGTGAACATGCCGGTCAGGTGGGTGGTGCGCACCACCGCGCCGCTGTAGGTGGTGGCCATGGCGTTCTGCAGACCACAGGCCATCGCCAGCAGCCACGTCGCCCAGGCGATGTGGCGCTCGTACAGTGGAATTGCCGCCAGGATCATCAGCGATTCCAGCAGCAAGGCCACGCCATAGCGCCGGCCCAGTTGCAGGTGGCTGTTCTGGATCAGCAGCCCGCTCAGCGTCGCGCCCAGGCTGAAGGCGATCAGCAGACCCCACAGGAAGCCGGCGCCGGCCCAGTCACCGCGCGCCACTCCCAGCCCGAGCAGGCTGGTGGTGCCGGTGACGTGGCTCACCACCTGCTGGTTGAAGCCGAGGTAGCCAATCGCGTTGATCATGCCGGCCGCCGCCGACAGCATCACCGCGCCCATCCATACCCAACGAGGCAGCGCGTGCATCCATCACCTTCTTCATGATGGTCCGTACTGCGCCTTTGCCAGATTCAGCCCGGACCGTTGGTCGCGACGTCGGAGAACTTGCCGACCTCCGGATCGTATACGGCACCCCAGAACCCGGCACCTCCATCACAGACACGAATGGCGGTGCGCGCAGGATCGAGGTCGCTGTCATCGGGCAGGCGGAACGCGTTGATGTAGATCAGCCGCCGTCCGCCGCTTTCGATGCCCACGTACTGGCGATCGAAATCACCGGGGTTGGTGATCTGCGGCTGCAACTGCGCCAGGCGTGCTTCGAGCTCGTCGATCTGCTGCCGGCTGGGTGCCCAGTAGCCGGTGATGGCGCCGGGCTGCCGCGCCGGGCTGTCGCGCGAGCAGGTGTCCAGCACCTGCGCGGCGATCACCGGCCGGGTGATGACCCACGACTGCCCGGCGCGCACGGTGGTCGGCACGGTGCTGCCGGGCGTGCCGCCGGTGGTCGAGCAACCAGCGGCAAGGCCGCCCAGGGTCAGGACAAAGGCAAGCAGGGGTAACAAACGCGGTTTCACAAAACCTCCGAGGCGTAATCGGCCAGGCGCGAACGTTCGCCGCGGCGCAGGGTGACGTGGGCACTGTGTGGCCAGTTCTTGAAGCGGTCCACCGCGTAGGTCAGGCCCGACGTGGTCTCGGTGAGGTAGGGCGTGTCGATCTGCTCGACATTGCCCAGGCACACGATCTTGGTGCCGGGGCCGGCACGGGTGATCAGCGTCTTCATCTGCTTGGGCGTGAGGTTCTGCGCCTCGTCCAGGATCAGGTAGCGCGACAGGAAGGTGCGCCCGCGCATGAAGTTCATCGAGCGGATCTTGATGCGGCTGGCCAGCAGGTCATTGGTTGCCGCGCGGCCCCAGGCGCCACCTTCCTGGTTGTGGGTGAGCACTTCGAGGTTGTCGGTGAGCGCGCCCATCCACGGCGTCATCTTTTCTTCCTCGGTGCCGGGCAGAAAGCCGATGTCCTCGCCAACGCTGACCGTGGCGCGAGTCATGATGATCTCGCGGTAGCGCTGCTGGTCCATCGTCTGCGCCAGGCCGGCGGCCAGCGCCAGCAGGGTCTTGCCGGTGCCGGCAGTGCCGAGCAGGGTGACGAAGTCGATTTCCGGGTCCATCAGCGCATTGAGGGCGAAGTTCTGTTCGCGATTGCGCGCGCTGATGCCCCAGACCGCATGCTGGCCGCCGCGATAGTCGTCCACCAGCGAGAGAATGGCCTTGCCATCGCCGCTCACGCGCGACACGCGCAGCTCCACCTCGTCGTCGCCCGGCAGGTACAGGTACTGGTTCGGGTGCCAGTCCTCGTCGGCGGCCAGGCGCACTTCGTAATGCGTGCGGCCCTTGTCCGACCAACTGCGCAGATCCTGGTTGTGCTTCTGCCAGAAATCGGCGGGCAGCTCGACCGCGCCGGTGAACAACAGGCTGAAGTCATCCAGGGCGCGGTCGTTTTCGTAGTCCTCGGCCACCAGGCCACTGATCGAGGCCTTGATCCGCAGGTTGATGTCCTTGGACACCAGTACCACCGGCACCCCGGGGTTTTCCTCGCGCAGCAGCAGCACCGCGGCAAGGATATTGTTGTCCGGCAGCACCTCGCCGAAGGTGCGCCCAGGCGCGACCGGGCGCGTCTGGAAGTGCAGCTTGCCGATCTGCCCCTGCTGCTTGAGCTGCACGCCCTGCGGCTGGTTCAGCACGATGCCGGCCTGGATCTGTTCGGCGTTGGCGCCTTCGAGCAGTTCGTCGAGAAAGCGGCTGACCTGGCGCGCGTTGCGGCTGACTTCGGACATGCCCTTCTTGGCATTGTCCAGTTCCTCGATCACCTGCATCGGCAGGAATACGTCATGTTCCTCGAACTTGAACAGCGCGGTGGGATCGTGCATCAGCACGTTGGTATCCAGCACGTAGATGCGCTTGCCTCGGGTCATCGTGTCTTCCTGGAAAAAGGACAGGGACAAGCCATCACGGCCTGCGCGGCAGGGTGATGGCAAGTTCGGGTCGCGAGGGGACTCACTGCTTTGTGGGCTGCTGCGTTGGCTGCTATGTCGGCTGTTGCTGGTGGGCCTTCAGGGCTTGCAGTACCGCTTCGGCGTGGCCGGCCACTTTCACCTTGCGCCACGCCTGCACGATACGACTATCCGGCGAAATCAGGAAGGTGCTGCGCTCGATGCCCAGCACCTGGCGCCCATACATGTTCTTCATGCGGATCACGTCGAAGGCCCGGCACAGGGCCTCGTCGGCATCGCTGACCAGCGGGAAGGCGAAGCCTTGCTTGGCACAGAAGTTGTCGTGCGACCTGACCGAATCGCGGGAAACGCCCCACACGCGCGCGCCGGCGGCGCTGAAGGCGGGCAGCAGGGCATTGAAGTCCAGCCCTTCGGTGGTGCAGCCCGGCGTGCTGTCCTTCGGGTAGAAATACAGCACCAGCCAGTGGCCGGCCTGTGCGCCGAGCGTGGTATTGACGCCGCCGGACAGGGCCAGCGGCAGGTCGAGGGTGGCGCGGTCGAGCTTGTTGCTTGTGGTCATCGGCTACGTGTTCGTCTGGCAGGCATGCTGCTTACATATACCGCGAACCGTGTCGAAGGCCACCCTGCGTCAGAACTTCATCGGGTCCATGATCGCGTCGAGGTTCAGGTGGTCACAGAACTCGAGGAAGTCGTCACGCAGCGCGGCAATATGCATGTTCGCAGGTACGCCAATGGTGACCTGCGCCGAGAACATCTCCGCGCCGGTCTGCATGGCGCGGTAGCGCGTGCTCTGCAGGTTCTCGATGGTGATGCCCTGGCGGTCGAAGAAATCGGCCAGCTGGAACAGGATGCCTGGCTTGTCGGCGGCGATCACTTCTACGATGTACGGCAGCAGGTTGGACTGCGCCTGCTTGGGACCGGTGCGGTACCACACCAGCTTCAGGCCTTCGTCGCGTTCGAGGCGGGCCATCATCGCTTCGAGCTTGGCCACCGAATCCCAGGAACCAGTCGCCAGCGCCGTCACCGAGACGTCGCGGCCCACCGTGGACAGGCGCGCGTCAACCAGGTTGCAGCCGCTGTCGGCGATGCGCCGGGTCACCGGCAACAGGGGAGACTCCGGATGCGTCGTGTAGGCGTTGATCAGGAGGTGGTTTTCGGTCGGCGAAGGCCGGGGAGCGGTATCGGTCAAAGGGGATTCCGGCATTGCGAACAGGCTGAATGGCGCCGGGACGGGCCTCGGCGCAGCGCGCAGCATACTTGCCCGTGCTTTCGCGCCGCAAGTAACATTCGGAATACCCCTGTGTCCGCCACCCTGGCGGACATCGTGCTATCCGCCTCCTTCTTCTCCCAGCAGAGCCGCCACCGCCTTGTCTCTCTCCGGCATCATCACCGCACTGGCTACCCCTTTCGCCGCCACTGGCGAGCTCGACCTCGATGCCTGGCAGCGCCTGCTGGACAAACAGATCAAGGGCGGCGTGCAGGGCGTGGTCGTGGCCGGCTCGACCGGCGAGGCCGCGACCCTGGCCGACGAGGAATACGACGAACTGCTGTGCCGGGCCGTGGCCCAGGCCGGCGGGCACATGGCCGTGCTGGCCGGCACCGGGCTGTCGGGCACGGCGCGCACGGTGGCGCTGACCCGGCGCGCGGCCGCCAACGGCGCCCATTACGCGCTGGTGGTCACGCCGCCCTACGTGCGCCCGACCCAGGAAGGGCTCAGGCAGCACTACCTGGCGGTGGCCGAACATGGCGACCTGCCGGTGGTGCTGTACAACGTGCCCGGCCGCACCGGCTGCGACCTGCTGCCGGAGACCGTTGCCGAGCTGGCGAAGCACCCGAACATCGTCGGCATCAAGGAAGCGCGCAGCGAACCGGAGCGCATGGCGGCCCTGTTGCCGCTGCGCAGCGCCGGGTTTGCCGTGCTCAGCGGCGACGATGGCACTGCCGCGCGGGCCATGCTGGCCGGCGCCGACGGCCTGATCTCGGTCGGTTCCAACGTACTGCCCGGCGCCTATCGGCAGTTGTGCGAGCTGGCCCGCGCCGGCGCGCAGGCGGCGACCGCGGCGTGGGATGCACGGCTGCAGGCGTACCATGAATTCTGCGGCGTCGAATCAAACCCGATTCCGGTCAAGGCGCTGTTGCAGCGCCAGGGCCTGGGCCACGGGTTGCGTCTGCCCTTGACCACGCTGTCGGCACCCCACCATGCCGAAGCCGACCGCCTTGCCGCCGACGCGCCCGCGTTGGAAGCACTTTCCAGCCGCGACGTCGTCGCGGCCTGACCCAGGAGATTTACCCATGCGTCATCCCGTTTCTTCCGCCCGCGTGCTGCCGTTGGTTGCGCTGGTCGTGGCCGCCAGCGGTTGCAGCTGGTTCCACAAGGATGCCCGCGGCGACTACGCGCTGCCGGCGGAAAGCCGACCGCTGGAAGTGCCGCCGGACCTGAACCTGCCCGACACCACCGGTGCGATGAAGGTGCCGGCGCTGGCTTCGGCGTCGCAGCCGGCGAGCGCACCGACGGCCGCGGCCCGGCAGGCGGCGAGCAACAGCGGTTTCGTCGTCAAGGGCGACCGCGACGCGGTGTTTGCCGCGGTAGGTGATGCGTTGGGCGGCATCGAGGGCGTGAACATCGCCAGCCGCGCGCAGTTGCTGGGTTCCTATGACGTCAGCTACGAAGGCGCGGATTTCCTGGTGCGCGTCGTGGCGACCGAGGCGGGCAGCTATGTGTCGGCGGTTGATCCGCGCGGCCTGCCGGCCACGGCGGAAGCGCCGGTGAAGCTGATTGCGGCGTTGAAGGCCAAGCTGGGCGGCTGATTGGCGCTTGTGGTGAATGGATTGGGGACGGGCGTCGTGAGGCGCCCGTTCTTTTTCTCACCGCTCCAGCAGCGGCAATTTGTCCGCCTTGCCATCCCACTCGGCGGCATCGGCCGCCGGCTCCTTGCGCACCGTCAGCACCGGCCAGGCCTTGGCCAGCTCGGCGTTGAGCGCGACGAAGTGCTCCTGCCCGGCCGGCACGTCGTCCTCGGGGTAGATCGCATTGGCCGGGCATTCCGGCTCGCACAGCGTGCAATCGATGCACTCGTCCGGATCGATCACCAGGAAGTTCGGCCCCTCATGGAAACAGTCGACCGGGCAGACTTCCACGCAGTCGGTGTATTTGCACTTGATGCAGTTTTCGGTGACGACGAAAGGCATGTTGGAATCCGGCGATTAGCCGGGCAATTCTAGAACAGTCGGGCCGCAGGCGGTGAGCGCTTCGGCCGGGTGCCTAGCCCAGCGCCAGTCCGCGTGCCCGCGCCAGCGCATGCAGGCCGGCCGCGGCCAGGTCTTCGCCATGCTGCTCGGCACCGATGCCAAGATGCGCCAGGGCATGGGCATAACGCTGGGTCAGCGCGGCACTGCCCACCAGGTGCACCTGCACCGGCGTGGGCTGGCGATGGCGAATTTCGTGCCCGATCAGCAGGCCGGAGAGGTAGGAACCAATGGCCTCGCCGGGCAGGCGGTCGAACAGCGCCAGCGTGCGCGCACCGAACAACTGGTGGGTGAGGCCGCCGGCTTCGCCGCTGCGCTCGATGCCTTGCGCGAATGCGTTCGCGTCGAAAGCATGGCCGTCGTCGCTCATCAGCCGCCCGAGCAGGCTGTGCTGGCGCAGCACCGCATACAACTCGCCGGTCATCACCGTGGCGAACTCGCCGATGCGCCCCGCGTCCAGCCACGCCCACTTGCTGTGCGTGCCAGGAAGGCAGACCAGGTGGCGGCCGCTGCCGAGCACGCCGGCCAGACCGACCAGCTGAGTCTCTTCGCCGCGCATCACGTCGGGCACGCCGGCATCGGCGTTGCAATCCAGGCCGGGAACGAACCACAGGGTGCGCCCGGGCAGGTGCTGCGCATCGACGTGCGCCTGCATGCCGGCCGCCAGCGCAGCGGCATCGGCGGGGCAGGGCAGGTAGGGCAGTTCGTGCCAGCCATTGCGGCTGCCGATCATGCCGCACAACACGATGTCGCCCTCCCAGTCGCCGACCAGTTCGGCCAGCACTTCGGCAAAGCGGCCATCGCAGGCGAGGATGCCGCGCGCGTCCCGGCGCTGCGCCAGCACCTGGCCGGCGACGTCCAGGCGATAGGCGCGCAGGCTGCTGGTGCCCCAGTCGACCGCGATCATGCCAGGGCCACGCGGCTTTCCGGCAGGCCACTGACGCCGGCATCGCAGACGAACAGGCCGCCGGCTTGCGGCGTGCGCCGCAGTTCGTCGTCTTCGTGGTCCAAGCGCGAGCTGATGATGTACAGCTGCTCCAGCGCGGGCCCGCCGAATGCAACGCAGGTCGGGTGCTTGACCGGCATTTCCACGCTGCGTTCAACGCTGCCGTCGCCGCGGTAGCGTTGTACGCGCCAGGCGCGCCATTGCGCGTTCCACAGCAGGCCATCTGCGTCCACGGTCGAACCATCGGGCTCGGCGTCGTGGCGATCGAGGCGGGCGAATTCGCGCGCGTTGCCGGCCAGCGCGTGCTCGGGATCGTAATCGCAGCACAGGATGCGCGGGCTCACCGAGTCGCACCAATACATATTGCGGCCGTCGGCGCTGAAGCAGATCGAATTGGGAATGGACACGCCCGGCAGCGGCAAGCGGCGCAGGCCGTGGCGCAGCGAGAACTGGTAGAAGCTGCCGCGTGCGGCCTTCTCTTCGTGCTCGTCCATGGTGCCGAACACAAAGTTGCCATGGCGGTCAGCGCGGCCGTCGTTGCTGCGCGTGTATGGCTGGTCGGGCTCGACCTCGGCGATCAGCTCACAGACCAATGCCGGCGCGTCGAAATCCGGTGCGACGATGCCGATCGCCTTGGCCAGCACCACCAGCAAGCGCCCATCCTCAAGCAGGCCCAGGCAGCCGGGCCGGTCGGGCAGGGCCCAGTCGCGGCTGCGGCCGCTGGCCGGCGCATGCGCCCACAAGCGGCGGCCGCTGATGTCGATCCAGAACAGCACCTGGCGGCGCTCGTCCCAGATCACGCCTTCGCCGTGCTCGCAGCGGCTGTCCACCGCGAGCCGCGCCTGCAGGATGGGCGAGGCCACGGCGCTCACCACTCGGCGATGCTGCCGTCGGCGTGGCGCCACACCGGGTTGCGCCAGTCCGGCGGGTTCTGGTTTGCGCGCACCAGCAACTCCTCGTTGATTTCCACGCCCAGGCCGGGCTTGGTCGGCGCGGCGATGCAGCCTTCGGTGCAGTGGAAATCTTCCTTGTTGAGCACGTAGTCGAGCAGGTCGGCACCCTCGTTGTAGTGAATGCCGATGCTCTGTTCCTGCAGCACCGCGTTGTGCGAGACGAAGTCCACCTGCAAACAGGCGGCCAGCGCCACCGGGCCCAGCGGGCAGTGCGGGGCCAGGCCGACATCGTAGGCCTCGGCCATCGCGGCGATCTTCACGCACTCGGTGATGCCGCCGGCGTGCGACAGATCGGGTTGCAGCAACGACAGCCCGCCGGCAGCCAGCACATTCTTGAACTCGAAGCGCGAATACATGCGCTCGCCCGCGGCCAGCGGGATCGGCGAGGACGCGGCCAGGCGCGGGTAGTATTCGGCCAGTTCCGGCAGCACCGGCTCTTCGACGAACAGCGGCTTGAACGGCTCCAGCTCGCGCAACAGCACCCGTGCCATCGGCGCGCCGACGCGGCCGTGGAAGTCAATGCCGAAGTCGATCTCGTTGCCGAACGCGGCGCGGATCTCGGCGACCTTGGCCACGGCCGCGTCGACCGCGCGCGGGCTGTCGACCAGCTTCATTTCCTCGGTGCCGTTGAACTTGAAGGTGTCAAAACCCAGCTCACGGTAGCCGCGAATCTGCGCGATGATGTCGGCCGGGCGGTCGCCGCCGACCCAGCGGTAGGTCTTCATGGTGTCGCGCACCAAGCCGCCGAGCAGTTCGTACACCGGCTTGCCCAGGGCCTTGCCCTTGATGTCCCACAGCGCCTGGTCGATGCCGGCGATGGCGCTCATCAGGATCGCGCCGCCGCGATAGAAGCCGGCGCGGTACAGCGTCTGCCACAGGTCGTTGATGCGCGCCGGGTCCTTGCCGATCAGGTAGCCGGACAATTCGTGCACCGCGGCCTCGACGCTGCGCGAGCGGCCTTCGATGACCGGTTCGCCCCAGCCGGTGATGCCCTCGTCGGTTTCGACCTTGAGGAACAGCCAGCGCGGTGCGGCGTGGTAAGTGGTGAGGCTGGTGATCTTCATCCCTGGAGTTCCTGGAGAGCGCGCACGAATTGGCGGGCCTGCTGCTGGGTGGTTTCGAGAGGTTGGCCGGGGCGGTACAGCTCGCCGCCGATGCCGGCGCCGGCGGCGCCATGGGAGAGGAATCCGCCCAGGCTGGACGGACTGACGCCGCCGACGACGTACACCGGCACGTGCGCCGGCAACACCGAACGCAGTGCACGGACATGCCCGCTGCCATAGGTGGCGGCGGGGAACAATTTGAGAATCTGCGCGCCGGCGTCGATCGCGTCGAAGGCCTCGCTGGCGGTGGCAAACCCGGCCACGACCAGCAGGCCGCGCGAAACCGCATGGCGGATCAGCGAAGGCCGCGTGTTCGGGGTGACGATGAAGCGCGCGCCGAGGTCGGCCAGCGTGTCCACGTCTTCATTGCGCAGCACGGTCCCGCCGCCGATCCAGGCGCGTTGCCCGTACTGGCGCTGGGCCAGGCCGATGCTCTCGGCCCAGCGCGGCGAGTTCAGCGGGATTTCGATGGCATCGAAACCGGCGTCCACCAGTGCGCCGACATGGGCCGGGGTTTCCTCCGGGGTGATGCCGCGCAGGATGGCGACCAGCGGCAGCTTGAACGGGCCGGCGTGGGAGGCGTTCGAAGTGGCCATGGGTCTACTCGTGATAGAGCTGGGAACGACCGCCATCGATGAGGATGTCGGTGGCATTGATGAAGCGCGCTTCGTCGCTGGCCAGGAACAGCGCCGTGTAGGCCACTTCCTCGGGCGTGCCGATGCGGCGCGGCGGCAGCAGTGCCTCCTGTTCGCGGCGCTTGGCCTGCGGGTCGGGACTGCTGGCAAACCAGGCCTCGATGCGCGGCACCAGGATCAGGCCGGGAGAAATCGAGTTCACGCGGACGCCGCGGGCGGCGTATTCGATGCCCAGCGCGCGGGTCAGGCCAATCAGGCCGTGCTTGGCGACGGGGTAGGGAAAGGCGTGCGGGATGATCTTGTGGCCGTGCACCGAGGCGATATTGACGATGCTGCCGGCGCCTTGTTCGAGCATGGCCGGCAGGACCGCGCGGCACAGGTTCCAGGCACCCTTGAGGTTGAGGTCCAGGCAGCGCTGCCATTCGCTGTCGGCCAGTTCCAGCGGGTCGGAGAACACGTCGGCGCCGGCGTTGTTGACCAGGGCATCGATGCGTCCGGAGCGTTCGCGCACGGCGGCCACGGCCGACTCGATGGCGGCCACGTCGGTGATGTCGACACGGTGGTAGTCCACGCCCGGGTCGGGCTGGGCCGGATCATTGCGGTCGAAGCCGGCGACGCGGGCACCATGTTCGGCGAACAGGCGCGCGGTGGCGGCGCCGATGCCGCTGGCCGCGCCGGTGACGATGACCG
This sequence comes from Stenotrophomonas sp., assembly GCA_035629025.1. GTDB lineage: Bacteria > Pseudomonadota > Gammaproteobacteria > Xanthomonadales > Xanthomonadaceae > Stenotrophomonas_A. Next base: position 15,833 of record DASPIU010000046.1, read on the forward strand.
ATTTGCCTTGCAGGCGACCGGCGCTCATGGGCGCATCTCCGGCGCACGCGGATGACGGCCGCAAAGCGGCGCGGGACTGGACCCCATCTTGTTCCTCCTCACATTGCTGGCGTCGGCGCGTTGCCATCCCGGTGTGGGGGAGGGACGGGTCGCGCCTGTCATGGCCGCCGACCTGGAGGTGGGGGTCTCCTGATTCAGCGTTCGATAGCCTCGCGCGGTGGAGATATGTGCGGCAAATGAATTTTTCGTCATATTCTATTCCCTTGGCGCATACGGCTGTCCCAAGCAAGAGAGCTCTTCATGGCATCTTCCAGCACCCCGTGGTTCAACGCATCGCGGCTCAAGACCCGCCAGCTGTTGTTGTTGCTGCATCTGTATGAGCAGCGCTCGGTATTGCGCGCGGCCGAGGCGGCGAGCATGACCCAGCCGGCGGCGTCGAAGCTGCTGGCGGAGATGGAGGACCTGCTTGGGGTGAAGTTGTTCGAGCGGCATGCGCGCGGGGTGGAGCCGACCTGGTACGGGCAGGTGCTGGTGCGACGTGCGCGAGCAGCGATGTCGGAGATTGGCCGGGCGCAGGAGGAGATCGCGGCGCTGCGCAGTGGGCGGATGGGGCAGGCGTCGATCGGCACGGTGGTCAACCCGGGCACGACGCTGGTGCCGCAGGCGATCGCGGAGGTGAAGCGGGAGTTTCCGGACATCCTGATCCGGGTGGAGATGGATTACAGCCGGCATCTGGTGGCGAAGTTGCTGGATGGGCAGTTGGATATCGTGATCGGGCGGATCATGGGGCCGGAGGGGGCAGGCGAGCTGGATTTCGAGCCGCTGGCGGACGAGCCGCATTCGGTGATCGCGCGCGCGGGGCATCCGCTGTCCAATCGCGGGGCGTTGCAGCATGTGGATCTGGTGCGCTATGGCTGGGTGCTGCCGCCGGCTGACAGTGTTTTGCGGGCGCGGCTGGATTCGATGTTCCTGGAGCACGGGGTGCAGGCGCCGATGAACGCGATCGAGACGGCGTCGTTGCCGGTGACGACGAATCTGTTGCGGGGGAGTGATTTGCTGACGGCGTTGCCGGTGGATTCGGTGGCGCCGCTGATCCAGGCGAAGCTGCTGACGGTGTTGCCGATCGAGCTGGGGGTTCGGATGGAGTCGTTCGGGATCATCCTGCGGCGGGACTATGTGCTGCCGCCTGGGGCGGAGCGGATTCTGCAGGCGTTGCGGAGTACGGCGCGGCGCTTGTATCCGGCGTTGCGGGGCTAATCCCGCTGGCGTGAACTGTCCAGGCCCTGCGGCCTGGTTTCGACGTTCTGGGTCCACTGTCTGGGGGCCCACTGTCTGGGGTCCAGTGTCTGGGCCTGCTGTCTGGGCCTGCTGTAGGAGCGGCTTCAGCCGCGACCGTGGGCTATCGGCATTCTTGGCTTTACGACGAAAGGCGGCTGTCCGGACTCCCCGAGCAGCAGCCGGGGGCAGGCCCTGCCAGGACACGTCGTGAATCCATCCCTGGAGACTCCTAGGCAACATCCATGTTGCCTAGGGTCTTGGCAGGGCCTGCCCCCGACTGCCCGACAGTCTGCTGATGGCGGAGGGAAGAGCTGGCCGGCCCGTGTGCGGACGGCGGCGGAGTCCGGGTCTCGGCTGGGGCCGTTGTGGGAGGGGCTTCAGCCCCGACGAGCGGCGCCGGGAGCTGGCGGATGGCGGTCGCGGCTCAAGCCGCTCCTACAGTGGTATTGGAAAAGTCGAATGGCTGTTTGGCTTTGTTGGCGGACGGGTTGTGCGGCTCGTCGCATGTCTTGTGGGACGGGGATCAGACACGGGACGGGACAGCGGCGGTCGCGCCGTATACGAAAAAATAATACTGGGCCGTCAATTTTTCATTGGTATGGCATGAGAAGTCGCGCCTATCCTGCGCTCGCAGCTGAACGTGGGTGGGCCGATACCGTCCCTCCCGCTGCCCGTTCCCCGGAGAGAAGCCGGGAGGACGAGGCCGGCGGCACAAAAAAACCGAGGGCAGGGCGCACATCGTTGTGTGACCACTGCCCAAAAACTTGAGTACATGCGTCCTGGGAGGGAGCACCATGTCAGTGCAATACCGCCATGTTCCGGCAGGTCCGGCCGTGGGTTCGCGTTCGATCCGTAGCCTCCGCCGTTCGGTCATGGCCGTGAGCGTCGCCGCGCTGCTCAGCGCTCAGGCCTACGCGCAGGAGGCCACGCCGCCGGCCGACACCGCCGCGACCCAGCTCGACACCGTGCAGGTCACCGGTACGCGCAGCTCGGTCACCAAGGCCCAGCTGGTCAAGCAGAACGCCGAGCAGATCGTCGACTCCATCGTTGCCGAAGACATCGGCAAGCTCCCGGACAACAACGTCGCCGAAGCCCTGCAGCGCATCTCGGGCATCCAGATCGCGCGCGCCTACGGCGAGGGCAGCACCATCGCCATTCGCGGCCTGACCCAGGTCCGCACCGAGCTCAACGGCCGCGACATCTTCACCGCCAACGACGGCCGTGGCCTGAGCTTCGAGGACGTGTCGGCCGAACTGCTGGCCGGCATCAACGTGTACAAGAATCCGTCGGCCGACATGATCGAAGGCGGCCTGGGCGGCACCGTCGACCTGCGCACGCGCATGCCGTTCGACTACGACGGCATGAAGATCGCCGGCAGCGCCCAGTACAACTACTACGATCTGGCCGACAAGGGCGAGACCGCGTTCTCCGGCCTGTTCTCCAACCGCTGGCAGACCGGCATCGGCGAGATCGGCGTGCTGGTGAACCTGTCGCAGCAGGATGGCTCGTTCCGCCAGGACACCATCTCCATCGAGCCGTGGTGGGTGCAGACCGACATGCCCGGCCACGAGGGCGAGGAAGTGTTCGTTCCGCGCGGCGCCGGCATCAACACCACCGAAGGCGACCGCAAGCGCAAGACCAGCTCGGCGGCGGTGCAGTGGCGCCCGAACGACGATGTCGAGGTCTACGCGCAGGTGCTGCGTTCGGACTATGACTTCCAGTGGCACGACTACTCGTTCTTCGTGTACGGCAACGGCAACCCGATGATTGGCGCGGCCAACATCGTGACCAATGACGCCAACGAGTTCGTCAGCGGCACCTTCCGCGACACCCCGGCCGACTCGAACACCAGCCTGACCACCCGCCACTCGATCACTACCGACTACTCGGCCGGTGCCACCTGGCGCGTCAACGACCGCCTGAACCTGAGCACCGACTTCCAGTACGTGGACGCGACCACCAAGGGCACGCGCTACATCCTGGCCACCGGCATGAACAACGTGCCGTACTACACCATGGACCTGAGCGGCGACCTGCCGACCCTGTCCGTCACCGATGCCGCGGGCAACAACAACTATCTGTCCAACCCGGCCAACTACGTCGGCTGGAAGTGGCACCTGGACAACAAGGACGACAACAAGGGCACCGAGTTCGCCTGGCGTTCGGACATGGACCTGGCGTTCGACGACGGCTTCGCCCGCAGCTTCAAGGCCGGCGTGCGCTACACCGATCGCGACGCGACCAACAAGGGCAACGTGTGGCGCTTCATGTGTCTCAACAACTGCGCCGGCGTGCCGTACTCGGATTACCCGAGCATCGGCCTGGTGCAGAACCCGATCACCGACTTCTTCCGCGGCGGCGCCTACACCTTCGGCCCGACCCTGACCGCGGCCGACTCGGCAGTGGAGAACTACGAGCAGACCCTGGCGACGCTGGGCGGCACGCCGATCGTGTTCGGCCCGACCAACATCAACACCCAGACCGAGAAGACCTACACCGCCTATGGCTTGCTGCGCTTCGGCGTGGATGCCGGTGCGGTGCCGTTTGACGGCAACATCGGCGTGCGCGTCGTGCGTACCGAAGTCACCTCCGACGGCGTGCGCAGCGGTACCGACGCCGAGGGTGGCGGCCTGCTGCCGATCAGCGTGCAGCAGACCTATACCGACGTGCTGCCGAGCCTGAACCTGCGCTGGTTCCTGCGCGACAACCTGCAGTGGCGCTTTGCTGCTTCGCGCGGCATCACCCGCCCTGGCTTCGACAAGCTCAACCCGAACCTGTCGTTCTCCGACAACGCCACCGGCGGTGACATCTACGCCACGGCCGGCAACCCGAACCTCAAGCCGATGACGGCCGACCAGTTCGACACCGCGCTGGAGTGGTACTTCGGCAAGGGCTCGATGGCCTACGGCACGGTGTTCTACAAGAAGGTCAAGGGCTTCATCGCCAATGCCGTGTTTGACGAGGTCTACGGCGGCCGCCTGGTCCATGTGACCCGTCCGGTCAACGGCGACCAGGGCACGATCAAGGGCATCGAGGTCGGCTACACCCAGTTCTTCGACTTCCTGCCTGGCTGGTTGAACGGCTTCGGCCTGCAGACCAACTACACCTACGTCGATTCGGAAGCGCCGAGCCCGAGCGCCACCGACAACGAAGGCAATGCGCTGATCGTGCCGCTGGAAGGCCTGTCCAAGAACAGCTACAACATCATCCTCAGCTACGAAAAGGCCAAGTTCCAGAGCCGCGTCGCCTACAACTGGCGCAGCGACTGGCTGGTGACCACCGCCGGCAACGGCACCGGCGCGCTGCCGGTGTACAACAAGGGCTTCGGCCAGCTCGATGCCTCGGTGCGCTACAACATCAACGACAACTGGTCCGTTTCGCTGGACGCGGTGAACCTGCTCGATACCCAGCTGGAAAGCTACACGGGCTTCGAGACCCGCTACCGCGACTTCGTGATCAACGACCGTCGCTATGGCCTGACCCTGCGGGCCAGCTACTGAACGCGCCGTAGGAAGTGCGTCTCCGGTCCGGTGTGCCTCGCGCCACCGGACCGGTGTTTGATCGTCGGTGGCCTTGCCACCGGCCAGCCAGGGGAGCCTGACGACCGATGGGCAATCTGATGCCCCGTGCCTGCCAGACTGCCACGCGCGCGTGCCGTGTCCTGGCGTGGGTGTGTGCCTTGCTGCTGTGTGTCGCGCCGGCCTGGGCGAGCGAAGCGGTGCCGTACCAGTGGCGCAGTGTCGCCATCGGCGGTGGCGGTTTCGTCAGCGGCCTGCTGTTCCACCCGGCCGAACGCGGCCTGCTCTACGCCCGCACCGATGTGGGCGGCGCCTATCGCTGGGATGACGTCCAGCAACGCTGGATCGCGCTGACCGACTGGATCGGCGCCGAGGACGAGAACCTCATGGGCATAGACGGCATGGCCGTCGACCCGCAAGACCCGGAGGCGCTGTATCTGGCCGCCGGCACCTACATGCACGAACGCGCCGGCAATGCGGCGATCCTGCGCTCGCACGACCGTGGCCGCAGCTTTGCGCGTACCGACCTGCCGTTCAAGCTCGGTGGCAATGAACTGGGCCGCGGCAACGGCGAACGCATTGCCGTGGACCCGCACGACGGGAACATCCTGTTCCTGGGCTCGCGTGATTCCGGCCTGTGGCGCAGCGCTGATCGCGGCGCGAGCTGGCAGCGTGTGGAAAGCTTTCCGGCCGCGGCCACCGCGCCGGGTTCGCGCGCTCGCAACCACGTCGGCCGCGAGCAGAAGGTCGGCATTGTCTTCGTCGCTTTCGACCCGGCCAGTGGCAAGCCCGGCCGGCCCACGCCGCGCCTGTATGCCGGCGTGTCCACCCGCGATGCCAGCGTGTTCGTGTCCGACGACGGCGGCGCGCACTGGCGCGCGCTGCCTGGCCAGCCCGCTGGCCTGCGCCCCAGCCACATGGTGCGCGGCGGTGACGGCAGCTGGTACCTGACCTACGGCGATGAACCCGGTCCGGACCTGATGGCCAACGGTGCGCTGTGGAAGTATCAACCGCGCGGCGAGCGCTGGACCGACATCAGCCCGGTGCCGCAGCCGGCGCAGGGACCGGGGTTTGGCTGGGGCGCGGTGGCGGTCGATCCGCGCGATCCGCAAGTGCTGCTGGCCAGCAGCTTCCGCCGCAGCCAGCCGCACGATGACATCTTCCGCAGCCGCGACGGCGGCCGCAGCTGGCAGCCGCTGTTTGCGCGTTCGCAGTTCGACCACGCCAATGCGCCGTGGACCGTGCAGGCTTCGCCGCACTGGATGGCCTCGCTGGTCATCAATCCCTTCGACAGCGACCACGCCCTGTTCGTCACCGGCTACGGCATCTGGGCCTCGCGCAACCTGCGCGCCTTCGACGATGGCCGCACCTCCGTGCAATGGTGGTTCCAGGACACCGGGCTGGAGGAAACCGTGCCACTGGACCTGCTCAGCCCGATGGCCGGCGCGCCGCTGCTCAGTGCGCTGGGCGATATCGATGGCTTCCGCCACGATGATCTGGATCGCGCGCAGATGCAGTACGACGGCCCGCGCCTGACCAATGGCGAGAGCATCGATGCCGCCGGCCAGCAGCCGCAGGTGGTCGTGCGCAGCGGCACCGTGCGCAATCGCCGCAACAACGAAATCCGCGCGCAGTATTCGCGCGACGGCGGCGCGCATTGGCAGGCATTCGCCAGCGAGCCCGTCGACGGGGAGGGCGCCGGTCACCTGGCCATCGCCGCCGATGGCAAGCGCGTGATCTGGACGCCAAGCAAGGGCCAGGGCGCGTGGGCCACCGATGATTTCGGCGCGAACTGGCAGGCCGTGCGCGGTGTCACGGCGAGCATCCTGATCGAAGCCGACCGCGTCGATCCGCGCCGCTGGTACGGCGTCGATGGCGCCAGCGGACGCTTCTACACCAGCACCGATGGCGGCCTGAACTTTGCCGACACCGGCCTGGACGTGGGCGTGCCGGGCAGGGTGGAACGCACCCGCCCGCAGATCCGCCCCGACCCCTGGCGCGCCGGCGTGGTCTATCTGGCCAGTCCCGAGCGCGGCGTGCAGCGCTGGCAGGCGGGCGAACTTCGCACCCTGGCGACCATGGAAGAAGCGCGCTCGCTGGGCCTGGGCAAGCCACTCGCGCCCGGCGCGGCGCCGGCGCTGTACCTGGCCGGGCGCATCGACGGGGTCAGCGGCGTGTTCCGCTCGGCCGACGAGGGCGCACACTGGCAACGCATCGACGATGATGCCCATCGTTTCGGCCGCCCCTATGCCATCACCGGCGATCCGCGCCTGCCGGGCCGGGTGTATTTCGCCACCGGCGGGCGCGGCATCTTCTATGGAGACCCTCGATGAATCTTGCGCTTCGCCGCCTGCTCCTCGGCACCCTGTTGTGCACGACGCTGCCGGCATTGGCCGCACCACGCTTGCCGCTGCTGTTTGCCGATGGCGCGGTGCTGCAGCGCGAACAGCCGATTCCGGTGTGGGGCTGGGCCAGCCCCGGCGCGAAGATCGCGGTGAGTCTGGACGGCAGCCGCGCCGAAGCCACCACTGACGCGCAAGGCCACTGGCAGGTGCAACTGCCGGCGCATGCGGCTGGTGGCCCGTACACGCTGCAGGTGCAGGGCGATGGCGCCACGCTGCGGGTCGCCGACGTGCTGGTCGGCGACGTGTGGCTGGCCAGCGGCCAGTCGAACATGGAATTCCCGCTGCTCAAGGCCGACGGCGGCGCTGCTGCGGCCGCGGCCGCCAATGATCCGAAGATCCGCCACTTCAAGGTGCCCAAGTCCTGGTCGGGCAAGGCAGAGCAAGACCTGGCCGGCGGCAGCTGGCAAGCCGCCAACCCGCGCAACGCGCCGCAGTTCTCGGCGGTCGGTTATTTCTTCGCGCAGGAACTGCGCCAGCGTACCGGCGTGCCGATCGGCATCATCGACAGCACCTGGGGCGGCAGCGCCATCGAGGCGTGGATCGATGGTCCCACCCAGGGTCTGGACGCGGCGGCACTCGCGCGTCAGGGCGAGGAACTGAAAAAGCGCGACGCCATCGCGCTCGATGCCACGCGGCAGAAGCTCAAGCGCTACGCGCTGGCGGCCGGGCAGGGCAACAGTGACGCCTGGCGCGAACCGGGCTATGACGACAGCGGCTGGGACAGCATCCCGGTGCCGGCGGCATGGGAAGGCGTCGGGTACATGGGCCTGGACGGCGTGGCCTGGTACCGCGGCAGCTTCACCCTCAGTGCGGAGGAAGCGCGCAAGGGCGTGACCCTGGGTGTGGCGCGGGTGGACGACACCGACACCACCTGGGTCAACGGCCAGCGCGTGGGCCACACCGAGAACAGCTACGACAGCCTGCGCGCCTACCGCGTGCCGGCCGCCGCGCTGCATGCCGGACGCAACGTGATCGCGGTGCAGGTGGTCGACACCGGTGGTGGCGGCGGCATCCACGGCCGCGCCGAAGAACTGTACGTGCAGCCCGAAGGCGGCACCCGCCGCCCGCTGGATGGTGCCTGGAAGTTCCGTCCCGAGCGCGGCACCGTGGCCGCCATCGACGACAAGAACCAGGACCCGGCGCTGCTTTACAACGTCATGATCCATCCGCTGCAGCGCTACCCGGTGCGCGGCGTGATCTGGTACCAGGGCGAAACCAATGCCAAGGCCGAGCACGACGCCGCGCTGCGCTACCGCGACCAGTTCGCCGCGCTGATCAACAGCTGGCGCAGCGAGCGCCAGCAGCCGCAGCTGCCGTTCCTGTGGGTGCAGCTGGCGAGCTTCGACGAAGGCACCGATCGCGGCGACTACAGCCCATGGGCGCTGTTGCGCGAGTCGCAGTCCAAGACCCTGGCGCTGCCGGCCACCGGCCAGGCGGTGAGCATCGACATCGGCAACCCCGCCGACATCCACCCGACCAACAAGCGCGATGTCGGCCACCGCCTGGCGCTGGCCGCACGCCACGTCGCCTACGGCGAAGACCTGGTGTACAGCGGCCCGGTGTTCACCGCTGCGCAGTTCGCCCAGGGCGCGGCCACGCTGCGCTTCGATCTGCAGGGCAGCGCACTGGCGGTACGCGGCGGTGGCGAGCTGCAGGGCTTCGCGCTGGCCGGCGCCGACCGCAAGTTCCACCCGGCGCAGGCGCGCATCGAGGGCGACCGCGTGGTGGTGCGCAGTGCCGCGGTGCCGCAGCCGGTGGCCGTGCGCTATGCCTGGAGCGGCAGCCCCGCGCAGGCCAATCTCGTCAACCGCGAGCAGCTGCCTGCTTCGCCGTTCCGATCCGACAGCTGGTAACGGAGACCTTCCGCATGATGTTTCGTCATTCCCCCACTCCTGCACGCGTGCTGCGCGGCCTGGCCCTGCCGGCGGCGCTGCTGCTGGCGCTGTCCGCTTGCCAGCGTGCCGAACAAGACGCCACGCCGACCCCTGCCGCGTCCACGGCCGCGGCGGGCCAGCCGACCGGCCAGGCGCCGGGCAAGCAGGACGCCGCCAAGCAGGCACCGATCCCGCAGCTCATCAGCAAGGACGGCAAGCACACGCTGCTGGTGGACGGAAAGCCGTTTCTGATCCTCGGCGCGCAGGTCAACAACTCCAGCAACTATCCGGCCGCGCTCGAACAGGTGTGGCCGGCGATGGCCGACATCGGCCCCAACACCGTGCAGGTGCCGGTGGCCTGGGAGCAGATCGAGGCGGAAGAGGGCAAGTTCGACTTCTCCTTCGTCGATACGCTGCTGGCGCAGGCGCGCGAGCATGACGTGCGCCTGGTGCTGCTGTGGTTTGGCACCTGGAAGAACAACGGGCCGGCCTATACCCCGCGCTGGGTCAAGACCGACAACAAGCGCTTCCCGCGCGTGGTCACCGCCGACGGTCGCAGCATCGGCTCGCTGTCGCCGCTGGGTGCCGAAACCCTGGCCGCCGATCGCAAGGCCTTCGTCGCGCTGATGAAGCACCTCAAGCAGGCCGACCCGCAGCGCACCGTGATCATGGTGCAGCCGGAGAACGAGCCGGGCACCTATGGCAGCGTGCGCGACTTCTCGCCAATGGCGCAGGAAGCCTTCAACGGCCCGGTGCCCGACGAACTGGTGAAGAAACTCGGCAAGCAGCCCGGCACCTGGCAGCAGGTCTTCGGCGCCGATGCCGACGAGTTCTTCCACGCCTGGCACATCGGCCGCTTCATCGACCAGGTCGCCGAAGCCGGCAAGGCCGAATACCCGCTGCCGATGTACGTCAATGCCGCGCTGCGCGGGCCGTTCAATCCCGGCCAGCCGGGCAAGTACGCCAGCGGCGGGCCGACCGACAACGTGCTCGACGTGTGGAAGGCCGCCGGCCCGCACATCGACCTGCTGGCGCCGGACATCTACATGCCCGAGTACCTGATGTACACCACGGTGCTTGACCGCTACGCGCGCCCGGACAACCCGCTGTTCGTCGCCGAGACCGGCAACAAGCCCGAGTACGCGCGCTACCTGTTCCCGACCCTGGGCCACGACGGCATCGGCTGGTCCGCCTTCGGCATCGACTACACCCGTTACAGCAACTTCCCGCTGGGCGCCAAGAATGTCGACAAGGAAACCCTGGCGCCATTCGCGCTCGGCTACCGCCTGGTCAAGCTCGGCCTGCCGGCGTTCGCGCAGGCCTCCAGCGAAGGCAAGCTGCATGGCGTGGCCGAACAGCCAGGCCAGGCGGTGCAGGAAATCGCGCTCAACGAGCGCTGGTCGGCGACGATCACCTACGGCGTGCCGCAGTTCTGGTTCCAGGGCGAGCCGCCGGGCAATCCCGAGCCGGTCGGCGCGGCGCTGATTGCCGAGCTCGGCCCCGACGAATTCCTCATCACCGGCTACCACGCCCGCGTGACCCTGCACCCGGCCAGCGCCGCCACCGCGAACATGGTCTATGACCGGGTCGAGGAAGGGCATTACGACGCGAACGGGCAGTGGGTGTTCGCGCGCAACTGGAACGGCGACCAGACCGACTATGGCTTGAACTTCTCCAGCGCCGACACGCTGCTGAAGGTCAAGCTCGCCACCTGGCAATGACTTCGATGGCGCGCGGCTGGCCAGCAACCTGCCGGACCTCGCGCCGTTTCCGCTTTACCGATAGGGAGTGAACATGCACAACCGCAATCAGGCACACCACCGCCCCTTCGCCGCCGCGCGCCGTCGCCCGCTGGCGCAGGGCCTGGCGATCTCGCTGGCCTGGCTGGCCGTGGCCGGCACCGCGGGCGCCCAGCAGATCGAACGCAATGCGGACGGTATCGTCGTGCAGCCGGCACAGGCCGGCGTGGCCGCGGTGCGGCTGCAGGTCGTGGACGAGGGCATCATCCGCGTCAGCGCCGACCCGCAAGGCGACTTCAAGCGCTCGCCGAGCCTGATGCGCGCGCCGAGCGGCAAGCCGGTGCCGGCCTTCCAGGTCGCCGAAGCCGACGGGCAAGTGCAGCTGAAGACCGCCAAGGTCACCGCGAACGTCTCTACTGTGGATGGCCATGTCGGTTTCACCGACGCAGCCGGCAAGGAACTGCTGAGCGAAGTGGCCGGCGGCCGCACCTTCACCCCGATCAAGGTCGAGGGCGCCAGCGGGCTGCTCAGCACGCGCCAGCGCTTCACCTCGCCGGACGATGAGAAGATCTACGGCTTCGGCCAGCACCAGCAGGGCTGGATGAACCAGAAGGGCCGCAACGTCGAACTGTTGCAGAGCAATATCGACCTGGCCGTGCCGTTCCTGGTGTCCAGCCGCAACTACGGCATCCTCTGGGACAACAACTCGATCACCCGCCTGGGCGACCCGCGCGGCCTGCAGCCGCTGGACGCCTCGCTCAAGCTGTATGACGCCAAGGGCAAGCCGGGCGCGCTGACCGCGCGCTACTCGGTCAATGGCAAGGTCGTGGTCGAGCGCCGCGAGTCGAAGATCGACTACCAGTACATCAAGGACCTGGCCAGGTTCCCGGCCAAGGGCAAGCCGGCCAAGGAAGCGCGCGCACTGGTCAGCTGGGAAGGCGATATCGAAGCCAGGACCGGTGGCGAGCACAGCTTCTCGCTGTATTCGAGCGAGTACGCCAAGCTGTGGGTGGACGGCAAGCTGGTGCTGGACCGCTGGCGCCAGAACTGGAACCCGTGGCACCACGAGTTCTCGTTGCAGCTGGAGCCGGGCAAGCGCCACCACGTCAAGGTCGAGTGGGACCTGATCGACCCGAGCTACATCGCCCTGCTGCACCGCGATCCGCTGCCGGCCGCCGAGGCCAAGGACCTGTCGCTGTGGTCCGAAGCCGGGCAGATCATCGACTACTACTTCGTCGCTGGCGCCAGTGCCGACCAGGTCATCGGCGGCTACCGCGAGCTGACCGGCAAGGCCGTGCTGCTGCCCAAGTGGGCCTATGGCTTCTGGCAGAGCCGCGAGCGTTACAAGAACCAGCAGGAGATGGAAGACGTGGTGGCCGAGTACCGCCGCCGCAACCTGCCACTGGACAACATCGTCCTCGACTGGTCGTACTGGCCGGTGGATGCGTGGGGCTCGCACGACTTCGACAAGAAGTTCTGGCCGGACCCGGATGCGATGGTCAAGTATTTCCACGACCACCATACCCAGCTGATGATCTCCATCTGGCCGAAGTTCTACCCGAACACGGACAACTACAAGGAGCTGGCGGCCAAGGGCTACATGTTCACCAAGAACGTGGAAGCCGGCGAGCTGGACTGGATCGGCAACGGCTACCTCAACGCCTTCTACGATCCGTTCGCGCCCGAGGCGCAGAAGATCTACTGGCGCCAGATCGACGAGAAGCTCAACAGCAAGGGCATCGATGCCTGGTGGATGGACGCCGACGAGCCGGACATCCATTCCAACCTGGACATCGACACGCGCAAGGAGCGCCTGACCCCGAACGCGTTGGGCAGCTCGACCGAGTACTTCAACGCCTATCCGCTGCCGCACACGCATGGCGTGTACGAGGGCGACCGCGCGGCTGACAACAAGCGCGTGTTCATCCTTTCGCGCAAGGGCTACGCCGGTACCCAGCGCAACGCGGTGGCGGTGTGGAGCGGGGATGTCGTTTCGCGCTGGGACAACATGAAGGAGCAGATCAGCGCCGGCGTGAACGTGTCCATGTCGGGCCTGCCGAACTGGACCTTCGACATCGGCGGCTTCTCGGTGGAGAAGCGTTACGAGAACCAGGACCCGGCGCACCTGACCGAATGGCGCGAGCTCAACACGCGCTGGTTCCAGTTCGGCGCGTTCGTGCCGCTGTTCCGTTCGCACGGCCAGTTCCCGTACCGCGAAATCTGGAACATTGCTCCGGAAGGCACCCCGTACTACGCCTCGCTGGCCTATTACGACCGCCTGCGCTACACGCTGCTGCCGTACATCTACACGCTGGCCGGTGATACCTACCACCGCGACGGCGTGATGATGCGCGGGCTGATGATGGACTTCCCGAACGACCCGAAGGTGGCCGACCTCAACGACCAGTACCTGTTCGGGCCGGCCTTCCTGGTCGCGCCGGTGACCGAGTTCGGCGCCACCTCGCGCCAGGTCTACCTGCCGGCGGGCACTTCGTGGCTGGACTTCTACACCGGCAAGCGCTACGAGGGCGGGCAGAGCATCAGCGCCGCCGCGCCGATCGAACGCATGCCGCTGTTCGTGCGCGCCGGCGCCATCGTGCCGACCGCGCCGGTGCAGCAGTACGTGGACGAAAAGCCGGACGCGCCGATCACCGTGGTTGTCTATACCGGTGCCGACGGCGAGTTCTCGCTGTACGAGGACGACGGCAAGGGCTACGGCTACGAGAAGGGCGAGTTCAGCCGCGTCCCGCTGGCCTGGGACGAGGGCAAGGGCGAACTGCGCATTGGCGCGCGTGAAGGCCAGTGGCCGGGCATGCAGGCCAAGCGCACGATCCAGGTGCGTTTCGTCAGCGGCCCGCGCGAGGATGCCGGCACGCTGGAGCCGAAGGCCGACGCCAAGGTGCAGTACAGCGGCAAGGCTGTTGTCGTGAAGCGCAAGTAAGCGGAGCTGACCATGGCCTTGGAACTGAGTCGACGCGAACTGTGCAAGGCCGTGGGCATGGGCGCTGCTGCAATGGCAGCGGCGCCCGGCGCGCTGGCGGCCGCGGCCACCGGCAAGCGCCCGCAGACGCAGGTGCCGCCGCCGGTGGCGACCGAGGGCGAGCTGGTGCTGTGGTATCGGCGCCCGGCGACCGAATGGGTGGAAGCCCTGCCGGTCGGCAATGGCCGGCTCGGCGCGATGGTCTGGGGCGGGCTTGCGCACGAGCGCCTGCAGCTCAACGAGGACACGCTCTACGCCGGCGGTCCTTACGATGCGACCAACCCGCAGGCGCTGGCCGCCTTGCCGAAGGTGCGCGAACTGGTGTTTGCCGGGCGCTATGCCGAGGCCGAGCAACTGGCCGACGCGCAGATGCTGTCGCGCCCGCTCAAGCAGATGCCGTATCAGCCGCTGGCTGACCTGCTGCTGGATTTCGATCGCGCCGATGGCGCCGCCGACTACCGGCGCGAGCTGGATCTGGACAGCGCGACGGCGACCACGCGTTTCCGTTCGGACGGGCGCAACCATCTGCGCGAAGTGTTCGTCTCGCCCGACGCGCAATGCATCGTCGTGCGCCTGAGCACCGACAAGCCGCGTGGCATCTCGTTGCGCGTCGGCCTGGACAGCCCGCAGGATGGCGAGATCTCCAGCGACGGCGACAGCCTGCTGTTTGCCGGGCGCAATCAGGGCCGTGAGGGCATCGAAGGGCAGCTGCGTTTTGCGCTGCGCGTGTTGCCGATTGCCACGGGCGGCAGGGTCTCGATCCGCCGCGACCGCATCCGTGTCGAAGGTGCCGACGAGCTGCTGCTGCTGCTCACCGCCGCGACCAGCTACAAGCGCTTCGATGATGTCAGCGGCGATCCGCTCGCGATCACCGCCGCACAGCTGGCCGCGGCGCGTGCATTGCCCTATGTGAAGCTGCGCGAGGACCACCTGGCCGCGCATCGCACGCTGTTCCGCCGCGTGGCCATCGATCTGGGCCGCAGCGAGGCGATGCAGCGCCCCACTGACGAGCGCGTGCATGCCTTTGCCGACGGTGGCGATCCGCAGCTGGCCGCGCTCTATCATCAATACGGCCGCTACCTGCTGATCTGCGGTTCGCGCGCTGGCAGCCAGCCGGCCAACCTGCAGGGCATCTGGAACGAGCTGATGTCGCCGCCGTGGGAGAGCAAGTACACGGTCAACATCAACACCGAGATGAACTACTGGCCGGCCGAGGCCAATGCGCTGCACGAATGCGTGGAGCCGCTGGAGCGGATGCTGTTCGAGCTGGCGCAGACCGGCGCGCACACCGCCAGGGCGATGTACGACGCGCCGGGCTGGGTGGTGCACAACAACACCGACCTGTGGCGCTCGGCCGGGCCGATCGACGGCGCCAAGTGGAGCCTGTGGCCGACCGGTGGCGCGTGGCTGCTGCAGCAGCTGTGGGACCGCTGGGACTATGGCCGTGATCGCGCCTATCTGGAAAAGGTGTATCCGTTGTTCAAGGGCGCGGCGATGTTCTTCGTCGCCACGCTGGTGCGCGACCCAAATACCGGCGCGATGGTGACCAACCCGTCGATTTCGCCGGAGAATCAGCATCCTTTTGGCGCGGCGCTGTGCGCCGGGCCGACGATGGACGCGCAGATCCTGCGTGACCTGTTCGCGCAATGCATCGCGATGGGCAAGTTGCTGGGCATGGATGCCGACCTGGGCCGGCAGCTGGCGGCGCTGCGCGAACAGTTGCCGCCCAACCGCATCGGCAAGGCGGGGCAGTTGCAGGAATGGCAGCAGGACTGGGACATGGAGGCGCCGGAGATTCACCACCGGCACGTGTCGCATCTGTACGCGCTGCACCCGTCCAGCCAGATCAACGTGCGCGACACCCCGGCACTGGCGGCGGCTGCGCGGCGTTCGCTGGAGATTCGCGGCGACAATGCGACTGGCTGGGGCATTGGCTGGCGCTTGAACCTGTGGGCGCGGCTGCGCGATGGCGAGCATGCGTACCGGATCCTGCAATTGCTGCTGGGGCCGGAGCGCAGTTATCCAAACCTGTTTGATGCGCACCCGCCATTCCAGATCGACGGCAACTTCGGCGGCACGTCGGGGATCACCGAGATGCTGTTGCAGAGTTGGGGTGGCAGCGTATTCCTGTTGCCGGCCTTGCCGAAGGCCTGGCCGGACGGCGAGGTGCGCGGCCTGCGCGTGCGTGGTGCGGCCAGCGTGGATCTGCGCTGGCGTGGCGGGGTGCTGGAAGAAGCAGTGCTGCGCAGCGATCGCGGTGGGCGCTACGAGCTGGTGTATGGCGAGCAGGTGCAGGCGTTCGAGTTGAAGGCCGGGCGTACGCAGCGGCTGCGGCTGAGCGGTGGGCAGCTGGTCCGGGCATAGGCCTGGCCTGCCCGGTCTCGCCGAGCCCGTCGTAGGAGAGGCTTCAGCCGCGACAATCGAAGCCGCAATCTGCCAGATCACGGTCGCGGCTGAAGCCGCTCCTACAGGTGTGCAACACGAGCACCGCCAATGCCAGCGCACGCACGCACCCTCTGAGGCAGAGCCCCCCTTTGTTAAGGGGGGCGCGCCGAAGGCGCGGGGGATAGGCAAGGCAGAAGTCGGGGCCCGAAGTTTGCGCAGCAAACTTTGGGGGCGCAGCCCGCGCAGCGGGATGTGCCACGGCCAACGGCGCGGGGGATAGGCAAGGCGATGCGCAGGGGCCCCACTACTCCGCACAGCGGAGTAGTGGGGAGCGAAGCCTGCCCAAGGGCAGGCTTCGCGCGCCAGCTGATGCAAAAAGCCCCGCTTTCGCGGGGCTTTTTGCATCAGCTGGCGCTCCCTAGGGGACTCGAACCCCTGTTTTAGCCTTGAGAGGGCCACGTCCTAACCACTAGACGAAGGGAGCGTTTCTGGCCGTGCCCGGCCGAGCGCGCTAGTATAGAGAGCCCATGGCCTTGCCGCAATCCTGTTTCGTTCCCAGGAACCGCCAACATCGAAACGCCAGTTACATCACCGTTCACCCTGCGCGTCATCCCGCGTGACCAGCACAACATCTCGCGCCGGGACATCAGTCCAAACGCGCTGCGCGTGCTCTACCGCCTGCGCGAAGCCGGCTTCGGCGCCTATCTGGTAGGCGGCGCGGTGCGCGATCTGCTCGTCGGCGGGCATCCGAAGGATTTCGACGTCGCCACCGACGCCACGCCGGAACAGGTCAAGCAGCTGTTCCGCAACTGCCGCCTGATCGGTCGCCGCTTCCGCCTGGCCCACGTGGTGTTCGGCCGCGAGATCATCGAGGTCGCCACGTTCCGCGCCAATGTCGATGACGGCAGCGGCGACCGCGAACTCGACAACGGCCGGCTGGTACGCGACAACGTCTACGGCACCATCGAAGACGATGCCGTGCGCCGCGACTTCACCTGCAACGCGCTGTATTACGCGATCGAGGACTTCTCGGTGCGCGATTACACCGGCGGCTTCGAGGACGTGCAGGCACGGCTGATGAAGCTGATCGGCGACCCCGAGCAACGCTACCGCGAAGACCCGGTGCGCATGCTGCGCGCGGTGCGCCTGGCCGCCAAGCTCGGTTTCAGCATCGATGAGCCGACCGCCGAGCCGATCCCGCGCTTGGCCGGGCTGCTGTCTGAGGTCGCGCCGGCGCGCCTGTTCGAGGAACTGCTGAAGCTGTTCCTGTCCGGCCACGCGGTGGTGAGTTTCGAGGCGCTGGAGCATTACGGCCTGTTCTCGACGCTGTTCCCGGAGAGCGGGGCAGCGCTGCGCAGCAACCGCAGCGGCGCGCTGCGGCGGATGCTGATCGAGGGCTTGCGCAATACCGACGCGCGCGTGGCCAATGACGAACCGGTGTCGCCGGCGTTCCTGTTCGCGCTGCTGCTGTGGCCGGCGTTCTGCAAGACGCTGATCGGGCTGCAGGCGCAGGGCGTGCATGCCGAAGAAGCGCAGCGTCGCGCCGCTGACCGGGTCACGCTGCACCAGCTGGAGCGCGTGGCGCTGCCGCGGCGTTTCTCGCTGCCGATGCAGGAAATCTGGCTGCTGCAGTCGCGCTTTTCCTCGCGCCAGCGCAAGCGCGTGTTCCGCACCCTGTCGCATCCGCGCTTCCGCGCCGCCTTTGATTTCCTGGTGCTGCGCCAGCACGCCTCGCCCGACCATGCCGCCGACATCGCGTTCTGGCGCGAGGCCCAGGCCGAAGCGGGCGCCGAGCTGGCCCCGGCCATCGACAGCGAGCTGGACGAAGCAGGCGAGGGCGGCGCCCCCCGCAAGCGCCGTCGCCGCCGCCGGCGCGGCGCAGGAGAGGCCGGCGGGGCCGAGTGAGCGTGGCGGTCACCGCGCATATCGGCCTGGGCGCGAACCTGGGTGATGCCCAGGCGACGCTGCGCGCCGTGCTGCCGGCCCTGGACACGCTGCCGCAGACCCGCCTGCTGGCCGCTTCGCGGCTTTATCACACGCCGGCCTGGGGCCGGCTCGACCAGCCGGCCTTCGTCAACGCCGCCGCCGCCATCTCCACCACGCTGACCGCGGAAGCCCTGCTCGATGCACTGCTCGCGCTGGAGCGCAGCCATGGCCGCGAGCGCATCGCCGGCGAACGCTGGGGGCCGCGGACCCTGGACCTGGACGTGCTGCTGTTCGGCGACCAGGTGATCGACACCCCGCGCCTGCAGGTGCCGCACCCGCATCTGCACGAGCGCGCCTTCGCCTTGCTGCCCCTGGCCGAGATCGCCGCCGACGCCGTCATTGCCGGCCATGGAACGGTGCAGGCCGCATTGGCGAAGCTGGACACGGGCGGATTGGTGCCGATTGGGTAGATAATGCTCGGCTCATCACCCCACGGCATGAGCTTATGAGTACCCACGCCGACAGCAAGCCCTGGACCGTGCCCGCCTTGGCCGATGCCAAGCGCGAAGGCCGCAAGCTGGTCATGCTGACTGCCTACGACGCCGGCTTTGCCCGGGTTTTCGATGCCAGCGGCGTGGACCTGATCCTGGTCGGCGATTCGCTGGGCATGGTCGTGCAAGGCCACGATTCGACCTTGCCGGTGACCACCGACGACATGGTCTATCACACCACTGCCGTGGCCCGGGCGCTGAGTCGCGCCTTGCTGATCACCGACCTGTCGTTCCAGGCCGATGCCACGCCCGCGCGCGCGCTCGATGCCGCCACCCGCCTGCTGCAGGCCGGGGCGGAAATGGTCAAGATCGAAGGCGCCGGGCACAAGCTCGAGGTCATCCGCCACCTGGTCGAGCGCGAGATTCCGGTCTGCTCGCACCTGGGCCTGACCCCGCAATCGGTGCTGCGCTTTGGCGGCTACAAGGTGCAGGGCCGCGGTGAAGCGGGCGAGCGCCTGCGCGCCGAAGCGCGCGCCGTGGCCGAAGCCGGCGCCTCGCTGCTGGTGCTCGAATGCGTGCCTTCGCCGCTGGCCGCGCAGATCAGCGCCGAGCTGGATATCCCCACCATCGGTATTGGCGCTGGCCCCGGTTGCGACGGCCAGGTGCTGGTGATGCATGACCTGCTCGGCCTGGACAGCGGCCACCGCCGGCCGAAGTTCGTCAAGGATTTCCTGGCCGAGGGCGGCTCGGTCGCCGGTGCGGTCAAGGCCTACGCCGCCGCGGTGCGCGACGGCAGCTTCCCCGACGCAGAGCACGCCTACGCCTCATGATCGAAACTGTTACCGACCTGTCGCGCCTGCGCGAGCTTGTAACCGGCTGGAAGCGCGAAGGCCTGCGCGTGGCCCTGGTGCCGACGATGGGCAATCTGCACGCCGGGCACTTTTCCCTGGTCAAGCTGGCCCGGCAGCATGCCGACCGCGTGGTCTCCAGCGTCTTCGTCAACCCGACCCAGTTCGGCCCCAACGAGGACTTCGCGCGCTACCCGCGGACCCCGGAGGCCGACATGCGCGGCCTGCAGGACGCCGGCTGCGACGTGCTGTGGCTGCCCAGTGTGGAAGCGATGTACCCGCTGGGCACCGAGCTGGCGATGCGCATGCGCGCGCCAGGCGTCAGCGAAGTGCTGGAAGGCGCCTGCCGGCCCGGGCATTTCGATGGCGTCTGCACCGTGGTCGCGCGCCTGTTCAACCAGGCGCAGCCGGATGTGGCCGCCTTCGGCAAGAAGGATTACCAGCAGCTGGCGGTGATCCGGCAGATGGTGGCCGATCTGGCCTTCCCGATCGAGATCCTGGGCGGCGACATCGTGCGCGAGCCCGATGGGCTGGCAATGAGTTCGCGCAACCAGTACCTGTCGGCCGACGAACGCCCGGCCGCGGCGCAGATCCGCCAGGCACTGCTGGCGCTGCGCGATGCCTGTCTCGCCGGCACCGCGCGCCTGGCCGCCGAGGCCGCGGCCACCGCCCAGCTGCAGGCCGCCGGTTTCGATGTCGATTACGCCGTGGTGCGCACCCCGGCGCTGACCGAACCGGGCGATGACGCCTACGCCGGCCCGCGCGTGGCGCTGGTCGCCGCGCGCCTGGGCCGGACCCGGCTTATCGACAATCTGGAGTTCTGAACCGGCGCGGCCTGCTGCGCTTCGCCTTCACCTTTCGCGGCCCCCGGCCGCTAAACTGCCCGCCTTTCCTACGTGCCGTGCCCCATGCAACTGTCCCTGCTCAAAGCCAAGATCCACCGCGCCACCGTCACCCACTCCGAGCTCAACTACGAAGGCTCCATCGCCATCGATGACCTGCTGCTGCAGGCCAGCGGCATTCGCGAGTTCGAGCAGGTGCACATCTGGGACGTCACCAACGGCAGCCGGTTCAGCACCTATGCCATCCGTGCCGAGGCCGGCAGCGGGATCATCTCGCTCAACGGCGGCGCGGCGCGCCATGTGCAGGTCGGCGACCTCATCATCATCGCCGCCTTCGTCGGCCTGAGCGCCGCCGAAGCCGAGATCCACAAGCCCGACCTGGTCTACGTGGACGGGCAGAACCGGATCACCCACACCAACCACAGCATCCCCACACAGGCCGCATGACACAGTCCAACGGATTCGACTCACTGCATTCCCACGCCCAGCGCCTGCGCGGGGCGTCCATTCCAGACCTGCTTGCCGCCGACGCCGGCCGGCCGGCACGGTATGCGAAACGGGTCGGTCCGTTGTACTTCAACTTCGCGCGACAGAAATACGATGCCGCCGCCCTGGACGCGTTGCTGGCGCTGGCCGCCGAGCGTGGCCTGGAGACGGCCTTGCAGCGTCTGTTCCACGGCGAGCAGGTCAATGTCACCGAAGGCCGTGCGGCGCTGCACACCGCGCTGCGCGGCGACCTGACCGACGCCCCCGTCGCGCAGGAGGCCTATCGCACGGCCGCGGCGGTGCGCGCGCACATGGGCGAGCTGATCGCCGCGCTGGCGGCCACCAACGTGACCGACATCGTCAGTGTCGGCATCGGCGGTTCGGACCTGGGCCCGCGCCTGGTGGCCGACGCGCTGCGGCCGGTGAGCGGCGCGCGCTTCCGCGTGCATTTCGTTTCCAACGTGGACGGCGCGGCAATGCAGCGCACCCTGGCCACGCTGGACCCGGCGACCACCGCCGGGGTGCTGATTTCCAAGACCTTCGGCACGCAGGAGACGCTGCTCAACGGCCGCATCCTGCGCGACTGGCTGGGCGGCAGTGAGCGCCTGTACGCGGTCAGCGCCAACCCGGAGCGCGCGGCCAAGGCGTTCGACATCGCCGCCGGTCGCGTGCTGCCGATGTGGGACTGGGTCGGCGGGCGCTATTCGCTGTGGTCGGCGGTGGGCTTTCCGATTGCGCTGGCGATCGGCTTCGAGCGCTTCCAGCAGCTGCTGCAGGGCGCGGCGGAATTTGATGCGCACGTGCTGAACACGCCGGCCGCCGAGAACGTGGCGGTGCTGCACGGCCTGACCGCGGTGTGGAACCGCAACCTGCTCGGCTGCGCGACGCAGGCGGTGATGACTTACGACCAGCGCCTGGCGCTGCTGCCGGCCTACCTGCAGCAGCTGGTGATGGAAAGCCTGGGCAAGCGAGTGAAGCTGGATGGCAGCCCGGTGGACAGCGACACCGTTGCGGTGTGGTGGGGCGGTGCGGGCACCGACGTGCAGCACAGTTTCTTCCAAGCCTTGCACCAGGGCACCAGCGTGGTGCCGGCCGATTTCATCGGCACGGTGGTCAACGATGATCCCTACGTGGAAAACCATCAGGCGCTGCTGGCGAATCTGCTGGCGCAGACCGAGGCATTGGCGAACGGGCAGGGCAGTGACGACCCGGCGCGGGATTACCCGGGCGGCCGGCCGAGCACGCTGATCCTGTTCGACCGGCTGACGCCGCAGGCCCTGGGCGCGCTGATCTCGATGTACGAGCACAGCGTGTATGTGCAGTCGGTGATGTGGGGGATCAACGCGTTCGACCAGTTCGGCGTGGAGCTCGGCAAGCAGTTGGCAAGCCAGTTGCTGCCGGCGTTGCAGGGTGGGGCGGGCGAGGTGGCCGATCCGGTGACACGTGCGGCGTTGGCGGAGATTGCTGCGCGCGGCAGGTGAGGGTTGGCGGTTTTCGTTATGCGGCGGGGCGCCTCGTGCGCCCGTCTTCGTTTGCTGGCGCCATGGATGCGGCTGGGGCCATTGTGGGAGGGGCTTCAGCCCCGACGGGCGGAGTCGCGATCTGGCAGATGGCGGTCGCGGCTAAGCCGCTCCTACAGTGCGGCCTCGGGCGACGCGACACCCGTATGCACGCCGCGCAATCCGCCGGCCACCCTCTGGTGCATCGCAACATTATCCACCCGAGCGCGGCAGCGCGAACTGCCATCCACAAACGCGTCCGCCCTCGCCATACCGGCTTTTTCCGCTCGCAAACCCATATATCCCATTTCGATATACGGATGCCGCCGAGCTATAGCCAATCTCAAGTTTGACAGCGTTATACAAATGCGGAAGCGTACCGGCGCCGCCGTCGGCGCGTCGCCCGATGGCCTTCCCGTATGGAGATCCGCATCTTGGAAAAGCTGCCTCGTCGCGCGCGGGTGTTGTCCCGCCAACTGCTGGCCGCGGCCACTGCCGCCTCGTTGATCCTGCTGGCTGCCTGTCACCGCGAAGGCGATGCCGACAAGGCCGCCACGCAGACCGCACCGGCTGCCACCGAGCAGGCCTTCAGCATCCATCCCGAGCAGTGGCCAACGCCGAAGTGGCCGTTCGCCAACGACGCGGCGCTGGAAAAGCGCCTCGATGAAGTGATGGCGAAGATGAGCGTGGAAGAGAAGGTCGGCCAGACCATCCAGGGCGACATCGCCAGCATCACCCCCGACGATGTGCGCAAGTACCACATCGGCTCGATCCTCGCCGGCGGCAGCTCCGATCCGGGCGGCAAGTACAACGCCAGCCCGGCCGAATGGCTCAAGCTCGCCGATGCCTACTACGAAGCCTCGGTCGATACCTCGCAGGGCGGCCAGGGCATCCCGGTCATCTTCGGCATCGATGCGGTCCACGGCCAGAGCAACATCGTCGGCGCCACGCTGTTCCCGCACAACATCGGCCTGGGCGCGATGCGCAACCCGGCGCTGATCCGCAAGATCGGCGAAATCACCGCCGCCGAAACCCGCACCACCGGCATGGAATGGACCTTCGCCCCCACCGTGGCGGTGCCGCAGGACGACCGCTGGGGTCGCAGCTATGAGGGCTATTCCGAATCGCCGGAAGTGGTCGCCAGCTATGCCGGCGAAATGGTCAAGGGCCTGCAGGGCGAGCCCGGCTCGCCGACGTTCCTCGACGGCAGCCACGTGATCTCCTCGGTCAAGCATTTCCTGGGCGACGGCGGCACCACCGACGGCAAGGACCAGGGCGACAACGCCGCCACCGAGCAGGCGCTGCGTGAAATCCACAACGCCGGCTACCCGCCGGCCATTGCCGCTGGCGCGCAGAGCGTCATGGCTTCGTTCAACTCGGTCCACGGCGAGAAGATGCATGGCTACAAGGCCCTGCTCACCGATGTGCTGAAGGGCCGCATGGCCTTCGGCGGCTTCGTCGTCGGCGACTGGAACGGGCATGGCCAGGTCAAGGGCTGCACCACCACCAACTGCCCGTCGGCGTTCCTCGCTGGCCTGGACATGGCGATGGCCTCCGACAGCTGGAAGGGCCTGTACGAGACCGAGCTGGCAGCGGTGAAGTCCGGCCAGATTCCGATGGCGCGGCTGGACGATGCGGTGCGCCGCATCCTGCGCGTCAAGATGCGCCTGGGCCTGTTCGAGGCCGGCAAGCCGTCGCAGCGTCCGCTCGGTGGCGAGTTCGAGCTGCTCGGCGCGCCCGAGCACCGCGCCGTGGCCCGCCAGGCGGTGCGCGAATCGCTGGTGCTGCTGAAGAACAACGCCGGCACGCTGCCGCTGGATCCGCACAAGCGCATCCTGGTGGCCGGTGATGGCGCCGACAACATGGGCAAGCAGTCCGGTGGCTGGACCCTCAACTGGCAGGGCACCGGCACCCAGCGCGCCGACTACCCGAACGGCAACACCGTCTGGGAAGGCCTCAAGCAGCAGATCGACGCGGCCGGCGGCAAGGCCGAGCTCGCCGTGGATGGCAAGTACCGCACCAAGCCGGACGTGGCCGTGGTCGTGTTCGGCGAGAACCCCTACGCCGAGTTCCAGGGCGACATCGCCACCCTGTTGTACAAGCCGGGCGACGACAGCGACCTGGAGCTGCTGAAGAAGCTCAAGGCCGATGGCATTCCCGTGGTCGCCGTGTTCCTCAGCGGCCGTCCGCTGTGGATGAACCGCGAGATCAACGCGGCCGACGCCTTCGTCGCGGCATGGCTGCCCGGCTCGGAAGGCGGCGGCATTGCCGACGTCATCCTGCGCAAGGCCGATGGCAGCGTGCAGAACGACTTCAAGGGCAAGCTCAGCTTCTCCTGGCCGCGCACCGCGGTGCAGTTCCAGAACAACGTCGGGCAGAAGGACTACGACCCGCAGTTTGCCTTCGGCTTTGGCCTGACCTATGCCGACAAGGGCGACCTGGCCGCGCTGCCGGAAGAATCCGGCGTCAGCGGCGAGCAGTCCGCCGGTGGCGTGTACTTTGGCCGCGGCAAGCCGGCGATCGGTATTGCCCTGCAGCTGTCCAGTGCTTCGCAGGCCGACATGCCGGCCACCACGGTGCCGGTCGGCCTGTCCGACGGCAGCCTGAAGATGAGCGCTGTGGACCACAAGGCGCAGGAGGATGCACGGCGCCTGCAATGGTCCGGTGCTTCGGATGCGCGCCTGCAGCTGGTCTCCGGCAAGCCGGTGGACATCACCCGCGAGACCAATGGCGATGTGCAGCTGTACCTGACCCTGCGCCGCGACGCGGCGCTCACCGGGCCGCTGTGGCTGGGCGTGGGTTGCGGCGAAGGCTGCTCGGGCCAAGTCGACATCGGCAAGACCGTCGGCGCGCTGCCGGCCGGTAGCTGGAAGGTGGTCGGCGTGCCGCTGAAGTGCTTCCAGGTGGCCGGTGCCGACATGTCCAAGCTGGTGCAGCTGCCGTACCTGGCCAGCGCGGCCAAGGCCGATGTCTCCTTCTCGCGCATTGCGCTGGGCCCGGCCCAGGAGGCCGAGGTCACCGTGGATTGCGCCACCAAGTAAACAACGACGCGCGCGGCGGCCGGGGAGGGCCGCCGCGTGTTTCCCCTGGCAACCAACGAACGCGCCGCCCCGCGGTGCATGCAGCCGGCGCCGTGCGCGCGTCCGGCCGGGAGAAGTGAAGTGGGTCTGGCGACATTGGATATCGTGATCGTGCTGGTGTACCTGGCCGGCATCTTCGTGCTGGCGCAGTGGGTCTCGCGCGAGAAGGCAGGGCATGCAAAAAGCGCCGAGGATTACTTCCTCGCCAGCAAGTCATTGCCGTGGTGGGCGATCGGTGCGTCGCTGATCGCGGCGAACATTTCCGCCGAGCAGATCATCGGCATGGCCGGTTCGGGCTATGCGATCGGCCTGGCCATCGCGTCCTACGAATGGATGGCGGCGCTGACGCTGCTGATCGTCGGCAAGTTCTTCCTGCCGATCTTCCTGCGCAACGGCATCTACACCATGCCGCAGTTCCTGGAGCAGCGTTACGGCAAGACCATCCGCACGTTGATGGCGGTGTTCTGGCTGCTGCTGTACGTGTTCGTCAACCTGACCTCGATCCTGTGGCTGGGTTCGATCGCGGTGAGCCAGGTCACCGGCATGGACCAGATGCTGGCGCTGACCCTGATCGGCGTGTTCGCGCTGGTCTACCAGCTCTACGGCGGGCTCAAGGCGGTGGCGCTGACCGACATCGTGCAGGTGACCCTGCTGGTGCTCGGCGGCCTGCTGGTGGCCGGGCTGACGCTGTCGCGCATCGGCGATGGCGCCGGCGTGCTGGCCGGCTTCAAGCAGCTGTGGAACGCGCATCCCGAGCACTTCCACATGATCCTGAGCAAGGACAACCCGTTCTACAAGGATCTGCCCGGCCTGAGCGTGCTGCTCGGCGGCCTGTGGATCATGAACATCAGCTACTGGGGCTTCAACCAGTACATCATCCAGCGCGCGCTGGCCGCCAAGAACATCGGCGAGGCGCAGAAGGGCATGGTCTTCGCCGGCTTCCTGAAGCTGCTGATGCCGGTGGTGATCGTGGTGCCGGGCATTGCCGCGGTGGTGCTGGCGCCGGATCTGGCCAAGCCCGACCAGGCCTATCCGACGATGATGCAGTTGCTGCCCAGCGGCATCCTCGGCCTGGTGTTTGCCGCACTGGTGGCCGCGATCGTGGCTTCGCTGGCGTCGAAGATCAATTCGGTGGCGACCATCTTCACCTTGGACTTCTACGCCAAGTTCCGCCCACAGGCCGAGCAGAAGCAGCTGGTGCGCGTGGGCCGGATCGTGGCGGTCACCGCGGTGGTCATCGGCATCCTCACCGCGCGGCCGCTGCTGGGCAGCTTCGATCAGGGCTTCCAGTTCATCCAGGAATTCACCGGTTTCTTCACTCCAGGCGTGGTGGTGATCTTCATGCTCGGCCTGTTCTGGAAGCGCGCCAACGAGGCCGGTGCGCTGACCGCGGCGATCGGCTCGGTGATCCTGTCGTTCGCGTTGAAGCTGGCGTGGCCGTCGTTGCCGTTCATGGACCGCGTCGGCGTGGTGTTCCTGGTCGCGCTGGTGGCGGCGATCGTGGTGTCGCTGCTCACCCCGGCCCAGCCTGGCCGCGACATGATCCGCACCGATGACGTGGGCTATCGGACGCCGGCCAGTTTCAATATTGGCGCGGTGATCGTGATTGCGATCTTGGTGGCGCTGTATTGGGTGTTTTGGTGATGGCAGGGCCTGGGAAGGGGGGCGAAGGTACCCGTTCCCAGGCGCCCGCTCGTGGTGCGGCCGGGTCGATCTACTTGCCTGGGCTCGGTCGCTTCATCAACTTGCGCTGCAACGAGCGCCGATGCATGCCCAACAGGCGCGCCGCGGCGGAAATATTGCCGCCGGTCTCGTGCAGCGCCTGCTGGATGTGCTCCCACTGCAGGCGGCTGAGCGGGGTCATCATTTCCAGCGCGGCGTCGTCGCTGTCCGGTTCGGGCAGTTCCTCGTCCTCTTCGCCAAGCGCGCGCAGGATGGTCGGAATGTTCGCCGGCTTGGGCAGATAGTCATCGGCACCGAGCTTGATCGCCTCCACTGCGGTGGCGATGCTGGCGTAGCCGGTGACCAGCAGGATGCGCATGTCCGCGCGGATCTCGCGCAGCGGCTGGATCAGGGTCAGGCCGGAGTCGTGGCCGAGCTTGAGGTCGAGCAGGGCGAAATCGGGCCGCGACTCTCGCGCCACCGCCAGGGCGCTGGCCGCGTCGCTGGCGGTCAGGGTCTCAACGCCATGCCGCCCCAAACTGCGCTGCAAGGTGCGCAGGTAGAGCGCGTCATCGTCCACCAGCAGGCCGCGCAGGGCGGTCGGCACGTTCATGGGCGCACCCGCGTGGCCAGGGCGGGCGAGGACGGGCGGAGTCGCGGCGTGTGCGCCGGGCGATGGACCATGGGATTCTCCTCGCTGCTGCCTCGGGTTCACGACGTTGCCTCCTCGGCGACGGGCATCGGCAGGCGGAAGCCTACCCGTGCGCCATTGCCCTGCGCCGGCTGCATCCACAACTCGCCGGCCAGCCGCTCGACGGTGGCATGCGAGAGCGCCAGGCCCACGCCCATGCCATGCGGCTTGCCGCTGTCGAACAGGGTACCGGGCAAGGTGGCCTTGGCGGTATCAAAGCCTGCACCATAGTCGCGCACCTCGCCCAGCAACTGGCCGCCGGATACGCGCAATTCCAGGTCCACGCGCGGGCGGCCGGCGCGCTCGCTGGCGTCGGCGGCGTTGTTGAGCAGCACCATCAGCAGATGACCCACGCCCGGTTCCAGGCGCAGGCGCATGGGCGCATCCAGGTTGCGTTGCAGCTGCACGTTGGGGCGCACCAGGCGCCATTGTTCCAGCACCTCCTGCACGCTCACCGCTTCCTGCGCATTGCTGCGGTCGGCCGGCGCGGCCAGGGCCAGTACGCGCTCGTGGCACAGCACCAGCAGTTCGCGCAGGGTGTCCAGGTCTTCGCGCAGCTCGGGCTGGATGGATTGCTCGGCGATGTCGTCCACCAGCAAGGTCATCGTGGCCAGCGGCGTGTTGAGCTCGTGCGCCACCGAAGCCGCATGCGTGGCCAGGGTGACGATGCCCTCGTTGCGGGCGAAGCGCTCGCGCAGCGTCGCCAGCTCGCGCTCGCGCCGGCGCAGGGCCAGCGCCAGGCGGGTAGTGAACACCAGCACCACCACCGACGAGAGCAGGAAGTTCGCGGCCACGCCCCACAGGTGCAGCACGCGCGGGTCGAAGGCGCCGTGCGGCAGCGGCAGGCCGAACAGGGCGCTGAGCACATAGCCGAGCACGCAGGCCGCGGCCACCGCCAGGCCCCAGGCCAGCGGCAGGGCAAAGGCGGCCAGGGCGATGAGGACCAGGAACAGCGAGCCGAACGGGTTGGCCAGGCCGCCGCTCCAGCCGATCATCCAGGTCAGCACCACCACGTCGATCAGCACGTGGCCGAAGGCGGTGGCCGGGCCCACCGGGTGTTCCACGCCCACGCGCCAGCGCGCATACAGATTGAACAGCGCCAGCGCGGCGACGCCGGCCCACAGCGGCGGCTGCGGCAGGTTCATGCCCAGCGCCCAGGTTGCCACCAGGATCGTCGCGGCCTGGCCGGCCGTGGCCAGCCAGCGCAGGCTGCACAGGGTGCGCAGGAAGGAGGCGTTGTTGCTGTTGTCCATCGGCCGCCATGCTATGCGCTCGCGCGCGGGGGCGCGTGCGACAGTGTGTCGCAGCAGGTTGCGGGGGGGGCGGCGGGCGCTGGAGGTGCTGTCGCAAACAAGTAGGCGCGCATTGGGCTGGCACGCTCTAAAATGTCCGCCATGCATGACGCCGTGACCCGCCCGACCCCGCCCGCCGACACCGGCGCCTGGCCCCGCCGCCAAACCCAGCCGGTACGCATCGGCAATGTCACCGTGGGCGGTGGCAAGCCGGTGGTGGTGCAGTCGATGACCAATACCGACACCGCCGATGTCGCCGCCAGCGTCAAGCAGGTGGCCGAGCTGTGGCGCGCCGGTTCGGAAATGGTGCGCTTGACCGTCAATAACCCCGACGCGGCCGCGGCGATTCCGCGCATTGTCGACAAGCTGGCGATGATGGGCATCGAAGTGCCGCTGATCGGCGACTTCCATTACAACGGCCACCAGCTGCTGGCGGCCGAGCCGGCCTGCGCCGAGGCGCTGGCCAAGTACCGCATCAACCCCGGCAACGTCGGCTTCGGCAAGAAGAAGGACCTGCAGTTCGGTCAGCTTATCGAGTTCGCCATCCGCTACAACAAGCCGGTGCGCATCGGCGCCAACTGGGGCTCGCTGGACCAGGCCCTGGCCGCGCAGCTGATGGACGAGAACTCGCGCCGCGAGCAGCCTTGGGATGCCGGCCGGGTATTGCGCGAGGCGCTGATCCGTTCTGCGGTGGATTCGGCCGAGCGCGCGGTCGAGTGGGGCCTGGGGCGCGACCGCATCGTGCTTTCGGCCAAGGTCTCCGGCGTGCAGGAGCTGATCGCGGTGTATCGCGACATGTCCGCGCGCTGCGACTTCGCCCTGCACCTGGGCCTGACCGAGGCGGGCATCGGCAGCAAGGGCATCGTTGCCTCGGCGGCGGCGCTGGGCGTGCTGTTGCAGGAAGGCATCGGCGACACCATCCGCATCTCGCTGACCCCCGAACCGGGGCAGTCGCGAACGGCCGAGGTCATCGTCGCCCAGGAGCTGTTGCAGACCACCGGGCAGCGCTCCTTCACCCCGCTGGTCACCGCCTGCCCGGGTTGCGGCCGCACCACCTCCGAGTTCTTCCAGGAGCTCGCCAAGGTGGTACAGAACCACGTGCGCGAGCGCATGCCGGAATGGAAGATTTCGCGCCCGGGTGCGGAAACGATGACCCTGGCGGTGATGGGCTGCGTGGTCAACGGGCCCGGCGAATCGCGCCAGGCCAACATCGGCATCTCCCTGCCGGGCACCGGCGAGGCGCCGGCCGCGCCGGTGTTCATCGATGGCGAGAAGGCGGTGACGCTGCGTGGCGAGAACATCGCCCAGGAGTTCGTCGCGCTGATCGACCAGTACGTCGACACTCACTATGCCCGTGCGGCCGGCTGAGAGCCCGGCAGGTTTCCGTCACTGGCTGGCCAGCAACGCCTGGCGCATCGTGCTGCTGTTTGCCGGCGTGCTGCTGCCGCTGGGCGTGTTTGCCAGCCTGGCTGACGAAGTGCATGAACTGGAGGCGATGTTCTTCGATGACCCATTGCTGTGGCGCTTTCGCAGCTGGGCTTCGCCGGGGCTGGATGCGTTCTTTGTCTGGATTTCGCGGCTGGGCTACCAGTGGGGCGTGATCCCCGCGGACACGCTGGTCGTGCTGCTGTTGCTGGCGCTGCGACGCTGGCGTGAAGCGACGTTCGCGTTTCTGTCCTTCGTCGGTTCGGCGCTGCTCAACATCGGCGCCAAGCATTTCTTCCAGCGTGAACGGCCGGGCCTGTGGGACTCGATTGCACCGGAGAGCACCTTCAGTTTCCCCAGTGGCCACGCGATGGGTTCGATGACCCTGGCCGCGGTGCTGGTGGCGCTGGCCTGGGGCACGCGCTGGCGCTGGCCCGTGGTCGTCGCTGCTGGCGTGTTCACCGTGCTGGTCGGCGTGTCGCGGATGTACCTGGGTGTGCATTACCCGTCCGACATCCTCGCCGGCTGGTGCGCGGCGCTGGCGTGGGTGACCGGCCTGTATCTGGTGCTGTTTCGCGGGAAGCGCCGGCCGCGTTGGCGCCGGCGCACGCCAGTCGTGGACAGCGCCGCGCACTGAACCCGTCCGCGCGCGGCTGGCGGGACCAGGCGGCAGGACGGGCAGGGCGATAGCGCCAGATTCGCGGGCGGCAGCGCCACGGCTCGCCGCGCCTTAGGTGCAACTCACTGATTCTGCGAGGGTTCGTGTCCGCCGCGCGGCCCGCGCCAGCGCGCGCCGGCTTGACGTACGTGGCGGGATCGCCACGCTTTGCACATTCGTTGCCGGAGGCGCGCATGCGCATCGCCATTCTTGCCTACGACGGTTGCATGGGCGCCGAAGTCCTCGGCCTGTCCGATCTGCTGCTCGTCGCCAATCGCATCCACGCCTACCGCACGCCGCAGCAGGCGCAGCCGTTCGACGTCTCCATCGTCGGCACACGGGCCGGCACGGTACGGCTGGCCGGCGGCGTGGGGCTGTCGGTGCAGGCGGCCGGCGCGTTCGATCTGCTGGTGGTGCCGGCCTTTGACTTCGGCATGGACGTACCGTCGCTGGAGCACACCTTTGCGCGCTTGCAGGACGAGCAGGCATTGATCGCCGATGCCGGACGCCACCGCGCGCTGGCCTCGATCTGCACCGGCAGCCTGCTGCTGGCCGAGGCAGGCGTGCTCGATGGCCGCCGCGCGACCACCTCGTGGGCGTTTGCCGAACAGATGGCGGCGCGCTATCCGCAGGTGGAAGTGGTACGCGATGCCTTGCTGGTGCGCGACGGCGGCATCGTCACCTCCGGCGCCTTCACTGCCTATGGCGACCTGGCCCTGCAACTGATCCGCGACCGCGCCGGGCCCAGCCTGGCACGCGCGGTGGGCCGCTTCAGCCTGATCGACGGCGGTCGCGACAGCCAGGCCCCGTACCTGGACCGGCGCCTGTCGGCCAAGCGTCAGGAATCTTTCTCGCGCGCGGTCGCGGCGTGGTTCGCGCCGCGCCTGGATCAGCGCTACAACCTTGGCGAACTGGCTCAGGCCTTCCACCTGTCCAGCCGCACCTTGTTGCGCCGCTTCAGTGCCGAAACTGGCCGCACGCCGCTGGATCTGCTGCAGGAGCTGCGCGTGGAAAAGGCGCGCCGCCTGCTGGAAGCCACCACGCTGAGCGTGGCGCAGGTGGCCGAGCAGGTCGGCTACCTGGATGTGGCGACGTTCTCGCGACTGTTCGCGCGCCATACCCAACTCACCCCGGCGGCCTTCCGCCGCAAGTTCCAGACCAGCGACGCCAAGTTGTTCTGATGCCCCGACGCTGGCGCGATCGCCCAGGCAACTGGCGATCACGCCTGCTTACGCCAGCGCCGGTGCTGCCTACGCTTTGCCCAGGTTCGGTCGTGCGCGCCGCGCGCGATGTCTTCGGTGGCAAGGAGGTGGGTGATGTCTTCACGAGTGCAATCCATGCAGGCGGGCGCGTCGAACAAGCACGCATCGCGACGGCCCACAACGGCGGCGTTAGCCATGGCGACGCTGCGAACCGCCATGCGCCTGATCGCGCGCCTGAGTCCGGCCCTGGCCGGCAGGGTGATGGACCGGCTGTGGTTCCGCGCCCCGCGCACCCGTCCGGATGCCGCGGCGCAAGCCAGCCTGGCGACGGCGCGACGCGATGACTTCCTTTTGCATGGGCAGCGCGTAGCCACGTGGACCTGGGGCGAGAGTGGGCCGTGCGTGCTGCTGATGCACGGCTGGGGTGGGCACGCCGGCCAGTTGCACGCTTTCGTGCGCCCGCTGCTGGCGGCCGGCTTCCGCGTGGCTGCGTTCGACGCGCCAGCGCATGGCGCCTCCGGCGCCAGCCGCCATGGCCAGCAGCGTGTGACCTTCTTTGAATTTGCCGACGCGCTGCGCGCGGTGGAGGCGCGCGTGGGTCCGCTGGCCGGCATCGTCGCCCACTCCGGCGGCTGCAGCGCGGTTGCCCTGGCGATGCGGCAGGGCTGGCGCGCGCCGCGCTCGCTGGTGTTCGTTGCGCCGTTCTGCGAGCCGCAGGCGGCGATCGACGGCTTCGCCCGACAGCTGGGCGTCGGCCCCGCCGCGGTCGCACGTTTCACTGCACGCGCCGCGCGCTGGCTCGGCATTGACTGGCGCGACCTCGACATCGCCACGCTGCCACAGGACGTTCACCGCGGCGACCTGCTGATCCTGCACGACAATGCCGACCGCGAAGTGCCGCTGGCGCAATCACAGCGCCTGGCCGCTGCCTGGCCGGGCGCGCGCCTGATCGTGACGCAAGGCGGCGGACATCGACGCTTGCTGAGCTTGCCGCAGGTGGTGCAGAACGCCGCGCTGTTCCTGGTCGAACGCCAGGCCATGCCAGGGCCGCAGCGCCGCTATCGCCCCGCTGATTCGCGCGGTGAACTGGATCGGGCCTTCGAGGCGACGGCGAACTTCTGGCGCCGCAACCGCGCTTGAGCCGCCGTCGCGCTCAGCCGAGGCTGCGCAGTGCGGCGGCTTCGGCATGCAACGCAGCGGTGTCCAGTAGCGGCACGGTGGCATCGCTGGCATCCACCAGCAGCGCGATCTCGGTGCAGCCGAGCACGATGGCGTCGGCGCCGTCGGCCACCAGCGCGGCCATGACCTGCCGGAAATACTGCCGCGAGAGCTCGTGCAACACACCCTGGCACAGTTCTTCATAGATGATCCGGTGTACTTCGGCGCGCGCGCCCGCGTCCGGCACGCGCACCTCGAAGCCACGCTGTTCCAGCCGCTGCCGGTAGAAGACCTGTTCCATGGTGAAGCGCGTGCCAAGCAGGCCGACGCGGCGCGAGCCCTGTGCGGCCAGGGCCGCGGCGGTCGGGTCAGCGATGTGCAGCAAGGGCAACGGCGTGGCCGCCTCGATGGCATCGGCTACGCGGTGCATGGTGTTGGTGCACAGCACGAGGAAGTCGGCACCCGCTGCCTGCAGGGCGCGCGCGGCATCGGCCAGCATGGCGCCGGCCGCGTCCCAGTCACTGGCGCGTTGCAGGGTTTCGATACGGGCAAAGTCCAGGCTGCACAACAGCAGCCGCGCCGAATGCAGCCCGCCGCACTCGCGGCGCACGACTTCGTTGATGTGGCGGTAGTAGGGCAGGGTCGATTCCCAGCTCATTCCGCCGATCAGGCCGATGGTCAGCTGGGGTGTGAGTGCGGCGGCAGCGATGGAGGCAGTCATGCCGCCAGCATAATCACTCGCCCGGCTTGGCGCCTTCCACCGGCGCATGCGTGGCCGCGCGCCGCGCCAGCACCGCTTCACGGTGGGCGATATAGACGTTGGCCGCCACGATCACCAGCGCGCCGCCCACGGTATAGCGGTCCAGCGATTCGCCAAACAGCCACACGCCCAGGCCGGCCACCAACGGCAGCTGCATGAAGCTGATCGGCTGCAACGCCGAGACTTCGCCCAGCTTCAGCGCACGCGTCCAGAACAGCTGGCCGCCGGTGCCGAACAGGCCGGTCAGCGCCAGCCAGATCCACACCGAGCCATGCGGCCAGGTCCATTGCGGCAGCGCGGTGAGCAGCGACAGCGGCACCCAGAACACGTAGGTATAGAACACCACGGTATCGGGCGGGTCGGTGCGCGACAGCTGCTTGATCTGGATCGCCACCACCGCGCTGATCATCGCCGCGGCCAGCGCCACCAGCAGGCCCGGAGTGAACGCCGCCGAGCCCGGGCGCAGCACCAGCAGCACGCCGGCAAAGCCCGCGGCCACGGCCAGCCAGCGGCGCATGCGCACCTTTTCGCCCAGCCACAGCACCGCCAGCACGGTGACGAACAGCGGCGTGGAGTACGACAGCGAGATCGCCTGCGCCAATGGCAGGTGGCCGATCGCCCAGAAGCCGCACAGCATCGACGCCAGGCCGATCACCGTGCGCACCAGATACAGGCGCACGTGCCGCGTGCGCGGCAGCGGGCCGCCGCGCAGCAGCAGCAACGGCAGCAGCGCCAGCAGGCCGAAGAAGTTGCGGAAGAAGGCGATCTGGCTGGTCGGCACACTGGCCGAGGCATAGCGGATGGCAATGGCCATCATGCCGAAGCAGAACGTGCTGACCAGCATCAGGCCCGCCGCGCGCAGCGGGGTGTTTGTCGCCGCCAGGTTCACCACTGCGCGCCGATCAGCAGCGGCTCGGGTTCGATGACCACGCCGAAGCGTTCGCGGACCGACTCGGCAATGCGCCGCGCCAGCGCCAGCAACTGCGCACCGCTGGCATTGCCGTGGTTGACCAGCACCAGTGCATGGTGCGGCGAGACCCCGGCATCGCCCTCGCGCACGCCCTTCCAGCCGCATTGCTCGATCAGCCACGCCGCCGACACCTTGCCCAGACCTTCGCGCTCGCCGGCAAACACCGGCAGCCCCGGCCACTGGTGGCGCAGCGTTTCCAGCTGTTCCAGCGGCAGCTGCGGGTTCTTGAAGAAGCTGCCGGCATTGCCGAGCACATCGGGGTCGGGGAGTTTGCGGCGGCGAATCGTGATCACCGCATTGGCGACATCCGGCGCCTCCGGCGTGGTCACGCCCGCGGCGGCCAGTTCCTCGCGGATGCCGGCGTAGTCCAGGCGCAGTTCGTGCAGCAGCGGCAAGCGCAGCTCCACCGCCACGATCAGCCAGCGTCCCGGTTCGCGCTTGAACACGCTGTCGCGGTAGCCGAAGGCGCATTGTTCCGGGGTCAGCCGGACCAGCGCATTTGCTTCGCGGTCCCAGGCTTCCACCACGTGCACGAATTCGCCCACCTGGGCGCCATAGGCGCCGATGTTCTGGATCGGCGCCGCGCCGACGGTGCCGGGAATCAGCGCCAGGTTCTCCAGCCCCGACAGTCCCTGCGCCAGCGACCACATGACCAGGCCATGCCACGGCGTGCCTGCACCGGCGCGGACGATGGCGTGGTCGGCATGGTGAGCCAGGATCTCGATGCCACGGTTGGCGAAACTGAGCACGCCGCCTTCCGGGTCGCCGGCCAGCAGCACGTTGCTGCCGCTGCCCAGCACCAGCAGCGGCCGGCCCGCGATGGCGGGCAGAGCCAGCGCCTCGGGCAGCGCGGCCGCATCGTTGATGCACAGCAGCCACGGCGCGGTGGCGTCAACGTGGAAGGTGTTCAGTGCGCGCAGCGGGGCGTTTTCGCTCAGCGTCCAGGCGGTGCTCATAGGGCGGCGACGGCGCCTCGGCTCGGGGCTTCGCGGCGGCGGCGGATCGCCTCGACGCATTCGCCGATCAGCGCCGGCCCCTGGTACACCAGGCCGCTGTACACCTGTACCAGGCTGGCGCCGGCGGCCATCTTCGCCACCGCGTCGGCGCCACTGGAAATGCCGCCCACGCCGATCAACGGAATGGCTTCTGGCAGGCGCGCGCGCAGGCGCCGCAGCACCAGCGTCGATTGGCCCAGCAGCGGCGCGCCGGACAGACCGCCGGCTTCGCTGGCATGGCGGTCGTGCTCGACCCCGGCGCGGGACAGCGTCGTGTTGGTGGCGATGACGCCATCCACCGACAGATCCGAGAGCACGCGCGCGGCGGCGTCGATGTCGCGGTCGCTCAGGTCCGGTGCGACCTTCACCAGCATCGGCACGCGCCGCCCGTGCTGCGCGGCGAGCTGTTCCTGCGCCTCGCGCAGTTCGCCGACCAGTTGGCGCAGCGCCTGCTCTTCCTGCAGTTCACGCAGGCCGGCGGTATTGGGCGAGGAAATGTTGACGGTGATGTAGTCGGCCAGTGGATACACCCGCTCCAGGCAATAGCGGTAATCCTGCGCGGCGGACTCGTTCGGGGTGTCCTTGTTCTTGCCGATGTTGATCCCGAGCAGACCCTGGCGGCGGCGCGCGCGTTCGACATTGCGCACCAGCGCATCGACGCCGAGGTTGTTGAAGCCCATGCGATTGATGATGGCCTCGTGGTTCGGCAGGCGGAACAGGCGCGGGCGCGGATTGCCGGCCTGCGGGCGCGGGGTCACCGTGCCGATCTCGACGAAGCCGAAACCCAGCGCCATCAGCGCTTCGACGTGTTCGCCGTTCTTGTCCAGGCCAGCGGCCAGGCCGACCGGGTTGGGGAACTGCAAGCCGAAGGCCGGGGTGGGCAGTGGCTGCGGCGGGCGCGCGAGCAACGGTATGGTGCCGCTGCGGTGGGCGGCGTCGATGGCGCGCAGGCCGAGGCCGTGCGCACGTTCGGCGTCAAGCAGGAACAGGAGGGGTCGGGCGTAGGAATACATTCAGTTCAAGCTGCCGGCAAATGCTCGGGTCTGGTAGCTAAATTCCACATGGCCGTCGGTGACGTGCGCGTCGAACAGGGCGCGCAGCGCATCGAGCATGGGGCCATGGCGGGGGTGGCCTTCGGCAGGCGCGTAGGAAGAAGACAGCAGGCGGCCGCGCAGGGCGTCGAAGTCCATGCGCTGGACGTTGGGGAAACTGGCGGCATCGACAAAGCCGGGGCCGAACCAGTCGCGCATGGTGGCATCGTCCTGGTAGCGCTCGGCGACGGCCTGGTAGTCGGTGCCGAATTCCTGCAGCAGGGCTTCGTAGCCGGCGAGGAAGGGCGTGGCCTGCAGCAGTCGCGAATTCCAGTACACCACGGCCAGACCACCGGGGCGCAGGACGCGCGCCCATTCGCGGCGCACGGCCTGGGTATCGAACCAGTGGAAGGCCTGGGCGGCGCTGATCAGGTCGACGCTGGCGTCGGCCAAGCCGGTGGCCTCGGCGCTGCCGTCCACGGCGCGGAAGCGGGCATCAGCGCCAAGCCATTGTTCGGCGGCGGTGCGCATGGCTGCATTGGGTTCGACGGCGGTGACCGGATGGCCGGCGTGCAGGAACAGTTGCGAGGAGATGCCGGTGCCGGCACCGATATCGGCGACGTGGGCGGAGCGGGGCACGCCGAGGCGGCCATGGATCCATTCGAGCAGTTGCGGCGGGTAGCCGGGGCGGTAGCGGACATAGTCCGCGACGCGGTTGCTGAAACGGTCCCGGGAGGAGAGGTCCATGGGCTCAGCCGTGGGCCATGCCCAACCATGCCAGGCCACCGAAGAAGAGCAGGAAGGCCAGGACGCCGAGAATCCACAGGGCGACATTGACCCAGCCGAGGATCAGGCCCGCAATGGCGAGGCCGTCGCCGTCGAGGCGTTCGGGCTGGCGGCGGATTTCGCTGCGGGCCATGTGGCCGGTGATGATGGCGGCGATGCTGCCGATGAAGGGGGCGATGATCCAGCCGAGGATGCCGGTGACCAGGCTGATGATGGCCAGGGTGCTGGTTTGGCGGACGCTGCTCATCGGGCGGCTCCCTTGCGGTGGTGAGCGTGGATGTGGGTGAGCCAGGCGCGATGCCGGTGGTGTGCTGGCGGCCTGTGCCGGGATTATCCCTTAGACGGGTGGGAAAAGGGTGTGGTTGGTGGTGACTTGATGGGTGGCGATGGGTTTATCGCGAAGAGCTGGCTGCTGTGGGTTGGTCGCGGAGAGCTTGGTGCCTGTGGGTTGGTCGCGGAGGGGCGGCTGCTGCCGGTTGGTCGCGCGGCGGGCGGCGGTGGGCCTTGCCGGGACACGTCGTTAACCCATCCCTGGGGACTCCTAGGCAACATCCATGTTGCCTAGGGTCCCGGCAAGGCCCACCGCCACCCGCCCGACAATTCATCGCGGGCGGCCGGCTTGTAGGAGCGGCTTGTAGGAGCGGCTTCAGCCGCGAACCCAAAGATCTGTGGTTCGCGGCCAAACCTCAAAGATCAAACTTGATCCCCTGCGCCAGCGGCAGCGAGTCCGAATAGTTGATCGTGTTGGTCTGCCGGCGCATGTACACCTTCCACGCATCCGAGCCGGATTCGCGGCCGCCGCCGGTGTCCTTCTCGCCGC
>DASPIU010000047.1:0-98811 GCA_035629025.1 Stenotrophomonas sp.
CCGTCGAAGCGAGCCGCCCATTATAGCGGCCTTTCATCTGCCGTCAACACCTCGTTTCGAGCCGTTGACTCCGCTTCAGCACCCCGTAGGGCCTCTTCAGCGAGCCCGCCATCTTAGCGGACTTTTCTGCTTCGTCAACCCTTCGTTTCCGAGGAGTTGACCGCTTCGTCTGCTGCCTGAAGGCTTGGTCGAAGCGAGCCGCACATCTTAGCCGGCTTTTCCATTTCGTCAACTTCCAATCTCTGCGAAGTTGCCGCTGTCTGCTTTGGCGCCGAAGCGCTGTCGCTGACGAGGCCGCGCAGTTTAGCGGCGCACACGAATGCGTCAACTCTTGCGCGTGTGGCGACATGCGTGACATACGCGCGTGCGTGCGCGCCGCTGCGCTCAAGCAGCTACGCGGTCGGGCGATCGGCGGCGCGCCACCACGCCACCATCCACGCACAGGCGAGCAATGCGCCGGCCAGCAGCCACGGTGCGCCGGGCAGATGCAGTGGCGCATCGGCGGCGATGAACCAGGCGAATACGTTGGCAAACACCAGTGGCCCGAGGATGCCGGCCAGGCTGATGAGACTCATCAGCGCGCCCTGCACGCGACCCTGCACCTCCACGCCGACCTGGCGCGTGATCAGTGCCTGCGCCGAGGGCGCGGCCAACGCCCACAACGCGCTGATCGGCACGCCAATCAGGAACATGCGCCCGCTTTCAGCAAACCCGTAGATGACAAAGCCGGCCACGCCGCAACCCAGGCCGAGCAGCAGCGCGCGTCGCTCGCCCAGGCGCGCGACGATCCGCCCCACCAGTGCCACATTGACCACGATGCTGCACACGCCCACCAGCGCCAGCACCCAGCTCACCTGCACCGGGCCCCAGCCGTACAGGTAGCCGGCAAACAGCACGAAGATGCTCGGGTACACGTAATGCGCAAGGTTGGCGAGAAACACGACGGCGGCCAGGCCAAACACCGCCGGATAGCTGCGCAGCAGCTTGAGCGCACCGAACGGGTTGGCGTGGGACCAGTCAAAGCGCGCACTGCGGCGCTCCGGCGGCAGCGATTCGGGCAGCACGAACCAGCCGTAGAGGAAGTTGGTCAACGACAGCGCCGCGGCAAACCAGAACGGCCAGCGCAGGCCGATGCCGCCGAGCCAGCCGCCGACCAGAGGACCGGCGACAAAGCCAATGCCAAACGCCGCGCCCAACATGCCGTAGGCCTGCGCGCGCTTCTCGGGCGGGGTGACATCGGCGATGTAGGCATTGGCAGTGGAGAAACTGGCCGAGAACACACCGGAGAACACGCGCGCCAACAGCAGCAGCGGCAAGGTATGGGCCACGGCCATCAGCACGAAGTCCACGCCCAGGCCGAAGCACGACAGCAGGATGACGACGCGGCGCCCGTAGCGGTCGGACAAGGCGCCCTGGATCGGCGAGCAGAAGAACTGGATGCCGGCAAACAGGAAGCCGAACCAGCCTATCCAGCGCGCGGCTTCCGAATAGTCGCCACCGGTGAATTGCCGCACGAGCTCTGGCAGCACCGGGATCACCACGCCAAACGACAGCACGTCGATCAGCACGGTGATGAAGATGAAGATCATGGCGGCGCGGCGCGGCGCCTGCACCGGAATCGAGGCTGGCATGGGCTGGCCCGGAAGAAGGATGCGGCAGTGTAATGAAGCACCGCGCCGCACGCCGGATGGGCGGCCGCGGCGCGGGAGGCGCGATGGCGCTTACAGCGGCCGCGTGGAGATGGTCTCGCGCAGCACGTGGCGCGCGCCCGGCGCCAGTTCGATCACCTCTGGCCCGGCATTGGCCGCTTCCAGGCAGACGTACTGGCGCCAGCCTTCGCGCACGTCGTCCAACTTCGCCGCGCCTGCTTCGCCGGGGTTCCAGGCGACCAGGGTCTTGCTGCCCTCGGTGTGCAGGTCGATGCGCCGGCCGAGCACCGGATCGACGAGGCTGTAGCGGCCACCGGCGTCGGTGTAGATGCGGTCGCTGCGGCCGGGATCACGCGGGTCGCGCAGGCTCCAGTCGCCCTGCTGGCGATGGCTGACGGCGAAGTTCTCGAACTTGTCGAGGTAGTCCAGCCCGTCCACGCCCTCGGCGCTGACCTGCATCGCGTCGCCCACGTGGAAGTAGTTGTGCAGAGCCTGGGTGAACCGCACCGGCTCGGCGCTGACGTTCTCGGTTTCCAGCTGCTGTTCCAGCGTGCGGCCGATGCGCAGGGTCATGCGCAGGCGCAGTGCGAGGTCGTCGAGCAGCGGCGGCGCGAGCTGCAGCACGATGGTGCCGTCGTCCTCGCGGCGCGCGTCGAGCAGGCGCCACGGCAGCGTGCGCACGAAGCCATGCGCGGGCACCTCGTTGCTCTGGTCCTGGCGGCCGAAGTACGGCCAGCACACCGGGGTGCCGCCGCGGATCGGTGTCGGCGCGGGCTTGACCAGCGGTGACAGCCACATCACATCGGGCTCGCCCTGCGGCACGAAGGACAGCAACTGCCCGCCGAACAGGCTGATGGCCGCGGTCGAATACGGTGTGCTCACCAGCAGCGAGGGGAATCCGTGGAAGTCACCAGTGCTCAGGCCGGGGATGTCTTTCATGGCGTTGCGTTTGCTCACGATGGGGGATTGGACGAAGCGGCTGTAGTCCGCCGGCAGTTTGAACGCGGTGCCCCGCAAGCGGGGCGGCGTGGGGGCCTCGGCGCGCAGGGCGGCCAGAATGGCCTGGCCAGCGCGGCCATCGGCAGGCAGCACACCCAGGCGTTGTTGTTCGGTCTGGATTGCGCGGCGCGTGGCGTTGCCGAGCATGCCATCGGCGCTGCCCAGGTCATGACCGCGGGCGAGCAGCAGACGCTGCAGTTCGCGCCGGCGGGCCCGGTCCAAACCGGGATCGTCGGTGGGCCAGGGCGTGGCCAGGCCGGGCCCGCCGCGCAGACGGTCGGAAAGCAAGGCGATCGCCAGCGCATAGCTTTCGGCGGCGTTGTAGGCGTAGATCGCATCGTAGTTGGCAAGGACAAGAAAGGCCGGGCCGCCTGGGCCAGTCGGCAGCAGCACGGCGGCAGCAGCGTCGTCGGCCACCGCGGACAGGCGCGAGGGCCGGCCCTCGATCTCGCGCACACCCAGCGCGCGCCATTCGCGCAGCGGCCGGCGCGCCTTGCGCCCCAGGTCCGTGGTGTCGAAGCCCGCGGGCAACACGACTTCCTCGCCCCAGGGCTGGCCGCTGCGCCAGCTGGCGCGGGCCAGGTAATTGGCAGTGGACGCCAGGGCATCGGGCACGTTGTCGACCAGGTCGCGACGCCCATCACCATCGCCATCCACGGCAAAGCGCCGATAGGTGCTGGGCATGAACTGGGTTTGCCCGAAGGCACCGGCCCACGAGCCGGTGAGTTCGCCAGCGTCCAGATCACCAGCCTGCAGCAGCTGCAGCAAGGCCATCAGTTCATTGCCGAAGAAGCTCTGGCGGCGGCCTTCGCAGGCGAGCGTGGCCAGCGATACCAGCAACGGGCGCTTGCCGCTGACGCGTCCGTAGTCGCTCTCCACGCCCCACACCGCGACGACAGTTTCCGCATCCACGCCGTACTGGCTGGCAATGCGCTCGAGCAGCGGCCGGTGCTGGGCCAGCATCGAGCGGCCATCGGCAACGCGCTCGTCATCGACCAGGGCGGCGAGGTAATCCCACAGGGGCGTGGTGAATTCGGGCTGGGCATCAAGCAGCGCCAGCACGGAGCGGTCCGGCTGCAGGCCGGCGACATGCTGATCGAAGGTGGCCGCAGTGACGCCTTCGCGCTGCGCGCTCGCGCGCAGCTTGCTAAGGCAGGCGGTCCATTGTGGGTCGGCCTGCTGGGCCACGGCGGCAACCGGCACGAAGGCCAGCAGCGCGCATGCCAGCACGGCGACGCGGGCCCGCCGCCTGCTCTCAGGCCAGATCGCGAAAAACCCCCGGGCCGTGACGGACATGCTCATCGGGCCGCTCCGCGCCCAACGCCACCCGCGACGCCGGAACACCCGGCCGGCGCCGGATCATCCACGCAGCCAACGCGCCTGGTACGAGGAAACCAAACACCACGACCAGGATCAACATCCATAACCAGAGACTGAGGTTGCCCATCGCCGTCCCTTTGCCGAACCACGGCCCTGCCTATCCTGGCCGCCAGCATAGCCAGCGCGTGCGAACGCCGCGTGCACGCCGCTACCCGGATTGCCGGGCTCATACCGCGTCCAGGTAATACCAGCGGCCGTCCTCGCGGACGAACCGGCTGTGCTCCTGCATGCGCACGGCGCGGCCGCCGCCGATGCGGTACCGGGCCAGGAACGTGACCTCGGCGCTGTCCGGCCCGGTCGCGCCGGCCCGTTGCACGTCCAGGCCCAGCCAGGTGGTGCGGGCGCCGGCAGGCTCTTCCAGGGACAGCTGCGCTGGCCGGGTGGACGGGTGCCAGGTCCGCAGCAGGTAGTCGGCGTCGTGCAGCACATAGGCGCTGTAGCGCGAGCGCATCAGCGCTTCGGCATCGGCGGCCGGCTCGCCGCGATGCAGGCGGCCGCAGCAGCCGGCATATTCCGTTGGGCGCCCGCAGGGGCAGGCCACGGGGGATTGGCGCAGGGGCGAAGCAGTCATGGCCCGATTGTGCGGCCTGCGCGCCGCCGCTGCATCCCTTGCGCGGGTTACTCGCGGCAGCGCAGCGCGTATGCTGGCGCGCCCTCGCCTGCCGCGCCGCCGTGCTCGAATTCCTGCCTGCCGAATTGCCCTGGTTGTTGTGCATTGCGTTTGCCGCCGGGCTGATCGACGCGGCCGTCGGTGGTGGCGGGCTGATCCAGCTGCCCGGCCTGTTCGCTACGCTGCCGCGCGAAGTGCCGGCGGTGCTGCTCGGGACCAACAAGTTCGCTTCGATGTTCGGCACCGGCATGTCGGCCTGGCGCTATGCGCGCAACGTCCGCTTCCCGTGGCGGCCGGTGCTGTATGCGGCGGCCACTGCCTTCGTGTTCTCCTTCCTTGGCGCCACCGCGGTGAGCCTGTTGCCGCGCGAAGCGGTGCGGCCGCTGATCTTGGTGCTGCTGCTGGGCATGCTCGGCTACACGCTGTGGAAGAAGGACTTCGGCGCGCTGCACCGGCCGCGCCACATCGGCCGCCGCGAACTGATGATGGCGCTGGCGATGGGCGCGGCGATCGGCTTCTACGACGGCTTCTTCGGCCCCGGCACCGGCAGCTTCCTGATCTTCCTGTTCATCCGCTTCTTTGGCCTGGACTTCCTGCGCGCCTCGGCCGCGTCCAAGGTGGTGAACCTGGCGACCAATGTCGCCGCGCTGTCGTTCTTCCTGCCCAGCGGCAAGATCCTGCTCGCGGCGGCGGTGCCGATGGCCGCG
Organism: Stenotrophomonas sp.; assembly: GCA_035629025.1. GTDB lineage: Bacteria > Pseudomonadota > Gammaproteobacteria > Xanthomonadales > Xanthomonadaceae > Stenotrophomonas_A. The sequence continues at coordinate 5,346 of DASPIU010000047.1, forward strand.
GCCAATGTGGCCGGCGCCGTCGTCGGCACCCGGCTGGCGTTGCGCGGTGGCACGCCGCTGATCCGCCGGCTGTTCCTGGTGCTGGTTGTGGTGCTGATCGCGCGGATGGCCTGGGACACGCTGCGCGGCTGAGCGCAGCGTGGTGCCCGCGCCTAGCGCGCGGGGCTGCGGCCGGGCGCCTTCTTCGCCGCGTTTTTGCGCGGCGTGTCCTTGCTCTTCGGCTTGGTTGCCGGCGTGCTCTTCGGCTTGGCCGCGGGCCTGGCCTGGGCCGCGCGAACGGGCGTCGCGGGCTGGGCGGGCTTCCTTGCAGGTTTGGCCTTGGCGGGCGCCGCCGACGTGGCGGGCACTTTCGCGGGTTTGACTGCCTTGGCCCCCTTGCTCGCGGCCTTGTGTGGCAGCTGGGGCGCGGCGGGGGCAGGCGCAGGACTGGCTTCCACCTGCACCATGGACTCGGGCTCGCCGCCCGGCTGGCGCGCGCGTTCGGGCAGCCGCAACCGCTGCGCCTGGTCGTCGTATTCCACCAGCAGCACGCCGGAGGTGTGCCGCCCGCTGATCTCCACGAAGCAGGCGCCGCCGATGAACGGCTCCAGGGTCATCACCGACTTCAGCGGCGTGGCCACGATCATCTGGAAACCGAAGTTCTCGAAGATGTTCATAGCCAGCGCGGTGAATTCGTTGTCGGCCTTGTCGAAAGCCTCGTCGAGCACGACGGCGCAGTAGCGCGGCAGTTCGCCATCCTCGCCACCGAGCTGGTAGCGCAGCGCTGCCGCCAGGCAGGTGGTCGCCAGTTTCTGCCGCTGGCCGCCGGACTTGCCGGCGCCGCTGCGGTAGATCTCGATCTGCTCGCGCGTCTGCGCATCCAGTTCGACACCGACGAATTCCACGTGCAGGCGCACGTCCAGCACCTGCTCGCGCCAGCGCCGCTGTTCGGCGTCCTGCGCGCCCAGGCGCGCGACCAGCTCGCGCAAGGTGGCGAACTGTGCTTCGGCCAGCGCGCGGTCCTCGGTCTGCTGCTGCGCCAGCACCGAGCGCAACTGCTGCTGGAACTCCTGCACCTCGGCCAGGCGCCGGTCGTTGACCTCGATGGTCAGCACGGTGCCGCGATTGAACGGCACCTGCTCCAGGCTGGCGTTGACCTCGTCCATGCGCTGGCGGATGCCCTTGTGGGCTTCGGCGGCGTGGCGCTGCAGGGCCAGCAGGTTGTTCTTGCTCTGGGTCTGCAGCAGATCGAAGAAGCGGGTCTCGTGCCGCGGCAGGCCGTCGCTTTCGAGCCGCTCCAGGCGCGCGAGAAAGTCGTCGGCGCTGGCGACGCTGACGGTGAAGTCGCCGCTGTCTTCCGGCCATTGTTGGCAATACTTGCGGAAGCAGTCGAGCAACTGCTGGCTCAGGCGGCTGTCGCGGCCCTGGCTTTCAGCCAGCTGCTCGCCCAGGCCACGCTCGACGAGGCGGAAATGCGCTTCGAGGTTGTCCAGGCTCAGTGCCGGCAGCGCGGCCAGGCGCTCCTGCAGGCCTTGCAGCTGGATGGGGGTGAGACTGCCGGCGTGGCGGCCCTGGGTGGCCTGCTGCAGGTTTTCCAGGCGCACGCGTTCGCGCGCGAGCTGGGCGCGTTCCAGGCGCACATCCTCGTAGGTACGCCGGGCCTGATCGCGCAGGATGCGCGCCTGTTCCAGGGCCTGGCCCAGCGCGCGCAAGCCGCTGTCACCTTCGCGCAACTGGCGCAACTGCTCGTCGATGTCGGACAGGCGCTGCAGCTTGGGCGCGACGTCGATCTCGTCCCAGTCGCGCTCGACCAGAGTGTGCGCGGCCAGGGTGCGCTCGTGCCCGGCTTCGCGCTGCTGGCGCAGGGCGGCGACATCTGCCTCGCAGGCGGCAATGCGCTGCGCCAGCTGCTGGCCTTCGCGCTCGAACACCTTGAGCTTGTCGCGGTTGTCGTAACCCAGCAGCCAGCGCTTGCGGTCGCCGACGGCGTGGCGGTCGTCCTTCTCGTAGCGGTCGCCGGGGTGCTTGACCTGGCCTTCGCGGGTGATCGCCTTGTCCGCGTTGCGCAGCGCGGTGGCGTTATCGACGCAGTCGTAGTCGAAGCGCCGCGCCAGTTCGTGACACAGCCAGTCGGCATAGGGGTGGTCGCGCAGTTGCAGCTTGCCCGGCAGGCTGCGCGGGCTGGCCTCGCGCGGATGCAGTGACTCGTTGCGGCGCACGCGGAAGTACACCAGGCGGGTGCCGAGATGGGTGCGGTTGACCCAGTCGCTGACCTGGGCGTGGTGGCGCTCGTCGACCAGCAGCGATTGCGCAAAGCCGTGCAGCACGCGCTCGATGGCGCCGCGCCAGGCCACCTGGTCGTCGCGCACCTGCAGCAGTTCGCCAACGAAGGGCAAGGCGGCCTCACTCAGCCCGGTGTCCTCGCACAGCCGCGCGCGCAGCGCCTGCATCGGCGCGGGAATGCTGGAGGGCGCCTTCTTCAGCGCCTCGATCTCGGCGCGGATCGCGGCGAAGCGGCGCTCGTCCTCGCGCCGTTCGGCCATGCGTTCGGCGATGGCCTCATCCACCGAACCGGCCTGCTCGCGATTGCCAGCCAGCAGTTCGCGGGCGTGGGCGACCTGTTCGGCAAACCCCACCGCGCTGGCGGCCAGGCCGGTGCCGAGTTGCCGGCAGGCCTGTTCGATCTGCTGGCGGCGGCGCGCGCGTTCGTCGCGCTCGCGTTCGATGCGGGCGCGTTCGCGTTCCAGCGCCTCGATCTGCTCGCCGCCCTGGGCGCGCTGTTCGCGCTCCAGCCCGGCCAGTTTCTCTTCGTGGTTGTCCAGGGCCTCGCGGCGCTGCCCTTCCTCACCGGCCAGGCCGCGGTCCTGGGTGTCGAGCTCCTGCAAGCGCGCCTGCAGCAGTTCGCCGCGGCGCTGTTCGCGATAGGCGTCCACGCCCAGTTGCAGTTCGCGCAACTCGCCGACACTGCGGCGCAGGGCCATCAGCGCGGCGTGGTGCTCGCGGGCCGGGGCCAGGGTTTCAACCTGGCGCCGCGCGGTGACCACGGCCTGATGCGCGCCATCGAGTTCGGCGAAATCCTCCACCAGACGGTCGGCGGCCTCGAAGGTGCGCGGTTCGTCAAGCATGAAGCCGCGCAGGAAGGCGTTGAGATCGCCCAGGTTCTTGGCCGACTGGGTCTTGTGCAGCAGGCGCAGCGCCATCTCGTTGCCGATGCCGAGCAGGTCGCGGAAATGCTCGGCGTAGCCGGCGAAGCTGTCGAAGTGCTGCACGTCATCGCCCAGGCGCGCGCGCAGGCGGCGCAGGTCCAGGTCGAAACCGTCCATCTCGGCGGCAATGTCGAACGGCCGCCGCGCGACCATGTAGTGCTTGCGCACGTCGGCGGCGGCGTTGCCGCTGCCCGCGATCCAGAACAGCCGCACCAGGCTGACCGCCTCGCCGCGCGCATTGCGGTATTCCAGGGCCAGCGCCGACCACGTCGCGCCGGCACGCAGGTACTGGGTGGCGATCTCACCGGAGCTGCTGTCCTGCTGGTCGGCCCAGGCACCGCGCACGTAGGAAACCAGGTTGCGGTCGCGGCCACTGCGCTCGGCCTCGCGGGCGGCGGCGTTGAAGTCGACGATGCTCGGTGGTGTCAGCAGCGCGGACATCGCATCGAGCAGGGTCGACTTGCCCGAGCCGGAGCGGCCGACGAACAGGAAGCCGCGCTCGGCAATGGGTACATCGGTCAGGCCGCTGAAGGTGCCCCAGTTGTGCACCTGCAGGCGGCACATGCGGAACTGGCGCGCGCGCGCTTCCTGTGCGGCGTCGCCGAACAGGCCGGCCGGTTGCAGCGAGGGCGAACGGGTGAGCTGGTTCATGGCGTGGCGATCCTCATGCTTCCGCGGCCACGGTGGGGTCCGGCGCGGCCTCGCGCAGTTCGCGGTAGGCCTGCGACAGCGCCTGCACTTCCTCGGCGGAGAACAGCAGCTTGAGCACGGGCGAGACTTCGTAGCGGTCCTCGCTGCCGCGCAGGCGCGACAGCAGCTGGTTGTCGCGCATCTTCGCCACCGCGGTGAGCACGCGCCGGGCAAAGCCGGCACGGTCGGTGGAGACATGGCGCTCGTACACGCTCATTGCCTCGACCAGCTGCGCCTCTTCGACCACGGCGCGTTCGCCGCGGGTATCGGCCTCGGCCAGGCGCTGGCGCAGCAACAGCAGCAACGCCGACTCGATGAAGGTCAGCGGCGCGCTGCGCAGCAGCGTGGGCGATTCGAGTTCGGCGGTATCGGCCTGGCGGGTGAAGGCGACGCCACCTTCGCGGTCGAGTACCAGTTCCAGGAACAGTTCGCACAGCACGCGGCGGATCTCGGCCTCGTGGCGCAGCAGCGCCGGCCACAGGCTTCCATGGCGGCGTGCGTCGATGCTCGGACCGGCCAGCAGCTGGCACAGCGCGCGCCGCGCGGCAAACGGCAGCGTGCCGGTGTCGCCGGTGAACAGCGGCTGCCCGGCGGCGTGGGCTTGGGCGCGTTCCAGGGCGTGGGCGGCGTCGCGGTCGTCTTCGTCGCGGTTTTCAGACCAGTTCATCGCGTTTCTCCCGGGTGAAGCGCACCAGCGGGATGCGCGCGCGCCGCGCGCGGCCATCCCCGCCCTGCCACTCCACGATTTCCCATTGGTCGTCGCTGACCACGCCATGGCGCGTGCCCAGCGACAGATAGCCGATCACCGTGCCCAGCCCCTGCGCGGCGGGGCGCTGCTGCAACGCCTGGCCGATGCTCAGGCGCTCGTGCGCGGCCAGCAGTTCGTGCAGGTCGCGACGCAGTCCGCGCACGTCGATCTCCGACTGCGCGACCAGGTCGCCGACGCTTTCCAGCGAAATCGCCGCGACCTCGGCGCTGTGCACGCGCCCGTCCACGCGCACGCTGCGCGGGTCGTGCAGGCGCCATTGCGACAACGAGCGCAGGCGGCTGCCGCTCAGTGCCAGGGTGTAGCCGGTCTGCGCGCTGGCGTGGAGCTGGTCGCGCAACTGCAGCGCTTCGCCCTGGGCCTGGCGCAGCAACTGGTGCAGGCGGCGTTGTTCGAGGTAGCCGCGGCTTTGCACGAAGCCGCGCAGGCTGCGCGCGAAATGTTGCATCACTGCGTGGACTTCGCCGCCGCGGGCCAGCAGGGTCGCGGTCAGGCCGCGCAGGAAGCTGCGTTCGTCGCGGCCGAGGCGACGGGCAAAGCCGCGCGCCAGCAGGGCCTCCAGGGCCTGGTCGAGGCGGCCGCTCTGTTCGCTGTCGTTGAGCAGGTTCCAGAACGCCTGGAAGCTGCGCCCGGCTTCGCTGTCCGCGATCAGATCGACGCCTTCAAACAGGCGTTCGAGCACGTCACCGCGGGTGCCTTCGTCGTCGATGATGCGTTCGCGGAACTGCCGGTTGAGGCGTTCAAAGTCGTCGCGGACGCGGTGAAAGTCTTCGGCCAGTTCGTCGGACAGATGAATCAGGTCGCGGGTGCGTTCCAGCGCGCGCTTGCCGTCGAGCGCGGCAAGCTGGCCGGCCTGGGCGCGGGCGATCTCCTCGTCGAGGCGGGCGCGTTCGGCATGCAGCGCGGCCAGGCGTGCGTCGGGGTCGGCTTCGGTCTGGCCCGCCAGCTGCACCAGCTGCTGGATGACCAGGGACAGGCGGCTTTCAGTGGCGCTGCCGGCACTGCCCTCGGCGCCGTCACGCAGGCCGGCAATGAAGCGGATGGCCTGGGTCGCGGCACGCGAAAGTTCGTATTCCTCTTCTTCGGCGCCTTCGGGCAGGCGCCGTTCCAGCCAGCCCTGGGCCAGCCAGTGCGCGACATAGTCCTGGGCGGTGCGCGGCAATTCGCGCGAGAGCTCGTCGGCGCGCAGGGCGTCGAGCTGGCGTTGCAGGCGTTCGTGCAGCACGGCCGAGGGCAGGCGGCGCTCATGGTCCAGCAACAGGCCTTGCAGCAGGCCGATCAGTTCAGGGGCATGGTCGGCAGCGAGCAGCTTCCACACGGGGCGCTCGCGCAACTGCCGATAGCCGGCGATCCGTTCACGGTGCTTCATGCGGGACTGCGGACGACGGCGGGCAGGCTCAGCGCTTGCCGCCGACGTCGATGAAGCGCAGGAATTCGGCGCGGGTGCGGGCATCCTCGCGGAAGGTGCCGAGCATCTTGGAGGTGACCATGCTGACGCCGCGCTTGTGGATGCCGCGGGTGGTCATGCATTCGTGGGCGCCTTCGACGACCACGCCGACGCCGCGGGGGGCGAGGACGTCCTGGATGCACTGGGCGATCTGGGCGGTCATCTTTTCCTGGACCTGGAAGCGCCGGGCATAGGTTTCGACGACGCGGGCCAGTTTGCTGATGCCGACGACCTTGCCATCGGGCAGGTAGCCGACATGGACCTTGCCGATGATCGGGGCCATGTGGTGTTCGCAGTGGCTTTCGTACTCGATGTCGCGCAGGACGATGAGTTCGTCGTAGCCGGCAACTTCCTCGAAGGTGCGGGCAAGGTAGTCGCGGGGGTCGTCACGGTAGCCGCTGAACCAGTCGCCATAGGCTTCGGCGACGCGGCGAGGGGTGTCGAGCAGGCCTTCGCGGGCGGGGTCCTCGCCGGCCCAGCGCAGGAGGGTGCGAACGGCTTCTTCGGCCTGGTCCTGGGTGACGGTGGGGTCGGGGAGGTGGTTGGTGTGAGGCATGAGCGGAGGACACCCGTAACGGGGGATGCATGGTACCCGAGTCGTGGGTGGGGGATGGGTTTGGCTCGGCTTGGCTCGGGTTGGCTGGCGTCGTCTGGGGCTGCGCGGAAGGCGTCGGCTCGCATGGGTCTGCGTGCGGCATCCGGGGGGCAGGCCATGCCAGGACACGTCGTTAACCCATCCCTGGGGACTCCTAGGCAACATCCATGTTGCCTAGGGTCCTGGCATGGCCTGCCCCCCGAACGCCCGACAGATCATTGGCGCGGAGGGGAAAGCGGGTTGCTGACGCGGATGGAACGCGGAGCGGGCTGATGGATGGTCAGCGGCGGCTGTGGCGCTTGTGCATTTCGTGTTCGTGGTCCAGCCAGTTGGCGCCCTTGTTGGTCAGGAAGAAGATGTAGACGACCAGGGAGACGGCGATGACGGCGGTGGCGTAGGCGACGAATTCGGGAACGCGGTGGGCGCGCAGGGCGGCCTGGTACAGGAGGGGGGCGGTGCCGCCGAAGGCGGAGTTGGCCAGGGCGTAGCCCAGGCCGACGCCCAGGGCGCGTACGTGGGTGGGGAACAATTCGGCCTTCACGATGGCGTTGATCGAGGTGTAGCCGGTGAGGATCACAAAGCCAATCGTCAGGATCGCGAATGCGGTGAGCCAGTCGCTCTGTTTCGGCAGCTCCATCACCAGGAACCAGGTGTAGAGCACGCCGCCGATGCCGAAGAACACCAGCAAGGTCTTGCGGCCGACGATGTCCGACAGCCAGCCACCCAGCGGCTGCATCAGCATCAGCACGACCAGGGCGGCCAGGTTGATCCAGGTACCAGCCATGACGTCGCCGCCGGCAAAGGCGGTCTGGATCATCTTCGGGCCGGTCACCGAATAGGTGTAGAAGGCGATGGTGCCGCCGGCGGTGATCAGGAAGCACAGCAGCAGGGGCCGCCACTGGTTGACGAACAGCTCGTGCAGGGAGCCGGAGGTCTTGGCCTTGCCCTGCCGGGCCTGGGCGATGGATTCGGCGCCCAGGGACTCGTCCATCGTGCGCCGCAGCCAGAACACCACCAGCGCGCCCACGCCACCGAGGGCGAAGGCCACGCGCCAGCCCCATTCGGAGACCTGCGAGACATCCAGGGTGTACAGCATCACCAGCAGCACGGTCTGCGCCAGTACGTGGCCGCCGACCAGGGTGACGTAGTGGAAAGATGACAGGAAGCCACGGCGGCCGGGGATGGCGGCCTCGGACATGTACGTGGCGCTGGTGCCGTATTCGCCGCCGGTGGCAAAGCCCTGCACCAGCCGCGCCAGCAGCAGGATCATCGCCGCCGCGCCGCCAATGGTGGCCACGCCGGGCGTCACCGCGACGATGAACGAGCAGGTCGCCATCACCGACACCGATACGGTCAGCGCCAGACGGCGGCCGTAGCGGTCGGCGAAGCGGCCGAAATACCAGGCGCCGATCGGGCGCATCAGGAAGGTCACGGCGAAGATCGCCCAGACATAGATCGTGGCGTTCTTGTCTTCCTTGGAGAAGAACTGCGACTCGAAATAGGTGGCAAACACCGAGTAGACGTAAACGTCGTACCACTCGACCAGGTTGCCAGCCGAACCCTTGAGCGTGTTGGAAACCGAGCGGCGCAGGCTGCCGGGCGCGACGGTGGCGTCGGGATCCATCGGGGGCGTTGCGGATGCACTCATGGTGCGGCACCTGTGAGACGAAACGAAGCGGCAGTATAGAAGCTCCGTGTAAGTGGCTTGTCTGGATGCCTGCACGGGCGCGAGGGGGCCGCGGCGCACGGGGCGCTTGCTTTGCCACTACGGGCAAGGTATCGCGGCGTGGACCGCGTTACGATGCGGCTCCCCCGCCGGCCGCATTCCACAGATTCCGCATGAAGGCCCACAACTCCGACGCAGCTTCGGTGGCATGAGCAGCGCGTCAACCCACGTGGATACCGGGGCCACGCCCAGGAACGAACGCTGGCAGCGCTGGATCGCGGCGCTGGTCAGTGCGTTGCTGCACCTGTTGCTGTTGCTGCTGCTGTTGTTTGCGTCCAAGCCGACGGTGACCACGCCGCAGGCTGCCTCCGGCGGCGGCCGGATGAAGATGGATTTCGTCGGCCGGCCCACGCAGGCGCCGCCCAGCCCGCGTCCGCCACAGCCACCCGCGCCGGCCAAGCGCCGCGCGGCGACCTCGCAGGTGCGGACCACGCTGGTCGAGCAAGCGGTGGACCCGGTGCCGCCGCCCGATGAAACACCCACGACCGACAGCATCCCCACTACCAGCGCGCAGGATGACTGGTCGCAGGCTTTGACCCAGGCACCGCCGGCCAGCCCGCCGGCCGCGCGCCAGCCCACGCAATGGAGCGGGCGCCCGCCCGGCAGCATCGATCACGAAACCGCCGCCGAAGATGCGGGTACGTCCAACACTCCCTCGCTCAACCCCGGCAACCGCAACGGTTTTGCCGCCAGCGGTGCCAGTCTGGATGTCGGCGGCTACCAGGTGATCTACGACCTGAGCAGCCAGACCCAGCTGCGCATCTGGCAGGCGCAGGGCATGAAGGAGCTGTCGATTCCGCTGCCGGGCACGCGCTACCGCATGGTCTGCGCGCTGGAGATCGCGCTGCGCCGCGGCTCGGGCAAGTGCCGCCTGCTCGAACCGTACTCGCCGGAGATGAAAGCCATCGGCGATGCGCGCGAGGTGATGAACATCGTGCAGGTCTACAAGCAGGGCGAGCTGGTGTGGCATGGGCCGGGGCCGTACCGCTGACGTCGGGGACCAGGGACCGGGGACCCGGGAGCAGCGGTCGTGCGAGCGCGGGGAGTGCGTTGCCGCGGTTTAGAAGAGGGTGCCCTGTTCCGGGGTGGCCGCTGGCGTGGGCGCATTCGTCAGCAGCGGCTGCGCGTTCTGGGCAGGGCCCAGCCGCCAGGCCAGGCCTGAGATGCGCGCGGCGTGGCGGCCCAGCGCGGCGCGCAGCACTGCCTCGCTGCCGGCCAGGTGCAGGCTGCGGCGGGCGCGGGTCAAACCGGTGTAGACCAGTTCGCGGCTGAGGACGCGGGCATCGCGCGCCGGCAGCTGCAACCACACTTCCTCGAACTCCGAGCCCTGCGCCTTGTGCACGGTCATGGCGAAGGCGCTTTCGTGCGCGGGCAGTGCCGCGGGATGGAAGCCACGCACCTGGCCATCGCCCTCGCCGGCAAACCAGGCCACCAAGGTGCCGTGCGCGTCGGCCAGGCAGATGCCGACATCGCCGTTGAACAGGCCGTGGCGGTAGCTGTTTTCACTGATCAGCAGCAGGCGCCCATGAAACCAGGGCGAGGCCGCGCCGAGGCGCCGCGCGCCCGAGCCGCCTTCGGCCAGCAGCTGTTCGATGCGCGCGTTGAGGCTGCGCGTGCCCTGCGGGCCGGCGCGCACCGCGGTGAGCAGGCGCAGGCGGTTGGCATCACGCAGGGCCTGCGCCGGGTCGCTGGCGCTGGCCAGGGCGCGCCAGTGCGCGAGCAGTGCTTCGCCGCGCGCCTGCAACGGGTCGGCGATGTCTTCGTGGAACTGCACGCCGGCCAGTTCGCCATCGCGCAGCAGGGACAGCGTGGTGTCAGCCTCGCCGCCGCGCACCGCGTCGGCCAGCGGCGCGAGCTGGAAGCCCTGGGCCTGGCGATAACCGCGTAACAGGTGCACGCGGTGGCCGGCCAGCCCGCCGCCGCTGTCGTCCGTGGCATGGGCCGGACCGAGCAGCGGGGCCAGGGCCAGGGCGTCGTCGGCCGGCATCGATTCGCCACTGCCCGCGGCCTGGAGGATCGCGGCAAGCACGTCGCCCGCTTCGACCGACGGCAACTGGTCGGCATCACCAAGCAGGATCAGCTGGGTGCCATCAGCCACCGCTTCGACCAGCTTGCACATCAACGGCAGGTCGACCATCGAGGCTTCGTCCACCACGATCAGGTCGAAGGCCAACGGATTGTCGGCGTCGTGGCGGAAACGCGGCTGGCCGGGAATCACACCGAGCAGGCGATGCAAGGTACTGGCCCCGGCGGGCAAGGCGTCTGCGACGAGTGGATCGATGCCGTCATCGATGGCGCGGGTCACCGCCGCGCGCAGGCTCTCGGCCATGCGCTCGGCGGCGCGTCCGGTGGGCGCGGCCAGGGCGATGCGCGGCGCGGCGGCACCGGTGGCCTGGGCCTGGGCGATGCGCAACAGCAGCAGCCGCGCAATGGTGGTGGTCTTGCCGGTGCCGGGGCCGCCGGTGACCAGCAGCAGCGCGCGTCGCAACGCCAGCGCCGCGGCCCGCGCCTGGCGGTCTTCGCCATGGCCGGCCTGCGGGAACAGCTGCGCGAACAGCGGCGCCAGCGCGGCTACATCGAAGGCTGGCAGGCGCTGGCCGGTGATGCGGCGCAAGCCGGCGGCCAAGCGGCGCTCGTATTCGCGATAGCGGCGCAGGTAAAGCAGGCCGTGTTCCAGCACGAGCGGGTGATCAGCTGGCGCGACCTCTTCCGGCGCGGGCTGCGCAACCCAGCGCGAAGCCGCCAGCGCGCGCTGCCAGTCGCCGGGCTCGGGCAGCGCGGGCAGCGGTTCGTCGCGGATATCGAGCAGCACGCCAGCGCGCGCCGGGTCCAGCCCGGCATGACCGCTGGCTACCGCCAGCGAGGCCAGCGCGGCAGCGGCCAGGGTTGCGGCATCGGTTTCGGGCGCCAGACGCTGCAGGGTCTGTGCGAGCGCGACGTCGAGCGGTCGCAGTGCACCGGGTCGTTGCAGGGCGTCGAAGATGCTCATGCGCCCGCCTCCGGCACTGCGTGGCCGGCGAACAGCGCGTCGACGCCATCGACCAGGCTCGGCTCGAAGCGCCACGCATGGATGCCCGGCGAGGGATCGCGCGTGGCGTCCAGGCCGCGGCAGAACAGATAGCGCACGCCGCCGAAGTCGCGCTCGTAGCGATAGTCCGCGCCCAGGCGAAAACGCAGCCAGCGATGCAGGGCGACGGTGTAGATCAGCGCCTGCAATTCGTACTCGCTGTGCGCCATGGCTCGCGCCAGCGCGGGCGGATCGTAGGCAGGCAAGCGGTTGGACTTGTAGTCGAGCACGTACCAGCGGCCTTCGTGCTGATAGGTCAGGTCGATCAGGCCGGTCATCAGCCCTTCCAGGCGCTGCCGCGTGCCGAACGCCTGGCGCTCGGCCAGCACACCATGGCGGTGCAGCAGTGCGAGCAAGGCATCGACACGCGTGGGGCGCATCGCGAAGTGGAATTCCATTTCGTTGCGGCGCGCAGGTTCGGGCACGCTGGCCAGGCGGCTGCCTTCGGGCAGGGCCACGGTGAGGGTATGGCCGGCCAGCGCGGTGAGCATGCCGAGGCCATCGGCCAGTTCGTCCTGACCATAGCCGCCGGCTTGCAGCGCTTGGGCGATCAGCGCGCCCTGCCCTTCGGGTGCGGGCTGGCCGGGATGCCAGTGGCGCCAGGCGGCGAAGTCGCAGCGCTCGAACACCTCGTGCATCACCACGCCAAAGCGGTTGCCGGCAAAGCGCGGGTCGAACGGCGCCAGATCCGGTGCCTGCGGCATGGCGGTGGCTTCGCTGGCGGCCGGCTCGTCGTTGCCGCCGCTGCTTTCAACCGTGGCGCTGGCCATCGGGTCGGTGGCGATGCCGGCATCGGCATTGGCCAGCTGGGTGAAGCTGTAGACCCACCAGTCGGGCACGACATGGCGGCGCAGCGTGCGCGCAGGCGGCACCTGGCCCTCGTCGGCCAGCGCCAGGCGCGGCAGCGCGTCCGGCGGCGGAGTGTGGTCGATCAGCACCGAGCCCGCACCGGCAAGCGTCTGCAAGGCCACCGGATCGGCGACCATGGCATGGAGCGCGCTGCGCTCATGCTGGTAGAACGGCCCGGTCGCGATCCACAGGGCGTGCTCGGCGCGGGTCAGGCCGACATACAGCAGACGCGCATCCTCTGCGCGCTGTTCTTCGCGCCACGCCGCCTCGGCCGCGGCCCACGCCGGATCGTCCTTGCCGGTATTCCAGTGCAACTGGCGGCCGCTGCCATCGGCATGCACAACGCAGTGGCGGCCGGGCCCGCGATCGCGGCGGCCGATGCCGACGTACGGCAGGAACACCAGCGGATATTCCAGGCCCTTGCTCTTGTGCAAGGTGACGATCTGCACGCGGCGCGCATCCGATTCCAGGCGCAGCTGCTGTGCCTCGTCGTTGTCGTCGGCATTGGCAATGCGCCGCGCCAGCCAGTCCACCAGTCCGTGCGGGCCGAGCGCGCGCGCGTCGGCTTCCTGCAGCAGTTCGGCCAGCTGCAGGTAGTTGGTGAGGCGGCGCTCGCCATCGGCCAGGGTCAGCAGGCGCTGCCCATGCGCGGCGCCGAGATCGCTGATGAGCGCCAGCGGGCCGCCGTGCTGCCAGCGTTCGCGCCAGTCCAGGGCCTGCTGCTGCCACTGCCGGTGGCGTTCGCCTTCGTGTTCGAGCGCGGCAATGTCGGCGGCATCCTCGCCAATCAGCACGGTGGCCAGTGCCGCGCGCAGCCGCGCGTCGTCGCCCGGATCGAGCAGCGCCTGCAGCAGTGCCTGCAATTCCAGTGCTTCCTCGCTGGCGAACAGGCTGCGCTTGCCCGCGGCCACCGCGGGAATGCCGACCGCGCCCAGCGCCTGCTGGATGCGTCCGGCCTGCTTGTGGTCGCGCACCAGCACGGCGATGTCGCCGGCCTGCACCGGCCGCCCGTTGACGCTGGCGGTACCTGCGCGGCCAGCGCTGAGCCAGCCATGGATGACGGCGACGCAGGCGGCGGTACACATCTCCAGCGAAGGACCGGCATTCCACGGCCTGGGGTTGCCCTTGGCCGGCGGCGGCGGGTCCGGTGCACGCCACAGGGTCAGCGCCGGCGCGATGTCGCCGTTGCGCTGCAGATCGGCATCGGCGCGCTGCGTGCCCGGTTGCACCGGATGGAACACGATCCCCTCCGTACGGAAAGCCTCCGCAGGGCCGGCCTGCGCATACATCGCGGCGATGGCCGCGAGCAGCGCCGGACGCGAACGGAAGTTGTGCGCCAGCGGCGGCGCGGGCTCGGCGCTGCGGGCCGCAGCCAGGTAGGTGCGCACGTCGCCGCCACGGAAGCCGTAGATCGCCTGCTTGGGATCGCCAATCAGCAGCAGTGCCGGCGGTAGTGCGGCGGCGTCGGGCGCAAGGGTGTCGGCGTCCGCCGGCTCGGCGGAACCGAACACGGTCGAGAAGATCGACCACTGGCGGTCGTCGGTGTCCTGGAACTCATCGACCAGGGCAATGGCGTACTGCGCGCGCAGGCGCCGCGCCAGTGTTTCGCCCTGCGGACCCTGCAAGGCGCGCGCGACGCCATCAACCAGATCGTCGTAGGTCTGCACCCGGCGCTGGCGCTTGAGCAACGCCAGCCGCGCAACGGCATCATCGCGCAGCGCATGCAGCAGGCGCACGCGGCACTGCAACTGCCATTGCCGTACCTGCAGGTCGGCGTGCTGCCAGGCCTCCAGGGCGTCGAACAGCGGCGAGCACGGCACTGCGTGATGGTTGCCGTCCTTGCAGAACTCGCGCAGGCGCGCGGGCAGGAGCTTGTCGAGATGGCTGCCATCGTCCAGCACCCAATGCGCCTGCGCGCTGCCCTGCCACAGCTGTTCAAACGCCTTGTCGAAGCTGGGCCGGCGCGCGCGGCGGCCGTCGAACACCTTGTTCTCGAAGGCCACGCCAATCGCCTCGTAGGCGGCGTCGCCATGTTCGCGCAGGGCGGCGACCAGGGCGTGCGCGGCGGCCTGGCGTTGCGGGCGCGGGTCCGGCACGGGCGCGGCAACGGCCGGAAGCAGTTCGGGGTGGCGCACCAGTTCGCGCAGGTCGCTGGCCAATGCTTCGGGTCCGCCCGGCCACAGCGCGAGCAGGTCTTCGGCGGTTTCGGCTTCGGCGGCGCGCTGCCGCCACAGGTCGGCGGCGACTTCGCCGAGCAGTTCACGGTCGTTTGCCAGCAGCTCCGGCGCGGCCAGGGTCTGCCCGCTTTCCAGCGCGTGCTCGCGCAACACGCGCGCGCAGAAACCGTGAATGGTGAAGATGGCGGCGAGGTCGATCTCCTCCACCGCCTGCTGCAGCCGCCGCCGCAGGCTGGCATGGGTTTCGCCGCTGGTGGCCAGGTGTGCCTGCAGCAACGTGGCGGTAAGCACCGCATCAGGCGCGTCGGGCGCTGTTGCGAGGCCGTCGCCCTCGCATTCGCCGAGCAGGCGCACGGCCAGGGCCAGTCGCTCACGGATGCGTCGGCGCAGTTCCTGGGTCGCGGCCTCGGTGAAGGTCACCGCGAGAATCTGGCCGATGCGCAGGCCGCGCTCGACCACCAGTCGCGTGAACAGCGTGGCCAGGGTGAAGGTCTTGCCGGTGCCGGCGCTGGCCTCGATCAGGCGCACGCCCTGCAACGGCAACAACAGATAGGGATCGGACGCGGCGGCCAGGTTCATTCGCCCTCCTCCTGCGCGCCACGCCAGCGCCGCCAGCTGTCGACCAGCTGCGCCGGGTCCAGCGGTGCGTCGGCGGCGCCCTGCGTCAGCAGCGAATACAGCCGCTGGCTGGTGTCGGCGAAGACAAGAAAGTGCTGCGGATCGGCGAACGGGTCGCGGCCGCGGTTGACCAGGCGCTGCGCCGGCGCAGCCGATTCGCTCCAGCCGGCGTCGGCCTGCCATTGCACGGCCGCGTCCTTGATCGCCTTGTCGAGATCGCCCTGGCGCGCGGCCTGATGGAACTTCCAGCTGCTATACGGCGCAAACGCCAGCGGTGCCTGCAAGCCATTGCGGAACAGGCCGAGCAATTCGGCCAGGGCCGCGCGTGCCTGCGCCTGCGGCAAGGGCTCGGCATCCATCGGATGCGGGCCCAAGCCGTCTTCCTGTTCGCAGAAGCGCTGGTACGGCACCGTGTGCCCGGCGGCGCGCAGCAGCAACCACTCCAGGCCGTGGCGAATGGCGGCGCGGCCGCTGGGCGCGCCGACCTGCACGCGGCCGAGCCCGGCCGGATACCAGCCGGTCAGGCGGCCATGCAGGCCGACACCATCGATGTCCATCTGCAGGCGCTGCGATTGCGCCGGCGCGTCGCCATGCCACTGGCGGAATGCGTGTGCGTAGGGCAGCAACTGTTGCAGCCGTTCTTCGAGCAGGCGCCGGCCGAGCGGGCCGGAGGGCAGCAGCGCCCGCGCGCGCAGGCGCTCGTACAGGCCGGCGGTGTCGTCGCTCAGCACGGCGGCGAAGATCTGTTGTTGCAGGTCGTACTGGTCCAGGCCGCGGGCCGGGGCCAGCAAGGGTTCGAGGTCGCTGTCGGTATCGGCTGCGTCAGGCAGGCGCATGCCCAGGCGATGGCGCAGGAACTGCCCCGCCGGATCGCCGAACAGGCGGCGCAGGTCATCGATGGCGAAGTTGCGCGGTAGCGCTTCGGCGTCGACCAGTGTCCCGGCAAGCGCGGGCAGTTCGCCCTGCACCCAAGCTGGCAACGGCCGTCGTTGTCCGCCCAGGCTCTCCACCGCCGGTCGCCATTGCCGGCGATAGCTGAAACGACGCGGCTCGATCACACCCGGCTCCAGGCTGCCCGGATCAGGCGCGCCGAACGCGGCGGCGGCGAACGGTTGCAGCGGATGGCGCACGACCAGATCGGCCGCGGCCGCGCGCGGATCGGCATGGGCCTGCGCTGCGACGCCGAGCAGTTCACTGACCAGCACCGACGGTTCGCGCACGCTGCCATCGCGCGCATCGGCGCCGAGATAGCTCAGGTAGAACACGTCCTGCGCCGAAGCAAACAACTGCAGGAACAGGAATCGGTCATCCTCGCGGGTCGAGCGATCGCCGGCGCGGCGGCGCTCGGTGCCGAGCTCGGCGGTGAGGCGGTTGAGCCCGGCGGCCGGGTCGCGGCGCGGGAAGTCGCCATCGTTCATGCCCAGCAGGCAGATCACGCGGAACGGCAGCAGACGCATTGGCACCATGCGGCCGAAGCTGATGCCGCCAGTCAGCAGCGGGGCGCGGGTATCGGCATCGCCCAGCACCGTGGTGAAGTGCGAGCGCACCACTTCGGCCGGCACCGGCGCGCTGAAGCCGGCGCGCTCGGCGTCGCGCGCGAACTCGTTGATCAACGCGCGCAAGCGTTCCAGCGCGCGCTGGCCGCGCGGCGCCGACGGGTTGGCCGGCAGCAGCACCTCGAGCAGATCGAGCAGGCGCTCGCGCCAGTCCGCTGGCGACATCGCTTCGGCGAGCAACTGTTGCTGGCGTTCGAGTACGCGCAGCAGCCGGATCAAGGTGTCCAGCGCCGCCAGCGCACTGCCTTCGAGGTGGGGCCAGGGCGCCACGCCGTCGATGTCGTCTTCCTCGCCGCTGGCATGGCCCAGCAGCAGGCGGTCCAGGGCGAAGCGCCAGGTGTAGGCGTCATCGGCCGGCGCCTGATGCTGCTGGCGATGGCCGGCATCCAGCCCCCAACGCGCGCCAGCGGCATGCAGCCAGCTGCGCAGGCGATCCAGGCCGGCTTCGTCGAGCCCGGCGGCTTCGGCAATCGGGGCGCTGGCGAGCAGGTCCAGTACTTCATGCAGGCCGAAGCGCGAGATCGGCAGCTCAAGCAGGGCCAGGAAAACTTCGGCCAGCGGTTCGCTGGCCAGCGGGCTGGTATCGGCCAGCGCGTAAGGCAGCGCACCCTCGCCGGCCTGTCCGCCGAATACCGCGCCCAGGTAAGGCACGTAGGGATCGATGTCCGGTGCCAGCACGGCGATCTCGCGCGGTTGCAGGGGCGGGTCGAAGCGCGGGTCTTCGAGCAGGGCGCGCAACTGGTCGTGCAGCACCTGCAATTCGCGCAGGCGGGTGTGGCAGGCATGCACCTGCAGGCTCGGGTCGAGCCGGTCCACCTGCGGGCGCGGCGGCAGGCCGGGTGTCGCGCGGCGGTGGAACAGGTCGCCTTGCAGCCGGCGCAGCAACGGCGGGTCGGCGCTGGCGTTGGCTTCGGGGTCGGCGTAGGCCGGGAAGTCGCCGGCCGGATGCACTACTTCATAGCTGCCCAGCACCGCCACGAAGTCGCGGCCTGCCGCGCCCCAGGCCTGCAGCAGGCGGTTGTCGGCAGCCTCGTCGATACCGGCACGGCGCTGCTCGGCGCGGGTCTGCAGGTCACCCCAGTAGCTGCGGGTCGGGCTGGGCATATAGAAGTGCAGCGTGCCGACCCGGGCCTGGGTGGCGAGCACGCGCAGCACGTCGGGCGAAATATTGAGCGTGGCGAAGGCGAACAGCCGTGGCGGCAGGCCTTGCGGCAGCGCCGGCGACTGCCCGCCAAAGCGGCCGAGGTACTCATGGATGCGCCGCGCACGGTACGAGCGGCCTTCGGCCACGCGCCGCCACAGGATCGCCTGCGGGTCATCGGCATCGGCGCCGGCTTCCCAGCGCAGCAGCCAGTCGCGGCGCCAGGCCTGGTACTTCTCGAACACATCGCCGAGCTCGCCGGCCAGCGCCCAGCGCTTCAGCGGATCGCCGGCAGACAAGTAGCCAGCCAGCGCGCGCATCGGTGCGCGGCCCATCAGCCGTGCGTCCCCCAGCGCTTCATACAGACGCCAGCGCAGGGCCGCGGCATCGAGGTCGTCGGCGCCGCCGCCGACATTGGCGGCCAGCGCGCGCGCGACGAATTCGCCCGGCGTCAGAAATTCCAGGTTGGCCGCAACCCCGTGTTCGGCGGCCAGCGCGGCCTGCAACCAGCGCCGCATCGCCACCTGCGGGATCAGGATGGCATCGGGCGCCAGCAGCGATTGCCCCGGCGCCGGGTGGCGCAGCTGCTCGGCCAGCAATCCGGCCAGCACTTCCAGCGAGTTGGAGTGATAGAGGCGGAAATCGGGAAGCGCGGCCGGCATCCCACCATCTTGCCCGAGCCGCTGGGAGTGGACGATCCCCCCGCTGCGATTGGCCCGCTCCCGGGACAGGCTGTTTCCGAACAATCGTGGCAATGGCCTTTGTGCGGGGCCGCAGCGGATGCGACAATACTGCACGGTCCAGTTCGGTTAAGTTCAGCCGCCGCGACCAATTCTTCGGCGGATTTCCTCTCAAGCGATGTCGGTGAACGATTCCCCTGTCGTCCAGTTGTCTGGTGTGCGCATCGACCGTGGCGGCCGGGCGATCCTGCGCGACGTATCGCTCGAAGTGCCGCGCGGCAGCATCACCGCCGTGCTCGGCCCGTCGGGCAGCGGCAAGTCCACGCTGCTGGCGGCGCTGACCGGTGAACTGCATCCGGTGGCCGGCACGCTGCGCGTGTTCGGCGAGGAAGTGCCGCGGCGTTCGCGCGCGCTGTTGCAGATGCGCCGCAGCATCGGCGTGCTGTTGCAGGGCAATGGCCTGCTCACCGACCTGACCGTGGCCGAGAACGTGGCCCTGCCGCTGCGCACCCACACCCGCCTGCCGCAGCCGGTGCTGCGACGCCTCGTGGAAATGAAGCTGCAGGCGGTGGGCCTGCTGGCCACCGCCGACGCCTGGCCACGCGAGCTTTCCGGCGGCATGGCGCGGCGCGTGGCACTGGCGCGCGCGCTGGCCCTGGACCCGCCACTGATGATCTACGACGAACCACTGACCGGGCTGGACCCGATCGCCAGCGGCGTGATCATGAGCCTGATCCACCGCCTCAACGAAAGCCTCGGCCTGACCAGCATCATCGTCAGCCACCACGTCCACGAAACCCTGCCGATCTGCGACCACGCGGTGGTGATCGCCAACGGCGGCATCGTCTTCTCCGGCACGCCGGCGCAGTTGCAGGAAAGCACCGACCCGCTGGTGCGGCAATTCCTGCACGGCGAACCGGACGGTCCGATTCCTTTCGATGCCCTGCCGCGCACGGCGCAACGGAGCGCCGCCTGATGCCGCTGGTGTCTTCGATCCGCTCGCTCGGCCGCGCCGGGCTGTTTTCGGTCAGCGTGCTGCGGCGTTCGCTGCCCACGCGCGACTTCTTTGCCGAACTCACCCGCGAGATCTACAAGGTGGGCGCGCGCTCGCTGCCGATCATCGCCGTCGGCGGCGCCTTCGTCGGCCTGGTGCTGACCTTGCAGGGCTACCGCACGCTGACCACCTACGGCGCGTCCGATGCGTTGTCGACGCTGCTGGGGTTGTCGCTGTACCGCGAGCTGGCGCCAGTGCTGACCGCGCTGCTGTTCATCGGCCGCGCCGGCAGCTCGATTGCCGCCGAGCTGGGCCTGATGCGCGCCACCGATCAGATCAAGGCGCTGGAACTGATGGCCATCGACCCGGTCGCCAAGGTGGTCGCGCCGCGCTTCTGGGCGGCGGTGCTGACGGTGCCGCTGCTCACCGCGGTGTTCTGCTCGCTGGCGATCAGCGGCGGCTATTTTGAAGCGGTGCACGTGCTGGGGATCGACAACGGCACGTTCTGGTCCGGCCTGCGCGGCAGCGTCGACTTGTGGGACGACTTCGGCGTGGCCCTGCTCAAGTCGGCGGTGTTCGGCGGCACGGCCGCGCTGGTCGCCGCCTATGTCGGCTTCCATGCCGAGCCGACCATCGAGGGCACCTCGGTGGCGACCACCCGCGCGGTGGTCAATGCCTCGCTGCTGGTGCTGATGTTCAACTTCGTCCTCTCCGCGATGCTGTTCCAGTGAGCATGCGGAAGGCTCTAGACCTGTCAGGAATGTAATGGCCATGCGTGGACCAAGACTCGAATTTTCCGTCGGCGCGTTCCTGCTGCTGACCCTGGCCTCGCTGCTGGTGCTGGCGGTGGCTTCGACCAACCAGCGCTTCGGCTTCGGCCGCGGCGAATACCCGCTGGTGGCGCGCTTCACCCAGATCGGCCAGCTGCGGCCGCAGGCGCCGGTGCGCATCGGCGGCGTCAACGTCGGCCGCGTCTCGGACATCAGCCTGGACCCGAAGACCTTCGAGTCGGTGGTGACCCTGGCCATTGACGACCGCTACCAGGACCTGTCGGCCGACACCTCCGCTGGCATCTTTACCAGCGGCCTGCTCGGCGAAAGCTATATCGGCCTGCAGCCGGGCGGCGACCCGGAAACGCTCAAGCCCGGCGGCGAAATCGCCTTCACCCAGCCGGCGGTCGACCTGCTGCAGCTGGTCGGCAAGTACATGTTCAGCGGCGGTGGCGCCGCTGGCGGCGATAACGCTGCGACGCCCGCCGACCCCAACGGCAACCCTGCTTCCACGGAACCGCAACCATGAAGATCCGCCTCCACGCCTCCCTTCTCGCCGCCGCCTTGATCGCCGCCACGCCGGCGCTGGCGCTCGCGCAGGCCGCCCCGGCCGCGGCACCGGCTGTCGCCAGCAACGGCGCCGCCACGCGCACCGTGCTCGACGCCAGCAGCCGCATCCTCGGCACGCTGGCCCAGCGCCGCGCCGAGTTCCGCAAGAACCCCGCGGCCCTGCGCCAGTTCATCGATGGTGAGCTGAACAAGTCCTTCGACCGCGATTACGCCGCGCGCCTGGTGCTCGGCATCCATGCCCGCGGCGCCTCCGATGCCGACGTCAAGCTGTTTGCCGATGCCATGGCCGACAACCTGATGCAGCGCTACGGCGATGCCCTGCTGGAGTTCGAGGGCAAGCCGACCTTCCGCGGCAAGTCCGAAAGCCCGCTGCCGGGCAACCGTGGCGTGACCGTCTCCACCGAGCTGCTGCGCCCGGGCAACGACCCGACCCCGGTCGATTACCTGATGCGTAACGACAACGGCCAGTGGAAGATCTTCGATGTGCGCATCGAGGGCATTTCCTACGTGCAGACCTTCAAGACCCAGTTCGATGCACCGCTGCGGCAGAAGGGCATTGCCGAAGTCGCCAAGGAACTGCGCGACGGTACCCTGCAGGCCGGCAACCAGGCCGGCGGCAAGGCCAGTGGCAAGTAACGCCACCCTGCGCCGCGAAGGCGACGCGCTGGTCATGACCGGCGTGCTCGACCGTGACGCGGTGACCGCGCTGTGGCCACTGGCCAGCAGCTCGCTGGGCGGCATTCGCACACTGGACCTGCGCGCCGTAGAGTGCGTCGACAGCGCCGGCATGGCCCTGCTCGCCGAACTGGCTGGCCGCCTGCGCGCGACCGGCCAGGAGGCCAGCCTGGTGGGCGCGCCCACCGGCCTGACCGAACTGACGGCGGCCTACCGCCTGACCCCGAAACTGTATTTTCTGGCGTCCCCTCCGCCTGCCGCGAGCTGACATGAACGTCCATCGCCTTTCCCTCATCGCCGTTACCGCCCTGCTCGCCGCCTGTGCCGGCCAGGCGCCCAAGTCCGCGCCGCAGGCGGGCACCCCCGTGCCCGCGCAGTCCGCACCGGCCCCGGCCCCCGCACCGGTGGCCGACGCCGCGCCAGCCTCGACCGAGACAGCACCGGCGACGCCGACCGCGCCCAGCCCCACCGACGCGGCGGCCTCCAACGCAGCCGGCAGCACGGGCGCTGCGCCCACCCAGGCCGAAGACGACTTCGCCGCGCTGTACGGCGGTCCCGCGCCGACCGCGCAGGATTCGGCCAGCACGGGTGGCGACGCGGCGGCCAGCAGCACCTACGACCCGTGGGAGCGCTACAACCGCGCCATGCACCGCTTCAACATGGCCATCGACCGCGGTGTCGCGCGGCCGCTCGCCACGGCCTACGTAACGGTGACGCCGCAGCCGGTGCGCCTGGGCGTGAGCAACTTCTTCGAGAACCTGCGCTCGCCGGTGACCATGGTCAACCAGGTGCTGCAGGGCCATCCCGTGCATGCGCTGCAGACCCTGGGCCGTTTTGTCCTCAACTCGACGCTGGGCATCGGCGGCCTGCTTGACCCGGCCAGCGCGGCGAAGATTCCGCGCCGCAGCGAGGACTTCGGACAGACGCTGGGCGTGTGGGGCTGGACCAATTCGCGCTACGTGGAGCTGCCGCTGTTCGGCCCGCGCACGGTGCGCGACACCTTCGGCCTGGCCGGCGACGCGCCGCTGTCGCCGCTGCGCCAGGTGGAAGAGGACACCGTGCGCCTCGGCTTGCAGGGCCTGCAGCTGGTCAACACCCGCGCGCAGCTGCTGGCGGTGGATGCCTTGCGTGACCAGGCGGTGGACGAGTACGCGCTGACCCGCGATGCCTGGTTGCAGCGGCGCAACTACCAGATCCAGCGCGACCGCCGCGGCGACCGCGGCCAGCGCGACGACGAGCGTGACACCACCGTGCCGGTGGACGCGATGCCGATGCCGGACTTCGGCAACTGACCGCGCTCTTCCGCTCGCATCGCCCAGACAAAGGCCCGGTTTCCCGGGCCTTTGTTTTACAGCCGATGCGGGCTCTCAGGCGCCCAGGGCAGCGTCGATGGCGGCGCGCAGCGCGGCATCATCCGGCGCAATGCCCGGCGCGAAGCGGCCGATGACCTCGCCATTGCGGCCGACCAGGAACTTCTCGAAATTCCACAGCACGCCCGGCGCCGGATTCGGCTCGATGCCAAAACCGGCCAGCTGCTCGCGCATCGCCGCATCGCCCACCGCTTCGGGCTGGGCCGCGATCAGCGCGCGATACAACGGGTGGGTGCCGGCACCGGTCACCTCGATCTTGGAAAACATCGGGAAGTTGACATCGTAGGTGAGCTGGCAGAACTGCTGGATCTCCGCATCGCTGCCCGGCTCCTGGCCCTTGAAGTCGTTGGCGGGAAAGCCAAGCACTTCCAGGCCGTCGGCTTGCTTGTCGCGATACAGCTGCTCCAGCCCTTCGTACTGCGGGGTCAGGCCGCACCTGGAGGCGACATTGACCAGCAGCAGCACCTTGCCGCGGTATTCGCCAGGGTGGCCGGCTCGCCATCGATGGTCTTGAGGGGGATGTCGTACAGGGGGGTGCTCATGAAGACTCCTTGATGCCGCCGCTGCACGGCGGCGTTGGGCGGGAATGGGGTTGGCCGGCGCGCCGGGCCTCGGGCTTGCGGGTTATTCGTCCGAATCGCGGGTTTCGTTGCCGCTATCGTCGTCAGGCGCGCCCAGCGCATCGAGTGCGGCGTCTTCGAGCAGCGCGCGCGAATCCTCCACCGACAGCGTTTCCACGCCGCGCAACTTGCGCTCGATGGTGCGGGTCTTGCGGCTGGCATCGCCCAGGCTCTTGCCCACGGTGTGGATCTGCTTCTCGGCCTTTTCCAGGATGCCGGCGAACTTGCCGAACTCGCTCTTCACCGCGCCGAGTAGGCCCCAGACCTCGCTGGAGCGCTTCTCGATGGCCAGGGTGCGAAAGCCCATCTGCAGGCTGTTGAGCAGGGCAGTGACCGTGGTCGGCCCAGCCACGACGACGCGGTGCTCGCGCTGCAGCAGGTCGACCAGCCCGGGACGGCGGATGGTTTCGGCGTACAGGCCCTCGGTGGGCAGGAACATCACTGCGAAGTCGGTGGTGTGCGGCGGCACGATGTACTTGTCGCCCATGGACTTGGCCTGCACGCGGATGGCGCGCTCGAGCTGGCTGCCGGTGGCCAGCACCAGGTCCTGGTCGCCCTGTTCCTGCGCATCGACCAGGCGCTCGTAGTCCTCGCGCGGGAACTTGCAGTCGATCGGCAGCCAGACCGGCACGTCGTCCTGGCCACGGCCGGGCAGGCGCACGGCGAAGTCGACCGCCTCGGCGCTGTCCGGGCGCACGCGCACGCTGCGCGCGTACTGGTCCTGGGTGAGGGTCTGTTCGAGGATGTTGTCGAGCTGGACTTCGCCCCAGCCGCCACGGGTCTTGACGTTGGTCAGCACGCGCTTGAGGTCGCCGACGCCTGTGGCCAGCTGCTGCATTTCGCCCAGGCCGCGCTGCACCTGCTCCAGGCGCTCGGAGACCAGCTTGAACGAGGCATCCAGACGGGTGTTCAAGGTGGTCTGCAGCTTTTCGTCAACGGTGGCGCGCATCTGTTCGAGCTTGCCGGCGTTGTCGGCCTGCAACGCCTGCAGCTGCTGCTCCAGGGTATGGCGCATTTCGCCCAGGCGCTGTTCGTTGCGCTGGGTGAGCTCGGTCAGGCGCAGGCCGAGCTGCTCGGCAAAGCGCTGTTGAATCTGGCCGGCTTCCTCGCGGGCGCGCCGGGCGTCCTCGCCGAGCGCTTCGCGCAGCAGATCCAGACGCTGGTCGGTACGGGTGGACAGGTCGCCCAGCTGGCGGGCGAAGATTTCCAGGCGCGCATCCTGCTGGCGCGCGGCGCCTTCGAGTTGTTCGCGCAGTTCGCCGCGGCCGTGGCGCTGCTCCTCGCGCAAGGCCTGTTCGAGGGGCTGGTGGGTTTGGCGGCGCAACAGCGCGACCAGCTGCAGCACGATGACCGCGCACAGCAGGCCGGCGAGAAGAAGGGTTTCGGCAGACATGCGCACAGTGTAGCCGGCCCGGTCTCAACGGCTGCGGCAGCGGGCTTAAGCTGTGGCCCCACCCCGGAGATGCCCGTCATGCTGGAACTGTTCGGCCAGGCCGCCTCGATCAATGTGCGCAAGGTGCTGTGGACGCTGGACGAACTGGGCCTGGTCTGCCAGCGGCATGATGTTGGCGGCGCCTTCGCCTCGCCCGACACCCCGCAGTTCCGCGCGATGAACCCGAATGCCCAGGTGCCGGTGCTGCGCGATGGCGACCTGGTGCTGTGGGAATCGAACACGATCTGCCGCTATCTCGCCGGCAGGGCCGGCCGCGACGACCTGCTGCCCAGCGCGCCGGCAGCGCGCGCGATGGTCGAACAATGGATGGACTGGCAGGCCACCGACCTCAATACGGCATGGCGCTATGCGTTCATGGCCCGGGTGCGGCACAGCCCGCGCCACGATGACCCTGCTGCCATCGCCGAGAGCGCTGGCAGCTGGAACCGGCTCATGGGCATCCTCGACGGGCAACTGGCGCGCACCGGCGCGCATGTGGCCGGGCGCGATTTCACCCTCGCCGACATCGTCATCGGCCTGTCGGTGCAGCGCTGGCTGCACACGCCAATCGAGCGTCCGTCGCTGTCGGCGGTCATGGCGTACTACGCCAGACTGCAGCAGCGCCCGGCGTTCGTCCGGCATGGCGCCAACGGCTTGCCCTGAGCCAGCAGGGCGACGCCAGGCTCGCCATTGCCCGGCGCGGTACCGGACAATGGCGCCCCTTTTCAAAGCAGGTTCGACGGGCATGTCGTGGATGGGCATCCAGGATGTAGGGGCCTTCGTGGTGACGGTGCTGGTGTTCCTGGCGCTGCCCGGCCCCGGCACCTTCACCCTGCTCACCGCCAGTGGCCGCAGTGGCATCCGCGGCGGCTACACCGCGCTGGCCGGCTTGCTGCTCGGCGATCAGGTGCTGATGTGGCTGGCGGTGGCCGGCGTGGCCGCACTGCTGCAGGCCAACCCTTTGTTGTTCCGCGGGGTGCAGTATCTGGGCGCGGCGTATCTGGTCTGGATCGGCATCGGCCTGCTGCGTGCGCCGAAGGCGGGCGGCGGTGGCCTGGTCAAGCTGCGGCCCGGCCATTACTTCCGCCAGGGTGTGCTGGTCAGCCTGCTCAACCCCAAGGCGATCATCTTCTACATGGCGTTCTTCCCGCTGTTCATCGACCCGGCGCGGCATCAGGGCATGGCGACCTTCGCGACGCTGGCTGCGCTGGTCGCGGTGCTGAGCGTGGCGTACTGCTCGCTGCTGATCCTGATCGGCCACGGCCTGGCGCGCCGCCTGCACCAGCATCCGCGGGTGGGCGGGTGGCTACGGCGCGTCGCCGGCCTCGGGCTGATCGGGTTTGGCGTGCGCCTAGGCGTGACCTGAGCTGACGCAGGCGCAAAGATGGGGGGCCGTCCCCCACGAACGGCCCCCCGGTGGCCCGGCTTGCACCGGGCCTGGACAGCCTGCATGGCGTCGTCATGCAGCTTCCTCACTGTAGGACCGGCTGCGGGCGGCAGATATACGACTGATCCAACGAATAGGCGGATTGTGGGCGGGCGCGCCAGCGCACCCGCGACAGCCGCGGCGGCGCGGCCTGGCTTATCAGCGGTACTAACGGGCGTGGCATTGCTGCACCGCGTTCGGCGACACTCGCGCTTTCCTTTACGCACCCATGAGGTCCGCATGCAGTCCTGGCTCCGGCGCAAGCCCCTGGATATGGTCACCGTCCACGAGGAGGGGCGACGCCTGGTGCCCACGCTGAGCTGGCCGCACCTGGTCGCGCTGGGCATCGGCGCCATCGTTGGCACCGGCATCTACACGCTGATCGGTGTGGGCGCCGACAAGGCCGGCCCGGCCGTGCTGCTGTCCTTCGTCGCCGCCGGCCTGGTCTGCGCCTGCGCCGCGCTGGCCTATGCCGAGATGGCGACGATGATGCCGGCCGCTGGCAGCGCGTATACCTACAGCTACGCGGCGCTGGGCGAAACCATTGCCTGGGTGGTGGGCTGGAGCCTGATCCTGGAGTACTCGCTGGTGGTCAGCACGGTGGCGGTGGGCTGGTCCGGCTACTTCGTCGGCTTCCTGCAATGGGTACAGCAGCAGACCGGATGGAACGTGACCCTGCCAGCCGCGCTGGCAGCGGGCCCGCATGCCGGCGGCATCATCAACCTGCCGGCGGTGCTGATCACCTTCGTGGTGGCCGGTGCGCTGATCAGCGGCACGCGCGAGAGCGCGACGATCAACGCGGTGCTGGTGGTGTTCAAGCTGATCGCGCTGGGCATCTTCGTCGCCGTGGCGCTGCCGGCCTTCAATGCGGACAACCTGCACCCGTTCATGCCCTACGGCTTCTCCAAGACGGTGGATGCGCAGGGCGTGGAGCGCGGGGTAATGGCGGCGGCGGCGATCATCTTCTTCGCCTTCTATGGCTTCGATGCGATTTCCACGGCCGCCGAGGAAACCAAGAACCCCGGGCGCGACCTGTCCATCGGCATCGTCGGCTCGATGATCGGCTGCACGCTGATCTACGTGCTGGTGGCGCTGGCGGCGGTGGGCGCGCTGAGCTTCACCGTGTTCGGCAAGAGCGCCGAGCCGCTGGCGCTGATCATGCGCGAGCTGGGCCATGGCACCGCGGCGCTGGTGATCGGCATCGTGGCGATCATTGCGCTGCCGACGGTGCTGCTGGCGTTCTTCTACGGCCAGAGCCGCATCTTCTTCGTGATGTCGCGCGATGGCCTGCTGCCGCGCGGCCTGTCGAAGGTCAATGCGCGCGGTACGCCGGTGACCATCACCCTGTTCACCGCGGTGCTGGTGGCGGCACTGGCCGGCGTGGCCCGGCTGGACGAGATCGCCGCGCTGGCCAATGCCGGCACCCTGGCCGCATTCACCGCGGTGGCGGTGTGCCTGCTGGTGCTGCGCAAACGTGAGCCGGGCCGCGAACGCAAGTTCCGCACGCCGATGGCGTGGCTGGTCGGGCCGCTGGCGATTGTTGGATGCCTGTATCTGTTCTGGAGCCTGCCGACGCGCACGCAGGTGTGGTTCTCGGTATGGAACCTGTTGGGCTGGGCGATCCTGATCGGATACAGCCGCAAGAAGTCGATGCTGGCGCAGTCGGGCGTCATGGATGGTTTCAACGCCTACCTCGGCGGCGCGAAGGGCTTGTTGGCAACCTGGTGGGTGTGGGGCGTCCTTCCCGCTGCCGCGGCGAATGTGGTGCTCAGCTGCCTTGGCATGATGGGTGCGCGCACCCTATGGATCGTGGTGTGCGTGTTGTGGATAGGCCATCTGATCGCCTGGGTTCCGGCCATGTGGAACGCGGCACGGGCGTATCACGGCAATGCGGCGTGGGCGAACCTCGGCAGGCTCGCTGCGGTTCTGGCTGCCATCTCCATTCCGGTTCTGCTGCTGCTGTTGATCACGATGGGCGCGCGCCACTGATCCTCGGTTGCTGAGCGCTCCGGCAGATCTGGTCAGGGCGCCGGCCGCTTGTCATGGCCGGCCGCATACGCCTCGGCCTGCCGCAGCACGCGCATCACGTTGCCGCCCCAGATGCCGGCGATCTGCTGCTCGCTGTAGCCACGGCGCAGCAGCCAGGCGGTGATCTTCGGCAGCTGGGTGACATCCTCCATGCCCTGCAGGCCGCCGCCGCCGTCCCAGTCCATGCCGATGCCGGTGTGTTCGGGGCCGGCGACGTCGAGGATTTGGCCCAGGTGCGCGAAGAAGTCATCCAGCGTGCCCTGCCTGATCGGGTAGCGCGCGTCGATCTGCTGCATCGCCACGGCATATTCCCGCGCCTGCGCCATGCTCATCGCGTCGTAGTCGCCAAAGCGCGCCTCCAGCGCCTTCTCCGCCTCGACGCGTTCGGGCGACTTGGGAATGCTGGTGAGGTAGCCGCCATAGGCATTGACCTGGATCACGCCGCCCTTGGCTGCGAGCTTGCGCAGGCGCGCGTCATCGAGATTGCGCGGATGGTCGAACACCGCGCGCGAGGCGCTGTGCGAGAGCACGAAGGGCACCTTGGAAGCATCGATCAGGTCGTCGAATACCGCGTCGGAGGCATGCGACTGGTCGATGAGGATACCCAGGCGATTGGCCTCGGCCACCAGTTGCCGGCCGGCCGGGCTGAGCCCATGCCATTCAGGACCCTTGGGGTCGGTGGCCGAATCGGCGAACTCGTTGTTGAGGAAATGCGCCAGGCTGAGCATGCGCAGGCCGGCATGCTGGTAGAAGCTCAGCAGCGTGGGGTCGGCCACCAGCGGGCTGGCGTTCTCCATGCTGATGAAGACCACGCGGCGGCCGCTGGCCTTGATCCGCTCGGCGTCATCGGCGGTGCGCGCCAGGGCGAAGCGGTCCGGGTGCGCGGCGAGCATCTCGCGGATTTCCAGCAGGCGCTGCAGCCCGGCGTCGCGATCGCGCAGGTGGGCGGCGGCGCTGCGGTCGCCCTGCCCGGTGTAGATGGCCCAGAAGCCGCCATCGAGCGCGCCTTCGACCATGCGCGGGTAGTCCACTTCCGATACCGCGCTGCCAGCATGCCGCTGCAGGATGTCGAAGCCATCGCGGGCCAGGTTGGCCGGCGTGTCGAGGTGGGTGTCGAGGGTCAGCACGCGCTGCTGCACGGCCTTGGCACGGGCCAGCTCGGCGGCGCTGAAATCAACGGCGGCCGCCACCGGCGACCAGGCAAGCAACAGCGAGACGAGCAAAGGCAGGGTGCGGCGCGTCATGGAGTCTGGCCAGGGAATGGAAACCGCACCCTAGCGCCGACGCCCGCGCCGGTACAGTGACTTCAGTCCAGCACCCGGCAGAACACAGCCTTCAGGTAGCGCGATTCCTGCACATGGGCCATGAAGGGATGATCCGGGCCGGCACCGGCGACCTTGAGGATCTGGATGGTGCGGCCGGAATAGAACGCCGCGCGGCGCAGCATGTCCAGGAACTCCTGCTCCGATACCAGGCCGGTGCAGGAGAAGGTGGCAAACAGTCCGCCCGGCTTGACCACGCCCAGGGCGAGCTTGTTCATGTCCAGGTATTTCTTCAGCGCGGTAATGACCTGGTCGCGGTCGCGGGTCATCTTCGCCGGGTCCAGGATCACCACGTCGAACTGCTCGCCGCGGTTGGCGGCATCGCGCAGCCACGGGAAGATGTCGGCCTGCACGAACTTCGGCCGCACGTTGTTGAGCTTGGCATTGCCCTTGGCGATGGCAATGACGTCCTCGTCGATGTCCACGCCCAGCACTTCGCTGGCGCCGCGCGCGGCCGCGTACACGGCAAAGCCGCCGGTGTTGCAGCACAGGTCGAGCACGCTCTTGCCGGCCACCTGCTGGCTCAGCCACTGCCGGTTCTCGCGCTGGTCGGCGAAAAAGCCGGTCTTGTGCGCGCCGGCCGGGTCGGCGCGGAAGCGGATGCCGTGCTCGGTGATGACCGCCGCCTCGGTGCCGGCCGTGTTGTGGAAGTCGAAGCTCTCCTGCTTCTGCACGTGTTCGTCAGCGAAGCTGTGGAAGCGGCAGCCGGGGAACTGCTCACGCAGCGCCTCGTAGATCCATTCGCGGTGGCGGAACATGCCAGCGGCGAAGAATTCGACCACCACCAGGTCGCCGTAGCGGTCCACGACCAGGCCGGACAGGCCGTCACCTTCGCTGTGGACCACGCGCCAGGCATCGGAGACCTCGTCCAGACGCAACACGTCGCGGCGCAGGGCCACCGCCTCGGCGATCTTGCGCGAGAACCAGCCCGCGTCCACCGGAATGTCCGGGTGGGTCTCCAGGATGCGCACGGCGATGCGCGAATGGCCGTTGTAGAAGCCACGGCCGATCCATTCCCCGTCCACGCCCACCACCTCGACCACGGTGCCGGGCTTGGGCCGCACGGCCGGCTTCTCCACCAGCTTCTGGAAAATCCACGGATGGCTGGAGCGCCAGGCGTTCTTGAGGCGTACGACGGGGTTGGGGGTATTCATTGCCCTATTGTAACGGCGGTTTGACGGGCTCCCCGGCTACCGGCAGAATGCCCAGCAAGAAGGGGAGTAGCTCCCAAACGTTGTCGCCGTCAATTCGAGTCCAGGCCCTTGGCCGACTCCGGTGCAACGGCAGCCGGTCCGCCGGCTGTGAGCGAGACCTTCGCCGCGATGGCGAAGGTCCGTGTTCCCGGAAGATTCCGTGTGCAGCGCCTCTTCCATCCCGGTTTGAAGCGTTTTTCACTTCTCAACGGGACTTCACATGCACACCATTGGCAACCCCTGGCTCTGGAGCGGCTTTGCGATCGTCGTGATCGCCGCGCTCCTGGTCGACCTCGTTCTCATGCGTCACGGCGGCCCGCACAAGGTCACCTTCAAGGAAGCCCTGTGGTGGAGCCTGGGCTGGATCGCCCTGGCCCTGGCCTTCAACGGCGGCCTGTGGTGGTACCTGCACGAAACCGCCGGCAGTGTGCTGGCCAACCGCATCGGCCTGGAATTCCTCACCGGCTACCTGGTGGAGAAGTCGCTGGCGGTGGACAACATCTTCGTCTTCCTGATGGTGATGAACTACTTCGCCGTGCCCGAGGAACAGCGCCAGCGCGTGCTGGTGATCGGCGTGCTCGGCGCGATCGTGCTGCGCGCGCTGATGATCTTTGCCGGCGCGGTGCTGCTGACCAAGTTCCACTGGCTGCTGTATGTGTTCGGCGCGTTCCTGCTGCTGACCGGCATCAAGATGTGGTTCTCCGCGGGCAAGGAACCGGACCTGGAGGCCAACCCGGTGCTGCGCTGGATGCGCAACCACCTGCGCATCAGCCCGCAGTACAACGGCAACCGGCTGATGCTGGAGAAGGACGGCGTGCGCTGGTTCACCCCGCTGTTCGTGGTGCTGATCCTGATCGCGGTGACCGACGTGATCTTCGCGGTGGACAGCATCCCGGCGATATTCGCCATCACCACCGACCCGTTCATCGTGCTGACCTCCAACGTGTTCGCGGTGCTGGGCCTGCGCGCGATGTTCTTCCTGCTGGCCGGCATGGCCGACCGCTTCCACCTGCTGCCTTACGGCCTGGCCGTGGTGCTGGTCTTCATTGGCCTGAAGATGCTGGCCATCGACCTGGTGAAGCTGCCGATCTGGGTGTCGCTGGGTGCGGTGGTGCTGATCATCGGCACGACCGTGGTGCTGAGCCTGCGCCGCCCGGCCAGGCCGCACGCCTGATGAGTTGCGGGCGCGGCGGGATTGTCCCGCCGCGCCTTTCCATTCTCCCGCGCGTCGGGGTCTTGCAAACGCCTGGCGCGCCGCCATTGGCAATGCATGGACACTTCCGCTACCCGTGCCGGCCACGCGCCGGGCGACCCCGCCGGCCCGACGCCTGACGCACGCGCCGAGCGCGGCCGTGTGCTGTGGGCCTTCAACCTCAGCTTCGGCGCGCTACTGGTCATGGTGGCCGTGTTTGCCAGCCAGGCCGGCTTCGACTGGCGGCCCTGGTCGGTGCGGCCGCAGGAATGGCAGGGGCTGTGGGGCGTGCTGACCGCGCCGTTGCTGCACGGCTCGCTGGAACACCTGGGCGCCAATGCCTTTGCCCTGCTCATCCTCGGCACGCTGGCCGGCAGCGTTTATCCGCGCGCCACGCTGCGCACGCTGCCACTGATGTGGCTGGGCTCGGGCCTGGGTGCATGGTGGCTGGGCGACGTGGGCACGTATCACATCGGCGCCAGTGGCGTGACCCATGGGCTGATGTTCCTGCTGTTCGTGCTCGGGCTGATTCGCCGCGACCGCGCGGCCATTGCCACCAGCATGATCGCCTTCCTGTTCTATGGCGGGATGCTGCTGGCGATCCTGCCGCGCGAGCCGGGCATCTCCTGGCAGTCGCACATGGGCGGCGCGCTGGCCGGCGTGCTAGGCGCGCTGCTGTTCCGCCATCTCGACCCGCTGCCGCCGCGCAAGCGCTACAGCTGGGAGGACGAGGAAGACCAGGACATGGAAGCCGTGAACGGCATGGACGATGAGCACGGCCTGGAACCGCCGCGGCCGGCGCAGGTGCCGGTGCTGTGGGAACGCGACAGCGGGCGCGATGCGGTGGTCGTGCCACTGCGCCCACGCCGGCCGGAGCAATGAATGCGCATTGCGCCTTTGCGTTGAGCGCCGGGAAGGCTTAGAACAGGTGACCCGTCAGCGCTTCGCAAGGAATGCCGATGCAACCGCAATTCAGCGTTTTCGCCCATGTGGCCAGGCCGGTGACCGAGGTCTACGAGGCCGTCGCCGATCCCGCGCAGTTGTCGCGCTACTTCACCACCGGCGGCGCGCGCGGCTGGCTGGAAACCGGCACGACCGTGCATTGGGACTTCGCCGACTTCCCGGGTGAATTCCCGGTGGAAGTGGTCGAAGCCACGCCGCCACACCGCATCGTGCTGCGCTGGGCATCCAACGAGGCACCGACCGCGGGCGAGCCGCAACGGCTGACCACGGTGACGTTCGATTTTTCCGCGACCGAAGACGGGCGTACCCGCGTCGAGATCAACGAGGAAGGCTGGCGCGACGACGAGGCCGGCCTGCAAGCGTCCTACGGCAACTGCATGGGCTGGTCGCAGATGCTGTGCGCGCTGAAAGCCTGGCTGGAGCACGGGATCAACCTGCGCGAGGGCATGTACGTCTGAGCCGGTTGCTTGTGCTTCACGGCGGCGGCAGGTCCACCGCGCGCCGCCCAAGCGCGGGATCGTCGGTGAAGAACGCATCGATGCCCAGGCGCAGATAGGCGCGGATTTCCGCTATCGAACCGGCCTCGTTGCGCGCTTCGGCGGCGCCATCGCGAAACTGCGGGGCGAGGAAGCGGTTCTCCGGCCGGAACGTGTAGGGCTGCACTTCAAGGCCAGCGGCGTGCGCGTCGCGCAGCAGCGAGGTCGGCCTGGCGAGGCGGCCGTCCGCATCAAGCGGGATCAGGCTGCGGAGGTCCGGGCCGATCGCATCGGCATAGCTGGCGATCTCGCGCAGGCCAGCGGGCGTGGTCAGGTCGGCATAGCGCCGGCCATGCGTTTCGCCAGGCAGCAGCTGTTGCGCCGGGCCCAGCAGTTGCAGCAGGCGGATATGCGAGTCGCGGCCGAGCCGCTGCCGCAGCGTGCGCAGGGTGCCGGCCTCGAATGACTGGATCACCACCCGCGCGCGCTGCGTGTACGGGTGTGCCTGCAAGGCGCTAAGCAAGGTCTCTTCCATCGGCAGGCCCAGGCCGCGGAAATAGGACGGATGCTTGAGCTCGGGTACCAGACCGATCGGCCGTCCGCGGCGGGTCGCTTCGGCGGCGGTGAAGGCAATGATCTCGTCGAGCGTCAGCACCGCGAACTGCCCGTCCCAACGCGTGCCGCGCAGCTGCGGCAGGCGTTCGCGCGCGCGCAGGGTCTTCAGTTCGGCGAGGCTGAAGTCCTCGCTGAACCAGCCTTCGATCGACTCGCCGTCTATGATCTTGCGGGTGCGCCGCGCGGCGAACTCGGGGTGGCGGGCGACATCGGTGGTGCCACCAATCTCGTTCTCGTGGCGGGCCACCAGCACGCCGTCGCGGGTGGACACCAGATCCGGCTCGATGAAATCCGCGCCATCGGCAATCGCCTGCGCATAGGCGGCCAGCGTATGTTCGGGGCGCAATGCGCTGGCGCCGCGGTGCGCGTAGACCAGCGCCTTGCGTGGCGGTATCGGCTGCGCGGTCTGTGCGCTTGCGGTATCCGGATGTGTCATCAGGGCCAGGGCGAGCAGGAAGACGCGTGCGCTCATGCTGCGGTCCTCAGAAGCGCGCGTCCAGGGTCAGGAACATCTGCCGTGGCGCGCTGGCATGAAAGGCCAGTTGGCGCCCGGCCGGGTCGCTGTTGGTGAACGCCCCCAGGTCGGCGGCGTAGCGCTTGTTCGTCAGGTTGGTCATGTTCATCGATACCTTGAGGTCGCTCACGAAGCCGACCTGGCCAAAGCGGTAGCCAGCACCCAGGTCGAAGGTGGTATAGCCGCCAAAGCCCTGGTCGTTGGTGTAGGTGTAATAGCGCTGGCCGGTGTACTTGGCGCGCAGGCTGGCTTCCCAGCCTTGCCACTGCCAGCTCAGTTCGCTGGCAAACATGCGTTCGGGAATGCCGACCACCCGGCGCCCGGCAATCGGCACGCTGGCGCCGCCCTGCTGGTAGTCGTCCTGGTAGGTGCTGTCGTTGATGGACAACGCGTTGTACCACTGGAAATGGCGGCTGGGCCGCCAGATCAAGGTCGCTTCGCCACCCTGGCTTCGTACCGAGCCGACGTTGTAGTAGCGGGTGATGCAACCGGGCGTACCGACCAGGATGCTGCTGCAGGGGTTTAGCGACAGCAGGCGGTTGTCGAACATCGTGCGGTACAGCGCCAGCGAAGCCTGGAAGGCGCCGCTGCCGTAGCGCCAGCCGCCTTCAAAAGTGCGCGAG
Source organism: Stenotrophomonas sp. (assembly GCA_035629025.1). Taxonomy (GTDB): domain Bacteria; phylum Pseudomonadota; class Gammaproteobacteria; order Xanthomonadales; family Xanthomonadaceae; genus Stenotrophomonas_A. The sequence continues at coordinate 40,626 of DASPIU010000047.1, forward strand.
GTCTCCGGCTTGAGGTTGCCGCGGCTGGCATCGAACGAGGCCTGCGACACCGAGAGCGGCCCGGTGGTGAACGCCGCCAGGTTCTTCGCGTACGACAGGAACAGCTCCTGGCCGCCGCCGAGCTGCCAACCCAGCCCGAGCTGCGGCAGCAACGCCTTGCGCGCTTCGATGCGGCCATTGGCATACGGGCTTTCCACGTTCGAGGCCGATACCGCGCGCATCGTCGTGCGTGGGCTTTTCACGCCGATATCGACAGCCAGGCGCTCGTCGAACAGGTGGAAGCTGTCTTGCAGGTAGAACTGGCGGGTGACGATACGGTACTGCTGGCGGAACAGCCGCCGGTCAGGATTGCGCAGGTATTTGTCATCGTTCACCGGGCCGTCGATCCAGTAGAAGTTTCGTTCTATGTCGTGGTCATTGTTTTCGTACCACAGGCCGGCTTCGAGCTGATGACCGCGCACTTCCCAGGTCGCCGAGCCCAGTACGCCGCTGCGGTCGATGGCGTAGTTGGTGCTGCGGATCGAAATGGGCAATGCCTGCGCCGTGCCCGGATGCGAGGCCTGGCCCGGCGCCCACCAGTGGCCCTGGCCCTGATTGCGATGGCGGTAGACCTGGCCGCGCAGGCTCAGGGTGTCGCTGGCGCGCCAGTCGGCGGACAAGGCATAGAGGTCGTCCTTGCGCAGTGCGCGGCTCTGGTAATACGCGTCATCGATGTTGTCCACGCCTCCGCTGAAACCGCAGCGGCTGGCGTCGTAGGTTGCCTTGGCGCAGTAAGCGGCGGCCAGTGCGCGATTCCAGTCCGGCGCGTAGAGGTTCCAGTCCCAGCCCAGACCGCGTTGCATGCCGCTTTTGGACAGATAGGCGTAATCCGCCTGCGAGGTACGCGAGGTGTTGACGTAGGCGCTGAGCTTGAGCGCGTCGTTCTGGTACACCGCCTTGGCGTTGAACTGGCGCGTGGTGGTCGGGCTGCGCGGCGGCGCCCACATGTCGCCCTCGAAGTTGAGGCCGGAGACGTAGGCGGAGAAGCCGTTGTGCTCGCCGCTATCCAGGCGCAGATAGCTGCGCCGCGTACTGGCGCTGCCCATGGTCTGGGCGAAGCGGCCACCGGCTTGGCTGGACGGATCGTCCGACCAGTACTGCACGGTGCCGCCGAGGTTGCTGGTGGAAGCGGTGCCGACGTTGCCCATGCCCACGGCCAGTTCGGCGCCGCCGAAGTTCTCGGCAATCAATGCACGCGAGATGTTCAGACCGTTGAAGGCGCCGTAGGCGTTGTTGCCCAGCGGCAGGCCATCGAGCGTATAGCCGAGCTGGGTAGTGCCAAATCCGCGCAGGCTGATGGCCTGCGATTCCTCGTTTGCGCCAAAGGCATCGTTGCCCTGCACGCTGACGCCGGGCATGCGATTGAGAATTTTCTGTGGGCTGGTGCCGGCGGGCAGCACCGCCTGGTCCTGCGGGGTGATGCGCTGCACCTGCCGCGTCTGGCCCTGGCCGATCACCGAGATCGCATCGAGTTGCTGGACTTGTGGGGCCGGTTCGGCGGCGTCGGCCAGGCAGGGTGGCGTGGCGATGGCGAGGAGCAGCAGGCGATGTGGGTTCATGGCATCCAGCGGGTCGGAGAGCTCCCGGCACGCTAGGGATGGGATCTTGCTTGGGGACGACAGCGTGGTGACGCCGAAGTTTCGATGTGACCGATGCATGTTCCGCGAGTGTCGGCCGGTGACGTGCGTACCACCGTTTGGTATTTGCTGCGCAGAGCCGGATCGATTGCCATGTGGTTGCACATGGTTACGAGTATGGGTGGCTCCTTCCGGCGTCTTGGATTAGTCCGATATGGATGCAGATTCATCTGCCACCGGACCATGTGCTGTTCGGGGCAGCGCACCCGGCGCCTCTTTCCCAGTGCCGGCCTGATAAAGTGCCAGCCCATGGCTGACGCGATTCAACCTCTGCCCGGTGAGTTCCTGCTCTACGAGACCGACGACGGGCGCACCCGTGTCGAATGCCGCTTCGTGGTCGATACGCTGTGGCTGCCACAGGCGGGCATGGCCGAGTTGTTCCAGACCAGCAAGCAGAATGTCGCCAAACACCTGAAGGCGATTTTCGCTGAGGGAGAGCTGCGACCGGAGGCAGTCGTCAACCATTGGTTGACAACTGCCTCTGACGGCAAGAAGTACCGGGTCGCCCACTACAACCTGGAGGCTATCCTGGCCGTCGGCTACCGGGTGCGTTCACCACGCGGCACGCAGTTCCGCCGTTGGGCCACGGAGCGTCTGGCCGAGTACCTGGTCAAGGGTTTCACTCTGGACGACGTCCGTCTGAAGAACCCACCAGCCGCAGGTTCTGGCTTTCCCGACCGTTTCGACGAGCTGCTCGAACGCATCCGCGACATACGGGCCAGCGAGCGTCGGATGTACCTGCGGGTGCGTGAGATTTTCTCGATGGCGGCGGACTACTCGCCCACATTGCCGGAGACAACGCAGTTCTTTCGTTTCATCCAGAACAAGCTTCATTTCGCTGTCACCGGAAGGACCGCCGCTGAACTGATTGCTGAGCGTGCCGATAGCTGCCGCCCCAACATGGGGCTGACCAGCTGGAAGTCCGGTAGCGTACAAAAGGCGGATGTAACTGTTGCCAAGAACTACCTCCGGGATTCGGAGATCGCCGAACTCAATCGCATTGTCACCATGTGGCTAGATTTTGCGGAGGATCAGGCCCGCCGCCGCAAGGAGGTGTTTCTGAAGGACTGGGCAGAACGACTCGACGCCTTCCTTACCTTCAATGAGCGCGATGTGCTTACCGGTGGAGGCCGCATTTCAAAGAAGCAGGCCGACGCCCACGCTGAAAGCCAGTACGATCAGTTCGCTGCCCAGCGCCGCGCGCTATTGGAGGCTGAGGGAGCAACTACCAATCTGCGCGCGCTAGAGGATGCCGCCAAGCTGTTGGCCGGACCCGAGAAACCCGGCAAGAAGCGGGACTGAAGCAAGAACTAGTGGCCCCCTGGGCGCCAGGATCACTTCCCGATACAGAAACTCGAAAAGATCCGCCCCAGCAGATCATCCGCGGTCATGCGCCCGGTGATCTCACCCAGCGCATCGTGCGCCAGCCGCAGTTCTTCCGCGGCCAGTTCGAGCTGTTCGTGTCCAAGCTGCGCGGCAGCATCATCCAGATGCGCTGCCGCGCGCGCCAGCGCATCCACATGGCGACCGCGCGCGGAGAACTCGCCTTCCACCGACTCGCTGGCATCCAGGCCCGCGAGCTGAGCCAATCGCGCATGCAGCGCCGGCAGTCCTTCGCCGGTGACGGCCGACACCGCGATGGCATCGTCGTCCAGGACTTCCGGCGCGGCCAGCAGGTCGGACTTGTTGTGGATCCACAACCGCCGCGGGACAGCTGCGAGATCCTCGCCGAGCGCGGCGCGACCGCTTTCGGGGTCGCGTGCGTCGATCACCACCAGGGCCAGGTCGGCGCGCTGCAGTTCGGCGCGCGCGCGGCGCATGCCTTCGCGTTCGATGGCATCGCCGCTCTCGCGCAGGCCGGCGGTGTCCACCAATGTCAATTCAAAGCCGTCGAGGCGAATGGTTTCGCGCAGCGTGTCACGCGTGGTGCCCGCCACGTCCGTCACGATCGCGCGTTCACTACCGGCCAAGGCGTTGAGCAGCGAACTCTTGCCGGCATTCGGCGGGCCGACCAGCACCGCGTGCAAGCCATCGCGCAAACGGCGGCCGCGTTCGGCATCGTTGCGCAAGGCCGAGAGCGCGGCGCGCACCTCGGTCAGACCGGCGCGAACCTGTTCGCCGCCTAGCGTGTCGATGGGTTCGTCGGCAAAGTCGATCGCCGCCTCCACGTGGATGCGCAGCCTGACCAATTGCTCACCCAGGGCTTCGACGCGACGCGAAAACACCCCGTCCAATGAACGGCGCGCGGCGCGCGCGGCGCGTTCGTCACCAGCCGCGATCAGATCGGCGATGGCTTCGGCCTGGGCCAGGTCGAATTTTCCATTGAGGAACGCGCGCTCGCTGAACTCGCCGGGCCGCGCCTGACGCGCGCCCAGCGCCAGACAGCGCGCAAGCAGCTGCCGCAGAACCACCGGGCTGCCGTGGCCTTGCAGTTCGAGCACATCTTCACCGGTGAAGCTGTTCGGCCCGGGAAACCACAGGGCCAGGCCATCGTCGATGACCTGCTGTTGGCCATCGCGGAAACGCGCGTAATGCGCATGCCGCGGCCGCAACGCGGGCACCCCGAGGCCCTTGGCAATCGCGCCGGCCTGCGGGCCGGACACACGCAGCACACCGACGCCGCCGGCCCCGGCAGCCGTTGCGATGGCAACGATGGTGTCGTGCTGGGTCATGGATGGCTCGCGCGCGGTGCGCCAGTGTAAGCCCGGATGCGACAAGGCCCGCCAGTGGCGGGCCTTGTCGGAGGAAACGTGCGGTCAGTTGTCCTGCACGTTCTTCTGGATGATCTTGGCCGGCGATTCGCCGTGCTGCTTGATCATCCACCACTGGATCAGCAGGCCCAGGCCACCGTTGACCACCCAGTACAGCACCAGGCCGGCCGGCATGAAGGCCATCATGACGCCGAACACCAGCGGCATGAACTGCATCATCTTGGCCTGCATCGGGTCCATGCCCGGGGTCGGCGTCAGCTTCTGCGTGAACCACATGATCACCATGTTGAGCAGCGGCAGGATGAAGTACGGATCGCGCGCGGTGAGGTCCTGGATCCAACCCAGCCACGGCGCCTGGCGCAACTCCACCGACTCGACCAACACCCAGTACAGGGCGAAGAAGATCGGCATCTGGATCAGCAGCGGCAGGCAGCCGCCCATCGGGTTGATCTTCTCTTTCTTGTACAGCTCCATCATTGCCTGCTGGAACTTCTGGCGGTCATCGCCATAGCGTTCCTTGAGCTGCTGCAAACGCGGCTGGAACTTGCGCATCTTCGCGCCGGACTTGTACTGCGCCGCCGACAGCGGATACAGCGCCAGTCGCAGCAGCACCACCAGGCCGATGATCGACCAGCCCCAGTTGCCGAGCAGGTTGTGCAGGTGGCTCAGCACCCAGAACAGGCCCTGGCCGATGATGGCCATCAGCGAGAAGCGGCTGTAGTCGACCACTCGATCCAGGCCGGGCACGTGTTCCTTGTTGATCTGCGCGACCAGCTTCGGGCCCACCCACAGGCGCGCCTCGGTGCTGGCCTGCTGGCCCGGTGCCACGGTGAAGCCGGGGCCGCGCAGTTCGACCACGTCACGCGGGCCGTCCTGGGCCAGCACGTACAGCGAGGTCTGATCCTTCTGCGGAATCCAGCTGGTGAAGAAGTGGTGCTGCAGCAGCGAGATCCAGCCACCGGTGATGGGGCGGTTGAGACCGCCATCATCCATGTAGTCCTTGAACGCGCGGCGCTCGTAGCCTTCTTCGGTGCTGAACCAGGTGGCGCCGTTGAAGCTGAAGGAATCCGGGTTGGTCATGCCGCGGCTGAGGATGGTCGGCACGCGGCTGAGCTTGCGGTAGATGTAGCCGTTCCACGTGGTGGTGCCGGCGTTGACGACCTCATCGCGCACCTGCACGGCATAGCGGCCGCGCTCCAGGGTGAAGGTGCGGCGGATCGTGACGCCGTCCGGGCCGTTCCAGACGAACGGCACGACCAACTTGTCCTGGCCCTTCTGCAACGCGAATTCGGTGGCGTCGCCCTCAGGACGGAAGCCGCCGACGCCCGGCACCGGCGAGCCCTTGTCGCTGGCCCAGCCGCTGGTGGCGCTGTAGGGATGCGCCGGGTCTTCGGTGAGCAGCTTCACCGGCGGAGCGCCCGGCTGGCGGGTTTGCGGGAACTCGAGCAACTCGGCATCGAGCACGCTGCGACCGTCGAGCTTCAGGCGCAGCACGTCGGTGGTCAGAGTGACCACCGGGGCCGGCGTCGCCGCGACAGCGGCCGGCTGGCTCGGCTGCGTGGCTGGCGCGCCAGGCACGTTGGCTTGCGGAATGGCGGCAGCGGAGGTGCCGGGCGCGGCATCGGCGTCACGTGCTGGTGGCAGCGCCTGCGCAGCGGCGGTCTCCGGCGCGGGTGGCGCGGCCTTCTCGCGGCCCCACTCCATCCACAACAGGGCGGCCACCATCAGCCAAGCAAGCAACAGGAATACGCGGGTCTGATTCATCAGGCAGCAACTCGGCTCAGTCGGAACGAGGTTCCGGCTCGATCAATGGAGGGGATGAAGCGTGGGCTCCCGGGGGCGGCGGCATTGTGACGCCGGCGGCAGGCACGGGCAATGCGCCAGCGCGGCGGAGCACGCGCAGGAAGGCTTCACGGATTTGCGGACCGCTGGCGGTGGCAGCGGCAGCGCGGGCGACCACCACGCAGTCCCCGCCGGCCAGTTCCGGCAGCAGGTGGCGAAAGGTGTCACGCAGTACGCGTTTGATGCGGTTGCGCCCGACCGCGCGCTTGTCCACCTTGCGCGAGACCGCCATGCCCAGTCGGGCCGGGCCATCGTGGGGACGCCAGTGCAGGCTCAGCAACGGGTCGGAGCAACGGCGGCTGTTGTCGAAGACGACCGCATATTCCGCGCGCGAACGAACCCGCGCAGAGCGAGGGAATCGCCTGCGCGGGTTGGAATCGGTCACGATCGGGACTGCCGGGGCCGCGCGGGGCGGCGCGGCAATCAAGCGCTAAGGCGCTTGCGGCCCTTGGCGCGGCGACGGGCCAGCACCTTGCGGCCATCGGCCGTCTTCATGCGGGCACGGAAACCGTGGTCGCGCTTGCGCTTGAGGTTGCTGGGCTGATAGGTGCGCTTGGTGGCCATTGTGGGCCTCGTTAGGTAAGGGGTACGAAGAACCGGAAATTCTAGGGGTCAGACCCTTGCCCGGTCAAGCGTTCGCGACTTTCCGACCCGACGCGCCTGTGGACGTCCCTGTGAATAAATATGGGAAAAGTGGCCCCCCGATGGTAGTCTGGCCCATCCGCTTTCTGCCTCCCGTGCCGACGCACGGCGCTCGTCTGCGTCCACGGCGGCCCATGATGAATACACTTTGATGGATGCTTGGCCCCGTTGCCTGGAACGCCTTGAGGCGGAATTTCCGCCCGAAGACGTCCATACCTGGTTGAAACCCCTGCAGGCCGAAGAGCGCGGCGACAGCGTCGTGCTGTACGCGCCGAACGCCTTCATCGTCGAGCAGGTGCGCGAGCGCTACCTGGTCCGTATCCGTGAACTCCTTGGGCATTACGCCGGCAACGGCGAGGTGGCACTGGCCGTGGGCTCGCGACCGAAGGCGCCCGAGCCGGCGGCCCCGCTCGTCGCGCCGGCGCCCACCCTGGCGGCGACGCCGGTGGCCTCGGTGCCATTTGCTGGCAACCTGGACACCCACTACACCTTCGACAACTTCGTCGAGGGCCGCAGCAACCAGCTGGGCCGGGCCGCGGCGCTGCAGGCCGCGCAGAAGCCCGGCGACCGCGCGCACAACCCGCTGCTGCTGTACGGCAGCACCGGCCTGGGCAAGACCCATCTGATGTTTGCCGCGGGCAATGCGATGCGCGCCGCCAATCCGAACGCCAAGGTGATGTACCTGCGCTCGGAGCAGTTCTTCAGCGCGATGATTCGCGCGCTGCAGGACAAGGCGATGGATCAGTTCAAGCGCCAGTTCCAGCAGATCGACGCGCTGCTGATTGACGACATCCAGTTCTTCGCCGGCAAGGACCGCACGCAGGAAGAGTTCTTCCATACCTTCAACGCGCTGTTCGATGGCCGCCAGCAGATCATCCTGACCTGCGACCGCTATCCGCGCGAGGTCGAAGGCCTGGAGCCGCGGCTGAAGTCACGCCTGGCCTGGGGCCTGTCGGTGGCGATCGACCCGCCGGATTTCGAGACCCGCGCGGCGATCGTGCTGGCCAAGGCGCGCGAGCGTGGGGCGGAAATTCCTGACGATGTGGCCTTCCTGATCGCCAAGAAGATGCGCTCCAACGTGCGCGACCTGGAAGGCGCGCTCAACACGCTGACCGCACGCGCCAACTTCACCGGCCGCGCCATCACCGTGGAGTTCGCCCAGGAAACCCTGCGCGACCTGCTGCGCGCGCAGCAGCAGGCTATCGGCATCCCCAATATCCAGAAGACCGTGGCCGACTACTACGGGCTGCAGATGAAGGACCTGCTGTCCAAGCGCCGCACCCGTTCGCTGGCACGGCCGCGGCAGGTGGCAATGGCCCTGGCCAAGGAACTGACCGAACACAGCCTGCCGGAGATCGGCGACGCCTTTGCCGGGCGCGACCACACCACCGTGCTCCACGCCTGCCGGCAGATCCGCACGCTGATGGAAACCGACGGCAAGCTGCGCGAGGACTGGGACAAGCTGATCCGCAAGTTGAGCGAATAAGTAGCGCCTGGACGCACAGGCGGGAAAATTCAGTGCATGATTTGCGCGCAAGCACGGTAGAAACTGTGGATAAATCAGGCGGCCAGATTCGCGCCAAAACTATCCACAGGTTTTACCACGGGATCGGGGGCGGTAATCCCAAGGGTTTCAGTGTCAGAAAAGCCTTACGAATCATCGATTTAAGGTGGTTTTCCGGCAAAACTGGCCCTACCATCACCACCAAGCTTTTGATTTATTCCACATCTTTAAAGCATAGGGGCACGGAACCACATGCGTTTCACACTGCAGCGCGAAGCTTTCCTCAAGCCACTGGCCCAGGTGGTCAATGTGGTTGAACGCCGCCAGACGTTGCCCGTCCTGGCTAATTTCCTGGTGCAGGTGCAGAATGGCCAGTTGTCGCTGACCGGCACCGACCTCGAAGTGGAAATGATCTCTCGCATCGCGGTGGAGGATGCGCAGGACGGCGAAACCACGATTCCGGCGCGCAAGCTGTTTGAAATCGTGCGCGCCCTGCCCGACGGCAGCCGCGTGACCGTGTCGCAGACCGGCGAAAAGGTCACCGTGCAGGCAGGCCGCAGCCGCTTCACCCTGGCGACGTTGCCGGCCAATGACTTCCCGTCCGTTGACGAGGTCGAAGCGACCGAGCGTGTCGTGGTGCCGGAAGCCAGTTTGAAGGAACTGATCGAGCGCACCGCATTTGCGATGGCGCAGCAGGATGTTCGCTATTACCTCAACGGCCTGTTGTTCGACCTGCGCGATTCCACCCTGCGCTGCGTGGCAACCGACGGTCACCGCCTGGCCCTGTGCGAAACCCAGCTGGAAGGCAGCAGTGGCACGAAGCGTCAGATCATCGTGCCACGCAAGGGCGTGACTGAATTGCAGCGATTGCTGGAAGGCGGCGAGCGCGCGCTGGAACTCGAAGTCGGTCGCAGCCATGTGCGGGTCAAGCGTGACGATGTGACTTTCACTTCCAAGCTGATCGATGGCCGCTTTCCGGATTACGAAGCCGTCGTGCCGATCGGCGCCGACCGCGAGGTCAAGGTGGATCGTGAATCACTGCGTGCCTCGCTGCAGCGTGCCGCCATCCTGTCCAACGAGAAGTACCGCGGCGTGCGCGTGGAAGTGTCGCCGGGCCAGCTGAAGATCAGCGCGCACAACCCCGAACAGGAAGAGGCGCAGGAAGAGGTGGAGGCTGACACCAAGGTGTCCGATCTCGCCATCGGCTTCAATGTGAACTATCTGCTGGATGCCCTGTCGGCGCTGCGTGATGAGCACATCGTGATCCAGCTGCGTGACGCGAACTCTTCGGCACTGGTCCGCGAAGCGAGCAGCGAGAAGTCTCGCCACGTGGTGATGCCGCTCCGTCTCTGATCGTGTTTCACGTGGAACCAGAAACGCCCGGCTCGCCCGGGCGTTTTGTTTTTTTTCTTTGAACAATGCTTCTAGTGGATATAAATCAAAGGCTAGGTGGTGCTTGGTAGGGCGGATTTCGTTGGAAAACCCCTCAAGTCTTTGATCTAACAGAGAAAATAGCCCTCGAAACCCGGTGCAGAACAGTCCCTGGTGCCTGGGGGCAGCGTGTGGACAAGTCCTGAGAAAGGCTGGGCACGTTGAGTTGCCCACAAGATGCCCTCATGTTTTGTGCCCACCTGCCCCACCTCGCTCCTTGGCTCTATGCTCGCGGGTCGCTCCCGAGGCTGATGCCTCTCACTCCTGCGCGGCCGAATGCTGATCAATAGACTGACCCTCCATCGGTTTCGCCGCTTCGACCAGATCGAATGGCGGCCGGCGCCTGGCCTCAACTTTTTGGTGGGCGACAATGGCGCGGGCAAGACCAGCCTGCTCGAGGCCCTGCACCTGATGGCCTATGGCAGGAGTTTCCGCGGACGCGTGCGCGATGGGCTGGTCCGGCATGGCGCCGAGGATTTGGAAGTCTTTGTCGAGTGGCAGGAGGGCGTCGAAGCGGGCGGCCACCGGCGACGTGCCGGCCTTCGGCATAGCGGCCAAGCCTGGAAAGGGCGCTTGGACGGTGAGGATGTCCAGCAGCTCGGCAATCTCTGCGCGGCATTGGCAGTGGTGACGTTCGAGCCAGGCAGCCACGCCCTGATCAACGGGAGTGGCGAATCCCGTCGCCGTTTCATGGATTGGGCTCTGTTCCACGTGGAACCAGATTTTCTCGGCCTGTGGCGGCGTTACGCTCGCGCCTTGAAGCAGCGCAACGTACTGCTGAAGCAAGGCGGCGCCGCAGCGGTGTTGGATGCCTGGGACAGGGAGCTCAGTGAGTCCGGGGAAGTTCTGACTATCCGGCGTCGTGCCTATCTTGAGCGCCTGCAGGAAAAGGCGGTGCCGCTGGCGGCCGAGATTGCGCCTTCCTTGGGCATGACGGGCCTGACTTTCCAGCCTGGCTGGCGGCGGCACGAGCTGTCCCTGAGCGATGCCCTGCTCTTGGCGCGGGAGCGGGACCGGCAGTACGGCTACACCTCGGTCGGCCCGCATCGCGCGGACTGGTTGCCCGAGTTCTCTGGTTTGCCGAGTGCCCAGGCGTTGTCGCGGGGCCAGGCCAAGCTCACTGCGCTGGCCTGTCTGCTCGCGCAGGCCGAGGATTTCGCGGATCAGCGCGGCGAATGGCCGGTGATCGCGCTGGACGACCTGGCTTCCGAACTTGATCGCCAGCACCAGCAGCGCGTACTGGCTCGCCTTGTGGCCCATCACGCTCAGGTGCTGATCTCGGCCACTGAGGCGCCGCACCTGCCTGCGGTTGGCACGCCCGCCCTGTTCCACGTGGAACAAGGCGCCATTATCCGCCATGAATAGGGGCATCCGCCCCGGACAGCCGGGCTGAGCGGGCCCGACTGCTATAATTGTCCCGCTATCCCCCCTATCTCCGGAGTGACGCGGCCTTGCCGTCGTCGCCCGCGCAGTGGAGCCAACGGCAAAAGCGCATGACCGAAGAAATCAACCCGACGCCGGCGAACGGCAACACTTACGACTCCAGCAAGATCACCGTCCTGCGCGGCCTGGAGGCGGTTCGCAAGCGCCCTGGCATGTACATTGGCGATGTCCACGACGGCACCGGCCTGCACCACATGGTGTTTGAAGTCGTCGACAACTCGGTCGACGAAGCCCTCGCGGGCCACGCCGACGACATCGTGGTGACCATCCATGTCGACGGCTCGGTCTCGGTCTCGGACAACGGTCGCGGCGTTCCGGTCGACGTCCACAAGGAAGAAGGCGTCTCCGCGGCGGAGGTGATCCTCACCGTGCTGCACGCCGGCGGCAAGTTCGACGACAACAGCTACAAGGTTTCCGGTGGCTTGCACGGCGTCGGCGTGTCGGTGGTCAACGCGCTGTCCGAGCACCTGTGGCTGGACATCTGGCGCGATGGGCACCACTACCAGCAGGAATACTCGCTCGGTGAGCCGCTGTACCCGCTCAAGCAGCTCGAAGCTTCGCAAAAGCGCGGCACCACGCTGCGCTTCAAGCCAGCCGCCGAGATTTTCACCGACGTCGAGTTCCATTACGAAATCCTCGCCCGGCGCCTGCGCGAGCTGTCGTTCCTCAACTCCGGCGTGCGCATCACCCTGCTCGACGAGCGTGGCGAAGGCCGCCGCGACGACTTCCACTACGAAGGCGGCATCCGCAGCTTCGTGGAGCATCTGGCGCAGCTGAAGACGCCGCTGCACCCCAACGTCATCTCGGTGACCGGCGAATACAACAACATCGTCGTGGACGTCGCCCTGCAGTGGACCGACGCCTACCAGGAAACGATGTACTGCTTCACCAACAACATCCCGCAGAAGGATGGCGGCACCCACCTGGCCGGCTTCCGTGGCGCGCTGACCCGCGTGCTCAGCAACTACATCGAGCAGAACGGCATCGCCAAGCAGGCCAAGATCAGCCTGACCGGCGACGACATGCGCGAAGGCATGATCGCCGTGCTGTCGGTGAAGGTGCCGGATCCGAGCTTCTCCTCGCAGACCAAGGAGAAACTGGTCAGTTCCGACGTCCGTCCCGCGGTCGAGAACGCCTTTGGCGCGCGCCTGGAGGAGTTCCTGCAGGAACATCCAAACGAGGCCCGCGCCATCGCCGGCAAGATCGTCGATGCCGCGCGCGCGCGCGAAGCCGCACGCAAGGCGCGCGATCTGACCCGCCGCAAGGGCGCGCTGGACATCGCCGGCCTGCCCGGCAAGCTCGCCGACTGCCAGGAAAAGGATCCTGCACTGTCGGAGCTGTTCATCGTCGAGGGTGACTCGGCCGGTGGCTCGGCCAAGCAGGGCCGCAACCGCAAGAACCAGGCGGTGCTGCCGTTGCGCGGCAAGATCCTCAATGTGGAACGCGCGCGCTTTGACCGCATGCTGGCCAGCGCCGAAGTCGGCACGCTGATCACCGCGTTGGGCACGGGCATCGGCAAGGACGAGTACAACCCGGACAAGCTGCGCTACCACCGCATCATCATCATGACCGACGCCGACGTGGACGGCTCGCACATCCGCACGTTGCTGCTGACGTTCTTCTACCGGCAGATGCCGGAGCTGATCGAGCGCGGCCACATCTACATCGGCCTGCCGCCGCTGTACAAGCTCAAGCAGGGCAAGAGCGAGCTGTACCTGAAGGACGATGCTGCGCTCAATGTCTACCTCGCCAACAGCGCGGTGGAAGGCGCGTCGCTGGTGCCCGCCGCCGATGAGCCGGCAATCGAGGGCTTGGCCCTGGAGAAGCTGCTGCTGGCCTATGCCAACGCCAAGGAAGCCATCGCCCGCAACGCGCACCGCTACGACACGCGCCTGCTCGATGCGCTGATCGACTTTGCCCCGCTCGACCTGCAGCACCTGCGCAACCCCGCCGCCGGCGAAGGCCTCGAGGTGCTGGCCAACCGCCTCAACCAGGGCAGCCTGGGCACGCCGCGCTACAGCATCAGCCTGCAGGAACCGAACGATCAGCGCCCCGCCGCGCTGAAAGTCCTGCGCCGGCACATGGGCGAGGAAGCGCGCATCTTCATCCCGCTGTCGGCTTTCGAGACCGGTGAACTGCGCCCGCTGCACGAAGCCGCCAAGCTGCTGCACGGCCTGGTCCGCGACGGTGCGCAGATCGTGCGCGGGAACAAGTCGCAGGCCATCGAGACCTTCGCACAGGCGCAGGCCTGGCTGCTGGAAGAGGCCAAGAAGGGCCGGCAGATCCAGCGCTTCAAGGGCCTGGGTGAAATGAATCCCGAGCAGCTGTGGGAAACCACGGTCAACCCGGATACCCGGCGCATGCTGCAGGTGCGGATCGAGGACGCGGTGGCAGCCGACCAGATCTTCAGCACGCTGATGGGCGATGTGGTTGAACCCCGCCGCGACTTCATCGAAGACAACGCGCTGAAAGTCGCCAACCTCGATATCTGACATCATCGAGCCTGCCGCCGCATCGGGGAGCGATGCGGCGGCCACCCCCGGCCGCGCAGGAACGCGATGAACGATCTCCCCGTGTCTCCGTCTTCCGCCGTACAGACCCTGTCCGCGCCGGCCAACGCAGCGCCCGCGCCCGATCGCGCGCCACTGCTGAACTTCTTCCTCGATGCACTGATCGCGCTGGTGGTGCTGCTGTTCGTCAGCATCGGCAGCGGCATTGCCTGGGGCGTGTTCCGCGGCATCCAGGTAGTGGCGCAGGCACGCAGCAAGGGCGTCGAAATCGACCCGGCGCAAGTGAGCCACCAGCTCGGCCAACCTGGCGCGATGGCGCAGTTGTTGATGGCATTGGTGAGCACCGGCGCCGCTGCACTGGTCGTCTATTTCTGGCGCCGCCGCGCCGGCCGCGCGGAGCGGCAGCAAGCGTGGGCCGCGCTGCGCCAGCCGGGCACCTGGGGCCTGGCGATGCTGGTGGCGGTTGGCGTGTTCTGCTTCAGCACCGCCACCGGCATGCTGGCCGATCAACTGCAGATCAAGCCGGTGCCGACCAACCTGTCGTTGATGAGCGACCTGCTCTCGCAATGGCCGCTTTCGGCGGTGCTGTTTGCCGTCGTGTTGGCGCCGGCGTATGAGGAACTGCTGTTCCGGCGCGTGCTGTTCGGGCGTCTGCTCGCCGCCGGCCGTCCGTGGCTGGGCATGCTGCTCAGCAGTCTGGCCTTTGCCCTGCTGCACGAAATCCCGGGTCTCAGCGGCAATGGCGTGCTCGCCATCTGCCAGCTGTGGCTGGTCTACGGAACCATGGGCGCCGCGTTTGCCTGGTTGTACTGGCGCACCGGTTCGTTGTGGGCCGCCATCATTGCGCACGGCCTGAACAACGCGATTGCATTGGCGGCGCTGTATTGGTTCGGCGTGCAATAAGCAGCCTTGGTTTGCCAGCCGTGCAGTTTGCTTGACGAAAAGTTAAGCCGTCCCTGCGAAAATCCCTCGAACCTTCGGGGGATCCTGATGAAGAAGTTACTACTCCTTGGCGCTGTTGCTTCGCTGGCCTTGGCTGCGTGCGCAACGACCACCTCGCCGACCGGGCGCAAGCAGATGATCGGCGGGGTGTCGCAGCAGCAGCTCGACCAGCTCGGCGCGCAGGCGTTTGCCGAGACCAAGTCCAAGGAAAAGATCAGCGCCGACGGCAAGCAGAATGCGTACGTGCGTTGCGTGGTCAACGCGCTGGTCGCGCAATTGCCGCCGCAGTGGCGCGGCGTGGCCTGGGAAACAGCGGTGTTCGTCGACGACGAGCCCAACGCCTTCGCCTTGCCGGGTGGCAAGGTTGGCGTCAACACCGGCATCTTCAAGGTCGCCAAGAACCAGGACCAGCTCGCCGCCGTGCTGGGCCATGAGATCGGCCACGTCATCTCGCGCCATCACGAAGAACGCATCACCCGGCAGATGGGCGCGCAGACCGGCCTGTCGGTGCTGGGGGCGCTGGCTGGCGCGGCTTATGGCGGCAACGCCGCCAGCGCGGTCAATCAGATCGGCGGCATGACCGCGCAGACCGCATTCCTGTTGCCCGGCTCGCGCACCCAGGAGAGCGAGGCCGACATCGTCGGCCAGCGCCTGATGGCCGACGCCGGCTTCGACCCCTCACAAGCGGTCAACCTGTGGCAGAACATGATGCAGGCGGGCGGCAGTCGTCCCGCGCAATGGCTGTCCACGCACCCGGACCCGGCCAACCGCATTCGCGAATTGCAGCGTGATACGCCTGCCCTGATGCCAGTGTTCGAGCAGGCGCGGAGCGCCGGGCGGATTCCACGTTGCGGCTAGACGCCAGCGTATTGCTGCACCCCAGCATGGAAAGCGTTTTCGGTGCGTGAAAGATTCTGATAAGTTTGCCGGCTCGATTTTTCGTACGGCAAGCGTTTCCTTCCAGTGCCGCTCAGGCGGCACCCGACCGAGGTGATCATGAAACTGCCCAAGCGCAACAAAGCCCTGCTGTCCCTGCTCATTGCCGGCGCCCTTGGCGGCGCGGTTGTCACGGACGCAGTCGCACAGTCGGACTCGGGTCGGAACCGCAATTCGCGTTCGGCCAAGGCCGAGGTGATGTTCCCCAACGCCACGCGCCAGGAGCCGAAGGAAAAGACCTCGGCCAAGCTGGGCAGCAAGCTGCAGAAGCTGGTGGACACGTTCAACAAGGGCGAGGACTACGCCGGCGTGCGCACCCAGGCCGATGAGATCATCGCCAACCCGGCCGCCAACAACGCCGACAAGTCGCTGGCCTCGCAGCTCGCCGCCCAGGCCGCGTACAACCTCGACGACACCGCCGGCGCGAAGAAGTATCTGCAGCAGGCCATCGACCTCAATGGCCTGGACAACAACGGCCACTTCCAGTCGATGCTGATGCTGGCCCAGCTGCAGCTGCAGGACAACCAGTACACCGAGGGCCTGGCCACGCTGGACAAGTACCTGGCCGAGTCCAAGTCGCAGAAGCCGGAAGACCTGATCCTCAAGGGTCAGGCGCTGTACCAGTCCGAGCGCTACCAGGAGGCCATCCCGGTCCTGAAGCAGGCCATTGCCGCTTCGTCCGCGCCCAAGGACAGCTGGACTCAGCTGCTGATGGCCGCCTACGCCGAAGCCGGCCAGTCCGGCGAGGCCGTTGCCGCCGCCGAAGCCCTGGTCGCCAAGAACCCGAACGACAAGAAAGCCCAGCTCAACCTGGCCAGCATGTACATGCAGGCCGACCAGATGGACAAGGCCGCCGGCGTGATGGACAAGCTGCGCGCCAGCGGCCAGCTCACCGATGAGCGCGAGTACAAGCAGCTGTACTCGATCTACGCGAACATGGACAACCGGGAAAAGGACGTCATCGCGGTCATCAACGAAGGCACCCAGAAGGGAATCCTGAAGCCGGATTACCAGACCTACCTGGCCCTGGCTCAGTCGTACTACTACACCGACCAGATTCCGCTGGCGATCGACAACTGGAAGAAGGCGGCCCCGCTGTCCAAGGACGGCGAGACCTACCTCAACCTGGCCAAGGTTCTAAAGAACGAAGGCCGTCCGGCCGAAGCTAAGGAAGCGGCCCAGCAGGCGCTGGCCAAGGGCGTGAAGAAGCCCGAGGACGCAAAGAAGATCATCAGCGGAAAATAAGGCGTAAAAAAACGCCCGGGACCCCTGTGCATAAGTGGCTACAGGGCGCGGGATTGGTATAAGCTTGGAGGTTCCTGCGGTGTCAGAGCCGCCCGATGCGGGGATCACGGCAGTGATCCAGGCCCCCACAGAAAGAGCCATTGGCGCATGACGGAACAATATGTTGTCCACAGGTATGACCAGGATACCGGGAACCAGGGATTGAGCTGGCCCCGTATCATCGGTATTGCCTTCGTAATCGCTTTGCATCTGGCTGCCCTGATGCTGCTGCTGATTCCTGCCGTCGCGCCGAAGGCCGTCGCCGAGAAGGAGCGCAACGTCATGGTGACGATCGTCGACGCTCCGCCGCCGCCGCCGCCACCCCCGCCGCCGCCGCCGCCGCAGGACAAGCCGCCGCCGCCGGTGAAGAACCTGGCGCCGCCGCGTCCGTCGCCGGTTCCGCCGCCGCCGGAAGCGCCCGTGGTCGATGTGCCCGAACCGCGCCCGTCCGACATCGTGACGCCGCCGTCGCCGCCGACGCCGCCGCAGCCGCCGTCGGACATCAGCGCCAGCGTGGACATCTCGTCCAAGAACATGAATCCCCCGAAGTATCCGCCGGCGGCTTTCCGTGCGGGCATCCAGGGCGAAGTGATCCTGATCGTGGACGTCGATGCGAGCGGTAACGTGACCAACGTTTCGGTCGAGAAGTCCAGCCGTAACCGTGATCTGGATCGTGCGGCCATGGATGCCGCCCGCAAGTGGCGCTTCAACCCGTCCGTCGTGAACGGGCAGAAGACCGCCGGCCGCGTCCGCGTCCCGGTCAACTTTGCGCTTAACTGATTGTCAGGGCCGGGCCTCCGGCCCGGTCAACCCTGTCGTTATTAGCACTACCCTTCATCACCACACACAACAAAGGTAAGCGTCATGCTGCAGGATCTCTTCATCGCCGCCGCTGCCGGGGGTTCCAACCCGTCGGCTGCCCTCTCGCAGATGGGCTTCGAGCACCTGATCGGGGAAATGACCTCGCACCCGGGTGACTTCGCCGTCTCCTGGGTCGTCCTCATCACCCTGATCGCCATGTCCGCCATGTCCTGGTACTGGACCGTGATCAACATCTTCCGTTCGGTGCGTCTGAAGAGCGCCGCTGATCGCGTGACCACGCTGTTCTGGGAAGCCCCGAACGCGCAGGAAGCCATTCGCGCCATGGAAGAGCAGCCGGCTTCCGAGCCGTTCTCGAAGATCGCCCTGGACGCCGCCCAGGCCGCCGCCCACCACCAGCGCGCCGAAGGCAGCAACACCGGCCTGGGCGAGAACCTGAGCCGTTCGGAGTTCGTGGACCGCGCCCTGCGCCAGGCCGTGACCCGTGAGAGCACCCGCCTGCAATCGGGCATGACCCTGCTGGCCACCGTCGGTGCGACCGCGCCGTTCGTCGGTCTGCTCGGTACCGTGTGGGGCATCTACGGCGCGCTGATCAAGATCGGTGCGACCGGTTCGGCCTCCATCGACGCCGTTGCCGGCCCGGTGGGTGAAGCGCTGATCATGACCGCCATCGGTCTGTTCGTCGCGATCCCGGCCGTGTTCGCCTTCAACTTCTTCTCGAAGGTCAACAGCTCGACGATCGCCAAGTTCGACACGTTCGCCCACGACCTGCACGACTTCTTCGCCACCGGTTCGCGCGTCAAGTAAGACGCGCCTCCGGCAACGAGCAAGTCATCGCAACCGATTTAGACGGAGCCTGTTATGGCCTTCAGTAGTGGAAACAGCGGTGGCCCGATGGCCGACATCAACGTCACGCCCCTCGTGGACGTGATGCTGGTGCTGCTGATCATCTTCATCATTACGGCGCCGCTGATGTCCCACAAGGTCAAGGTGGAACTGCCCGAGGCCAACCTGAACCAGAAGCCGGACGAAACCAACGATCGCAAGGGTCCCATCACCCTTTCGGTCAAGGAAGACGGCTCGCTGTTCTGGAACGACGAGCCGATCTCCAAGGAGTCCCTGGAGTCGCGCCTGTCCACCGCCGCGCAGCAGACCCCGCAGCCGCCGCTCAACCTGCGTGGTGACAAGACCACGAAGATGAGCACGATCAACGAGGTCACCAAGATCGCGCAGGGTCAGGGCATGCTGGACATCGGCTTCGTTGCGACCAAAGAGAAGGAGCGGTAAGCCATGGCTTTTTCAAGTGGTAGCGGCCGCGGTCCGATGGCCGACATCAACGTCACGCCCCTGGTGGACGTGATGCTGGTGTTGCTCATCATCTTTATCGTCACCGCGCCGATCATGACGTACCCGATCGCCGTGGATCTGCCGCAGCGCGTGATCAACCCGCCGCCGGAGACCGTGGAGCCGCCGCCGCCGATCGAGCTGCGCATCGATGCCAGCAACCAGGTGTATTGGAACAACAGCCCGGTCGCTGTCAGCGAACTGCAGCAGCGGATGGAGGAAGAGGTCCAGCGTGACCCAACCAACCAGCCGCAGCTGAAGATCGACGCCAATCCGGATTCCGAGTACGAAGTGATGGCTCGGGTGCTGGCTGCGGCGAAGAACGCGCAGATGAAGAAGATCGGCTTCGTCCAGTAACGCACGCAACACCGCAATACCCGCAATACTCAGTCATGACGCGACTGCAAACGCCACCGGAAACGGTGGCGTTTTTTTTGTGTCCTCGCTGCGTATCCGCGGCGCGCGGCTCAGGCTTGCTGGCGCAGGATGTCCAGATAGCTGCGCACGGTGTTTTCCAGGCCGTCATACAGGGCTTCGCCGATCAGCGCGTGGCCGATCGACACTTCGAGCACCCCTGGCACCGCGGCCAGGAAGTCAGCCAGGTTTGCCTGCGACAGGTCATGCCCGGCATTGACGCCCAGGCCCAGCGCCTGCGCCTGCCGCGCCGTGCTGGCGAACAGATCGAGCGCGGCCTGCGGCCGGCCGCCGGCGTGGGCCTCGGCAAATGGGCCGGTATAGAGCTCGATGCGATCGGCGCCGATCGCGGCCGCCTTGGCCAGGCCGGGGTTGCCTGCATCAACGAACAGGCTGACCCGGCACCCCATTGCGCGCAGCTCGGCCACGAGTGGGCGCAGACGCTCGCTGTCGCGATCGAAGTCGAAGCCGTGGTCGGAAGTGAGCTGGCCGTCGCCATCCGGCACCAGGGTCGCCTGCGCCGGGCGCGCCTCACGGCATAGGGCGAGCAAGCCCCGGTAGCCCTCGCGCGGTGGCGCGAACGGGTTGCCCTCGATGTTGAACTCCACCCCGCGCTGCCGCGTCAACGTGGACAGCACATGCACGTCCTCGGCGCGGATGTGCCGGCGGTCGGGGCGCGGGTGCACGGTGATGCCGTGGGCGCCCGCGTCCAGGCAGGCCGTGGCCGCGCGCAATACATCCGGATCGTGGCCGCCGCGCGAGTTGCGCAGCACCGCGATCTTGTTGACGTTGACCGAAAGCCGCGTGGCCACGCCGGGCCTCAGGACTCGGCGGGCGGCTGTTCGCCGGCGGCCTTGCGCGCGGCAGCCAGGGTGCGCAGGCGGTGCAGCTCGACCGGGTCGACGATGTGACCGGCTTCCTCAACCTCGCCCATGCGCGAGAGGAACCAGCCGCGGGCCCAGGCCACCATGAGGACCAATGCGGCCAGCAGGCAGGCCACCAGCAGCCACATGTGCGGCGTACTGAATGCCAGGATCAGGGCGCCCAGCGCCAGGAGCAGAAACAACCAGTGCATGACAGTCTCCCCAGAGGTCGGCGCAGTGTAGCGCCGGCAATGGGGACGTTCCACGTGGTCGCGGCTACAGCAGCGGCGAGGTCAGGCGGGCCACGGCCTCGGGCAGGCGCGAGCGCCAAAGGGGGCGGTGGCGGTTGAAACGGACCTCGCGCGCGCCGGCCATTTCCCGCGACAGGAACGCTGCCAGCTCGCCGGCGAGCTGGCGGTCGCGGAACAGCATCGACAACTCGAAGTTCAGGCGGAAGCTGCGGTTGTCGAAGTTGGCGCTGCCGACAATGCACAGGTCGTCATCGACCAGGAACGCCTTGGTGTGCAGCATGCGTGGCCCGTACTCGAAGATGCGCACGCCGGCTTCCAGCAGTTCGTCGAAGTACGAGCGCGCCGCCCAGGTCACCAGCCGCGAGTCGCTCATGGTCGGCACCAGCAAGCGCGTATCCAGGCCGCCGAGCGCCGCCGACGTGAGTGCCATGCGCGCCGCTTCGCCCGGCACGAAGTACGGCGTCACCAGCCACACCCGTTGCCGCGCCTCGTGGATGGCGGCCACATGCAGGCGGTGGATGGTTTCCCAGGAAGAGTCCGGTCCGGACAGCAGCACTTGCGCGTCGATGCGGCCATCGGCGCGGCCGGGCATGTCCTTCGGCCACAGGTTCTGTCCCTCGAACGCGGGACGGCCCTGGCCGGTGGCATAGATCCAGTCCTCGACGAACACCAGCTGCAGGTTGCGCACCACCTGGCCCTCGATGCGCATGTGCAGGTCGCGATAGGCCGTGCGGTCCAGCCGCTCATCTTCCTCGTCGGTGATGTTGATGCCACCGGTGAAAGCGACGCGGCCATCGATCACTACCAGCTTGCGGTGCGTGCGCATGTTGACCCACGGGCGCTTGAACGGCTTGAGCAGCTGCGTGGGATGGAACCACACTGCCTCACCGCCGGCGTCCAGCAACGGGCGCAGGAAACGGCGGCGCACCCGCGACGACCCGACCGCATCCAGCAGCAGGCGTACCTTCACCCCGGCGCGCGCGCGCTCGACCAGCGCATCGCGCAGCGCGGTGCCGCTGCGGTCGGGGTTGAAGATGTAGTACTCCAGATGCACGTGGTCCCGGGACGCGGCCACCGCCGCCAGGATCGCGTCATAGGTCGTGCCGCCATCGATCAGCCAATCGACCGACGTGGCCGAACCCGGCGGCATGCCGCAGGTGGCCTGCGCGATCTTGGCCAGCTCGTCGCAGTCGCTGTCCGGCGGGCACACGCTGCTGTAGTGCTCCATGCCCGAGCGCGCGCGACCGCGGCGCAGGCGCTGGCGCTTCACCTTCTGCGGGCCCAGCAGGTAATAGATCAGCAGGCCCAGGTAGGGCAGCGCGGCCAGTGACAGGACCCAGCTCAGCGTCGCCGCCGGTTCG
The DNA here is from genome assembly GCA_035629025.1 of Stenotrophomonas sp. Taxonomy (GTDB): domain Bacteria; phylum Pseudomonadota; class Gammaproteobacteria; order Xanthomonadales; family Xanthomonadaceae; genus Stenotrophomonas_A. Next base: position 62,599 of record DASPIU010000047.1, read on the forward strand.
CGCTTCTGCAGCACGATCCAGGCCACGATCCACAACAAATAGGCGAAGTAGCCGGCGGTGAGGTAGGCCGACAGGTGGGGAATGGCGACGATCCAGTCCCAGGCGGCGGTCAGGGTGGCGAGCATCGGCCGATTCTAAGGCCGGCCCGGCATGGCGTCGTGGGTGGTCGTGGCCGCGATGGATGCACAAACACGCACGACAACCGCCGGGCAGGCCACTAGGCTGGCGGAGCCCGCATCGCAGCGCCTGGAATCCCGAGGCATGACTGACATCCTCTTGATCGAAGACGACGACCGCCTCGGAAGCCTGATCGCCGACTACCTTGCCGCGCACGGCTTCCGGCCCGCCATAGAACCCGACGGTCTGCGTGCCGCTGATGCCATCCTCGCCGCCCAGCCGGACGTGGTGTTGCTCGACATCAACCTGCCCGGCCGCAGCGGCTTTGACGTCTGCCGCGCCGTGCGCGCGCAGTACGGCGGCCTGATCTGCATGCTCACCGCGCATGACGAGGATGTCGACCAGATCCTTGGCCTGGAGCTGGGCGCGGACGACTATGTGGCCAAGCCGGTCGAGCCGCGCGTGTTGCTGGCGCGGTTGCGCGCGTTGCTGCGCCGGCGTGCGCAACCCTCGCCGCAGACGCTGGCCTTCGGTTCCCTGCGCATCGACCTGGGCGCGCGCGAAGTCACCCTTGAAGGCAGTCGCGTTGGCCTGACGACAGCGGAGTTCGACCTGCTCGTGCTGCTGGCACGTCACGCGGGCGAGATCGTGGGGCGCGATACGCTGCTGCGTGCGCTGCGCGGCATCGACTTCGATGGACTGGACCGCTCCATTGACGCGCGCGTGTCGCGACTGCGGCGCAAGCTGGGCGACGGCGGGCCCGAATCACAGCGGATCAAGACCGTGCGCAACCGCGGCTACCTCTTCAGCCGCCACTGCTGGAACTGATGCGCCTCGCTTCGGCGGCCTGGGCCCGGGGCCTGTGGGCGGTTTTCAGCCGCTACTACCTGGGCGCGGCAGCCGTCGTGCTGGGGCTGACGCTGCTGGTGTTCAATGGCGTCAGTTTCCTGCTCGACCACGGTACGCGCCGCTACACCGAGGCGCAGCTGCGCGGCACCTTTCATCTGGTCGAACATCGCCTGCAGGACCAGCCAGTCAGGCGCTGGCCCGAACAGCTCGAACGCGTGCGCGAGCCCTTTGCCTATCCGGTGCGGCTGGCCCCGCTCGACACCGCCACGCGCCAGCTGACCGCGCGCGAAGCGCGCCGCTTGCGCGCCGGCCAGGTCGTGCTGCCGCATCGTTCGCCGGATTTTGCCTACAAGCGTGTGGGCGGCAGTGACCAGGTACTGGTGCTGGGCAGCCTGGAAGACGTGACCCCGCACCCGACCGCGCAAGGCCAGCTCGACGAGATCTATCTGTCCGCGCAACTGGCGGGCACGCTGGCGCTGATCCGCCAGCGCTATGCCTCACTGCCCGTAGCCGAGTGGCCGCGCCTCACCGAACACCTCGGCCTGGAATTCGCCTATCCGCTGCGGCTGCTCGAGCGCGGCCAGGCCGCGGCCGAGCTCGACCCGGCCCGGCGCCAGCGCATGGAGGCCGGCCAGCTCGTCGTGCAGGAGCGCGACGACGGCCACTACATCTATGGCACCTTGCCCGGCGGCGCGCAGGTCGTGCGCCTGGGTGCGCTGGATGACCTGCGCATCTGGGGCGTGCCGGTGGGCAGCATCGGCCTGCTCACTACCTTGGCGATGACCAGCCTGGTCCTGTCCGGCATCGCCTGCCCCTGTTCGTCGCGATCCGCCGTGTCTGGCGCGACCTGCATGACCTGCGTGCGATTGCCGAGCGCCTGAGCGCCGGCGACCTGCAGGCGCGCGTTCCGGCCGGGCGCGTCACCACCCGTCTGGTGCGGCCGCTGGGCCAGGCGCTGGACCACATGGCCGCGCACAACCAGCGCCTGATCGAAGGCCAGCGCATCCTCACCACCGCCGTCTCGCACGAAATCCGCACCCCGCTGGCGCGGATGCACTTTGCCCTGGAGATGCTGCCGCGCCTCGCCGGCAAGGACCAGGCGTTGCTCGATGGGCTCGGCAGCGATGTCGCGCGCCTGGAGCAGATCACCCGCGCCGGCCTGTCCTACGCGCGCCTGGGCTGGCAGCCGACGTCGACGCGCCAGGCGGTCCCCCTGCGCGAGTTGTTCGCGGCCGTGGTCGAACAGGCCGCGCCCCCGCCGCACATCGCGCTCGAGGCCACGCATGATCCCGGGCTGGTCCTGCACGGCGATCGCGACGCACTGTTGCTTGCCCTGGGGAACCTGCTCGCCAATGCCTTCCGTCATGCGCGCGCACGCGTGCACCTGCTTGCGCATCTCGAAGACGAGGGGATTGCCTTGTGCGTGGATGACGATGGCCCCGGGGTTCCGCCCGAGCGGCGCCACGACATGTTCCTGCCCTTCCGCCGCCACAGCGACGATGACAGCGGCCTCGGACTGGGCCTGGCCCTGGTGCGCGTGGTCGCCGACCGCCACGGCGCGAGCAGCGAGTTGTTGACGTCCCCCTGGGGCGGCGCGCGCGCGCGCCTGCACTTTCCGCTGGCGTCGGAGGAGGGTTCGTCAAATATCGTTACAGATCGTGACATAGGCACGTAATGAAGATGCGGACCGCGTACCGATCGCGGCCGCGGTGGACTCGAAGATGGAGGCGACTTCCTCCTGGTAGCTTCGATGCGCCTGCCACCCTCACGACTTATGTTTCGTCCGGCCCCTGCTCGACCCGCAGCCTTGTTGTCGGAGGCAACGTGAGTGCCATTGCCGGCTTCTGGGAAGCCGGTGATGCCGCCGACAGCGCGCAACCGCAGGCATGCATCGATGCCCTGCTTGACGCCTTGCGGCACCGTGGCCATCACCGCACAAGCTGGACCGGGACGTGCGGCACCTGGGCGCTGGGTCAATGCAACCTTGAACCCAAGCCGGCACTGCGGGCTTGCGGCGAGCGCCAGGAGCGCTTCGTGCTCGCCTTTGCCGGGAGTCTGCGCGGGCGCGACTATCTGCATCGCGAACTGGCGGCCAACGGCGCCGGCCTGCCCGCAGAGGTGGATGACGAGCGGCTGATGCTGCAAGGCATCAGCCGCTGGGGTCTACAACGCATGTTGGCGCGCTGCGAGGGCGCCTTCGCACTGGCGCTGTGGGACCGGCGTTCGCAGCGCCTGACCCTGGCCGTGGATCGCTTCGGCCAACGCCCGCTGTACTACGGCTGGTGTGGCAAGGCCTTGGTCTTCGCCTCCGAGCCCAAGGCATTGCGCGCGCACCCCGGCTTCGAGGACCGCATCGATACCGGCGCCCTGGCGCAGCTGCTGCGCCTGGACTACATCCCCGCGCCACGGACGATCCACCAGGGCATTGCCAAGCTCGGCCCCGGCCAATGGGTCAGCCTGGACCTGCAGGCATTGCTCGCCGGCCCCACGGCGCAACCGCCGCCTGCCGTCGCCTATTGGCATCCCGAGAGCCTGATGACCGAGGCGGTAGCGGCGCGGGATGGCCAGCGGCCGCTGCAGGCATGGCTGGACGCCGTCGAAGCCGCGCTGGCCAACGCCGTGGCGCGTGGCGGCGAGCAGGCGCGCCCGACCCTGCTGCTGTCCGGCGGCGTGGACTCCTCGTTGCTGGCTGCACTGATGCAGCGCGACAGCGCCGAGCCGCTGGATGCCATCACCATCACCTTCCCCTCTCCGCGCCATGACGAAGGCCACTGGGCGGTGGCGGTCGCACGCCACTTGCGGGTTCGTCACCACGTATTGCGGATGGATGGCCGCGTGGCCGCCGAACTGGTCCCCAAGCTGCCGCAGGTGTGGTGCGAACCCTTCGCCGATCCCTCGCAACTGCCGACCCTGCTGGCCTGCCGCATGGCCGCTGGCTGGGCCCGGCGCATCCACACTGGCGATGGCGCCGATGAACTGTTCTTTGGCCACGGTGCCTATGCCCGCGCCTTGCGCAACCACCGCCTTGCCACGGGGCTGCCCGCCCCGCTGCGCTGGCTGCTCGAGCGCCTGCCCGGCGCCGCACCCGAAGCGGCCCGACTCGGTGGCTGGGCCGCGCTGCGCGAGGTGCTGGCGACTGGCGGACTGGAGGCAAGCTACCTGCGCCGCATCTCGCGCTGGCGCGAACCGGGGCGCGCACTGCGCGGTGCCGCCGAAGCGCCGCTCGCGCTGCTGGATCGTGCAGAGGCGGCGCCTTCCCCCCTGGCCGATGCCGATCGCATCCAGCTGTTCGACCTGTCGCTGGACCTGCCCTTTGGCGTACTGACCAAGCTCGACCGCGCCGCTGGATCGCGCGGTCTCGATGTCAGCTGTCCCTTCCTCGACCTGGAAGTGGCGCACCTGGGCTGGTCGCTGCCGCTGCCGCTCAAGTTCTGCCATGGGCAGCAGAAATACCTGCTCCGGCAACTGCTCACCCGGCATCTGCCGCCGGAACTGGTATGGCGGCGCAAGCAGGGCTTCGGACCACCGATCGCCGACTGGATGAGCGGCCACCTGCGCGAATGGGCACACGCGTTGCTGGACCCGGTGCGGCTGCGCGAACAAGGGCTGTTCGATGTCGAGCTCATCGGACGCATGTGGCGCGAGTTCCTGGGCGGCCGGCGCAAGTGGCACACCCATCTGTGGAATGTGCTGATGTTCCAGGCCTGGCATGCACACTGGCGCGAGGCGCGGCCGCCTGCGCTTTGACCGGCGCACCCTCGGGGAACGCCGCGATTGGATTCAGTGAACTGAACCCAATCGCCAGCGTTGAGACGCACGCGCGCTAGCCTGCGCGCATGACGCAGGCGATCAAAGGCCGCGGCTCGCGCATCCATCTCGCCGGCCGCTTCGAGGTCACCACCCAGGAGGCGGTGGACGATGGCTGGTGCACCGACGAAAGCGAAGAGTTCGCCGCGCCCTCGCTGCGCACCACGGTGACCGAAGAGACCGCGCGCAGCATCATCACCCGCAACCAGTCGCCGGACATTTCCTTTACCCAGTCGGCCAATCCCTATCGCGGCTGCGAGCATGGCTGCAGCTACTGTTTCGCGCGGCCCAGCCACGCCTACCTCAATCTGTCGCCGGGGCTGGATTTTGAAACCCGCCTGTTCGCCAAGACCAATGCGCCGGAGCTGCTGCGCCGTGAACTGTCGCGACCCGGCTACGTGCCCAGCCCGATCGCGCTGGGCATCAACACCGACGCCTACCAGCCGATCGAACGCAAACTGCAACTCACCCGCCGCATGATCGAAGTGCTGTGGGAAACCCGCCACCCCTTCACCCTGATCACCAAGAATGCGCTGATCGAGCGCGACTTGGACCTGCTGCAACCGCTGGCGCAGGAGCGGCTGGTCAGCGTGTATTTTTCCGTGACCACGCTGGACCCGCATCTGTCTGCCCGGCTGGAGCCGCGCGCCGCCGCGCCGCATGCACGCTTGCGCGCAATGGCCCGCCTGCACGCGGCTGGCGTGCCGGTAGGGGTGATGGCGGCGCCGGTGATTCCGTGGATCAACGACCACGAACTGGAAGCGATCCTGCAAGCGGCCGCCGATGCCGGGGCCGGCTCGGCGGGCTACACCTTGCTGCGCCTGCCGCATGAAGTGGCGCCGCTGTTCCGCGACTGGCTGCAGGCGCATTACCCGGATCGCGCGGCGCATGTGATGAGTACCATCCAGCAGCTGCGTGGTGGCAAGGATTACGACAGCCGCTTCGGCCAGCGTTTCAGCGGCCAGGGTGTCTACGCGGATCTGCTTGCGCGCCGTTTCCAGCTGGCCTTGCGCCGTGCCGGCTTCCACCAGCGCGGCGGCGAACCGGCCCTGGACCTCACCCGCTTCCGTCGTCCGCCACCCCCCGCGCCCGCGCGCGCCGCTTCGGCGCAGGGCGAACTGTTCTGAGCAACGTGTGGCGCCCTAGGCGCCGTAGAGTGCTTGCGCCGGCTGGAACAGAATCCAGCTGGTGGCAATGAACTTGTCGCCACCCTGCGGACGGTTGCCGCGATGGGTATGGGTAAACGCCGTGGGTGCGATCAATAGACTGCCCGTGCGCGGCTGCACCTTGCGCTGCTGGTACAGGAATTCGGTTTCGCCCTCGGCAAAGCCGTCGTTGAGGTAGAGCGTCCACAGCACGTGCCGGTGCAGGGTCTCGGCGCTGGCGTCCTGCGGATACAGCTCGCAATGCCAATAGGGATAGCCACCTTCCCCGGCGTTGTACCACTGCAGGTTGACCGCGCCGGGGCGCAGGCAGGTGCGTGCCAGTTCGATCAATGCCGCGTCGCCCATATCCTGCAGGTCGTTGGCATCCAGCCGTTTCGGCTGCCCGTCCGGCCCTTGCACCTGCAGCATCAACGGCGCCAGCAGCGCGTGTGGGTATTGCCGCAGGTAGCGCAGCAGGCCGCCGAGCACCGCCTGTTGAATCCGGCCCTCCACCTGCGCCCACTCCGCCAGGCCACTGATGCGCAGGTCGCGGCTGCGCTTGAGCTCGGGAAACACGCCGCCGCCGACACGGCCGGCCGTCAGCTGCTCGCTGCCGCGCAGGCGCTGCACGATGGCCTGACAATCGGCGGCTGGCAGCGCGTCGGGATAGACCTCGATGAAATCCACGGCTGAGTCCGGTTCGGTCCTGGCCGCAAGATAGCAACCTTGCGCCACGCGCGCAGCGGCGGGGCACGCAAAAAGAAAGCCCCGCCGGAGCGGGGCTTTCGGTACTGCGTTGCAGCTGCGATCAGAACTTGAACTGAGCCGAAGCAGCCAGGATGTCGCCGGTGACTTCGTAGCTGCCGGTGATCACGCTGTTGGTCTGCGAGGTCGAACGGATGTTCGGGTCGCTGGTGAACAGGTGGGTGTAACCGAAGCTGTACTCGGCGTTCTGCGACGGCGTCCAGGTCAGGCCCAGCGACAGCCACTTGCGGGTGGTATCCGGCACGCGGACATCGCGGTGGGCATCGGTGGTCGGGGTCTGGTCATAGGCCAGGCCGCCGCGCAGGGTCAGCGTGTCGCTCATGCGGTACTCGGTACCGATCGAGGCGAACGTGGTGTCGCGGTAGTGGAACGGCAGCACGCTGTTGGGCTGATTGGAACCGTAGTCGACCGTGACCTGATCGAACTTGCTCCACGCCGTGCGGCTCACGTCAGCCATCAGCGACCACTGGTCGTTGAAGCTGTGCGTGAAGCTGGCGGTGGCGCTGGCCGGCAGGGTGATCGTCGCGCGGCCGCTGGTGTCGATGTACTGACCCGGTGCAGCCACGGCGAGCACGGCAGCGGCCGGACCCGGCACGGTGAAGTCGGCGGTGCCGTTGGTGATCTTGTGCTCGACTTCGGAGCGGTAGCTGAAGCCCAGGTGCGTGTTCTCGTCGATCGAGAACAGGCCGCCCAGGGTGAAGCCCACGGCGGTGTTGTCACCCTTGATGCGCAGCGAACCGTCGGCGTTGCCCGGGGCGAAGCCCGGCACGCGCTGCGCGTACAGCGCGGTGCCGAAGTCCACGGCGTTGCTCAGGTCCACGTCCAGGCGCTCGCCGAACACCGACGCGCCAAAGGACACGTACGGATTGACGTCGTAGGAGAAGGCCAGGTTCAGGTCGATCGCCTGCAGCTCGGTCTTCAGGCCGTTGTAGCGGCCGACCCAGTTGCGGTCGTATTCGGTCTTGAAGCCGAACGGCACGGTCACCGAGGCACCGAAGTGCATGTTGTCGTTCTCGCCGAACGGCAGGTGGTAGTACATCGCCGGAACCGGGGCGATCATGCCGGCGTCGCCGCCGTTGCCGCCGGCGACCGGGGTACCGGTGCCCGGGCCAGTCGGGCCCACGTAGCGCGCGCTGCCCTCGAACTCGGCCGAGAAGCTGATGGCGCTGACATCGGCCTGGAACATCTGGCCATCCAGCTGGCGCATGCCGGCCGGGTTGACCGCGATGATCGAGGCGTCGCCCTTGGCGCTGCCCGAACCGGCAAATGCGCGGCCCAGGCCCTTGGCGCTGTTTTCCTTCAACTGGAATGCGGCGCCGTGCGCCTGGCCGAACGCCAGCGCGCCAGCGATGCCGACGGCCAGGACGGTGACGCGGCTGATAGTAGTAGTGGTCATGCTGATATCTCTCCGGAAAGACGTTGTGTGTCTGTAAAGCGCCTGCATCCTGCTGCCCGCGAGGGCCGCTCTGGATGCGCCGGAGACCCCTCCCGGACATACGACGCCGTATGCAGTATACCCATCCGGGTTAACCTAACAATAACGAATCAGGCTGACCGCCCGATAACTCTTGAAGCTGGGTTCATCCCAGTGAAAAGGCTATGTTGCGGGCAAACCAGGCGCCCATGTTCATATCTATCCCCTCTCGCAAGAAGCCTTCCCCACGCTGGGCCATCCCGCTGCTGTTCGCGGTGATCTGGGGTGCGTTCCTCTGGTCCATCAGCCGGCCGGACGAGGCCCGGGCCGGGCTGTGGCTGGACTGGGGCGCCCTGTCCAGCGGCATGCCGGCCGTCTCCGACTGGTGGGCGGCGCTGCGCGACGGCAGCGTGCTGCGGCTGTTCACCGCCCTGTTCCTGCATGCGGACTGGTCGCACCTGTTGGGCAACCTGGTGTTCCTGCTGATCTTCGGCTTGCCGGCCGAACGCATCCTCGGGCCCTGGCGCCTGCTGTTGCTGTTCCTGCTTGGTGGCGCGGCGTCGAATTTGGCGGCGATCTATACGCTGGGCAGCCCGGACCAGGTCATCATCGGTGCGTCGGGGGCGGTGTCGGCGCTGATCGGCAGCTACTTGGCGCTGTTTCCCGGAGCCAAGCTTGGCGTGGTGCTGCCGCTGGGCCTGTTCCTGGAGTTCATCCGTGTGCCGGCGCCATTGCTGATTGGCGTCTGGGCGCTGCTGCAGGTGGTGTTCGCGCATATCGGCCCGGCCTTCGGCATGGTGGCCTGGTCGGCACACATTGCCGGCTTCCTGTTCGGGGTGGGCTACGGCCTGTATGTGCGCGCGGCCATTGCGCGGCGGTTGCGCAAGCGCCACGGCTTCTGAGCACGACGGTGAGTGGCGCGCGGCGCGGTCCTATAATTGCCGCATGGCCAGACCGCTCTACAAAGTCACCTTCCTCAACCACGGCAAAGTCTATGAGCTGTATGCCCGGCACGTGGCGGGCAGCCACCTGTGGGGCTTCAACGAAATCGGCGAGCTGGTGTTCGACGTTCACGACGGCCTGGTGATCGACCCGACCGAGGAGCGCCTGCGCGAAGAGTTCGGCAACACGCGCAAGCTGCACCTGCCGATGCAGAGCATCGTGCGCATCGAGGAAGTGGAGAAGAAAGGACAGTCGGCGATCCGCGACGCCACCACCGGCGAAACCGTAGTCACGCCCTTCCCGCTGCCGAGCAAGCCGCGCTGAGCGCCGCATGCGCATCATCATCCCCGAGGACTACCAGCAGGCCGTGCGTGGGCTGGATTGCTTCGCGCGCCTGCATGGCCACGACGTGGTGGTGCTGGACCAGCCGTTGCATGGCGTGGACGCAATGGCCGCAGCCTTCGCCGGCGCCCAGGCGCTGGTGCTGATCCGCGAACGCACCCACATCGACGAAGCCTTGCTGGCGCGCCTGCCGGAGTTGCGGCTGATCTGTCAGACCGGGCGGCTGTCGGCCAATATCGACCTGGAGGCCTGCACCCGGCATGGGGTGGCCGTGGCCGAAGGCAGCGGTTCACCGGTGGCGCCGGCCGAACTGGCCTGGGCGCTGGTCATGGCGGCAAGCCGGCGCCTGCAAGCCTATGCCGATGCGCTGCGGGCCGGACACTGGCAGGCGCTGGGCGATCGTGGTCTGGGCCGCACACTGCAAGGCCGCACGCTGGGCATCTGGAGCTACGGCAAGATCGGCCGGCTGGTCGCCGGCTATGGCCGCGCCTTTGGCATGCGCGTGCAGGTGTGGGGCAGCGCGGATTCGTGCGCGCAGGCGCAGGCTGATGGCTACGAGATTGCGGCCAGTCGTGCGGCCCTGTTTGCAAGCAGCGACGTGCTGTCGCTGCATCGCCGCCTCAGTGATGCCAGCCGCCACGAAGTCACCGCTGACGATCTCGCGCGCATGCGTCCCGACGCGTTGCTGGTCAATACCAGCCGCGCCGAACTGATCGCGCCAGGCGCGCTGCTGGCTGCACTGGATGCCGGTCGCCCGGGCATGGCGGCGGTGGATGTATTTGAAGACGAGCCGCTGCTCGATGCCAGCGCCGCCTGGCTGCGCCACCCGCGCGTGCTGGCCACGCCGCACCTGGGTTACGTGGAACGCGACAGCTACGAGCAGTACTTCAGCGTGGCGTTCGACAACCTGCTGGCCTTCGCCGCCGGCACGCCCTCGCGCATCGCCAACCCGCAGGTCTTGCGCGGCGCGGGCTGAGTTACTTCGCCGGCTGGTCCGCGGCCGGTTCCTTCGGCACGTCGGCCGGCAGCTTGGGCTTGGCTTCCGCCGGGGGCACCGGCGCTTCGGGCTGGGCGGCCGGCGCCGGTGTGGCGGGCGCGGTAGCGGGTGGCGTGGACTTCGCCGCGTCCGCCGCACCGCCAACAGGCTTGTCCGCGGCCTTGCCCGACGTCTTGGGTTTGGCCTTCGCCGCGGCTTTCGCCTGCGCCTTGGCCACCGCGCCGGGCTGCTTCAATTCGGCCAGCGCCGAGGCAATGGGGCCGTCGCCCGGCAACACGTCGCCGGCGCTGTAGCCTTCGGCGCCTTCGTCGTCACCGCGCAGGTGGCCCGGCAGCGTGGCTTCGCTGTAATCAGTCAGGCTGGCCGGCAGGTCGGGATCGCGCTCGGGCTGCAGCACCACGTCGGGCACGATGCCGCTGGCCTGGATGGAACGGCCACTGGGCGTGAAGTAACGGGCGGTGGTCAGCTTGACCGAATCGCCGTTGTCCAGCGGCAGCACGGTCTGCACCGAGCCCTTGCCGAAGGTGCGGCTGCCCACCACTCGCGCGCGCTGGTTGTCGCGCAGGGCACCGGCCAGCACTTCCGAGGCGCTGGCCGAACCGGCATCCACCAGCACCACCACCGGCGCGCCATCGAGAATGTCGCCCGGCGTGGCGTCGAACTTGGCATCGCTGATCGAGATGCGGCCGCGCGTGCTGACGATGGCGCCCTTGTCGAGCAGATCGTCGGCCACCTGCACCGCGGCGGTCAACAGGCCGCCGGGGTTGCTGCGCAGGTCCAGGACCAGGCCGCGCAGCTTGCCGCCGGACTTGGCCTTGAGCGCTTCGACCTGCTTGTGGAAGTCGGTGCCAGTGTCGGCCTGGAAGGTGCTGATGCGGACGTAGCCGTAGCCGGGTTCGAGCAGGCGCGAACGCACACTGGCCACGCGGATCGTCTCGCGGGTGACGGTGAGGTCGAACGGCTTGTCGCGGCCTTCGCGGATCAGGGTCAGGGTGACCTGGGTACCGGGCTTGCCACGCAGCGGCTCCATGGCCTGGATGGTGGCGATCGGCTTGCCGTCGATGGCGATGATCGTGTCGCCAGCGCGGATGCCGGCGCGCGCGGCCGGCGTCTCGTCGATCGGCGCAATCACCTTCAGCGTGTTGTCCTTCTGCTGCAGCAGCTCCACGCCGATGCCGTCGTAGGCACCACTGGCCTGCTCGTCGAAGGCGGCGGCATCTTCCTTGTTGAAGTAGGTGCTGTGCGGGTCCAGGTCCAGCAGCAGGCCGCGGATGGCCGACTGCATCAGCTGCTTGTCATCGACCGGATCGACGTAGGCCTGCTTGACTGCGTTGTACACCGCCACGTAGCGGCGAATCTCTGCCAGTGGCACCTTGGAGCTGGCCGACTCGTCGTCCTCGGTCGCGTTGGCCTCGGTATCGGCATTGGCCTGGGCATCGCTGCTCGCGCCGGCGGGCGCGGGGGATGCGGCCTGTTGCGACCAGGCAGTGGCCGGCGCAAGCGCCAGAAGCAAAGCGGCGGACAGGACTACGCGCATGAGCTCTCCGAAACTGGACATGCCGCCAGCAGCGGCGGCTGTGCCCGATTATGCGCGAAGCGCCCGCAATTTCCCGTGCGCGCGGCCGACCCTCGCGCGCAGCGCTCAGCGCCGCTGCAGCCAGGAACCCGGATCGACCGGCTGGCCATTGCGGCGCAGCTCGAAATACAGCGCCGAGGTGCCCTGCCCGCCGGAATTGCCGACCTTGGCCACCGCCTCGCCGCGCCTGACCGTGGCACCGGCATCGCGCAGCAGTGTGTCGTTGTGCGCGTACAGGCTCATGTAGCCGTTGCCGTGATCGATGATCAGGATCATCCCGTAGCCGGTCATCCAGTCGGAAAACACGACCGTGCCGTCGGCAACCGCGGTGACCGGAGTGCCATTGGGCGCGCCGATCAGCACGCCGCTGCTGGTGCGGCCATCAGGCAGGCGCCCGCCATAGCGTGCCAGCAGGTTGCCCGATACCGGCCAGCCCAGGCCACCGACCTTTGGTGCCGGCGCACTGGCGACGACCTTGGGCGGGGTCTTGCTGCCGCGGCTGCCGGATCTGGCTTCGGCCGCTGCTTCGGCCGCGGCGCGCCGCGCTGCCGCCGCGCGGCGTTCGGCCTCGGCGCGGGCCGCGGCGCGCAGGTTGGCCAGCAGCTGTTCCAGCGCCTTGGTGTCCTGACCGAGCGTCTTCTCGCGCTCGGCCCGGTCCTGGTAGCGGCCATCGAGCTCGGCCACGGTGGCCGCGCGCTTGCGCCGCTCCGCGTCCAGGCTGCGCGACTGCTGCTGCTGTTGCTGGCGCACCTGCTCCAGCGCCAGGCGGCGCTCTTCAATCTGCTGTTCCACCTGCTGCAGGCTGGCCAGGTCCTGGGTCAGTGCCTGGATCTGTCGCGCGCGCTCGCGTTGTACGTAGCGGTGATAGGCCAGCAGGCGGTTGGCGTCGGCCACGGTGTCCTGCGACAGCAGCAGCTTCAGCGGCGCATTGCCGCCGATGCGATAAGCCGCGCGCAGCAGCTCGGCCAGGGCCTGGCGCTGGCGCGCCAGCCGCGCCTGCAGCCCGTCGCGGCGCGCCTGCAACGCCGCCAGGGCCTGCTGCTGTTCGCGCAAGGCCGCTTCGGTCTGGCTGAGTGTGCGCGAGGTTCGTGCGACCTTCTCGTCAGCCTCACGCAGCTGGCGCGAGGCTTCGCCGCGCTGTCCTTCCAGCTTGCGCCGTTCCTGGCCGATGTTGCGCAGTTCCTGGCGCAGCTGCTGCAGCTTGCGTTCGGCTTCGCGCTGGTTCTGTGCCGCGGCCGGCAGCAGCATCGTGGCCACGGCCAGGCCCAACGCCAGGATCAGCCCGCGGGAGGGGCGCTGGTGCGCGGGGCGTTGCGGAGACGGCGGCACGTTGGCCAAGCAGGAAGGTCCAATGACTTCAGGCAGATGCGGATTGTAGCCAAGCATGGTCCCATCGCTACGACACGGGCGCTGCCCCTTGGAGGTTCCCATGAAGCACACACGTATGTCGGCTCCGCGCTTCCTCGTTCTGGCCCTGGCGCTGGCGCTTGCCAGCGGCACTGCGGCCGCCGGGAACGAAGACGTCAGCAAGGTCAACGGCCGCATCACCGCCGAGGCCGGCCGCCAGTACGGCGACCTGGACACGGTCAACGGCGGCATCGAGATCAAGGACAACGCCATCACCGGTGATGCCGAGACCGTCAACGGCGGCGTCACGGTCGGCGCCGGCGCGCGTACCGGCGGGCTGTCCACGGTCAACGGACAGATCAGCGTCGGCGCCAAGGTCACCGTCAATGGCGGCATCGAAACGGTCAACGGCAGTGTGTTCGTCGATCGCGGCAGCCAGGTCAGCGGCGGCGTGGAGACGGTCAATGGCAGCATCGGCCTGGTCGGCGCCAGCCTCGGCAAGGGCATCGAGACGGTCAACGGCGACATCACCGTGGGCGTGGGCTCGCATGTCATCGGCGGCATCGCGGTGCGCAAGCCGAACTTCAATCTCTCGTTCAAGCCGTCGCGCAAGCCGCGCGTGATCATCGGCCCGAAGGCGGTGGTGGAAGGCGCGCTGGATTTCGAGCGTGACGTCACCCTCTACGTGCACCGCAGTGCCAAGATCGGCACGGTGACCGGGGCGACCGCGCAGATCTTCGATACCGACGTCGCGCCCGAGCATTGACCGTCCGCGCAGCGGCCGCCTCACGGTGGCGGTCGCTGTGCCCGGCGCGGCCACCACCTACGGCCGGCATCCGCACTAGAATCGGGCTTCTGCTCCAACCGAGGATGCCCGATGTCCCGCAAGATCCTGTTGTGCCTGGCCACCGCCTGTGCGCTGGCGGCCTGCAAACGCGAACCCGAACCGGCCGCCGCGCCGGCTCCCGCCGCGACCGAGGCGCCGGCCGCCACCGCTCCGGCCGCCAAGGCCAGCGACCATGCCTTTGCCGCCGACATCAATGCCGCCGACTTCGGCGAGCTGGTCAAGCAGCTGTCCTCCGACGAATTTGAAGGCCGTGGCCCCGGCACCCCGGGCGAGCAGAAGACCGTCGAATACATCCGCGACCAGATGCAGCGCATCGGCCTGCAGCCAGGCAATGGCGACAGCTGGTTCCAGGACGTGCCGATGGTGGAAACCACGGCCGACGAGAACACCGTGCCGAAGCTTGAATCCGGCGGGCAGACACGCGACCTGAAGTTCGGCACCGACATCGTGGTCGGCACCCGCAGCGGCCAGCCCGAAGTGAAGCTCGACAACAGCGAGCTGGCCTTCGTCGGCTACGGCGTCGATGCGCCAGAGCAGAAGTGGAACGACTACGCCGGGCAGGACTGGAAGGGCAAGACGGTGGTGATGTTCGTCAACGACCCCGGCTTCCACAGTGGTGACAGCAAGTTGTTTGAAGGCAAGCGCATGACCTATTACGGGCGCTGGACCTACAAGTTCGAGGAAGCCGCGCGCAAGGGCGCGGCCGCCGCGCTGATCGTGCATGACGATGCCGGCGCCAGTTACGGCTGGGATGTGGTGCGCAACTCCTGGGCCGGCGCGCAGTACGACCTGCCGGCCAAGGACGATCCCGAGCCGCGCCTGCCGGTGCAGGGCTGGATTTCCGCCGGCACCGCCAGGCAGCTGTTCGCCGACGCCGGGCTGGACCTGGCCCAGGCCTACAAGGATGCCGGCAAGCGCGGCTTCAAGCCGGTGCCGCTGAAGGCCAAGTGGTCGGTGGACCTGAAGAGCAAGATCGCCGAGAAGCAGTCACGCAACGTGGTCGGCGTGCTGCCGGGCAGCAGCCGTCCGGACGAGGCGGTGCTGTACATGGCGCACTGGGACCACCTGGGCAAGCACGAGGGTGAGTCGTCCGCGCAGAACGGCGGCGACAACATCTACAACGGCGCGGTGGACAACGCCACCGGCGTGGCCGGCATTCTCGAAGTCGCCGATGCTTTCGCCCACCAGACGCCGCCGCCGGAACGCTCGGTGGTGTTCGTCGCGGTGACGCTGGAGGAATCCGGCCTGCTCGGCTCCAAGTACTACGTCGCGCATCCGACTTTCCCGCTGGACAAGATCGCCGGGGTGATCAACATCGACGCGATGTCCGTGGCTGGCCGCGCCAAGGACATGACCGTGGTCGGCTATGGCAGTTCCGAACTGGAGGACATCCTCAAGCCGATCGTCGCCATGCAAGGCCGCGTGCTGCATGCCGAAGCCTCGCCGCAGAACGGCTCGTACTTCCGTTCCGATCACTTCAATTTCGCCAAGGCCGGCGTGCCGGCGCTGTATACCGACGGCGGCGAAGACCTGCGCGAAGGCGGCACCGAGGCCGGGCGCAAGGCTGCCGAGGATTACGGCAAGAACCGCTACCACGCCCCGGGCGACGAGTACGACCCGGCAACCTGGAAGCTGGATGGCACGGTCGAGGACCTGCAGGCGGTATACGGCGTGGGCAAGGAATTGGCGGGCGGCGACCGCTGGCCGAACTGGTACCCGGGCAATGCCTTCAAGGCGGCGCGCGACCGCATGATGAAGGACAAGGCCGCCGCGCCGGCCGAAGCGCCGAAGCAGTAAGCAGCTGCGTAGCGGGGCAACGAAGAAGGCCTCCCTTGCGGGAGGCCTTTCTTCTTGCATCGAGCGTCAGTCGTTCTCCGCGGCGACGACCTTGCCGTTGTGCGGATCCACCTGCACCTTGACGTCCTTGCCGGCCTGGTTCTCGGCGTGACCCTTCCACAGGCCATCGTCGAAATCCAGATCGCGCACATCGGAGTAGCCGGCAGTGGACAGCGCGGCGCGGACGTCGGCTTCGCTCATCGGCGAGGCCATCTCGTCCGGATACACGCGGCCGGTGGCCGGGTCGATCTTCAGGTCCACGTGCTTGCCGTCGCCGCTCTTGGCATCGGCCTTCCACACGCCATCCTCGAATTCGATGTCATGCACGTCGCGGTAGCCCTGCGCGGTCAGCATGGCGTTGATTTCCGTCGAGGTCAGGGCTTGCGGCGTGTCCTTGGCGGGTGGCTTGGCCCAGGCGCCGGTGGCGGCCAAGCCCAGGGCCAGGGCCAGCGCGGTGCGTGCAAGCGGCGATGCGTTCATGGCATGACTCCCGTGATGAGGAGCGGCCATCGTGGCCGGCACCAGATCGCCACCGGGTGAAATGCTGCGCCGCGCCGCGTCAACAGTTCAGGCTGCGCTACGGCGCTATTCAGCCGCGCGCTGCGTTCACAGCATCCAGATTTCCACCCGCTCGTTGCGTTCGCGGGCGCGCGCGTCACCCTCGCCGACCAGCGGCCGCGATGCGCCCAGGCCGCGCGCGCGCTGCACGACGATGCCGTGCTGGGCGAGGTAGCCGGCAATGATGTCGGCGCGGTCGTTGCTGGCAATGGTCGGATAGAGCTTGTTGGCCGGGTCGGCGTTGGCAAAGCCGACTACCGCCAGGGTGCGGCCGCGGTTCTGCGGCAGGCGCATGTAGGCGATGAGCCGGTCCAGATCCTGCGCCGAGCCGCCCTCAAACATCGTGGCTACGGAGCGCAGGTTGAAGCGCACGCTCAACGGCAGGCGCCGCGCGCCGGCCACCGCGTCGCGATAGCTCGGCGGGCCGGCAGTGGGTGCGGCGTCGCTGGCCTCCCCCGGCAGCGTCATCGCCATCAGCCCTTGCGCGGCGACCACGCGCTGCGCGGCTGGCGAGATCAGATACAGCGCCAGGCTGCGGCCGAGCGCCGACATCATCTGCCCGCCGTAGACGCTGTAACGCTGCACGAGCGGGTAGTCCTCGCTGCGCAGGTTGACCGGCGTCGGCGCTACTGCGATGCCGCCATCGGCCACCGCCAGGGCGCGGGTGCGCGCCGGCAGCGGCGTTGCCAGCTCCACCAGCGCAATGGCCTGGGCGTCGCTGGCCACCGCGCGTGCGGCCTCGGCCAGCGTGCCGAAGCGGCTCGTGCAACCCTTGATCGGCGTGCCCTGGGCGACGCGGCTGGCAAGGTAATCGGCCAGGCCGCTCGCTGCCGGGCCGCACAGGACATGCACTTCTCCGCCGCGGCCGCCCAGCTGCGTCCAGTCGCGCACCTCGCCCGCAAGCAACGCGCGCAGTTGCGCCATGCCCAATGCCTTGACCGGGTTGGACTGCGCAACCAGCAGCTGCGCGCCATTGAGCGCGATAACGAACTGCTGATCAGGCGAAGTCAGCTCACCCAGCTGCCAGCCGGCAGCCTGCTCGGCGGCGGTGGGCGCGCGCGTCAGCATCGCCAGTTCGCTGTCGCCGCGAATCAGCGCCTGCATGCCGGCGCCCGAGCCGCGCTTGCCGATCTCCACGATCAGCGGTTGCTCGTCGCGCACGGCATGGATCTCGGTCAGGCTGCCGCTGACTTCGACGCGACGCACCTGGTCATAGCCGATCGACGACAGCCACGCGCTCACCAGCGTCGGCATCAGTCGATCGCCAAGCGTATTGGAACCGTGCACGCGCAGCCGTTCGGCCTCCTGCGCATGCAGCGAAGACGAAAGGCACAGGCACGCGGCCACCGCCAGGTACGACAAGGAGCGCAACATGGATCCCCCGGGGCTTCATAGCGCCGGGAGTGTTGCTGCTGCCGATGACAGGGCAGTGACGGCGGGCGCCGCTCAGCGTGCCCGCGCGCGCCGTAGCGCCGCTTCGGCCCAGCGCCGCGCCACCACTGGCGTGGTGGTGCACACCGCGTGGTCGGTCACCGTGGTTACCGCGCGCTCCAGCAGCTGGATGTCGGCTTCGTGCTGACGCGCCACGTGCGGGTCTTCAAAGAAGATCGCGCGCTGGCAGCGCTGCTGCAGCACCAGGTCGGCAATCTGCGCATCGCCGCCCATCGGCCCGCTCTCGTAGCGCTGTACCCAGGGCTGGCCCTGCGGCCAGCCGCGGCTCCAGGCCAGCTCATTGAGGCGCTGGCCGGTGGTGCCGGTGCCCACGCGATGCGCAAAACGCGACAGCAGATCGAAGTGCTCGGCGGCGAAGGCAAGCATTTGCGGCTTCATTGCGTCATGCGCAATCAACGCCAGCGTGTGCTGCTCCAGCGCGTGCAGGTCGTCGGCGCCGGGGTCGGCGGGCAGGCCGGCGTGGATGCGTTCGATCTCGATCCAGTCGCGCGCCGAGGCCACCGTGGACAGGAACGGCTTGCCGTGGATTACGCACTGGCGCTTGAGTGCGATGGCTTCGGGAAAGATCGAGGAGGGGTCCACCGGGTCGATCAGGTAGACGGCGCCATCCAGCGTGCGCGCGCCGCCGTCCAGGCCGACTACCTCGGCCACCAGCTTCATCAGCCCGCCTTCGCGGCCATAGGGATAGCGCTTCAGGCCCGCGAAGTCGCGCAGCAGGCCGACCCGCTCGATCGCGTCATGGGTGCGGCCGACCGCGTGCAGGCCCAGTGCCAGTTCGCGAATGCCGGCCTCGCACGCGCGCAGCCAGCGGAACAGCGCGGCGTCGTCGCCATCATGATGCAGTCGATTGGCTGCCAGCCCCAGGCGCATTGCTTGATCCCGATGAAGTCCCCGGTGCCCAGTCTAAGCGCGCCGCGATCGTGATGACACGACCGCGGCGGATTGCCGCTACTGCGTGGCCTGCGCCGCGTGTCGGGTCAGCAGCGGCATCTGCGGCTTCTCGCTGCCGTCCTTGGCCGGATGCACGTTGAACGGATAGGTCGCCGGCCACCAGCTGCCCGCGGCCCAGTACGTCCAGCCCAGCCAGACATCGGCGTTCTGTTCCATGAAGGTCAGCATGCCATCCAGTGCCTGCATGCAGGTCTCGTTGCTGCCGCCGGCAAACTCGCCCAGGAAGCCGCGCTTGCCCTGCTGCCGCAGCCAGGCGGTGACACCGCGCAGCTTGTCCGCACCGATGGTCGGGCTGACGCATTCGCCGCTGGTGCCGCTGTAGTCCTTGTCCAGGTACTGGTGCACCTCGAAGGCGAAATTGTTGGCCGGATCATTGATGTTGGCCAGCGCCGTGGCATTCGGCGTGCCGTAGCTGGTGCTGGCCCAGCTGTGCGCGCCGGTATAGGCGGTGCCTGGAACCAGGATCAGGTTGCGCGCGCCGGTGGCGCGGATGGCATCGATGGACGCCTGCGCCATCGCGGCCCAGGCGGTGGCATCGACGGCATTTGGCTCGTTCATCAGGCCGAAGATCACCGCGTCGTCATCCTTGAACACCGTGGCCAGGCGTGTCCACAGGTCCACCAGCAGGGCCGGCGGCGATGCATCGGTGCCCAGGCGCGCGCCGTTGTACTTGGCGTAGTTGTGCACGTCGAGGATCACGTGCAGGTTCTGCGCCTTGGCCTGGTCCACCCCCTTGCGGATCAGCTGCAGCTGCGTGGCATCGAGCTCGCCCTTGGGCTGCGGCTGCAGGCGTTCCCAGAGGAAGGGCAGGCGCACGATGTTCATGCCCTTGCCGGCGAAATAGGCGTAGTCGCCGGCCGCCGGATACGTGTAGTCCTTGAACAAGGTGCCGGGGCGCTTGCTGGAATTGAACTCCGCGCCGGCCAGGTTGACCCCCGCGTAATGCAGCACGCGCTGCTGGGCAAAAGCCGGGCACGCCGGCAGGAACAGGGCCGCACCGAGCAGCCAGGGCAGGCAACGGGAGATCACGGACATGGCGGGGTTTCTCCGGTGGGAAGGCCGGGAAGCGAACCCGATGGGCTCGCGCACGAGGCCCCACGGTAAACAACGAGGTGTTAGCGCTGCATCGACAGCATTGGCGCAATGCGCACAGTTGTGCACTCCATCGCATTCGGCTGGTGCTGGGCTACCCTGTATGCCGTCTTTCCAGGAGCCGAAACGATGCAGGCCGATGAAGCAGTGATCTGGCATAACCCGCGCTGCGGCACCTCGCGCAACGTGCTGGCCCTGCTGCGGCATGCCGGCCTGCAGCCGACAGTGGTGGAATACCTGCGCGACCCGCCGGATCGCGCGCTGCTGCGCCAGACCATTGCCGACGCCGACCTCAGCGTGCGTGAGGCGATCCGTGCCAAGGAGCCGGCCTATCGCGAGCGTGGGCTGGATGATCCGGCGCTGGACGACGAGGCGCTGCTGGATGCAATGCTCGCCGAGCCGGTGCTGATCAACCGCCCCTTCGTCCGCACCGCGCGGGGCACGCGTCTGTGCCGGCCATCGGAGGTGGCGCTGCAGATTCTGCCGCCGCTGCCCGCGCCGTTCTTCAAGGAAGACGGCGAACAGGTGGGTTGAGCGGACGGCCTCAGGCCGCCACGCTCTCACGCGCCACAGCTTCCACCCCTAGCCACTGCACGATGCTGGCCGCCGCATCGCGGCCTTCGGCCACCGCGGTCACCACCAGGTCGGCACCGCGCACCGCATCGCCACCGGCAAACATTTTCGGATTTGCGGTCTGGTAGGGCAGGCGCGCGCCGCCGACGAGGATGCGGCCGTTGTCGCTGGCGGCCACGCCCTGGGCGGACAGCCACGACGGCAGCTCGGGCGAAAAGCCGAAGGCGATGATGACCACGTCCGCTTCCAGCAGCGATTCGCTGCCCTCGACCGGCACCGCATTGCGGCGGCCGCGCGCATCAGGCTCTCCCAGGCGGGTCTCGACCACGGTCACGCCAATCGCTTCGTCGTCGGCACCGGCCTCGATCGACAGTGGCTGGCGGTTGAACAGGAAGCGCACGCCTTCCTCGCGCGCATTGGCCACTTCGCGCGCCGAGCCGGGCATGTTGGCCTCGTCGCGGCGATAGGCACAGGTCACCTTGGCCGCACCCAGGCGGATCGCACTGCGCACGCAGTCCATGCCGGTATCGCCGCCGCCGAGCACGACCACGCGCTTGCCGTTGAGGTCGGGCAGGGTCAGGGTGTCTTCCCAGCCGGCGATCGGCCGGCCGCGGCCGGCAGCCTGCGGATCATTGCCGCTGACGATGCGGCTGTTCTCCACCAGGAACGGCAACGCCGGCAGCACGTTCTTCAGGTCCTGCCCGGGCAGGCCGCCATCGGTATAGCGATAGGCACCGGTGCCCAGGAACACCGCGTCGTATTCGCCCAGCAACTGCTCGATGCTGACTTCGCCGCCGATCTCCACACCGAGGCGGAACTCCACGCCCATGCCTTCCAGCACCTGGCGGCGCCGGGAAATGACTGACTTGTCCAGCTTGAAACTGGGGATGCCGAACTGCAGCAGGCCGCCGATCTGCTCATAGCGGTCGTAAACCACCGGGTGCACGCCAGCGCGCGCCAGGCGATCCGCGCAGGCCAGGCCGGCCGGCCCGGCGCCGACAATGGCCACGCGCTTGCCGCTGGGCTGCACATCGCCCAGGTCCGGGCGCCAGCCGGCGGCCAGCGCGGTGTCGACGATGTACTTTTCCACCGCGCCGATGGTCACCGCGCCGAACTCTTCCAGCGTGCAGCTGCCTTCGCACAGGCGGTCCTGCGGGCAGACGCGGCCGCACACTTCCGGCAGCGGGTTGGTCTCATGGCAAAGCGCGGCGGCCTCGGCGATGCGGTTCTCCTGCACCAGCTGCAGCCACTGCGGAATGGCGTTGTGCACGGGGCATTTCCAGCTGCAATACGGGTTGCCGCAATCCAGGCAGCGCCCGGCCTGGTACTGCGCATCGGCCTTGTCGAACTTGCCGTACAACTCGCCCCAGTCGCCGGACGTGCGCAATTCCACCGGAATGCGCTGCGGCATGGTGCGGGGCAGGTCGAGGAACTGGAAGACTTGCTTGCGGCTCATTGGGAGGCTGGGAATCGGGAATGGGGAATGGGGAATAGGCAGAGCGGCATCGCGTGCGTCGGTAGGGTTTCGGGCCCGGGCTTTTCCTATTCCCGATTCCCGATTCCCCATTCCCGGCACGCCGCTACGCTGCGCGCCTCAACGACTCGGTCAACGACTCGATGCTGGCGGCCTTCGGTTTGACCAGCCAGAACTTGCCGACGTAGTCGCGGAACTCGTCGAGGATCTGCTGGGCCCAGATGCTGCCGGTCAGTTCGCGGTGGCGGCTGATCAGCTGGTGCAGGTGCTGGCGGTGATTCTCGAAACCCTCGGCGGAAATGCGGTGGATGTCGATGAGCTCGTGGTTGTAGCGGTCCACGAAGTCGCGTTCGACGTCGAGCACATAGGCCAGGCCGCCAGTGAAGCCGGCGCCGAAGTTCAGACCCACCTTGCCCAGCACCAGCACGATGCCGTCGGTCATGTACTCGCAGCAGTGGTCGCCCGCACCCTCGATCACCGCCAGCGCGCCGGAGTTGCGCACGCCGAAGCGCTCGCCGGCACGGCCGGCCGCGAACAGCTCGCCGCCGGTGGCGCCGTACAGGCAGGTGTTGCCGAGAATCGGCGTGCTGCGCGCCTCAAAGCGCGCGCCACGCGGCGGGCGAATGGTGATGCGCCCGCCGGCCATGCCCTTGCCGACGTAGTCATTGGCCTCGCCTTCCAGCTCCAGGTGCAGGCCACCGGCATTGAATGCGCCGAAACTCTGGCCGGCGCTGCCGCGGAAGCGCAGGTTCAGTGGCGCATCGGCCATGCCGTGGTTGCCGTGGGCACGGGCAATGGCACCGGACAGGCGCGCGCCGATCGAGCGGTCGGTGTTGTGGATCAGGAAACGATGATCGCCACCGCTCTTCTCGGCAATCGCCCGGGCCAGCAGGCCATCCATCTGCGTCGCCAGCGAGTCTGGCGATTCGTACAGGCGCTGCGCCGCGCAGTGGCTGCCTTCGTACTGCGCCGGCTTGAGCAGGCGCGACAGGTCCACGCGCACGCCTTCGCGCGGCGCCACGTCGAGCTGTTCGAGCAGGTCGGTGCGGCCGACGATCTCGTCCAGCGAGCGCACCCCCAGGTACGACAGCCACTGCCGCACTTCCTCGGCCAGCAGGCGGAAGAAGTTCTCCACGCGCTCGGGCAGGCCGGTGAAGTAGTTGGCCCGCAGGCGTTCGTCCTGCGTGGCCACGCCAGTGGCGCAGTTGTTGAGGTGGCAGATGCGCAGGTACTTGCAGCCAAGCACGATCATCGGCGCGGTGCCGAAGCCGAAGCTGTCGGCGCCCAGCAGTGCGGCCTTGACCACGTCCAGGCCGGTCTTCAGCCCGCCGTCGGTCTGCAGCAGGGTGCGCGCGCGCAGGTCGTTGCCGACCAGCGCCTGGTGCGATTCGGCCACGCCCAGTTCCCACGGCACGCCGGCATAGCGGATCGAGCTGACCGGCGAGGCGCCGGTGCCGCCATCGTGGCCGGAGATGGTGATCAGATCGGCGCCGGCCTTGACCACGCCGGCGGCAATCGTGCCCACGCCGGCATGCGAGACCAGCTTCACCGAGACCAGCGCGTCTGGATTGACCTGCTTGAGGTCGTAGATCAGCTGCGCCAGGTCCTCGATCGAATAGATGTCGTGATGCGGCGGCGGCGAGATCAGGCCGATGCCGGGTTTGGCGTAGCGCAGCCGGGCGATCAGTTCGTTGACCTTGTGCCCGGGCAGCTGGCCGCCTTCGCCGGGCTTGGCGCCCTGCGCCACCTTGATCTGCAAGACCTCGGCATTGACCAGGTATTCGGGGGTCACGCCGAAGCGGCCGGAGGCGACCTGCTTGATCTTGGAGCGCTTCTCGGTGCCATAGCGCGCCGGATCTTCGCCGCCTTCGCCGGAATTGCTGCGGCCACCGAGGCGGTTCATGGCGATGGCGAGGGCCTCATGCGCCTCGGGCGACAGCGCGCCCAGGCTGATGGCGGCGGTGTCGAATCGGCGCAGCACGTCTTCGGCCGGGGCCACTTCATGCAGCGGCGTAGGCGTGTGCGCGCGCTTGAGCTGCAGCAGGTCGCGCAGCGCCGACGGCGGCCGCGAATGCACCGCGTCCATGTAGCGCTGCCAGTCCTCGGCACTGCCGGTACGGGTGGCGCGTTGCAGCGTCAGCACCACGTCCGGGTTGTACATGTGGTATTCCCCGCCGTGCACGTACTTGAGCAGGCCGCCGATTTCCGGCTTGAGCAAGTCGTTCCAGGCGCGCGCAGTGAGCTCGCGCGCTTCGGCATCCAGGCGCGCCAGGCCGACGCCGCCAATGCGCGAGGCGGTCTCGGGGAAGCACAGTTCGACCACGTCCGGGTCCAGGCCGACGATCTCGAACAACTGCGCGCCGCGGTAGCTGGCGATGGTGCAGATGCCCATCTTGGAGATGATCTTCGACAGGCCCTTGTAGATGCCCTTGCGATAGCTGCGGCCGATCTGTGACTGCTCGCCACCCTTCTTCAGCTGCAGGATGCCGCGCCGGCCCAGGTCGAACAGGGTCTGGTAGGCCAGGTACGGATACACCGCGGTGGCGCCGAAGCCGAGCAGGCAGGCCATGTGGTGCGGGTCGCGCGCAGTGCCGGTCTCGATGATCAGGTTGACGTCGCAGCGCAGGCCCAGGCGCGAAAGATGGTGGTGCACCGCACCGGTGGCCATCAGCGCATGCACCATCGGCCGGTCGGCGACCGGATAGCGGTCGCTGAGCAGCAGCATCACCGCGCCCTCGCGCGCGGCCTGCTCGGTCTGCCGGCAGATGCGCTCGATGCCGGCCTGCAATCCTTCCTCCACGCTGTAGGACAGGTCGATCAGCCGGTTGCGCTCCACGTACTGCGGCATCTTCAGCAGCTGCCGCAGCTTGCGCTGGCTCAGCACCGGCGAGTTGAGGATGACGTGGTTGACCGTTTCCGGCCCGGCATGGAAGACATTGGTCTCCTTGCCGAGCTGGGTGGTCAGCGACATCACGCAGCTCTCGCGCAGCGGGTCGATGGGCGGGTTGGTGACCTGGGCAAAGGCCTGGCGGAAATAGTCGTACAGCGGGCGGCTGTGCTGGCTCAGTACCGCCATCGGCGTGTCGTCGCCCATCGAGCCGGTGGCTTCCTGCTCGGTTTCGGCGAGCGGGCGCAGCACCTGTTCCACTTCCTCGGTGCTGAGCTGGAACAGCTTGTGATAGCTGCGCAGGGTCTGCTCGGAGAACGGCTCTTCCACCAGCGACGGGTCGATCAGCTCGGTCTGCAGGTAGGTCACGCCCTGGTGCAGCCACTGCTTGTACGGCGCGCGCGCGCGGTTGATGCGGTCGATGGCATCCGAATCGAGCAGGTCGCCGCGCTTGAGGTCGATGGCCATCATTTCGCCGGGGCCGAGCTTGCCCTTGCGGGTGATGCGCTCGGCCGGCAGCTCCCACACGCCGGCCTCGGAGGCGACCAGGAAGTGACGGTCGGAGGTGAGCATCCAGCGCGCCGGGCGCAGGCCGTTGCGGTCGAGCATGGCCGCGGCATAGCGGCCATCGCAGGCGACGATGCCGGCCGGGCCATCCCACGGTTCGGTGTTCAGTCCGTGGAACTCGTAGAACGCGGCCAGGTCGGCATCCTTGAATTCCAGCGACTGCGTGGCCGGCGGCACCAGGATGCGCAGCGCCTGCAGCAGGTCCATGCCACCGGCGATGAGCAGTTCCAGCATGTTGTCCAGGCTCTGCGAATCGGAGCCCTTCATCGAGATCACCGGGTCGAACTCGGCGATGTCGAAGCGCGGCGTCTTCCACACCTTGCTGCGCGCCTGTGCCCAGCGGCGGTTGCCTTCGATGGTGTTGATCTCGCCGTTGTGCGCGAGCATGCGGAACGGATGCGCCAGCGGCCAGCGCGGCAGCGTGTTGGTGGAAAAACGCTGGTGAAAGACAATTGCCGACGAGGCCAGGTCGCTGCGCTGCAGATCCGGATAGAAGGTGCCGAGCTTGTCCGGCAGCACCATGCCCTTGTAGCTGATGGCGTTGGGCGCCAGCGTGGTGACATAGAAGTCGGCCACCTCTGCCAGGGTCTGTTCGGCGCGGCGGCGGGCCAGGAACAGGGCAAGGGCAAAGGCATCCTCGTCCTGCCCGGGGCCGGCATCGACGAAGACCTGCTCGATGCGCGGCAGGGTGTCGCGCGCCAGCTGCCCGCAGACGCTGTCGTCGGTTGGCACCACGCGCCAGCCGCGGGCCACGGCACCGGCGCGCTGCAGTTCGTGTTCGAGCACTTCGCGGCAGCGCGCGGCGTGCGCCGGATCATGCGGCAGGAACACCACGCCGGCGGCATAGCGCGCACCCAGGGCGATGCCCGCTTCGCTGGCCAGCGCACGCAAGAACGGATCGGGTTTGCGGATCAGCAGGCCGCAGCCATCGCCGGTAAGGCCGTCGGCGGCCACGCCGCCGCGGTGGGTCATGCGCGAGAGCGCGGCAATGGCGGTATCGACGAGTGCGCGCGAAGGCTGGTCATCCAGCTGCGCGATCATGCCGAAACCACAGGCGTCGCGCTCAGCGCGCGGGTCGTAGAGACCGGGTTGTTCGAGCCCTTGGCGAGTGCGGGGGGCCATGTGTGCCTCGTTGCGATCCGGGAATAGCGGCGACGGCCGTTCCCGCTCCATCCCAGCAGCGCATTGGCGTAGTCACCGGACGATCGACTAGATCACACTTGTTGCGGTGCCGCAACTCACCGTTACAGTTGCAACGAGACAGGCTGCAAAGCCTTGCTGGGCAAGGCTTGCGACGAAGTGTTGCAGTTCGTCGCAAGCATCACCGATCAGCCGCAGCGAACGCTGGTGATGACGCGCTTTTCGTCCACTTCCAGGTTCAGGCGGTCGCCCTTGAACTCCATCGTCACCATCTGCCCGGGCTCGAGCACGCGCACGTCGGCGGCCTTGGCATCGGTGCGCGCCTGCGCGGTGATGGCATCGGTCAACGGCTGGCCGACCAGCGACTGCAGCTGCGTGGCATCGCAGGTACCGATCGGCGGCGCCTCGGGCGCGGTCTCGGCACTCGGGGTGGCGGCGTCGGCGGCTTCGCGCTGCGCCTGGGCGGTGACGGCTTCCTGTTCGTCCGGTTGCGGCGAACAGGCGGCAAGCGAGAGCAGCGATGCGGCCAGCAACAGGGGCAGCGGCCGGCAGCGCAGCGAGGCAATGAGGGACATCGGTAGACCTCCGGGGTCTGAACGGGTCAGCCCAAGCATAAGCACAAGCCAGTGGCAGGTGCAGGGGGCCGCCCTCACCTGGCCGCGATATCGCCTTGACGTGGCCTCGGCGCGGCGCCCGGGAACATCGGCGCGTGCCTGGCAAATCCCTCAACGACCCCGCCCCCGACATCGCCCGCATGGCCGGCCTGGTCCACGTCAGTGATCAGGAGCCGGGAATCCGCCGTCGCCGCGCCGGCAAGGGCTTCGCCTATCGCGACCCCGACGGCCGGCCGGTACGTGATGCCGAAACCCTGCAGCGCATCCGCGCGCTGGCGATACCGCCGGCCTATACCGAAGTGTGGATCTGCCCGCTGCCGCATGGGCACCTGCAGGCCACCGGGCGCGATGCGCGACGCCGCAAGCAGTACCGCTACCACCCGGACTGGGCGCAAGTGCGTGGCGATGGCAAGTTCGAGCGACTGGTGGCCTTTGGCCGCGCGCTGCCGGCCCTGCGCCGACGGGTCCGCGCCGATCTGCGCCGGCCCGGCTTTCCACGCGAGAAGGTCCTGGCGATCGTGGTGGCGCTGATGGCCGATACGCTGGTGCGCGTGGGCAATGCCGAGTACGCGCGCAGCAACCGTTCCTATGGCCTGACCACGTTGCGCAACCACCACATTGCGTTCGTCGGCGGCGGCCGTGCGCGGCTGAAGTTTCGCGGCAAGAGCGGCTTGGAGCATGACGTCGCCATTGACGACGTACGCCTGGCCCGGCTGGTACGTGCCTGCCGGCAGCTGCCGGGGCAGGCGCTGTTCCAGTACCGCGACGACAATGGCGAACTTCAGCCGGTGGACTCCGGCCAGGTCAACGATTACCTGCGCCAGGCGATGGGCGCGGAGTTCACCGCCAAGGACTTCCGCACCTGGGGTGGCACGCTGGCCGCGCTGCAGCGCCTGGGCCGGCTGCCGCTGCCGCAGCGGCGCAGCGAGCGCGCGCTGGCGCAGTTGCAGAACGAAGTGCTGCGCGATGTGGCGCAGACCCTGCGCAACACCCCGGCGGTGTGTCGCAAGGCCTATATCGACCCGTGCGTGTTCGCGGCCTGGCGCGAGGATCGCCTGCGCGTGCCCGAGTCGGTGCGTGGGCCGCGGCAGTGGGAGCAGTTCGCCTTGCGCTTCCTGGCCAAGGCGCATGCGCCGGCCAGGCCGCGCCCGATCAGCCGCAGTAGATCGCGGTGATGTTGTTGGTCGGGCCGTGCTCGATGGTCAGGCGTTCGCCCCCGCTCTGGCCCGCGCCTTGCTGCGGGTCGGCCTGGCCGCTGCTGGTGGCACCGCTGGTGGCGCGTTCGCCGCGCAGCACCTGCACCTGCAGGCTGTCGCTGTCCACACGGGCGCGCTCCACGGTCTGCGCCGAGGCCGCCAGGCCCACCGCGCCGCGCACCATGTCGGTGTGGCACTGGCCGGAAATGACGCCGTCGATCGGCTGCACCGCGATCACCTGCACCGGTGCGCAGGCGCTAAGCGCCAGCGCGGCGCAGGGCAACAGGGCGAAGACAAGACGGCTCATGTGCAGCTCCTTGGAAGGGGTGCCGGCGAGGTTGAGCGTTGCGGCGTATGCGCCGCATGAAGGCCTGCGCCGCTGCCATCACCTGGCCTGAGCCCGGCGCGCGCCATCCTCGGGCGTCCGCCACCCGGAGCACCGCCATGCCGACCTGCGATGTCTGCGGCAACGACTACGACAAGGCATTCACCCTGCAACAGGGCGAGCGCCGCGGCACCTTCGATTCATTTGAATGCGCCATCCATGCCTTCGCCCCGGCGTGCGCACATTGCCAGTGCCGGATCATCGGCCACGGCGTCGAAGCCGATGGCCATACCTATTGCTGCGCGCATTGCGCCCGCCATGCCGGGGTGCAGGGCGTGGCCGACCGCGCCTGACTTCCGCGACCAGAGGACTCCCATGGCCACACGCAAAAGCACTTCCAAAACTGTCACTGCCAAGTCCGCTGCAAAGGCCAAGTCCGGCGCCGCCAAGAGCGGCAGCCGCGCCGCTCCCGCCACTGCGCGCGCCAGCCGTACCGATGCCGCGGCAGAAACCGCGCGCCGCCAGCGCGAACTGCAGGAACAGGTCGACCGCCGCGATGCGGCCAAGCCCAAACAGAAGGCGAAGAAGCAGCCGGTACAGGCTGGCAGCCGCCGCCAGCCGGAAAATCCGCTGCCCAAGCAGCACCTGCGCAAGCCCGGCGACGAGCACGCGCTGGCCGTGGAGCCGCGCTATCTCGCGCCGGACTACCGCGGCAGCGACAAGCTCAAGGGCATGAGCGCGATCATCACCGGTGGCGATTCAGGCATTGGCCGCGCGGTGGCGGTGCTGTTCGCGCGCGAGGGCGCCGATGTGGCGGTGCTGTACCTGGACGAGCACGAGGACGCCAAGGTCACCGCGCAGGCAGTGCAAGCCGAGGGCCGACGCTGCCTGCTGATCAGCGGCGACGTACGCGACAGCGCCTTCTGCGATGCCGCCGTGGCCGAAGCCGTCGAGGCCTTTGGCGGCCTGGATATCCTGGTCAACAACGCCGCCTTCCAGCTGCATACCGATGCCATCGAGGACCTGACCGACGAGCACATCAACGAAACCCTGATGACCAACATCGGCGGCTACTTCCACATGGCACGCGCCGCCGTGCCGCACCTGCGCCAGGGCGGCAGCATCATCAACACCGGTTCGGAGACCGGGCTGTTCGGCAGCAAGGCGCTGCTCGACTACTCGGCGACCAAGGGCGCGATTCACGCCTTCACCATGGCCCTGGCCAGCCAGCTGCAACCGCGCGGCATCCGCGTCAACGCAGTGGCGCCCGGTCCGGTCTGGACGCCACTCAACCCGGCCGACAAGAAGGCCGAGGATGTGGCCGACTTCGGCAAGGACAGCGCCATGGGCCGCCCCGCGCAGCCGGAGGAGCTTTCGCCGGCCTATGTGTTCCTGGCCTCGCCGGTGACGGCCAGTTACATCACCGGCGTGGTGCTGCCGGTGATGGGTGGGCCGCACGGCTGATCTCGTTGCAGTGATAATCCCGCGTCCGAGCGCGGGGGGATCACATGCAAGAGGTACAGCCGGCCTGCCGGGTTCTGGTGTTGGGTGGATATGGGCACTTCGGCGCGCGCATCGTGCGCGCACTGGTACAGGAACCGGCCATCGAGGTGATCGTGGCCGGCCGTTCGGCCAGCACGCAGGGCATGGCGACCTTCGCCGATCTGCCAAGGGCGCAACGGCTGCGGCTGACTTTCGCCGATATCGACACGGCATCGCCCGGGTTGCGCGCGTGCCTGGCGCAGTGGCAGCCGGCGCTGGTGATCCACAGCGCCGGGCCATTCCAGGGCCAGGGCTATCACGTTGCCGAAGCCTGCCTGGGCGCAGGTGCCCACTATGTTGACCTGGCGGACGGGCGCGATTTCGTGCGCGAGTTCCCGGCAGCAATGGAAGCGGCTGCACAGGCCGCGGGCCGTGCCGCCATCACGGGCGCGAGCACCCTGCCGGCGATTTCCAGCGCGGTCGTGGATGCGCTGCGTGGAGGCTTCGACGAACTGCACGACATCGACATCGTCATCGCCCCCGCGCAGCGCACGCCGCTGGGCCTGGCGACCGTGCGCGCGGTGCTGTCGTACTGCGGCGTCGCCTTCCGATGCTGGCGCGATGGACGCTGGCAGGCAGTCAGCGGTTGGCGCAGGCCGCAGCGGGTCAGCTTCCCGAAAATGGCGCCGCGCCTGGCCGCTGCCTGCGACGTGCCAGACCATGACCTGCTGGTGGCGCGCTATCCGGGCGTGCGTTCGGTGCGCTTTCGTGCCGCGCTGGAGCTGCCAGTGCTGCAGCGCGCGCTGGCCGCGATCGCCGCGCTGCGGCAATGGGGCGTGCCGCTGCCGATGGCGGCACTGGCACCGGCGTTCGCTCGCGCTGCGCGGGCGTTCGACCGCTTCGGCAGCGAACTGGGTGGCATGTCGGTGGAGCTGCGTGGCACGCGTGCGGGAAGCACGCAGGTGCTGCGCTGGGATCTCACTGCGCCCTACCTGCACGGTCCGCAGATTCCCTGCCTGGCTACGGTGTTGCTGGCGCGGCGCCTGGCCGCGGGTCACGCATTGCCCAGCGGCGCGCGGGCGTGCATGGGGGTACTGACGCTCGTCGACTTCGATACCGCGTTCGCGGAATGGAGCATCGAGTCTTCAGTAAGTTGAGCGCGTTACAGCGCCAACTGCTCCAATGCCTCGGCCTCGACCAGCCGCAGCATCAGCAGTGCCAGTGTCACTACGTCCTGGTGGTTGTGCGCCAGCACCCGGCGCAGGTCGCGGGCGTCGCCGCCGCGCAGGTAATGCAGCCAGGCGGCGGGCGCCTGCGAGCCGGGCAGGTCGTCCTCGCGCACGATGCGCAGCAGCTGGCGCTCGATGGTCGCCAGCCGGCAGTTTTCCCAGGTGCCGCGATAGCGGCGCCGGGTCGGGAACAACAGATCCACGTGGTCCAGCGCGGACAACGGCTCGCGCCGGCGTGCCAGGCGGTAGCGGGTCTTCAGCAGCGGTGCGTCATAGCAGCGGCCGTTGTAGCTGGACAACACGGTGGCCGGGCCCAGCCAGCCGGCGAAGGTATCAAGCATCGCGCTCTCGGCCGCCATCGTCGACATCAGCAGCTGGCGGATGCGCAGGCCTTCGCCGTGGACCGGATGATGGTGCCAGTCCGCCGCGCCGATCATGAAGGCGCGCGTGCCGGTGCCGCCAGCCAGGCCGGTGGTTTCGGTATCGAAGAACAGCAGGTCGCGGGGCGCGACGGCGTCTTCGCGGCGGGCAAAGGCCAGCGACAGCGCCGCGGTGGGAACTGCCTGTGCCACGAAGGCTTCGACCAGATGCAGGCCGGGCGCGATCTCGGTGCCGGGCAGATGGCGGTCCAGCGCGCGGCCGGCATTGCGCGGCGCCGCGGGAGCGGGTGACACCGCGCGCTCACGCAGGCTGATCAGGCGTCGCAGCGCGGCGATGTCAGTGCCGCGCGCGCGTGGTGGCGTGGATGGCTTGGATGCCGGTACGGGCGGGGCGAGGATTGCGGGTTGCGCCGCGCCATTGGCCACGGACTTGTGCTGTACCTCGCGCTCGATCCAGGCGAAAACCGGTTCATTGGCTGGCGCTGGCACCGCTTGTGGTGCCTCGGCCGCCGCGGGCGCTGGCGTCGACGCCTCGCCGGCAGCCACCGCCGCGCCTGCCTGGCGGCGCAACAGGCGCAGCTTGTCCGCGCTGATGCTCATGCCAACGCTTCCATTGCGCTCTCTTGCGCACCGGCATCACTGCGGCGGCTGCCATCGATCTGCGCCAGCAGTGCCAATACCTTCAGCGCCAGCGTCTTCGGCGTCGCGCCCTGGCCCTGTTCCTGCGCCGCCAGCACCGGGCCCACGCAGGCCGGGCAACCGGCGCGGCAGTCGCAGCGCTGCACCAGCTCGCCAGCGCGCGCGACCAGCTCGGCCTGGCGCTGCCAAAGCGGTTCGCTCAGGCCCACGCCACCGGGGAAGTTGTCGTACAGGTAGACGGTCGGCACGAAGGCCTGTTGCAGTTCCACATGGCCCTCGGCGCCATCGGCGCCGCGCAGCTGCCCGCGCCCGCCCTGATCGGCGACCGCGAACCAGGCGCCATCGCCATTGCCCACCGCCTTCTGCAGGTCGCGCGCGTCGGCCATCACCGCCACCGTGGCGACCACGTGCAGCGCATAGGCCGCGCCAAGGAAGCCGTCGAGCGCGTCCTGGCGCGAGGCAAATGCCTTGCCCAGCGTGGCCTGCGGCAACTGCCACCACACCGAGGTGGTGTGCAGTTCCTGGTCGGGCAGGTTGACCGGGCCGTAGCCGATGTTCTCGTGGGTGTAATAGCGGATCTTCTTGTAGCCGGCCACGCGCCGCACCACATGCACCTCACCGTGGTGGCAGTCGCCGCGCCCGGCCGCGCTGCCGTCGAAGCGGTCGAGCACCTTGAGCTTGGTGTAGTCGATGCTGTCGGTGTAGTAATCCACATGGGTGCGCGTGACATAGGCCTTGCGGCCTTCCCAGTCCAGGCGTTCCACCTGGTAGGGCGTGCTCTGCACCATGTGGATGGCGCCTTCGTACAGGGTCAGCGCGGCAGCGGAGTAATCGACCTCGGCGATGATCTGCTGCTTGCCATCGCTGCGATCGACCACGACGAAGTTGCCGTCGGCCACCGAGCGCAGGCTCACCGCGTTGGCCGGGTAGCTGTCGGCGATCCACTCCCAGCGCTCGCCTTCGCGATGGATGACGCCGCTCTCGGCCAGGGCTTCCAGGAACACGAGCGGGTCCACCGGCCCGAACGGCTCGCCGGCGTTGAAGGGCAGCTCGAAGGCGGCGCAGCGGATGTGGTCGAACAGGATCAGCGCCTGGTCCGGCGCAATGCGCGCATGCTCGGGCGAGGCGTCGGCGAAGAAGTCCGGGTGCCGCACCACGTACTGGTCCAATGGCTGCGAACTGGCCACCAGGACGCCCAGTGCGGGTTGCTGGCGGCGGCCGGCACGGCCGAAGCGCTGCCAGGTGGCGGCCACGCTGCCGGGGTAGCCATTGAGCACGACCACGTCGAGCGCGCCGATGTCCACGCCCAGCTCCAGTGCCGAGGTCGAGACAATGCCGTCGATCTGCCCGGCACGCATCGCCTTTTCCACCTCGCGCCGCTCGGTCGGCAGGTAGCCGCCGCGGTAGGCGCGGATGCGCGGTGGCTTGCGCGGATCGTGGTCGAAGATGTCTTTCAGGTACTTGGTCAGCACTTCGACCATCAGTCGGCTCTGCGCGAACACCAGCGTCTTGAGCCCGGACTTGATCGCGATGCGGGCGATGCGGTTGCTCTGCGACCGCGCCGAGGCGCGCAGGCCCAGGTCGGGATTGACCACGGGCGGGTTCCACAGCAGCACGTGCTTGTCGCCGGCCGGGGCGCCGGATTCGGTGATGGCGTGCACGCGGTCCTCGATCAGGGCTTCGGCGTGCGCCTGCGGGTTGCCAATCGTCGCCGAGCACAGGATGAACTGCGGGTTGGCGCCATAGAACGCGCAGATGCGCTTGAGCCGGCGCAGCACGTTGGTGACGTGGCTGCCGAACACGCCGCGGTAGGTGTGCACCTCGTCGATCACCACGTACTGCAGGTTCTCGAAGAACTGCGCCCACTTGGTGTGATGCGGCAGGATGCCCTGGTGCAGCATGTCCGGATTGGAGACCACGATGTCGCCGTGCAGGCGGATCGCCTGGCGCGCATCACCCGGGGTGTCGCCATCGAAGGTGAAGGCCTTCACCCCGAGGTCGCCTGCGCGGTTGAGCTCCAGCAGTTCGGCCACCTGATCCTGCGCCAGCGCCTTGGTCGGGAACAGGTACAGCGCCTTGGCGCGG
This sequence comes from Stenotrophomonas sp., assembly GCA_035629025.1. Lineage (GTDB taxonomy): Bacteria > Pseudomonadota > Gammaproteobacteria > Xanthomonadales > Xanthomonadaceae > Stenotrophomonas_A. Next base: position 97,227 of record DASPIU010000047.1, read on the forward strand.
CGGGTCATCGCCGCGGCCACCACCGGCAACGTGTAGCACAGCGACTTGCCGCTGGCGGTGGGCGTGACCACGGCCACATGCTCGCCGCGCGCCGTTGCCGCCCAGGCCTCGGCCTGATGGCTGTAGAGCTGCTCGATGCCGCGGCTGCGCAGTGCGGTGGCCAGGGCGGGCGGCAGGTCATCGGGTAACGATGTGTAACGGCCTTCGCGCCCGGGAATGGTGAAACCGCCAGTGATGCGGTCCTGGTAGCGGCGCGACAGCCGCGCGGTCAGCAGGGCGCCGTCGCGCGCGGGCATGCCGTCCAGCGTGGACAGCGCGCGCTCGGCATCCTCCGTGCGCGGGGCAAGGGCGTAGGCCATGATGTGCAGCGTCCCCAAAAGGTGTATCGAATGCGCACATTGTCTCAATCCCTGAGATTCGTGGATTCATGATCCTGACGCACCAGGGGGATGGGAAAGGGACGCGACGCTCACGCAAGCGGCGGCAGTCTGTAGTCCCCCCTCGATGAAGGAGACCGAGATGACCCAGCGCATTCCAGAAGGCACCGTTGTGGTGGTGGCCGATGGTGGCTCGGCCCGGGTTTTCACCAACGTGGGCAGCGGCGGCGACCTGCAGCTGCACCAGCAGCAGTTGATGGAAGTGCAAGATGTGGACGACCAGGGTCCGGCCGGCCGCGTGCCGCAGGACATGAGCGAGGCGCAGCTGGACGAGGCGACTTTCGCCAAGCAGCTGGCCGCGCAACTCAACGAGGGCGCGCTCAACAATCGCTACGCGCACCTGCTGCTGGTCGCCGATCCGACCACGCTGGGCCGCCTGCGCCCGCTGCTGCACAAGGAAACCCAGGCACGGCTGGTCGGCGACCTTGCCAAGGACCTGACCAACGCGCCGTTGGCCGACATCCAGCGCGCGCTGGGCTGAGGGCGCGGCAATGTCCTTCGCGCGCAGCTACCGGGAGCAGGAGCCCGCGCCGGCCGAGGTCGCCGCGCTGCGTGGGCGCGTGGCGCTGGAATTCGGCGCGCCGTGGTGCGGCCACTGCCAGGCCGCGCAGCCCGCGCTGGCCCAGGCCATCGACGCGCGTGGCGATGCGGCGCATCTGAAGATCGAGGACGGCAAGGGCCGGCCGCTGGGCCGCGCCTATCGGGTCAAGCTGTGGCCCACCCTGGTGCTGCTGCGCGATGGGCAGGAAGTGGCCCGGGTGGTGCGCCCGCGCGAGGCGGCGGACCTGGCCGCGGCGCTGGCGCAATGGGATGCCGATTCCGCGGCGCGCGCGGGCTGATGCGAATCAGCGCGCGGGCATGTCCGGATAGGGCATGCCCTCGCCCTTCTCCAGATATCGCTTGAGGCTGCGACCGAGGAAGAACGCCCAGCCACGTTCGCAGGTAGGCAGGCAGGGCGAATCCGGGTAGTCCTCGTGGCTGAAGTCGATGCGGGTGCCCCGTGCCGTGGGCTGCAGGCCGAAACTCATCGACGTGCCGGTCCAGGCATTGCTGTCCAGCAGGTTGGAGCGCGTGCAGTGCCACACCACGCGGCGGCGCTCTGGTTCGTGCAGCACGTCCAGCTCCACGCACCAGCCGTGGGCGCTCCA